>DAOUMN010000025.1:0-41822 GCA_034411135.1 Bellilinea sp.
CGTGGAGCTTTTCATAGATGTGGGCGAGGTGAGACTGCACCGTACGAACGCTAATAAACAGGAGTTGCGCAATCTCTCGATCTGTCAATCCGCGCGAAAGGGCGGATAAGATGTCTCGTTCACGCTCCGTCAGATCATTCGGGGTGGGTGAAATCGGTTTGCTTTGTCCTGCCTCTACTTGTTGGATTATCGCAGGTAACATCGAAGGGTGAAGGGTCAGCTCTCCCCGACTGACCGTGTAGAGGACGCGGACCAGTTCATCCATGTCGACCCCCAGCGGGAGATAGCCGGTCGCGCCCGCCGCCAACGCCATTTGTACCCGCGCATTTTCGACATGAGGTGAAATTACAAGAATTGGGATTTGGGGATGATCTGCCTTTATTTTCTTGACGATGTCAGCGCACGAGCATTCTTCTCCGCCCCAGCCGTCCGCGACGATCACCACATCGGGGTGAAGTTCTGCAACGCCAGCAATCCCAGCCGCATCATCTGCTGCATCTCCAACGACCTGTAAATCCTCATCCTGTTGGGTTAGAAGGATTAATCCTTCCCGGGCAAGGAGCTGAGAGCAGATGATAAAAAGTCGGAGTTTTCTATTTACTGGTTTTTTCATGCAAGCGCCTAATCATCCTGATACATCAAGGTAAAACGGGCAGCATAGATGGCAAAGACTCGCGCAGACGCGCTAGCGAAATCGCTTTTTGAACAGAAGCAATGGCAGAAAGAGTAACGCTGGTCTGTGCTACGATTTCTTTCTCAGTCAATCCATGGTTCATTCCCCATAGAATCGCGTCCAATTGTTCATAGGTCAGCCCAATTGCGCTTTCGTTGGGCAGTCCGGCAGCCAGATCACCCGAGGAGGGTTTATTCACGATCCATGCAGGAACTCCGAGGTATTTCGCCAGTTCCCGGATTTGGGTCTTGTATAAATGCCGAAGCAGCTGGACATCGCTTGCCCCATCGCCATACGGATCATAGAAGCCAACGCTCCACTCCGACCGGTCCGTCGTCCCTACCACCAGGCAGTTATTTATCATGGCGTAGAAGTACAGCGTAACCATCCGCTGGCGGACCTTTGTTATTGCAAAAGCATGGATGCGTCCTAATGGTTTCCAGAAGATCTGGCGAGCCAGGCGCAGCCAGAAATTTGCCCGGCTGTTATAAAGCATTGCGATCCCCTCGCTGAAGGCGGACGGGGCGGACGATAACCGGCAGATCCAGCGGATACCACGTTCGATGAGCTGTCGGTCACCTGCCTGTTCAATGGAAACCAGGTCATATACACCCAGCGTCGCCAGCACTGGAGAAATATCGATGTGCGTCGCTTTCAGACCCAGGGTCTTAGCTACCAATTCGGCATCGGCCATGTTTTGAGCATCCGTATCCCGCTCCGGAAGCATGTAGGTAAGTACATGTGCTCGCCCAAGGGCGCGCACACATAGAAATGCGCAGGTGGTCGAATCAAGACCACCGCTCAAACCCAAAACCACGCCGCGTTTCCCCAGGCGGTGAACTTCGCTGCGAACGAATTGTTCGATATCGTTCACAGCCTGCGCAGCGTCAAAGTGCAACCCTTCCTGAATGCTGAGCATTTCACCTCCTGCAAAATTCCTTTCGGGTCCGGCAGGGGATTGAATGCTCCCTGCCGGACCGAGGCGTTGAAATGATTACGACCGCAGCATACGCAAGCCGCTGCCAATGACCACAAACTCACTGATCTCATGAGCCAGCACGGCGATTGGCAAGGTGAACCAGCCGCCCACAGCACCGATAACGAGCACGCCAATCACAACTGCCGAAAGGACCAGGTTCTGGTTGACGATGGATTGATTACGCTTTGCCAGGAGTAACGCATAGGCTAACTTCTCCAGGTCGTCGGCCATCAGGGCCACGTCAGCGGTTTCCAGGGCTACATCCGTACCCGCTGCACCCATCGCGACACCCACCGTCGCCTCGGCGAGCGCGGGGGCATCGTTCACCCCATCTCCGACCATCGCCACGTGTCCATAGCGGGAAGTCAGCTCGCGTACTTTGACCGCCTTATCCTCCGGTTTCAGGTCCGCATATACTTCGTCGATCCCCAGTTCACGGGCAATCGCCTGAGCGGTACGCTCGTTGTCGCCGGTCAGCATGACCACTTTTTCAGCTCCAGCAGCGTGCATCGCATCGATAGCTTTCTGAGCATTGGGGCGGATGTTGTCACGGATAGCAATCATGCCCCATGGGGCTTGTTCATCGCCTAATAACACCACAGTCTTCCCTTGGCTTTGCAAGTGATTGATGTCCTCCCAGGCGCTTTCCAGGGAGATTCCCAGCTTCGAGTGGAACAGGTCCGGGCTGCCAACATAAACTGTGCGACCGTCCAGACGGGCAGACGCGCCCGCCCCGGTCAATGAGCGGAAGTCAGCCAGTTCGGCTGGTTGGACTCCCTGCGTCTCCACATGCCGGACGATAGCTTGGGCCAAGGGGTGGCCGCTGCGCCGTTCAATGCCGGCAGCCACCGCTAAGAATTCCTGCTGAGAGTTTGTCAGCCGGTCCGGGTCTTTTCGGAAGAGAACAACATCGGTTACTTCCGGTTCTCCACGCGTCAGCGTGCCGGTCTTATCCATCGCAACGACCTTCACCTTGGCCAGTTCTTCAACATACACCCCACCTTTAATCAGCACACCATTGCGCGCGCCGGTGCCAAGTGAAGCCACCAACGTAATCGGGATGGATATGACCAGGGCGCAGGGTGCGGCCGCGACAATGAAGACCGTAGCACGGGTGATCCACATCACCCAGGCTGCTCCGAAGAACAGCGGCGGCACAATGGCAATGAGAATGCCGATAAGTAAAACGATGGGACTGTAGCGCTCGCCGAATCGCTCGATGAAGCGCTGGCTTTTGCCTTTCTTCTCCTGGGCTTCTTCAACCATGGTGATAATGCGGGCGATGGTGTTATCGGCAAAGGTTTTGGTCGCTCGAACTTCCAAAGCGCCTTCGCCGTTGATGCTGCCGGCGAAGACCGGGTCGCCCACCTGCTTTTCCACCGGGACGCTTTCGCCGGTCACCGGAGCCTGGTTGACGCTGGAAGCTCCAACCAGTACTTCGCCATCCGTAGCCATGGCTTGACCCGGTTTGACGATGAACACATCCCCAACTACCAGCTCCTCGACCGGGATCTCTCGCTCGCGGCCATCTCGGCGCACCAGAGCCACCTTGGGTGCCAGGTTCATCAGCGCCTTGATCGCGGCGCGAGTCTTCTCCTCTGTATAGCCTTCAGCGGCTTCACTGATTGAGTAGAGGAAGACCAGCATGGCTCCCTCCAACAGCTCGCCCATTGCCGAAGCGACCACCGCGGCAACCATCATCAATAATTCGATCCCGATCTTCCGCTCGAAAATCAATTCTTCGATGGCCTCGCGACCAAAGTAATACCCGCCGATCACTATCGCCGCAATAAAAATAATGGTCGATATAAGAACCGGCGCGCCAGCCAGGCCAATGAGCCAGCCGGCCAGAAGCAGGACACCGGACGCCACTGAAGTCAATACTTTCGGATTGCGCCAGGGTTTGACTTGTTCGGCCATTTCCATCCCTTTTTGAGGCGGAAATCCGATGGCCCCCAGTTTTTCTTTCAAGGCATTTGGATTAGTCTGATCTGGGTCATAGGTCAGAGCTACCTTGGCGGATTTCGGATATACCTTCAGTCCTACGAGACCCGCAAAACCTTCTAACCCTCGTTCGATGTTGGCTGCGTCATGTTCGCAGTCTAGATTGCTTACGCGTACTTCGATCTTGTTCGATTCCATAACTTCTCCAATCAGGGTGAATTATCTGGCTTCTTCTACCAGACTGATAACAATCTTTTCCACTTCGCCCGCAAGCTCTTCAATGCCCAGGCCGGGGTAAAAATCGGATAGGACTCGCGGTTTGAATGCGGTGATATAGGTCTTTCCTTCCTCGGTAAAAACGCTGATCGGGCAGGGCAACATGAGAGAGATTTTTTTATCTTTTGCCAGTGCTTGATTCGCAAACTTCGCATTGCATATTTCAATGATTTTCATCGGTTCGATGTCGAACCCTTTGGCGGACAGGGTTGCCTGTACGTCATGAACATACAGTACGCGAAAGCCCTTTTCCTGCGCTTTGGCCTCAACAGCAGCCACCGCCTCATCCACGTTCTTGGTGGTTTCCACCGTATAGTCGAATTTCTCCATTTTGTTTACCTCCTTGGAATATGATCCCTTTCGTTTAATTTTTGACTTTTCAACATCATTGGCCGTAGGGCTTCGCTCCCATTGGATGGATCATCCGCGGCAGAAATCGCCCGGTGCGTTTCATATACTCGCGATACGCGTCGCCGAATTTTTCAATCATCGCGCGCTCTTCACGCGGGAGGCGCATCAGCAAAATCACACTCAGCCCGATGAGCGGAATACCGCCGACGAGCCAGTTCCGCGTGAGCAGCAGGATCGCCGACAGGGACAGAAATAATGCCGTATACATCGGGTGGCGCACGGTGCGATAAGGCCCGCTGGTCACCAACGTATGCTCCTGGCGCACGTGGAGCGTCGGGGAAAAATTACTCCCCAAAGCTAGCTGCGTCCATACGAGGAGTGGAATACTGATCCCACCCAGCACAACGCCCAGCCACTGTACCCATTGCGGTAATGGCAGTTCCGCCCATGCCAGGGTATATGGACGAACAAGGTAGACCAAGACGCCGAGGAAAAATATTGCTCCTATGAGAGCGCGCAAGGTGGTGTTCAGCCTGCTTTCCTTGTAGTCAACCTGTCCTTGCACCAGCCGGGCGCGCCACTGGAAATACACACGGATCGCAGCAAACAACACGAAGTAGATGACAAAAATGCTGTGGAAAAACGTTTGGCTCATTCTCGAACTCCGTGTCAATTGGAACTACTGATCAGCACCAGCTATGCTTTCGCAAAGTTGGCCGTGAAAAGGTACCACGGGCCGAGCATGGCTTGCAGTCGAAAGCCAGCAGCTTCGGCTAACCGCTGCACCGTTGCGCGCGATTGATAGTGCGGGTCGGGGAAGATTTCCGTAATCGAAAGTATGCCTTCGGGTTTGAGCGCTGCGTAGCACTGCTGGATGGTCGCCTCACGATCTGGGATTTCGCCCAGCACCGTGCAAAGATAGACCACGTCGAAACTCTCAGGTGGGAATTGCGGTTGGGAGGCATCGCCTAGTAAAGCGATGAGATTGGATACTCCAGCGCGCGCTGCTCTGGCGTTCAAACGGTTAAGCATCCCTGGCTGTATATCCAGCCCAAACACCTCGCCTCCTGGCTGCACGCGTTTTGCAGCCGGGATCAAGAGACGACCTGGCCCCGGGCCAACCTCCAGAACTTTCTGGTCGGGTTTCAACCCGATGCGATCCAGAGTCGTCTGGGTGCCAAGCAACCAATCAGACCAGGAGCTATCCAGTAAATTCGCCAGCCAGGTCGGGCAGGGGAGGGATCGTTTTCGACTCGTCCAACGCCAGATCAGGCTCACTCCGACCAGAGTCAGGATGGATAGAAAAAGGATCTTCAATATTTTCATGCCTGCTGCTCCTGATCAAGGGGTTTGATACTCATCATAGTCCATAGCAGTATGGCGGCACCCACAATGATAAAACTATCAGCCAGGTTGAAGGTCGGCCAGCGCGCAGAGCCCAGGCCAAAATCCAGGAAATCCGTCACCCGGCCATTTGAAAGGCGGTCAGCGAAATTCGCTACCGCACCGCCAAGGATCATCCCAATAGGTAGATGCGTGGCAGCTGGAAATTCGCCGCGGCGTAATTCCCTTACGAGCCATATGACTAGTCCAACAATGATGACACCGGTGACGATGAGTGGAAAGGCCCCACCATTGGCAAACAAACCGAATGCAACGCCCGTGTTGTAACCGAGGGTCAGGCGAAAAGTCTGACCCAGGATTGGAATGGGCGTGGTCAATGCTTGCTCAGCCCAAGCCTTTGTCAACCCATCCAGAAGAAGGGCAACGATAACGGTAGCGAAAATCCGTAGACCCGTTTTCATCCTATACTTTTTCCTGACTTATGTCGCGCGGGAGGTTATATCGGGTGCATTCATATATTCCTCGAGCGACATCGGACAATAGGGATTCGGCCATTGCCAGCAGATCGCCGACACGGTCGTCGCTAAGACGATAGAGCGCATACTTCCCTTGTTGTTCGGCTGCAACTAAACCGCATTCGCGCAGACAGCGCAAGTGGTTGGATGTGTTGGATTGGCTCATCCCCGTGGATGCTACTATCTCGGTCACGGTCATGGGGCCGTTGCGTAACACCTGTAAAATGTTCAGGCGCGCCGGGTCTCCAAAGCCACGAAAAAGCTTGGCTTGCAATTGAACTCCTTCTGCGTTTGTAATGGTTAACAATTCCTACGCCTCCCATCGATATATTTATATATCACAATATAATGATATGATATTCCCAAGAAATCATTCTGTCAAGGTGTTTTTCTCTGTAAATCCAAGTTTGTGAAATAAGTGACGAAATCCACCAGGGAAGGATGACGATTGTTCATTGCCCACTGATAAAAACAACGTAATATTATGGCAGGCAAGAAAATAATCCCTATTTATTTTAAGGCTCAGCATAAAATATGGTGACCGAGAGCGAAGAAATGTATTTGATAACGGCTGTGCTCCTCAAAGAGCGCGGCCTGGAAGAACCGCTGCCTGTCTCGCAGCTGGCCGAAGCGTTATCCATCCAGCCGGTCTCCGCCCACCAGATGATTCACCGGCTGGCGGAAGATGGCTGGGTAACGTTTACCCCCTACAAGGGTGTTACCTTAACCCCAAATGGTGAAACGTTGGCCTTGTCTGTGCTCCGCCACCGCCGTTTATGGGAAGTGTTCCTGGTTGATCAACTACAAATCTTACCGGACGTTGCGGCTGAGCTGGCCTGCAAACTGGAACACACCGTACCCGACGATATTGCAGAACGTCTGTCCCGCTTTTTAGGCCAACCGACCCAATCTCCTCTGGGAAACCCCATTCCTGCTGCGCAGTCCTCGGCCCTACCCCTGCCAGAACGATTTTTGACACAGCTAAAAACCGGTGAAGAAAGCCAGGTTGCACGTATTCAGGCGGATGAAGCGACACACTCATTTTTAACAGCGGAAGGCATTGGCCCTGGAACACTTGTTACCGTATTGGCCATTGGAAGCAACGGCGCAATCCTGGCGGCTTTTGGTGAACGTAACATGTATCTTTCTGAAAGAACTGCCCGGTCGATTTTGATCTTCCCTTAATCGGTAATAGATTACCGTCCCTAAATCAGGAGTTTATCCATGCAAGAATCCATTGCGAACCCCAGGATCCTCCCAGAATCCAACGGCGCCAGTTGTCACGGGGGTCCCAACGTAGATACCAGCGGGCTGCCGCTGATCGCGATCGTCGGGTCGCCCAACGTAGGCAAGAGCGTGCTGTTCAACACCCTGACCGGAGCTTACGTCACGGTCTCCAATTACCCTGGTACGACGGTAGAAGTCAGCCGGGGAAAAGGCCGCCTGGCGGGCCAGCCGGTCGGCGTGGTCGATACGCCGGGGATGTACCGGTTGGTTCCCGTGACGGAAGAGGAGCGGGTCGCCCGGGATATCTTGCTCCAGGAACGACCAGCGGTTACCTTGCATGTGGTCGACGCCAAGAACCTGGAGCGCATGCTGCCGATGACCCTGCAATTGATCGAGGCCGGCCAGCCGGTCATCCTGGTCTGCAACCTCATGGACGAGGCCGAACGGCTGGGTGTCAAAATCAACACAACCGCCCTCGAACAAGTTTTGGGAATCCAGGTTGTCGCGACTGCGCTGACGACCGGTCGCGGCGCAGATCGCTTGAAAGAAGTTGTGCTTTCTTCCCTCAACCGGAACGGCCATTCGGCAGCAGGCTGCGCGAACTGTGAATCAAAGCCTGCTCAGGTAGCCGTCGTTCAGTATCCACCCGCCATCGAAGACGCCTTACAACAGATCGAAACCCAGATGTATGGTTCCTACCAGTTAACCCATCGGTCGATTGCCCTGCTGCTGTTGCAAAACGACGCCGGAGTGGCCGCGCTGGTCGCGGCGCAAGAAGGCGCTCAGTACGCCGACGTCCAGGCCACGGTGAAGGCCGCCCAGGGCCGTTTTAGCCAACCGCTTTCTCTGGTGATCGCCCGCTACCAGCGCGAGGCCGCCAGCCGGATTCTGCAAAAGGTGCTCACCCAGCCCGTCCGGCGGGTCTCGCGCTTCGCGGAAAAGGTCAGTGAAGCCACGATGAATCCGCTGACCGGGATCCCCCTACTTCTCCTCTCGATGTACCTGTTGTACCAGTTTGTTGGGGTGTTCGGGGCGCAGACCCTGGTCGATTTCTTCGAGAACAGCCTGTTTGGAGCTTACGTCAACCCCTGGATCAACGGATTGCTGGCAACGTACGTTCCCTGGCCGGCGATCCGGGATTTGATCGGCAACCAATACGGTGTGATCACCCTGGGAGTGCGCTATGCCATCGCCATCATTCTCCCCATTGTCGGCACGTTCTTCCTGGCCTTCTCGGTCATCGAAGACAGCGGCTACCTGCCGCGCCTGGCCATGTTGATCGACCGCGTTTTCAAAAAGATCGGGCTGAACGGCCGGGCAGTGATCCCGATGGTTCTGGGGTTCGGCTGCGACACGATGGCGACGATCGTCACCCGGACGCTTGAGACGCGCCGGGAGCGGGTGCTCAGCACGATTCTCCTGTCGCTGGCCATCCCTTGTTCGGCGCAATTAGGCGTCATGCTGGGCATGCTTTCCGGGCGGAACGACCTGCTACTGATCTGGGCTGCTATTATGACCGGCATCTTCCTGCTGGTGGGGTTGGTGACTGCGCGGCTGATGCCCGGCGAGCGTCCGACCTTCTACATGGAGCTGCCGCCGCTGCGTCTGCCCAGTCCGAAAAACGTATTCGTCAAGACCTACACCCGCATGGAGTGGTACTTCCGAGAAGTTTTCCCGCTGTTCATCATCGCCAGCCTGGTGATCTGGGTGGGCCGGCTGACCGGGCTGTTCGACCTGGCTATCAGCGCGCTTGAACCTCTAGTACGTTGGCTGGGCCTGCCTGACCAGACGGCGGTGGCCTTCCTGTTCGGTTTCTTCCGCCGGGATTACGGCGCGGCCGGCCTGTACGATCTGCGTAACACCATGACAGGCGTACAGATCCTGGTTTCGACGGTGACCATGACACTTTTCGTCCCCTGCGTGGCCCAGTTCTCGGTCACCGTGAAAGAACGTGGCTGGAAAACCGCCCTGGCCATCATCGTCTTCATCTTCCCCTTTGCTTTCTTGATCGGCGGGCTGCTCAACTGGTTGCTGATGGTCCTTGGAATCAAGCTATGAAGTGTGGTTTCTGCGGCTACGAATTCGATCCTGAGGAAGCGGGAACGGCCTGCGGCAGTTGCCCACTGGTGAAAGGATGCCACCTGGTGCGCTGCCCGCGCTGCGGGTACGAAATGCTGCCCGAGGCGAAACTGATCATCTGGCTGCGAAACCTGAAGAATTCGACAATTAACCGTGCGGGAAAGACCGTGAAGGAGAAATCGACATGATGGTCAGTGAACGGGCGCAAGAACAACTCGAACAGCTGTGGATGGCCGAAGAAGACGGGCAAGTAGGAGTGCCGGTAACTGAACACCCGGGCGAGAATGTGCAGGATCTGCTGGATGGCGCGTGGATCGTACAGGATCAGGGGATTTGGAAGCTGACCGCATCCGGCCGCGAGGAAGCCGCGCGCGCCATCCGCCGCCACCGGCTGGGAGAAGTCCTGCTGGCAGACGTGCTAAAAGGAGACCAGAACCAGGTGGATGATCAGGCCTGCAGGCTGGAGCACGTCTTGTTCGATGGATTGGATGAGAGTATCTGCACCCTGCTGGGGCATCCTGCGTTCTGCCCGCATGGGAAGGCCATTCCGCCCGGCGACTGCTGCCGGGAAAAGCGCGCCAGAGCCGACGCGGAGATTGCCCCCCTGATCGAACTCCAGCCAGGGCAGGTGGGCCAGGTGGCGTTCATCCAGATGAGTAATCCGGGCCGGTTGGAAAAGCTCATGGCGATGGGCGTACTTCCAGGCGGCAGTATAAAACTGCTGCGTGCTTCGCCCACGTTTGTCTTCGAAAGCGGCTACAGCCAGTTCGCCGTCGACGAGGTGATTGCCTCTGGGATCTACGTGCGGCGGGATGTGGTTTCTTCATAAAGCCCTGATAGGTTTCTCACAATTTCTACACAACTTCCGGGTATCGTTAGTTCATCACGGAATGGATTAGAAAAAGGAGAAACGTCATGCGGAAATTATTGTTGGGTAGCCTGTTATTGATCTTCGGCATCGGTCTAGGGATTGGTGCTGCTTATGGTTTCAATAAATTCTGGCGGCCAACGCCAGTTTACGCGGTTGCTCCGGTGAATGTTCAGGCGGCCTCGGTTGTCCCGCCGGCCAAAACGCCTGTCGCGCCTTCGGCAACCCAACAAACGCCCGACATTACCCCTCCTTACCAGGGTTTGAGAAACAATGGTTGGGGAATGGGCAATGGCATGATGGACGATTGGGGCTGGCAGGGCAACAACACTCCTAACCAGCAATACCGGGGAATGGGTCCTGGAATGATGGGGGGATGGAACAATAACTCCGGACAGGGCAATTGGGGGATGGGTATGATGGGTGGATGGAATGCAACTACCCAAAATGGACAAAGAATTGCGATCGATCTGGCCATTGCCAGCGCAAAACAATACGCCGCCGGGTACGGTCAGGGTCTGACCGTTGCGGAAATCATGGAATTCAATAACAACTTTTATGCTTCGGTAAAAGAAACGAGCACAGGTCGAGGCGCTTTTGAGTTGCTGGTGGATCCCTACAGTGGCGCGGTGTATCCTGAAATGGGTCCGAATATGATGTGGAATGTCAAATACGGCCATATGGGCAACGGCCAGGCCGTTGAGAACACCCTCTCGATCGAGCAGGCTATCCAACAAGGACAGCAGTATTTGGATGCGAACCTGGCCGGGGCACAGCTCCAATCAGACGGCACAAGTTTCTATGGGTATTACACCTTCGATTTCAAGATCAATGACCAGGTTGCCGGTATGTTGAGCGTCAATGGCTTCGATGGCAGCGTCTGGCTGCATACCTGGCATGGTCAGTTTGTTGCCGAACAGGAGGTGCAATAATGCGTACCGCTTGGAAGTGGGCTTTGGGGGGCCTTGCCGTCGCCTTGATAACTTTCACAGTGGCGACTTCACTGTTTGGTGGATTTGGCCGGATGGGTTATGGTTGCGGCGGCTTTGGCATGATGAATCCTCAATTCGGCGGGATGGTCGGAAGCTGGGGTATGTTTGGAGGATTTATGATGCTCGGGATGTTCCTTATCCCTTTGAGTGTTCTCGCACTGCTTGTATTGGGGGGAATTGTACTGGTTCGAAGCTTAAGCACGTCAAGAACAGGTGTTACAACTGGTGCCACCTGCCCTGGCTGCGGCCGACCGGTGCAGAACGAATGGACAACCTGCCCTTATTGTGGAAAACCAGTACACTAAGAACGCCTATGTGTTGTCATAACCCTCTTGGTCTATTAATTGATAAACTTGAATTGAAAAATGATGTGTCGCGGACAGACGTGGATTCTTCCCCGCCTGAAACTTGTCCTAATTGCCGAAATACCATTCACCTTTCCTACGTTTGGTGCCCCGTTTGTGGAAAGGTGCTCAAACCATTTCCATGCAAATATTGCGGTCAAACCGTCGAACCAGAAGCAAATTTCTGCCTGCACTGCGGGGCGCCGCAGCTCATAAGATCTTATCCGTAATGTATTTGTCATCGAATCCCCGGATACCCGTATCTACCGATCAGAATTTACGTCTTAAAGGTTACGGGATGAATCCGGAAACTAGATTACTTGAGCAGGCACGATGTTTTGACCTGACGGCACTGGGGGAAATATACGACTGCTACAGTCCAGGTGTATTTCGCTATGCTATTCGTCTCCTTGGAGAGACCGATCTTGCCGAAGAGTGTGTTGCTGAAACTTTTAGCCGCTTTCTCAAAGCGTTGCATAATGGGGGCGGACCAAAGGATTACCTGCAAGCCTACCTCTACCAGGTGGCGCATCACTGGATCACCGATTATTATCGTCGCCAGCCGCTCCCAGACCTCCCTTTAGATGAGGCATTCGCGAACGATCAGGATGACCCCGCAAAAACTGCTGTGGAGAACATTGATCGCGAACGGGTCAGGGCGGCATTGCTACTTTTGACGCCTGAACAGCGCCAAGTCATCGTGTTGAAATACTTGGAAGGTTGGGAGAATGAAGCGGTGGCGGCTCTATTAGAGAAGCCTCTTGGTTCGATTAAGTCACTACAGCACCGGGCGTTGGAAGCGCTGCGCCGGATTCTGCTTCCCGCAAGGGAGGAAAACGTGTCAGGGAGGAAGGCGTATGAATAGCATTTCTGAAGAGCAAGATTTTGAGATTGTCTCCCTGGTCAAAAAGCTCCAGCAATCTCCAGAGCGGGACCAACGCGCGGCTACAGGCGGGAGAGCTATATTCCTGGCCGAGGCGCAGATGTACCCTCTGCCCGTATCCATACCACCTAAACGGCGTCATATAGAGTGGAAGACATTCTTTTTCCGAAAGGCAAATCCAAAGATGGCAACCATTTCCACTCTGATATTGATTTTTACTTTACTGTTTGGGGGAACCGGAGCTACAGTCTATGCAGCGCAAAACAGCTTGCCGGACGAAACGCTTTATCCGGTAAAATTAATGACCGAAGATATCCGCGTTGGCCTATCGCCCCGGTCAGATGATCGGCTGGAATTGGCGCTCCAGTTTGCACAAAAACGACTGGACGAGATGCTGGCAATGAACCAGGCTGGTTATCATCCGGCAACAACAATTGGCGACCGCTGGGAGTATCAGGTGCAATCGGCTCTTCGGCTGACAGCGAACATGAATGAGACAGCGTTCACGCAGACTTTGAACCAGGTACGCGAACGGTTAATGGAGCAAGAAAACCAGCTCGGCCAGCACCTCGAAACGCACCCCGCTGATCCTACCTTAGAGCGTGTCCGCGAACAGCTCCGCGATCATCTCGGGCTATTAGATGAGGGGTTAGCCGACCACGATGCCTTCCGTTCCCGCGTTCATAACAATGATTTCGGGCACCATCCCGAGCAGGAACCAGGAGATACTCACCAACCAGGGATTGGACCTGACAATACACAAACCCCATTCTTGCACCCGGCGGAGCCAGAACATCTTTCGACAGATGTTCCCCATCAGTCGGCAACTCTTCAGCCAACGCACCATCCAGAAGAGGAGCAGCATCAGGCAACCATGCAGCCGCAGCATACCTCGCAGCCCCAGCAGCATCAGAACAGCCCGGATCCTACCTCACACCCTTCTGAGCCGGAACACAGAAATGATAGCGGTGGGAATGGTGGTGAACATCAAGGCGGCCACGATTAGGTGAAATACCAGTAATAAAACAAAAGCCCAGGCACAAGCACCTGGGCTTTTGTTTGCTAAAACTTCACCAGGAAGGCCGTGAAGTACATAATCGCCAAACCAAGCATGAAACCGGCCAGGTTGAGCCAGGACACCCAGTGCATATTTTCTCGTTCTGCGTAACGGCGGAGGAGAGCGGTCACCTCCACGATCACCTGCCAAATCGCCCCCAGCCCGATGCCCAGAAAGATTGTTCCTAACAGGGGTGAGAAGGCAAATCCACCGATCCAGGTTCCGAGCACGGCCGGGAATCCGGCCAGCAGCGCCAGTCCTGAAAATGTAAGCAAAGAGGGTGCTGCCCGAGCCGGCTCTTCGTCACTGCGCCGATTAGAAACCAGCGGCGCGGCAATCCCGATCCCTTCGGTAATATTATGCAGAATGAACCCAATCACCAGGAACGAGCCGAGGGCAGCCTCGCCCAACGCGAATGCAGCCCCAACCGCCAGCCCCTCTCCGAAATTGTGCAGGCCGATTGACAGGGCTATCAGGGTTGCCAGGAAAGCGCCCTTCGCCCGTACATTACCTGCGGCCGCATTCCTGCGGTTTTGCATCGCGCTAACCGCCATAATCGCCAGCCAGGTCAGGAGGGCGGCGAATAGGGCCAAGGGCACTCCCTGGAAAACTCCAGGCAGCTTTGCTCCCGTTTCCAATACTTCTAAGAAGGTGTCGACAAGAAGGAAGACTAGCAGCCCAACCGTCAATGCCAGGATAAATCCTAACCACTTACGCCTCATGCGTTTCATGGCAGGGTACCAAAGCAGCCCGAGAGAGACCGGGATCACGCCAACATAGATGCCTAGCAATCCATAGTTGGCAAATTCCCGCAGTCCAGGGCGAGGGGTGAGTGTTGCTATCGTTACTTTTCCTTCAAAGGTAAGTCCGGTGTTCGTGACCAACAAAATCCGGTGGGGTTCGGCATAAATCCATTGGTAAGGGATGGTCACGACTGCTCGCCCAAAACGAGGCAGTTCGCCGGAAGGCTCCACATTAAACTGCCAGTAAGCATCATCCACAATCACTTGTGCGATTCGAACGGGTTGGGGCCCGCTGTTCATCACGCTGACTTCAAAACCGTTCTCGACCACTCGGATGCGATCGATGGCGAGGTTTTCAATGGGAGGCAGGTTATTATTAAACATGGCCAAAGGATTGACCAGGGTGAAGAGTAAAAGCATTAAACCGATGGCAAGCACTGGGATGAGACCCGTGAGCCAGGCGGGCACTCGGGGTGTTGTTGTCACGGAAATTGTTTTCTCGTCTTTTTCTACATACATACCTTATCTCCTATGCAACCGCTTCAAAAAATCCCATCCAACCCAGCTCTGTAAACTCACTCTGATGAGCGTGGAACATATACTTGCCTGGATCATCAAGTGTGAATTCCAGCACAGCTCGCTCGCCCTGGCCCATAATGACGGTATCCGTCAATTCAAATTGTTCGAGATTTGTGCCTGTGCGATAGAGCCGGAACATGCTGGCGTGCAGGTGAAAAGAATTGATCAAGTCGAACTCGGTCATATTGATCACATACACCCGCACCAATTCCCCGACCTTCACCTGAATGGGATGCCTGGCATAATGAAAGGCGACGGTATTGACCGCGTAAACCTCGTTTTCGTTGTCAAAGGTTGTATCGAAGGCGTTCATCACCATGATCATTTCGAGCGCTGGCTTCCGGCTCTGCGGTGGATCGATGATCAGTGTTCCGTACAATCCCTTATGAATATGTTTCTTGAGTGACATCACATGGCAGTGATAGGGATGGACGCCAAAGGGACGGGCTTTAAATTCATAGGTAAACGATTCACCCGGCTGGATGATCGGCTCAACACCATCCATCGAAGGCGGGTGGAAACCGTGGAAATGGATCGTGTGTGGGTGGGTGCTGCCATTAGAGAAATGAAAGCGCAGCAAATCGCCTTCCCGGCAGCGAAAGGTGGGTCCGGGAACCTGGCCGTTATAGGTCCAGGCTGGGAAGAATACACCCGGCGCAATCTCTATTTCTCTTTCGAGAGCAACGACATCCCATTCGCGAACGGTTTGACCTGATTCGGTTATTGTTTCACTTCCCCAGTCAAAATTGTATAGAAACTGACTGGGGTCGAATTGTGTAAGATCTACATCCCCGACAGTTCCGCTGTTGTCTCCATGACTCATTCCCATCCCTTTATTTTCATCCAAGGTTGGGTTGGTCAGCGGGTTATTATGATCGGGTCCATTCCCCGAAACGGTATTGATAAGCGGACCGCCGGCAGCCAATAAGCCAGCGATTCCGGCTGCTGCGCCAAGTTGTAGGAGCTTACGCCGGCTGATTTCTGTTTTTTCCAGATTGGTTTGTTCATTCATACGAATGGTCCTAACGTGTGTTGGATGATGGTTGGATAAGAATTTTCTCGGCCACTTCCCGCCCTAATGCCAGGATCGTTTCCGATGAATTGACGATCCGAATGCTAATCGGCCCGTTAAACGGGGCTTTCGAAATCACCTTAATGTGAGCTGATAGGACTAAACCTTGCTCCGCTAGGTAGCGTAACAAATCTGGCTCTTGCCCGATAACGCGCCGAATTGTGCCCGGTTGCTCGACCGCTAATTGTGTGAGCGGAATGACGTTCAGTTGGTGAAGATTACCTTCGCGGTCGGGAATGGGATCGCCATGCGGATCTGAAATCGGGTTTCCGAGTGCCTGAGCCATCCGGTCTTCCATCGCCTCTGAGATCACGTGTTCGAGCCGTTCTGCTTCTTCATGCACTTCGTCCCAGGAGTAACCCAGTGCCTGGCTTAAGTAGCACTCGATCAGACGGTGGTGACGAATGACTTCTAATGCTATTTTCTCGCCGGCATCTGTAAGCACAAACCCTGTATATGGCTCATACTCCACAAGTTTTGGATCGGCAGATGAAAATCGCTTTACCATACCCGTTACAGAAGCGTTTGCCACGCCCAACCAGGATGCCAGGGTGGAGGTTGAAACGGGTTCACCGTTTTGCATTTCCTGGAGCTGGTAAATTGCCTTCAAATAATCTTCTGTTGATTGTGATTTCATAGATTGATAACCGCCAAAATTATTAGCCTGACCTAAATCTTATTTTTATTATAGGTGTTATTAAAATTAAGTCAATACAGATAAATGTTATCCCATTAACTAATTCTCTCAGCCGTCATAACTAAATATTTCTGGCATATTTAACTCTTGACAGTTTAATAGAGTCGGGTATAATAGTGAATATATGAACACTAATTCATATAAACAAGACCGTGTTACTGCGTATGATGAAGCATTTTCCCTCGATGATGAGAAAGCTTCACAGCTTGCAGAGCTATTCAGTTCTTTAAGCGATCCAAATCGCTTGCGGATCTTATCGGTTTTGCTGCGAGGGGAGACGCATGTCCAGCAGATAAGTGAGACCGTAGCTATGAGCCAATCGGCTGTCTCTCACCAGCTTCGCGGCCTACGCCAAATGCGAATTGTTCGTGCGCGTAAACAAGGTCGGATGGTCTTTTATAGCCTGGACGATGATCATGTAAAAGAATTGTTCCTTTTGGGACTGGATCATGTGTGCCATGAATAACGCGCGACCATCTTATCATCACGTTATTGTTATTTTGCTTATGTTGGTCACATTTAGCGTTGGCGTCCACTTTGTGCATGATATGCTGCCCGGGCATTCAGATGTGATCGGAAGCGGTTCTGGCGTTTGTAGCGGAGTCGTTCATTATGGCGTTGTTCCGGGTGTAATTACTGGAATGATTTTCATGGTGTTGACGATTAAAATCTATCCCCAACACAAGTCGTTTCTACGTTTACTCAAACTTCCCGTCTTCGTCCCTCCCCCCATTCGTTAATACAACTACAAACTATTGAATAACAGGTGCAGTATTAGCGCATCTGGTTATTATGTGTTCTTTCTTATCATGTCGAGGAATTTAAAAAGGTTAAACAGATGGCTGAAAAAACGGTTGAAATCTCCTTACCAGTTCTTTTACCAGAAATTCGAGATGCGCGAGACATTTGTGTGGACCGGCTTCAAGCGAGTCTGCAAGGTCACAAAGGCATCCTCCAATCACATTTACATATGGATCATGATCCAATTGATTTATGTATCCATTACGATCCAAACCTGATTTCTTTGGCGGCTGTTAAGCGTATTGCGGAAGATATTGGATCAGAGTTCCGCAACGGTTACCGCCACGAGCAAATATCTTTTAGTGGTCTGGATAGCGCCGATTCGGCCACGATGATCGCCTCTGAACTTGAAAACCTCAACGGAATGCTGCATGCGAGTGTGAGCTACGCCTCGGGGCTCGCAATTGTGGCTTACGATACGAAAGTTCTTTCTCTAGAACAAATCCAGCGCACCATGAAACGCTATGGCGCTCGGCCGTTAGCTCAACCAAAGGCACAAGAAGAAGAGGAAGCTCACGACCACGATCACGGAAGTGCTCCCACATTCCTGCCACACTGGCTCCAGGAACGATGGACGCTGGTTTTGATAGCGGTTGGCGGTATATTTCTGCTTATGGGCTGGGTTGGGCAGCAATTCCTGGGATTACCGGATAGTATTGCTTTAATTTTTTTCCTGCTTTCTTATGTCGCCAGTGCATATGATATAGGACACCACGCTATTCCGGCACTACTGCGAGGCAAGTTCGACACGGATGTGTTGATGTTAGCTGCCGCGGTTGGCGCTGCCTTTCTAGGGGCGTGGGCTGAAGGTGCTTTTCTTCTATTCCTGTTTGGGGTAGGACATGCTGGAGAGCATTATGCCCTGGAGAGGGCCCGTAACGCGATCAATGCATTGGGAGAATTAATGCCCAAGACCGCTCAGGTCAAGCGTGACGGCAAAATCATTGAAGAACCAGTCGAGCAGCTCTCAATCGGTGACTTGGTTGTTGTTCGCCCAGGCGACCGGATTCCAGTCGACGGGGTGATTTCTCAAGGTGAAAGCGCCATCGATCAGAGTCCTATTACCGGGGAATCCGTCCCTGTTCAGAAGGGTATTGGCGACGAGGTATTTACTGGAACGATCAATCAAGAATCAGCACTTGAAGTAAACATCACTCGGCTGGCAAAGGACAACACGTTGAGCCGGGTCATGAAAATGGTGGCTGAGGCACAAGGACAGCAAAGTCCTACGCAGCAATTCACCGACCGGTTTACCGCCCGATTTGTTCCGATTGTGCTGATTTTGGTTGTGTTGGTCGCGGTAGTACCTCCTTTGGTGGGTTTAATGCCATTTTCAGAGAGCTTTTATCGGGCAATGCTTCTTCTCGTTGCGGCTTCCCCTTGTGCGTTGGCTGTCGGTACCCCGGCAGCGGTTCTGGCTGGGATTGCCCAGGCGGCGCGCAATGGGGTATTGATCAAAGGTGGCGTTCACCTTGAAAACCTCGGCCGCCTAAATGCGATGGCTTTTGATAAGACCGGGACTCTGACTCAGGGAAAATTTCAGGTCACGGACGTAATCCCATTCAATGGCACAAATCCGGATGAAGTCTTGCGATTAGCAGGTGCTGTGGAACAGCAGTCAAATCACCCATTGGCATTAGCGGTCGTCCGTGCTGCTAGAGAAAAGAAACTCACCCTACCCGTAGCAGACGGTTTGGAGAATATCCCCGGTCGTGGTGTACGCAGCCAGGTCGAAGGCAAACCAATCTGGATTGGAACCCTCAAGCTTTTCGAGGAAAATGCCGGAAAGGCTGTGGATACCAGTATTCGCCAAACTGTAGAGCAGTTCGAGAGCGCTGGTCGCACGACGATGACGATTGGCCGCGACGGTATATTTCTGGGTGTCCTGGCTTTGGCGGATGTGCCCAGACCTCGTGTGGCGGAGGTCCTTACTCAGTTGCGCAACCTGGGCGTGAAGCACTTGATCATGTTAACGGGGGACAACCGGAAGGTAGCACAACAGATTGCGAAAGAGATTGGGGTCACTGACGTTGAAGCGGAATTGCTGCCTGAGGATAAATTAGGCACGATACAGCGTTTGCAAAAAGCGTATGGGGCAGTTGCGATGACGGGAGATGGCGTAAACGATGCGCCGGCACTGGCGACTGCTACGGTTGGAATTGCAATGGGGGGCGCAGGGACAGCCGTGGCTCTTGAAACCGCTGACGTGGCCTTGATGGCTGACGATCTAGGAAAGCTGCCATTCGCAGTCGGCCTGAGTCGCGCCAGCCGGCGAATTATCCAGCAAAATCTGGCTATTTCCCTCGGTGTGATTGCTTTGCTGATTATCACATCCGTACTTGGCCTGGTTCAGTTAAGCTGGGCCGTTGTTGCGCATGAGGGCAGCACCGTACTGGTGGCTATGAATGCCTTGCGCTTATTGGGCTACCAGTTGCCAAGGAAAACCGGCTAATACGTTTCCTTGGATGCGAGTTTTGGAACGAGGCATCCCATGCACATCGAGACACTTTCGTCTTATTTGCTGTTTATCATTTATGGGCTAATGCTGCTCATCCGTTTACTGTATGGCTTGCTGGCCAACCGCCGGGGTGGGAAAGCGATCCTCCGGAAGGAGCCAGGTTGGTCGCCCATCCTGATGACCAGCCTGATGATTCTGTCCAATGGCATTCTGCTGCTGGCAATTGCCTGGCCAGAGACGCTTCAAGCAACCGCTGTTCCTCTGCCGGAAGGCTGGCGCTGGTTAGGGTTGGCACTTGGACTGTGCATGGATGCCTTGTTCATGTGGGTTCACCAGGCGTTAGGACAGAACTGGGCGGTGGGCGTTATGGTGAAGGAAAACCACTGCCTGGTGACGGCTGGTCCATACCATTGGGTGCGCCATCCCATGTATACTGCCTTGTTTGGCTTTAGCGTCGCGTTTTTCCTGCTCTCGGCGAATGCGATTGTTGGCGCTCTCTGGCTGGCCATGACCACTGCCAGCGCCTGGCGAGTTGGTGAAGAGGAACGACTTCTAACGGAAACCTTTGGAACCGAGTATGAGCGTTATATGGCTCGAACGGGCCGTTTTCTTCCAAAAGCATAGGGGGTATTATGAAGAATACGACCAATCTCAAGATATACCGCCGCTATGCGCCGATCTACGATAGCCTGATGCGCTTTTGGACGGCCGCCCCGAGGCGGAAAGCGGTTGAACTGCTCAAATTGAAAACGGGAGAGCAGCTGCTCGTCCCTGGCGTGGGGACAGGTCTTGATTTGCCCAATCTTCCTGCCGGTGTCTGCGTCACGGCCGTGGATCTCAGCCCGGCGATGCTTCAGCAAGCACGCCATAAACGCCAGGAACTGGTTGGATTCAACGTGATGGATGGTCAGGTGCTGGCGCTGCCGGATGGCTGTTTCGATGCGTTGCTGCTCAATCTCATCCTATCCGTGGTCCCGGATGGCCCAATCGCGATGCAGGAGGCCTGGCGCGTTTTAAAACCGGGAGGGCGTATAGCAATCTTCGATAAGTTTTTGCCAGAAGGAAGTCGGCTTTCGGGCTTTCGGCGCTTTGCGGGCTGGCTGATTCGCCAAATTGGCACGGATCCCAACCGCCGGTTTCGCGAAATGATCCAGAACATACCGGATGCCCTGGTACCGGTTGATATCCCTTCTGTGCTGTATGGGCAGTACCGTTTGATACTCATGATAAAACCGGTAACTACCACAAAGTGAAGATTCCATGAGTAGAAGCATGGTGCTCTTCCTGGCAATCGCTGTACCTTTTCTGTCGTTGGTATTAGCCTGCCTAGGCGTTGCAACATTGGCGAACAATCGCACCGGGTGGATCCTGTTCGTTACCGGGATCGCATTTTTGGTTGGGCCAATCCTCTACTATGCGCGCACGAAGCAACCCTATTGGCTGTCGGGCAGTGGAGAGGTTTCTCAAGAAGAAAAGGGAGACTTTTCTTTCTGGCTGATTCTACCTGGTTTCCTGCTCGTGTTCTTTGGCTCACCGCTCGAATTCTCCTATCTGCCGGTTTCGGTCCCCCACGGGGTTGCCCTCGAAGGTTTGGGGCTCCTGCTGTTTGGCCTGGGGTTGGGGCTGTTCATTTGGGCTCGTCGAGTCGCGCGTGACCAGTATTCCGGTCATGTTCAGATTAAAGTCAATCATATCCTGGTGAAAACAGGACCTTACCACTATGTGCGACATCCGGCTTACAGTGGCTACTTGTTGATGACGCTTGGTATTGCAATCGGTTATTCCAGCGTGGTCGGAGTAACCTCTGTCTTGCTTTTGCTTCTTCCGGGGCTTCTATACCGATTGCGCCTCGAGGAAAAATTCTTAGCAGACCGGTTTTCAATGGAATACCGGCAGTATGCGCAGAAAACGGGTTGTTTATTTCCAAAGGTATTGTGATACTGCCATGCACACTGCTCCCTGCCAAAATTCCCACCCCAACCTGGGATCCTGTCATACCCTTGAAGTGGAAGGTATTTCAATCCATTTCGTTTCGGAGGGAAAAGGCACCCTCGTTTTCTGTGTGCATGGCAGCCAGTCCTGGGCCTTTACCTGGCGCTATCAGGTCAAGCCCTTTGCTGAGGCAGGATACCAGGTGGTGGCGATTGACCTTCCTGGCAACGGTTACTCGGCAGCGCCCAGCCATCACGATTATTCTGTGGCGGGGAATTCACGCTTGATTAGCCGGGTGCTGGATGGCTTGCATGCCCAGCAGGTAGTTTTTGTGGCTAGTTCTGCCGGCGGTCTCCCTGTTCTGGATTTTGCTATCCGCCATCCGGAACGCACCGGCGCGTTGATCCTGTCATCCACTTGCGGCGTGCATCATTCGTTACCAGGGCTTTGGAACCTGGTTCGCCTACCACTGGTAGGTGAAGCAGCGCGGCTGTTTTTAAACCCGCCCTTGATCCGCAAAAATCTAGTCGAAGCTTTTGCCGATCCGCAGAAAGTAACCGCGGAAATCGTTGAGGCCTACCTGCGACCGCTCCTCCGACCTGGCAGTTGGACGACCAACCTGCGCACCGAGCGCAACTCGGATCCCACGTTTGTCGAACAACATCTTAAAGATATTCACAGCCCGGCGCTGATTATCTGGGGCCAGGAGGATGCCTGGCATCCGGCGACAATGGCGGAAGTGTTTCACCGGCAGCTGCCCCAGGCAGAGGTTGAAATACTTTCCAACTGCGGTCATCTCCCGCACGAAGAACAGCCTGAAAGTTTCAACCAACTGGCCCTTTCATTCTTAGAAAGGATTGGCAAATGAAAGCAGTAAGCTTTGATCTATTATATAAAGATGTTCCAGTTGAACAGCGCGAACGGCTGCAAACCTTTCGTGCGACACACCCTTACCAGACGCTCCATGCCGATGGCGTTTCGTGGGAATATATTGTCAGCGGTGAAGGTTCTCAAGCCATGTTGCTCCTGGGCGGCGGCCTTTCTGTTGGAGAGACATCTTTCCAAAACATTCTACGTCTGGAGAAGCGCTTTCGGGTGTTTTCGCCTTCGTATCCGCCGGTTGGAAAAGTGCGCCGGGTGGTGGATGGGTTGGCAGCCATTCTCGACAGAGAAAAGATCAAGCGGACGAACATCTTTGGACATTCGCTGGGCGCTGGGATTGCGCACGCTTTTGTCCGCGCGTACCCAGAGCGCGTGAATAAGCTGGTGTTGGATGGTTTTGGGCTATATAACGCCTCCTCGCTGAGAGCGGCCAAGTTCTTTTTCAAACTTCCGGCTGCCTGGCTGAAGGGCTATTACCGGCGCAGGTTTGGTACGCTTTTGGCGTCAGCAGATGAAGCCACCCGAGCTTTTTACCAGGCCTATGTGGAAGAACTCTTTACCCGGCTGCATACCAATGAAACCCTGATGGGGCAGATGAAGCTCTTGCTCGATTTTTTTGACCATCCAGACGAATACCGTATATACCAGCCAGTTGAGCGGCCTGGGCAGATCTTGCTTATTTTAGCGGAGGATGACCGCGGCTTCAAGTCAACGGAGCGGGAAGCGCTTATAGCCAGTTACCCAGGTGCGCAGGTGTATTCATTTCCCAGCGGCGGGCATCTGTCCGGCTTTACACACCCAGAAGAATTCAACGGGGTTCTGGATGGTTTTCTGGAAACCTCAACGATAAAACAGCAGGTTGATTGAAATAAGAGACTCACATGCAACGTGCTATCCTTGATCTCCTGGCCTGCCCGGTATGTCACGGGCGGCTCGAATCCTCAGGCACTGGTGACCTGGAAAGCGGCGCGCTTTGCTGTACCCGCTGCTCCAGATCCTACCCAATCGTACGGGGCATCCCCCATTTCATCACGCCCGAAGCGCTGACCGGCTCGAACGGCCGCTTCACCCGCCTGTACAACTGGTTTTCATGGGTCTATGCGCCGTTCTCCAGGGCGGCCCTGGCTTTTCTAGGTATGAACGAGGACCAGGCTCGTCGAGAAATCCTCGACCGGCTTGACCCGCAAGGCGGGCGGGTCCTGGAAGTGTCCATTGGCCCGGGTGTAAACCTGCCCTATCTTATCCACCGCGCCGATGTGGGCGAGGTCTATGGGCTGGATATTTCCCCCGGTCAAATTCGGCGCTGCCAGGCGTACACGCAACGCAAGGGGTGGGATGTGGATTTGTTCCTGGGCAACGGCGAGCAGTTGCCATTCCAGGGTGAAGCCTTTCACAGTGTCTTTCACATCGGGGGCATCAATTTCTTCGACGACAAAAGGGCCGCCATCGAAGAGATGATACGGGTCGCCAAACCAGGGACGCGCATCCTGATCGCAGACGAAACCGAAAAGGGCGCGCGTGGTTACGAGCGCTTCCTGCCTGGATTCAAGGGGTCATTTAAGGACAGGCGCGAGGTTGTCACTGCGCCGGTAGACCTGGTACCGGCGGAGATGCTGGAAAGGCGCATCTATGAAGTCTGGAAAGGTTGGATGTATTGCCTGGAGTTCAGAAAGCCTTAAATTGTAATTCCTGAAACATTCAGAATTGGAGATAACCATGAAAACACAATTTGTCCTTCCATCTGTACAAAGCTACTGGCGGTATTCCGCCGCCGGGTTTTCGGCTGTGGCAGGGATTATCCACGCCTACTTCATGTCTGAACACTTCGAAGCTTGGGTCGGCTATGGCGGGTTCTTTCTAGTTGCAACCGTCTGTCAATTGCTGTTGTCGCACATCCTCGCCGCTACCCGCCCGGTTCGGCGCGAAGTGTTATGGGCAGGTATCCTTGGCAATGCGGCGATTATTGCCCTTTGGATCGTCACGCGCACACTTGGCATTCCCCTTGGCCCAGAGGCGGGAATGGTTGAAGAAATTGGTGCATTAGACCTGACTTCCAAAATTGCAGAATTGGTGGTGATCGTTTGCCTGGCAGTGTTGTTGCGCGAGAAAACAGAGTTGGGTGCACATAGCCGCTTGTCCAACTCATAAGATGTATCAGCATTCAGTAGAGCGGATTGGCAGCATTAGTCACATTTGGCGGCGAAGAATTTCCGGCACCGAGACACATTGGTCTTTTATAAGGCTGTTCCATAGTTCTATTGGTAGGTCGAAAATCAGAATAGTAGGAGATTATTTTTATGCAACCTCCGGTTGACATGCTTAAGCGATTGCAGGTATTTTTTCACGCTTTACTATTTGTCCTCGGATTCTCCCTGGTTTTTGTTATCGGCTGGGGTGGGGCAGCAACATTTTTGGGGCAGATTTTTGGACAATTCAAAGATGTAATTGGGCGAGTTGGGGGCGTTTTTGTAGTCATCTTGGGGTTAACGACGATTGGGATCGTGAACATCCCATTTCTAAATTATGACACCCGTCCCCGATGGGCAAAAAAGGCACAGCCAGGTTGGATGGCATCTTTTACGATGGGAGTTTTCTTTGCTGCGGGCTGGACGCCTTGTATTGGTACGACTCTAGGTGCAATCCTTACGCTTGGGGTCAGCCAGGAAACCAGTTCACAAGCTATGTTTCTGGCAAGTGGTTATGCCTTGGGACTTGGCGTTCCGTTTTTGATATTGGGAATTCTTATGGAGCAAACCCGACGAGTGGTCCAAAAATTTCGTCTTCACATTCGAAAAATCCAAATTATCAGTGGAATAACCATAGTCATTATAGGAGTATTGCTCATTACCAACCGTATGTTTTACCTGGCTATATGGGCACAACAAAAAGGCCTTTTCTTAGATATTCGACCAGGGATGAGTGCGCAACCTGACTTGCTTCTAGCATTTTTGGCAGGGATCATATCGTTTCTAAGCCCGTGTGTCTTCCCTCTTGTTCCTGCGTACATTGGTTATTTGAGCGGACATGCGCTTCATGAAAAAGAAGCTGATCAGCATTATCGGGAAACACTCAAATGATGAGAGACCTCGGAAAGGTAATATGTACATACGGCCATAAGAGCAGATTGGCATGGATGGGCCAGAGCCTGATTTTTTTAATGTTCGCTGTTGCCCTAACGTTTACATCCGTTATGGATCTGGATTGTGCCATGAGAAAAGCCCTAATATGTTGTTGTAGCGAGGGGTGTTCTGTTCTGAATTATGGGATGCAGCCCGACACTTGTTTGCATTGCACGAGTGTATTTCCTGAGACTACCTATCAGGTCATGCCGGCACGTCCGTCAATGGTAATAGCATCTTCTGCTCCCTTCGTGCAGATTTCTAGGGCTTCGCAATTGTTACGTCCCCCCATTGATACATCCTTGAATCAAACTGCCTGACATCTCCACTTCGATGAGGAGCTGTTCGCCCCAGGTTATTAATAATTGGCTTTAGTAAACGCCAAATACACACATAGATATTGTTTTTTTGATGTGAATAAGGATGCAATATGGAAACAACAACCACTTCAGATGAGACCATTACTTTCAAGCGCACCCATTTTTATGCAGTTTTTGTGGTGCTGGCTTTTGCTGTTGGAATCTTACTCGGCTATGTCGTTTGGGGGCGTTCGCCTGATCCCGCAGAAAATAAGGCGGGACTTCAGGGGACTCAACAGAATCCTGTTGCCCAATCCCCCGTAGCGACTCAAGCACCTCAAGTTACCAGGTATGATGTCCCAACGGAAGGTTTTCCGAGCATTGGACCGAAAGATGCGCCTATCGTGATCGTTGAGTTCAGCGATTTTCAGTGTCCTTACTGCAAACGGTTCTTCGATGAAACGTATAAGCAATTGCTCGCAGATTATCCGGGGAAAATCCGGTTTGTTTTTCGACACTTGCCATTAACTTCCATCCATCCTGAGGCTTATCCTGCAGCAGAAGCCTCTATGTGTGCGAATGAACAGAATTCGTTTTGGGAGTACCATGACAAAGTTTTTGAGAATCAAGATAAACTGGGGCGAGAGTTGTACCTACAAATCGCAAATGACCTTAATTTGGATAAGCCTGCATTTGAGAACTGCATCAATACGGGCAAGTTCAAAGCAGTGGTTCAACAGGATTCCGATTATGCGGTGAATTTGGGTATTCAATCTACACCGACCTTCTTTATAAACGGCTTAGCATTGGTGGGGGCGCAGCCAATTGAGGCATTCAAGCAGGTAATTGACATGGAACTCGCAGGCGAAATCCCCAAGTAGAACGAGCATCTTCTGATTAGCGGGATTTCCGCATGCATATTCCAAACAGGTTATGCAATGCAGCCTATTACGAAAACAATCCCTCTTTGAAGAAGCATATGAGTGCTGTATCGAGTATCCTTATGATATTTCCTGAGCTAAGGCGCCGGATGTTCGATACAGCACAAATCAGCGAAAAAGGTACCAGGAGATGGAAATGCGACACTTCCGAGTTGGTTTATTGATAACTTTGCTTATGCTTGCCTTGTACGCATGTGCGAGCGCAGGAGAATTTAAGATTATGGATGCCTGGGTCAAGCCGGGTAAAATCGGTTCTACGAGCGAAGCATTTCTGATCATCAGCAACGCTACAGACACAAGTGATTCACTTCAGAGCATCAGTTCTGATGCTGCTTCGTCTATAGAGATTCGTTCACAAGATCAAGATAAGAGTGGACGGATAACCATGAAGGTAATAGAGTCTGTGCCCGTGCCTGCCCAGCAGGAAGTGATTTTTAAACCCGGCGAGTTGGCGATTGCCCTGACCGGGCTAAAGCAAGATTTGGAACCGGGAGATACCATTGATTTGACTTTTAATTTTAAAAACGCCGGGATCATGACGATTCAAGCAAACGTCAACGACCATTGAGAGTGGACCAGGTCAACAATTTTTTTGACCTCTAGGAAACCAGTTGGCGGCCTTAAAATAAATATTGACATGGAGATTTAAAATTATAGACGGCGCGACCTTGTTTAATTTTCGGCGTCGATTTCCTTCAGGATCTGTTTTATATCTTGTAATATATCTTCGTATGGCGTTCCAAAAGCATAGGTGAGGCGCAACCGTCTTTCATTATCAATCAGGTAAACGCGGGCGGTGTGATCCACTGTGTACCCTATGCCAGACTTAAGTGGAACCTTTGCCGCATAGATTCCGTAATCCTCGCGAACTGAGGACAACTCTTCCTCGCTGCCGGTTAACCCGATTATGCTTTCATGGAAATTTTGAACATAGGTGTTTAATTTTTCGGGTGTATCCCGTTCCGGGTCCACTGTGATAAATAAAAACGCAAGACGACCTGATTTATCTCCAAGTTCCTCAATGATCCGTTTCGCAATGCCAAGTGTTGCAGGACAAACATCTGGGCAAGATGTGAATCCAAAGAAAAGCAGGACGATCTTCCCCTCCAACTCGCTCAGACGCAATCGCCCACCATCAGCACTTGTTAGCTCAAAATCAGCAGCCTCTGGGGGATCTTCGTAAAATGTGCCTTTGAATTGATAGGGTTGACAGGATGCTAATAGGAAAAGCATCAACATCCCCCCAAAAACGATCGGTCGAATTGCATCTTTCATGCTTTATACTCAATAAACAGGTTCATGGTTCTCTAACCTTTACGGTCTGGACAATTTCACCGGCCTTTTCAAAACGTAGGGTTAGGGTAACTTCATCCCCGACCGCCAAAGGTTTTTTCAGATCCACTAACATTATATGTAAGCCGCCCGGTTTAAACTCAACTTCTCCACCCGCTGGAATTTCAATGTTTTCTCGAGGTTTCATGCTCATCACCCCATTATCGTCAGCCATTGATTCGTGAACCTCGGCTGCCTGGGCTGAAGGAGTTTCTGCTCCGAGAAGGGTATCGGTTTCATCGCCGTCATTCATGATCCGGAAGTAGATTGCGCCGTTCATATCAGCTCCTGCTGAGGGACGTGCCCACGCATCTTGGATTGTAATTTCTGGTCCTTTAGCTCGTGGAGTGCAGCCGGCTAGCAACAAAATGACCACCAGAGAAAGAACAATACTTTTTTTCCACATAAAATCTACTCCTTGACTGTAGCGCTGATCCTGAAATCCCATCGGTCAACCATTTTTGCTTTCCCACTGAAGATAACGAGACAATTATACTCAAACCAACACCTTTCACCAGCCGTGTCGAAACTTATGCACCCCATAAGTTTAACCGTGGGAGTGACCGCTGAACGTAGTACGATGTTTTGTTGGCCCTATTGGAATTAGTTCCCCATACCCCCCGCGGTCGCCGGCGTACTTATTATGTTGTTGAAATAGTTTTGCAGCACACTTTCAAACAACACAACGTTGTATTGTGTGAATAGCTTTTGTGAAAGTTGGGACAACAATTGCCCATGTTTCTGCTGGGTCATATATTCTTGAAGGTAAGGTTTCGCCTTTTCGAAAGAAAGCTTCTCAGGCTCGGTTCGTTCGAGGACCTGCACGATGTATAAGCTGTCATCCACTTGAAAAGGACGACTGATTTCATTCAATCCCAATGTCAAAATCTTTTCGTGAAACGGATGGAGTTGAATTTCAGTCATTAAATCTTCACTTTCCCCAACCCAGCCCGGATATTCGCCTCCTTTCGCGGCTGATTCTGGATCCTCTGAGTATTGTTTAGCAATTTCCGTAAAATCTACTCCTTTTTGTAATAATCCAGGCACTAATTTCTGATAGGCTTCGTCTGCTTTTGTTTGAGCAGCCTTCATTTCGTCTTCGCTTGCTCCAAGGCCGATTCGAATATATCGGATGCGAGCTTTGGGTGGCAAAGTTAATAGATTCGCGTTCTCGTTATAGAACTGAAGCATTTCCTCCTCAGATACTTGGATTTGATCATCAATCTCTTCCTGGTGAAGCATCTGCTTAATGACCTGAAGCCTGGCCTCATCGGTTAATGGCTTGTTTTGTGTATTAAGCAGCTGATCATAGCTATCCTCGACCAGCAGCAGTCGTTCGATCAATTGTTCAGCCAGGTCTTGCATTCCTTTGGAGCCGCTGTATTGTGTTTGAAGATCCATCGGAAGTTCCTTGTACTCTTTGTAGAAGGACCCAAGACCATACTGCTTGCCTTTGAGGGTGAACAATGTCTTCATGCCGTTAGACTGGAACCATTCTTCCATTTTTTGCTGCTGAACGATTGCGCGGATAGTTGAGCGGACTTCATCGAGGCTCTGTGTACGAGCGGGTTGTAACTCATTTAATCGAACGATATAGAATGCATCTGCGGCGCGAAAAACGTCACTCAATTCTCCCGCGGTTAGCTCCAAAACTGCGCGATCCCAGTCGGGATCACGATTCCCTTCGGACACCAACGCACCAACTGTAAGCGTACCACCTGTTGTATCCTGGGAGATCTCTTCAAAAGTTGCACCAGAACGCAGCTTCAAGAGGGCATCATCCGCGTTTTTCCGACTGGTCGCCTCCTCCGTACCCATCGCAAATCGAAGCTCATCGATATTAAACTGACGCGGAAGTTTGAATTGATCCAGGTTTGCATCATAATATCGGCGCAGGTCGTCTTCGGCCGGATCTGGCACGTCCAGCAGCTCAAAATTTCGTGTGATAGATGCATTATCTTTGAGCCGCTGAATATAATCCTCAACGTACCCTTTTTCCTGTTCTGCGACGAGCTGCTGGCGGATTTGTTCGCGAACAGCATTGAGCGGCTGGTCACCGAATTGGGTTTTATTCAATTGGTAGTAATTCTGAATATCACTTTCTGCAACAGGGATGTCACTCTGGTGCAATTGAACATCCAGGGATTGGAGGTTGATTCCTTCTGAAATATGTTGCATAGTGTGACTAAATTCTTCGTCCCGGTCTGGCTGGCGTTGTTCGGCCCAGCGACGGGCGAGTTCATCCATGAGCAGATCATCAACCACCTGGATGAGTAGATCAGGCGATCGGACAATCGCCTGATATTCCTCTGGCACAAGAAGCTTGAGATGTTCTTCGAGGTCGGTTGTTGTTATCTGGCCACCGTTAAATGTGGCAATAACATCCGGAGCTGGAGGAGCAGGAGCCAGCCATCGGGCCAGAAGCTGATTTCCGCCTGAAAACCACAAGCCGACTATCAGCAAACCTGCAAGGATTGCATACAAAAAAACGTTAGACCCCCTCCCTCGACTACCGCCCGAAGTTTGTGGGGCGGGCGAGATTTCTGATCCCTCTAAATCTTTATCGCTCTCTATCAGCTGGATTGTGTCAGCAGAGGGTTCTGCCGGCGCAGGCTCCATCAGAGCAATTTGCTCCTCTTGCGATGACTCCTCCCCAAATGCGGGATCTAAAGTTTGGTGATTTCCAGGGTCTTCTGACGGTGGACGTTCATCGCTTTCGAGTGTCGGTTCGACCTCTTTCGCATTCTCGCCTCGTAAAGCATTGAGGATGTCCTTCCAGGTTTGCTTCCAATTATCAGCCATATGCAACTCACTCTCCTGGCGCAGGCGTAGCGGTGGATGCAGGGTTGCCGAACAGGCGCAGGTTGATCTGGCCTCCATCGGTGGTATCCACTGTATAAACCTGGACGCGTGGCAGGATCTTTTCAATCGTTTCCAGGTAAAGTCGATATCGTGTTACCCCTTCTCCATATATTTTTGAATTGGTCTGATATTCAGCCAGGATGGCGTCAAAGGCCATTGCAGCGCCGTTCGCTTTGGATAGTGCGTCAGACCTGTAAGCGTCTGCCTTCGATCGAGTTCCCTCAGCCTGGCCACGCGCCTCGGGTATCAGACTGTTAGCATAGCCATTGGCTTCATTAATTCCCCTGGCCCGGTCCTCTCGGGCGCTGTTTACATCGGTAAATGCAGAAGCCACTTCATCCGGTGGATACGCCTTTTGTAAATTGATACCTACTACCAAAAGTCCACTGCCGTATTCATCCAATCGTTTCTGCGTCTCAGCACGAATGTCGTTTTGCAATGCCTGTCGTTCGGTGGTGAGGATCATATCCACTGGCAACTGGCTAACCAGCGAAGTGACGGCCTGCCGGACGGCATCCCGCACCAGACGGTAGGGTGCATATTGGACGTTGACGAGATAAGCTGCGGGGTCACGCACCTGGTATTGAACAACAATTTCAACATCGATCACGTTGGTGTCCCCAGAAAGCACCTGTAGTTTTGTCGGCGGCTCAGGGTGATCGTGTCCTTCTTCCGGTTGTGGCACGCCAACGATTTCCCGCCTGACATCACTGACATTGATAATATCCACCCGGTCGACCGGCCAGGGTAACCGATAGTGGGCTCCTGGAGTGGCCCGTGGCTCGATAACCATCCCAAAGCGTCGCACAACCGCTGCTTCTCCCGGATCTACTACATAAACTCCTGTGAGTAGATACACAGCAATTGATAGGCCAAATATTCCCCAAAATATCCGCTTTGGCCGGAGATGACCAAAAGTGGCTTGTAGATCTTCCCAAGGGGTTTCGCCATCGCCAATAAGAATTTGAAAAATTTTTCGGATGGCTTGTCCGACTTGCCTTAGCCCGGCCCGCCAATCCAGCGGTTTTCTTTCTGGAGGTTGAGATGAGTTGGTTGTCATAGGGCACCTAATTGGATCCCGAATCTGATGTCGGGGTCGTAGAATCGGTCTGAGGACTGTTCGTCTCTTGCAGATTTGTGATCGATGGGTTAAGGTACCTCAGTAGTTCAGAGTTGGATGGCAAGATCAGTGTTGTATTGCCATCGACAAAAACCTCATAGGACTGCAGAGTGCGCAGGAATTGGTAGAATTCAGGATCTTTCCCAAAGGCAGCCGCATAGGTGGCTATTGCTTCGGCATCTGCCTGGCCGCGAATTTCGGCCGCTTTTTGGTTCGCATCGGCCAGAATTTGTGCTCTCTCCGTATCCGCTGCAGCTCGAATTTTGGCTGCCTGTTCCGTGCCTTCCGACCGGAACTGGCGAGCAATCGCTTCGCGTTCGGCTTTCATACGCTGAAAGACGCTGGTTAAATTTGCCTGGGGAAAGGTAAGCTGTTTGAGACGTACATCCGTGACGGTAAAACCATACTGCTCTGTCCGGCTGGCGGATGCTTGCGCCACGGTATTCAAGGTGTTGGATAGTTTTAACTGCTCGGTATTCACGGTAACAAGCTGGCTTAATTCCACCTGTCCAAGCGCTACGCCCAACTCGGATGCGATCATATCAGCCAGGCGGGTTTCCGCACCGATCGGGTCGCGCACCGATTTTAGGAACAGCAGTGGGTCGGTTACTTTCCAGGTTGCATACGCTTCGAGAACGATGTTCTTTTTGTCAGCCGTTAAAAATTCGGTTTGGGGTAAGTTAAAAACACTCAGCTGGATGTTTATATGGGTGACGCTCTGGATCGGGTCGGGTAATTTGACGTATAAACCAGGGCTGGTAATCACCCGGACCGGCTGCCCAAATTGTGTAACGATTGCATTTTCCGTCGCGTCCACCTGGAAAAAGACCAAATTGGCCGCAAGAAATACCAAAGCGATCAAGAAAAGTACGAGATTTCGGAAGAGTTTCATGAGGTTTGCTCCTGAAGGATGATCTGAGATAAAACGAGAATTACGAGTTTCAGCATGGTCACTTCTCACGGCTGCGGTGGAAAAGTGCTCGCGCCGTTGACGCCCGGGAACCATAAATCGGTGGACTGCATGCGCACAGCCGAGTCCAGCACGAACTTGCGTGCTCCGGGCAGGACTCGTTCGACAGATTCCAGGTACAGGCGCAGGCGCGTAACGACCGGAGCCTTGGCATATGCCCCCTGCTGGCTGGCGAACCGGGCTGCTTCACCGCTCGCCAGAGCGATTTTTTCAGCCTGGTAGGCATTGGCTGCCTGAATGGCCTTTTCGGCATCACCACGTGCGACTGGAAGAATTTCGTTTTGATAAGCGAGCGCTTCATTGATAAAGGTATTTCGGTCTTCCCGAGCACTGGCCACATCACGAAATGCTTCTGCAACTTCTGGCGGCGGACTGCTTTCAAGCAGTTGAATGCCGGTGATCTGTAAACCGGATTGATAACCATCTAGTGCGGATTGGGTCAGGCCTGCGGCTCGTTGTTGAATGGTAGATTTATCCATTGTGAGCAGCGCATCTACGGATTCACCGGCGACAACTTGACGCATGGCGGCTTCTGACGCCCGTTCGATCAAAATTTTCGGATCAACGGTATTGAGAAGGAAATTGACCGGGTCGTTGACTTTGTAATGGACACTCAGCCGGATGTTGAGCTGGTTTTCATCCCCTGTCAGCATCAGGCTGGCCGGTGTTTCTAACCGGCGAATTTCGTCTAACTGAACGATATCTACGCGGTCTACTGGCCAGGGCAGCCGATAGTGCAAGCCAGAACCCTGATTCGGTGAAGCTACTGCTCCAAACCGCCGGACAACAGCCGCCTCTCCGGGCCTGACAATGTAAAACCCAGAAAATAGATACACTCCAAGGAACAATGCCAGTCCAACAGGCAGAAATACCCGCCAAACTGTATGAGAATAATTGTTGTGTGCATGGCCAGCATGGCCTTCTACATCAATCTCGGTACGGTGACGAAGCGCGTGGATGGCTGATGAGGCGATTTCATAACCTGAAAACAAAATAAACACCACCACAATGGCGGCAGCTGCCCGATCCAGGTTCGGCAGCCCCAGGGCAGCCCCAGCTAACCCAGCAACCACAACAACAGAGGCATAAATGTCCATCTGTGAGTGGTACCCTCCGGCGATGAGCGCCGGTGAATTGGTCTGGCGGCCTACGTAGAGTTTATAACGCGCAATAAAATAAGCCGCGGCGACGGTGACCAGTGAGGCCAGGGTAATGGGAACCAGATTTCTCAGCTCAGGGGACTCGCCGCCTAATACTTCTCGTACGATGTCAAACCCCACATAGAAAATTGCCCCTGCCACCGCCAGTGCTACCCAATTCTCGGCCATATTGACGCGGCTGCGTGCCTCGTTGCGGTTTGTTTCCCACCGGCTGATGAGCAAGCCGACGAATACGAACCCCCCAATGACAGCGTCGGCAATTGAGTGAAGGGCACTGGCCCGTAAAGCCAGGCTGCCCGAAGCACCAGCCAACCATAGCTTAAAGGCAATTAATAGCAGGTTGATCACAATCGTGATCAGAACAGTTCGTTCTTTACGGTTCATAGCATTCCATTCCTCCTGTAGGTCAGAATCTAGCGATTGTTCTTCACGAAAACTCGTGCAGCGACTGGAAAAGTTTGGCTCAAGGTTATTGACTTACATGGTCCCAAGGACTGACTTTTCCGTAAACCTCACTTCGCAACTCGAAATGTAGATGTGCACCTGTAGAATTGCCGGTATTTCCGACCGCTCCGATTATTTCTCCTTGCGCCACGCTTTGTCCACAGCTCACATTTGCTACACTCATATGAGCATATGCAGACTGCCAGCCATTCCCATGGTCGATGACCACCAGATTCCCATACCCGTATTCGCTCCAACCTGCGAAAACAACAACGCCGCTGTCGCTGGAATAGATCGCATTTCCTTCTGCGCCGGCAATATCCAGTGCAGGGTGGATACTGGAAAAATCATAGCCTGAGAGTGAGCGGGCGATGGTAGGCCAAACAAAAGCACCAGTGCCAATCGCCCCCTGGTAAACTTTTCCGCATGACCCCGAACCGTAATACGCCGCCACTGCCGGGTTGCTTCTTGATATGGGTGGGGGGCCCCAATCTTGAAGCGCTCTGCGGCCACCTGGGATGATCAGCCAGTTTCCTTCCTGAATAGAGGCCAGAGCTGGTTCCGTGATAAACAGATCCAGGTTGTTTTCAGGCCATAAAAGTATTTCTTCAGGCTTGACCTTGAAGAAATTTGCGACGGACTCCAGATTATCGGATTGTTTCCACTGGTAATACACGCCATCGACAGGAAGGATCTTTAGCTCTTGACCTGGTCTTAAAAATTGGGGGTTGTCGCGCAGGATTTCATAATTTCCCCACAGCACAGTCTCTGGTTGTAAACCATATTTCTCGGCGATGAGGAACAGGTTGTCGCCGGGTTGTACTTTGTAAAGAGTAACAACCCTAGATTCTTCTGAAATGATGGTTGTCAATAAAGCCAGACGTCGAATACCATTTACGAATTCAGTTTGTGAATATGAATAATCGGGCATTTGAACTTCTCCCGGCTGCTGTGTCGCTGTGCGCGCGGAATTTGAATTCAGTTCTGACAAGTCGTGTACATTCTGAAATTCATTGGACTGTGAATTCGTGGAGGCGGAAAATCCAGGAACAATCCTGAACGGTATTAGTACTACGATCCCTATCAGTAAACTGGTTTGAAACCATCGCCTTTTCAACAAGAAACCTGCCAGTTTACATATTTTTCTAAATATAATAACGACCTGCCTTTCGTAGTCTCTTGTCATAGCCTTAGTATTATTAAGCGATCTTAGTGCCTGCCAACGTTTGCCCGCATTGGGGACAAAACTTAGCATTTGGGGGTACCGTTGATCGACAGCTCTGGCAAGTGGTTGTTGTGTTCATCAGGTTTAATCCACAAGCCTGGCAAAATTTGCTCCCAATTTGATTCCTCGCTCCGCACCCCTCACAAAAAATTCCTTGCACGTTTTCTGTTTCCGGGGTCAAATCGCTTCCACAGGCAAGGCAATATTTATTTTCGATTGGATTGTCTAAGCCGCACCTGGTGCACACCGAAGATCTCTCATAGGGAATACCCTGGCGATCATGGTGGTCAGAACCAGTCTTGTGACCTCCCCTCGTGTTCCGGCGATTGCGACGATCGAAAAAGTTTTCGAACAAATCTTCTAGAAAATCCATTTCCAACCTCCACATACTACTTTGAGGATATTATTTATCCCGCTATACGAAGGTTATCCATTCGCGTCATGGATTGCGACCCTTCTGCAATATCTCTCGGGATCCTGATCAAACGTAGTCAGGCATCTGCGCGTGCAAAAGTAATACATCCGACCGAGATACCGGTACGACCAACGCGCCTTGCGGGGGAAAAATTCTCTTCCACACACTGGATCTTTTACTTTGTGTTCCATTGCAGACGGTTTCCTCCGTTCATGCAGATGTTCAATGCCATGATCATTCCCAGGCATTGAATGTCGTTACTCCACTGTCTCTGGTCTCGATCCTATGAGAAGGTCAATGTCACTTTCCTTGCCATTGCGAACAATGGTTAGTGTTACCGTTTGCCCCGGACGCGTTTCCAAAGCGATGTAAACCAGCAAGTCGTTGAATGTATCGATGGATTTTCCATCGATTGCAATAACAAGATCTCCGCCTACTTCCACAGCCCGGCCATTGACAAGCTTTTGTTTGTCAGCACCGCGAATGCCCGCTTGCTCTGCTGGTCCCCCCGGAGTCACCTCTACCAGGTACGCTCCAGTAGCGATAGGCAGGTTCATCGCCTCGACTAGACTGGGATTCACATCGCCCCCTCGAACCCCTAGCCAGGACCACTCATACTTTCCTTTTGAAATGAGCTCTGGCACTACCTGATTGACAATGTTCACGGGGATCGCAAAACCGACCCCGCTATTACTTTGGGATAATCCGTTCGTTTCGATTTGCGCATTGATTCCAATGATATGGCCGTGGAGATCCAGAAGTGGTCCACCGGAATTTCCGGGATTGATCGCGGCATCGGTTTGTATTGCTTCGGGTATCGAGAATGGGGTCAGTGCAGGGATTGTTCGACCCAACGCGGAGATAATCCCTTTCGTCAATGTTCCATCCAGGCCAAAGGGGTTTCCGATTGCCACCACCGTCTGTCCGACTGCCAATTCCTGCATATTTCCAAGGGGTAGAGGAAGAACCTTATCAGGTACTTTTTCTACTTGAATAACTGCCAGATCACTATTTTGATCTATTCCAATTGTTTCTGCAGATTGGATCTGACCATCAGAAAACGTTACATCGATCTGATCAGCATCTTGAACGACGTGCGCATTCGTTACAATTCGCCCTTTATCATCGAAAACAAATCCAGACCCCGTTCCAACTGGCACAATCCCTTGCTGTGCCTGCTGGTAAACGGTAATATTCACAACGGATGGGCTACTGCTGCGATATAAATCAACCAGTAAATTTTCTTCATTCTGTGATGTATTGGCAGAGGCTTGTTCCGGAACAGGTGTTAATTGCGACCCTATGGGGGCAAGTTGCTGGGTTGGAGCTTCGACTTTCTGTGCGGAATAAGTGAAGGCTGCACAACCGAGTAAAGGGGCTATGCCCAGTAAGAGTAATATCAGCTTGAAAATTTGTTTCATTGATGTGTCCATTTGCTTCTTGATGAAATAGATAGGATGACTGGATCATAACGGCCAAGAATGAGAAACTATTGAATTACTTCTGACAAAAAGATTAAAAGCGCAAGAAATCTTTCTTCAGGCCATTTAAAAACCAATCCTTGCCGTTAGGTTTGGGCAAGGATTGGGAGAGGAGAAGGAGAAGGAGAAGACAGATTTAGTGTAGGATTTTTGTTTAAGAAAATACTGAAAAAATTCTGACAAACGAATGAGAAATGCTTGTGCAGGGTTTGAGAAGATTACTTTGCTCGGTGCTTTTATCGAAATTCAGCTCAAAATTAACCTTATCCCTCCATTGCTTCTTTACCAATGTGGGCATAGGCCATATTGGCTCAGTTGAGAAGAAACATTGTTTAAGTGGAAAAATTGTGCTGTGTCATTTGACAATAACCAATGTCCCATAACCCGTCTGTTCCCAAATTTCCGGGGCTGATACAGGCGTAGTCCAGCGGAATATCCATTTAGCTTCCTCGGTCCGCATATTGACACAACCATGGCTCATCATCATTCCAAAATTATCATGCCAATATGTACCATGAAACGCGACTCCGTTGGGAGCAAAGAACGTGGTCCAGGGGACACCAGGTAATTTATATGCTTCGAGATCGGATGTCAACTGCCCATCGCCCATATGTTTCGATGGCATTTTTGAGTATACATGGAATTCGCCTGTGGGCGTGTTTGTCGAGATCAGCCCTGGGATATTTCGCCGGTCAGGGATCCCCGTGGAAACTTTTGTTTTCAAAACCACCCGGTCATTTTCATAAGCGGTCAGGGTCTGCAATGCAATCGAGACGTCAATTCGTTTGTCGGAAGGATTTACCTCTGGAGAAATGGGCTCAAATTCTTCGGGTTGTATGAACCGTAAGTGAATTGCCTGAACGTGATACTCGATCTCGGTCAACTCATCATGTAAGCGGTACCATGGGGTCCCATCTGGACCAGAGTCTACTCCTTAAACCCAGTGGGTAGAACCATAATACAACCGGTAAAGGGGTTCCCAATTCTTTCTGTACGGCAGATATCGCATCGTTTGGGTAAGAGGAACGGTCACCTCAGCCAGTTGGCCGCTGTTTATTAGGATGTCTGTGATCACTGGATTGTAACGAAACTTGACTTGTTGCAGGTATGCGCTGTGAGCGTAACCGCGCCAGACCCGGTACCATTTCGGGTTATAACCTGGGCCATCTTCAGAAAGGATCTCATCATAGATGTTGACCAGCTCATCTCGGAAACGCTGGTATAGGATCTTGCTTTTGTCCGACGGCTTGCTATAAACGCTGATGGATTTCGTTGTTACTCGGCCTATTTTCCCTTCATCCACATCGGGATCTAAACCTTTCAGAGGCCGGATGGCAAGACCGCCTAACCAACTTGCAGAACTGATCAGAAACTTCCGGCGAGTATACATGGTATTTTTACATTCCTCCTCTCTTGGTGTGTTTTAGAAAGTTTTTCGTTTAGATTTACTATCTCAAAGCCCCATATCCTTCTGGTGCTATTTGTTCGGGCAAATCAATGCTAGCCGTTGTTCCCTTTCCAACTTGGCTCTCGATCCTCAAATCCCCCTTATGTTCGCGAACGATCCAGCGTGCGATTACCAGTCCCAGTCCTGCGCCCGGGAGTGTAGATGGTGCGTTTCCACGAGAAAAGGGTTGAAAGAGACGCTCCATACTTTGCGTGGAAATTCCGGAACCCTGATCAGAAATTTGGACCAGCACGCGGTTATTCTGGCATCGCAATGCCAATGCTACCGGCGAATGGGGAGGGGAAAATTTTATAGCATTATCGATCAGGTTCAAAAGAACTTGTCTGAGTCGGTCCGGATCACCCAGTATATAAGAGGGTTCGCAAGCGATGAGTTCAACCTGGTTGTTGCCCCAGGATGAGCGACTTGCCTCGTACACTTCCATAAACAGGTCATCAAACCACATTGGTTCTAACTGAAGTCGCCATCCTGCATCCGCCTGGGCAAGGAGAAGCAAATCATCTAGCAGTCGTGAAACATGTTTACCTGTGCGTCGAAGTGCTGCAATGGCCTCAGTACGGCGTTCTTGATCTTCGTGGAATCGTGCCAGCAAGTCAATGTTCCCGATCATCGCCGCCAATGGCGTTCGCAGTTCATGGGCAGCCTCGGCCAAAAACCGTCTTTGCCCTTCAAATAATGCTTGTAAGCGGTCGAGCATTTCATTAAATGTCTTTGCCAGTTGGCCGATCTCGTCTTGTGGGCCTGAATACTTGACCCGAGCGAAAAGGTCTTCCGCTCGTACGATATCGCTGGCGGCTCGTGTGACATTGGCAACAGGGCGAAGCCCCATGGAGGCAAGCACCCAACCGCCAACGAATCCCAGAACGATCACAATAAGAATTCCCCCCATATAGATCATGCGAAGACGGCTTAAAGTTGCTTCAAGGCTGGCAAACGACTGGCCAACCTGTACAGCGCCGATAATCGCACCGTCCCGAACAAGCGACTGGTGAAACAAGCGTACAGACTGTCCAGATATGGATATGGTTGTATATGGATTTAAATTGTTCGGCAGCTGACCATTGTTTGTTAAGTTAAGGGGAAGTTCCTGGGTCCCTAAATTATATGAATGGGAAACAACCTTTCCGCTCGCATTTGTTATCTGCAGATACACGCCTGGGGAGCGAAATTCGTCCGTTCGATCCGCCGTAATTCCTTCAATTGGCCGATTGGGCACGACTGCAATCGCATCTGCAACGTGATTGGCGCGCTCTACGAGCGTTCGGTCGATTTCTTCTCGTAAAGAAATGGATAAAACCTCGTATGAAACGATCGAAAAAATAACAAGGCTCACGATCATCAAGCCCAAATGCCATAAAGTGAGCCGCCAGCGTAAGGATATCATCGCTCATCCTCTTTCAGTATGTACCCAACTCCAAAAACTGTGTGGATCAGCACAGGCTCGCCCAATTTGCGCCGTAATCGCCCCACATACACATCAAGCACATTACCACCAACGCATTGATCAAACCCCCAAAAACGATTTAGAAGCACTTCCCGTGAAATCACTTCTCGGGGATGGGAAAGGAAGAAAATGAGCATCTCATATTCTGTCTTTGTCAGCCAAATACTTTTTTCGTTTCGGTGAGCTGTCTGCATAGACAGATCCAAATCTAGATTGGAGAAAGACATCACCTTTTCGCCTGCAATTGTCCGCCGCAATAAAGCTCGAATTCTCGCCAATAACTCCTCAAATTCAAAAGGCTTCCCTAAATAATCGTCAGCGCCGGCATCCAATCCCGTCACCCGATCTCCAATCGAGTTGCGAGCGGTGAGCATCAGGATCGGAAGGCTATAATTGCTTTCCCGGAACTGCTTACACGCTTCAATCCCATCCATTCCAGGCAGCATGAGATCTAAAATAAGTAGATCGGGATGGAACTCGTTCTGGATGGATAAACCGGTTTCAGCCTCGGATGCAAATCGAACCAGATACCCTTCGTAAGTTAAACCTCTTCGCAGGTAATCAGCAAATTCGAGGTTGTCTTCAATAACGAATATTTTTGTAGACATTGGCCTTCCTAAAACCCTTACACCAACCTTTGTCTTCCGGCCTAACCATGCTGGCCAAATTGAAGCCGAAGCATTTTTAGTCTTCTTTCACCTCAACAGAGGTCCCGCCGGGCCAAGGGATGGTCTCATCCCCTGGATCTAATGATATGGTGGGCAATGTCCACCTAAAAATCCATTTGGCGTCATCTGGGCTGGCATTCACACAACCGTGCGACATGGGTTCGCCAAAGTTGTTGTG
>DAOUMN010000026.1:0-43379 GCA_034411135.1 Bellilinea sp.
AACTTTTCATTGAAGGTTTCCTTTGGATTGGCTTTTTGTGTGGTAACAAAAGTTTACTCTATTTGGAAACCTTCTCTTATCCCGAACTCACGTTAATTATTTATCCGCTTTACGCAAGATCGACATGACCATCACGTCCGGTGAAAACCTGGAAAAACGCCTGGATGCAATCCTCACTGCAGTGGTTGACCACCAGAAAGTCGACGCGGCAAGTATCTGGTTGAAACAAACCACCGACTCACTGGTACTGAGTGCTTTCCAGGGTTTTCAGAGCCTGTTACCCGTCGGCTATACATCACCCTCTCCAGGATTGAAGCTGGATATTTACCAAATCAATCATTTTCAAGACGATGACTTGATCCAGCGCCTTACCGAGCCATTTGTACCAGCAGTTTCTTTGGAAGGCTTCACCCAATTCCTGAGCATTCCCTTGGTCACCCAAAAAAGCTATTGGGGAATTCTCCAATTGTGGAAACGATCTGTAATCATTCCTACCGAGGAATGGATTAACCTGTTGGAAATGCTGGCTGGTCAGGCAGCAATAGCCATAGAAGATTTACAACTGCTGACGGATCTGCAGCATCACATCGAAGAATTACGAATTGCTTACGATTCCACGCTGGAAGGGTGGGCAAAAGCACTTGAAATTCGCGACGCCGAAACGCAGGACCATAGCCGTCGAGTGACAAATATTGTTGTCCGGCTCGCTCGGTTGATGGGGATTCCGGAAGAAGACATCCCCCACATTCGGCGGGGCACTATGCTGCACGATATTGGAAAGATGGGAATCCCGGATGCAATTTTAAATAAACAAGGACCACTTTCACCACAAGAATGGCAGATCATGCGTCGCCACCCACAAATGGCATATGATGTGCTATCCGGAATTTCGTTTTTAAGACCCGCTTTGGATATTCCCTATTGTCATCATGAGAAATGGGATGGTAGTGGCTACCCGCGCGGTCTGCGCGGGGAGGAAATACCTCTCTCGGCGCGCATTTTTGCCGTCGTAGATGTTTGGGATGCCTTGTTGTCGGACCGTCCATACCGCCGTGCATGGAGTGTCCCCGACACCATTGCTTATATCCGCGAACAATCCGGCAAGCATTTCGATCCGCTGGTTGTTGACATATTTCTGAATTTCATTCAAAACAACGAATGAGATGGCTTAATTGCGCGGCAATTTAACCGGAATTTCCACAATCACACTGCCAGCATTTTCGAATTCAAACATGACCACAATTTTTCTTCCAGCAAAAAGGTCCTGGTTTATATTTTTCAAGATAAATTGATTCTCGGCACCAAGCGAAAAGTCGACCCTCCCCTCTGCTGGAATGATTACAGCATCTGGATTTATTGTTCGGATTTCAACTCCTTCGCTGACTTCACTCGAAGCTCGTAGTAACCGTTCGGGCTGGACGCCATTATTGATTATTCGAAAGTATAGTGGGGCATCATCACCCACACCCATATGATAGGCATGCTCGGACATGTTTTCCGAATACTCCCGCACAGTGGCTTGAGCCCATGCTCCAACAATGCGCAACTCACCCACCCGAAATTCCGAGCAACCGCTGGTGAGCAATGCACCGAAGAACACAAAAATAAAAACAACGATCGCCTTAATCACATATCTATCTTACGTTATTGCAACGGCTCTCGTCAGTAAGTGTATAATCTTTATTGGCTATGCGCAGTCACTTAGAAGACAACCCCTGTCCGCCCTGGTTTTCAACGATCCTGCCTCCACGTACCGTGGAGCCAACCACCAGACCCGCTGATATCAGTACCAGGTTTTTGATGATATATTGACCTTCCAGCGTGGGTGCATAAGGAAAATGGATAAATGTCTCTTGCGGGAAGAGAATCAGTGGTGTCATTGTCCCTGCCATTTGCGCAAATAACAGCAACAGAGTTGCCCGCAAAAAACGCCCACTGATTAACCCCAGCCCAATCAAGCATTCCCAGGTCGCCAACAGCGGAATCGAGATATCTGGCGTTACAATGCCCAATGACAGGACTTCGATGGTGCGCGCAGCCAGGCTTTGTGCTGGGCTTAAACCCGGGAAAAACTTAAGCACGCCAAACCAGAAAAAATTTATCCCCAGACTGACTCGTAAAAACGGGATCGAATACCTTGCCATAAACGCAGTGATCTTTGGATCGACTTGTTGAAATAATTGCTTTAAGCTATTTAACATTATTTCTTGATACCTTTCTATTTCTACGAACGAATTCGCGCTGTTGATTTATTTTACCGAAATTGCATAGTTTATCGATTGGATTGCATCACCTTGCCCATTTCATCTATATATGATAGCGATTGGTGCCGGAAGTAGGTATTGTACAACATCGAATAATGCCCACCCGCCCCCATCAGTGATTCGTGATCGCCTTCCTCAAGTATCTTTCCATGATCCAGGACAATGATGCGCCGGGCTGCCTTGACTGTGGATAGCCGATGCGCGATTAGGATGCTGGTTGAACGTGCCAGGATCAAGCGCAACGCCTGCTGAATCTGCCACTCCGTAAACGGATCGATGCTGGCCGTCGCTTCATCGAGTACAAAAATCGCCGGCTTTTGCACCAAAACACGCATCAATGAGACCAACTGTCGTTGTCCCATCGATAATCGCGAACCGCGTTCACCAACCTGGGTATTCAATCCTTCCGGAAGCGTCTCAAGCCAGTCCCCATCGCCGATCTGGCAGGCAATTTTCTCAATCTCTTCTTCGCTTGTCCCTCCGCACGAATACCGAATGTTTTCCAATACCGTACCCGAAAACAAAAAGGGCGTTTGTGAGACAATGCCTAATTGGCAGCGATAAGCGCCCAGGTCAATATTGCGAATGTCAAACCCATCTACCAGAATTTTTCCCTTTTGAAATTCATAAAAACGAGCAATTAATTTAATGATCGAAGATTTTCCTGCGCCCGTATGTCCCACCAGGGCAATCGAATCGCCGGGGGATATGTGCAGGCTAAAATCTTCCAACACGGTTTCTTTATCTTTGTAGTGAAAATTAACATTTATAAAATCGATTTCCCCTTTCAGTCGTGGCAGGTTAATGCGCCCGGTTTGCACCACATTTGGATCTGCGTCGATTAAAGCAAACACCCGTTCGGCTGCCGATAGCCCGTTTTGTATCTGAGTCCAAAAAGATGACAGGTTCATAACCGGAAACATGAACCGGTCCAGGCTTAGTATGAACAGGTACCATGCCCCAACCGTTACAGCTGCCTGTACCGCGTTTATTGCACCAATATAAACAAATAATGCTGTCATCCATCCGCCCAAGGTGTTCAAAGCCGGGAAAACCATAGAAAGCACCAGTCCCCTACGGACGTTAACCCGATACGACAACTGGTTTGATTCGTCAAACAGGTTGAAAATGCGTGCTTCCTGGCGGAAATTTTTTGCCACGGCAATGCCGGAAACCGTTTCCTTGATAGTCTGATTAACATTTGCCATCGCGCGCATGCCTGCGCGGGTCACTTTTCGCGCCAGGCTGCGAAAACTGACTGCCAAAAGAACCACAAGTGGAACTACCGAAAACAACGTTAGCGATAACCGCCATTCCAGATTGATCAGGACAACCGCGAGAATAATAGCCTCGGTTACCTGGGAAATCAAGTCGGTTGTCAGGATAACCGGTTGACCAAAATCCTGTGTATCGCTCGTGATTCGGGACGCAATCCTTCCTGACGAAATTTGATCGTAGAAAGACAGATCATGTTCAACTGCCGCCGAAAACGATTCGTTTGCCAATCGGGCAACAACGTCCGCAACCGCCCGCACCACCAGACGTCGAGCAAGCCAGTTCGCCACCCAGGCAATAACACCCGACAACAATACCGCTCCGGGAATAAAGAGCACATTTACCGGAGTCAGGTTATCTTTTAGATAATCTACTCCGCGCGAGACAATAATCGGCATCAACGCGCTTGACCCAGAAACAACCAGCAGCAAAACGGCAACCAGCAACAATCGCTTGATGTGCGGGCGAAAATATCCAACGATACGTCTCACCAGCTCGCGGTCAGAATATTTTCGATCATATTTTTCTGCATCAAGCCCGGCAAAAAAACCCATACACTCAACCCGTATTTTTGAAAATCATGGTTTATAAATCCCGGAAAATATTCCGATAGGCTTCGCTTTCGGAAATTAGTTGCTCATGGTTGCCAGCCGCCACCAATTCCCCCCTTTTCATCACCAGGATCAGATCAGCCCAACGGATTTGTGATAACCGGTGGGTGATGATGAATGTCGTCCTACCCCGTGCGGCATTGTGGATGGCTCGCTGGATCTTATCTTCGGTTGCCGAGTCGATCGCACTGGTTGAATCATCCAGAATGAGGATCCGCGGTTGGGTCAAGAATGCACGCGCCAGGGCAAGCCGCTGCCGTTGACCGCCGGAGAGGGTCACACCCCGCTCACCAATAACCGTATCGTACCCATTCTCAAAGGATTGGATAAACTCATCGGCTTGGGCTGCTTTGGCCGCCTGGATGATTTCCTCCCGCGTCGCGCCGGGTTTACCAAATGCGATGTTGTCAGCAATGGATTGTGAAAACAGGAATATATCCTGTTCGATAATCGAAATTTGTTGTCGCAAGGCTTCCAGATTCCAGTCGCGTACATCCACACCATCCACAAGAACTCTGCCAGTATTTACATCGTAAACCCGGTTGATAAGCTTAACCAGTGATGTTTTACCCGAACCGGTTTGCCCGACCACCGCCACCGTCTGCCCGGGCAAGACTCGAAAACTTACCTCACGGAGCACCGGTTCATCATTCCCATACGCATAGGAGACTTGATCAAAGACAACCTCACCACGGATGGGTTGCCGGTAACCATCACGATTTTGATCCAGATTGTTTTCGCGATTCATCAATTCAAGAATACGCCGCGCGCCCGCCAAGCCCAAAGAGATACGCGAATAGGCGAAGATCGAAACGAATGTCGGAAACCCCAACATTACCAGCAAGCCAAAATAGGCAACAACCGCTCCCGTATCAATCAACCCGCGTTGATATAGAATTAATGAGTGGAATAAGCCAGAACCCATTGCTACAGCCAGTAATAACGCAGGAAGAAAACGGGCTTCGATATCTCCTTGCCGCACTGCAGCGTTTCGGTAGCGCATCACATTTCGACCAAAACGCTGAATTTCCGACTGCTCTTGAGAAGCTGCTTTGACGGTTTCAATACCATCCAGGGCTTCATTTAGCCGCGTGTTAAGTACCCCGAAAGAATTTCGCACTTCATCTGTGACGGGTTCCAATTCCTTAAGGTAACTGCGCAATAAGACAAAATAAGCAATAACAAAGATCAGCGGCACCAGCACAAGACTGGAGTGATAACGCGGGGCAATTACCAACGGGACAAAGATGAAATTCAGCGAGCCAACCACCAGGTTGATGCCAGGAGAAAACATGAAATTTACTTCGCGGACATCATTGGTTGCACGCGCCATGGTATCCCCTACTGGCTGCAAATTGTGAAATGTCATCGACTTGCCAATCAATGAGGTGTACAGCTCCTGGCGTACATTGCGTTCGATTCGCTGCGCAATCACTTCGAATCCAAAATTACGCGCAAACTGCAGAACACCACGTACAGTCTGTGAGATTACGATGATCAACACAATCTGCAGTAACCGATTGCGATCGAATTGTTCACCAACGACAAGATTGAACGCCTGCCCCAGCATGACTGGCACAACGCCTGCCAGAGCGGCGTTGGCAAAAGCCCCAAACATTGCTATCAGGACGAGTAACCATTGCCTGCGAGTATGTGAAATAATCCAGCGCAACGGACGGCGCCGGTCGGTGGGATAAGGCGGCGGTAGAGTGAATTCAGCGCTAGCCATGCGATTATGGGTGGAATTGTATCATACGGATTTTCATTGCCACCTTTCATTCATAAAAAACTTGCATACAATCGATTCATCCTTTCTTTCCATGACAAAATGCTTAATCGCCGTTTAAGTTATTGAAACGATTAGGATTTTTTGTTATAATTTTATTACCTATTCGGTATTATATTTTTCCGTTTCGGAACAGATAATGGCAAAACACATCGAATTTGATTCGCTCGACTTTCAAATAATCTTGGAGTTGCGCCAGGATGCGCGTAAATCAGCCTCCGAGATAGCCCGTGCGCTCAAGGCAAACGAGCGCACAATTCGCAATCGCATCGATCGTCTGGTTGAATCCGGTGCTGTCCGACTTACCTCGATCCTTGACCCGCTGGCTTTTGGTTACATCAACACGGTGGACATCTTCCTCGATGTAGACCCTGATCAAGAGCAATCCGCTATTAGCCAGTTATTGAATATGCAAGAGGTTTCCTACCTTGCATATGGTTTTGGTACACAGGAAATTTCGATTGAAGCGCGTTTTAAGGACAACGTCCAAATGCGCACATTCTTGGGTAGGGTTTTGCCTTCCATTCCAGGCGTACGAGTAAAGGGTTACGCCCTGGTACCGCGCATCCTGCGCAATATTGACGAATGGTTGCCCCGACCAGAGGATTTTATCCACTAAATAAATTTGCCTTGCACATTTAAGGACAAATTAAAACAACCGGAAAGGATAAGAACAATGGAACTAAAACACTTTATTGATACCCAGGATTTCTCGAAAGAAGAATTGTTGGATTTGATCGAACTGACCCGTTTGATCAAAACCGCTGACAAACAGGGTTGCACGCCGAAATTGCTGCAAGACGCCACACTGGCAATGATCTTCGAGGAACCTTCCACCCGCACCCGCGTCTCCTTTGAAGTTGCCATGACTGAGCTCGGTGGGCACGCATTGTACCTTAAGCCAGGTGAAATTCATCTCGGCGTTCGCGAATCGATTGGCGACACGGCTCAGGTTCTCTCGCGCATGTGTGACGGAATCATGGCACGTACCCTTAAGCACGAAACGATGACTGCCCTGGCAAAACACGCTACGGTTCCAATCATCAACGGTTTGACCGATTACAACCACCCCACACAGGTGGTCTGCGATGTGCTCACCATGCTTGAGCACGCTCCTGCCGGTAAAAATCTCGAAGATATCCGGGTCACTTTCGTCGGGGACGCCACGAATGTTTTATCCTCTCTTATGCTTATCTGCACACGGCTCGGCATGAAATTCACCCACGCCGCACCCCGCAAATATCAGGCACCGGATGAATGGGTGCGCTGGGCACAAGACAATAATAAAATCTCTGGCGGCAACTTACGTGTTACCGAAGACCCGGTTGAAGCTGTTCGTGATGCCGACTTTATCTACACCGATTTGTGGTGGTGGGTCGGGCAGGAAGACCAAATCCCTGAACGTCGCGCTGCATTCATGCCGAAATACCAGGTCAATATGGAATTACTGCACAAAGCCCCGGCACATGTCAAATTCATGCACTGCCTGCCTGCCTCTCGAGGTGTGGAAGCTACCGATGAGGTCATGGACTCAGCCCACTCGATCATTTTTGACCAATCCGAAAACCGTTTGCACACCGAAAAAGGGATTTTGGTCTGGCTGCTATACCCTCGGCTAAAAAAAGCCAGCCCTGAATTGGCAGCCTTTCATCGTGGAAAAATCGAAAATTTCCTAAACCGGTAAGAATTTCCAAAGAGGATTGAAATGACCACACAACTCGCTGTAGAAAAAAAAGCTGGTGGGTTCAAGAAAGCCTTTCGCGCGCTGGATATGACCCTATTCACCGTTGCAGCCATTCTGGTTATCGATACTCTTGCCCCCTCCGCCGCGATTGGTCCCTCATCAATTTCCTGGTGGATTATCACACTGATACTGTTTTTTATCCCCTACGGATTAATAACCGCTGAATTGGGCAGCACCTATCCGGAGCAGGGTGGTCTCTACGTTTGGGTCAAGAATGCCTTCGGAGAACGCTGGGCAGCCCGTACCACCTGGCTTTACTGGATCAATGTAGCCTTATGGATGCCCTCCGTTTATGTCCTCTTTGCTGGTATTTTTGCCCAAATGTTCATTCCAGATCTTAGCCTGTGGGCACAGATTGCAATCGGGGTCTTAATGACCTGGGTAACCGTTGGTATCGGCATTGTCGCCCTGGATATTGGCAAATGGGTACCGAACATTGGCGCTTTGATCAAAGCCTTGATCATGGTCGTCATCGGTGTTGGTGCTTTCATTTACGCTGGGAATCATGGCATGGCAAACGACCTCTCCATTGTCAATCTACTTCCGACCTGGGGAGCTGGTTTGGCATTTTTACCGGTCATTGTGTATAACTTTTTGGGTTTTGAGTTAATGTCAGGCGCTGGCGAAGAAATGCAAAACCCGCAGGGCGATATTCCGCGCGCGATCATCACTGCGGGCGTGTTGATAGCATTCTTTTATTTACTGGGGACGGTCGGGATGTTGATGGCTATTCCCGTCGAGCAACTTGGCTTGGTGTCTGGCATTATCGATACCTTGCGCATCATCCTCGGCGATTCGAGTCTGGGCAGCGCCATCGTGACCATCCTTGGTGTTGGCGCTCTCTACACATTTTTGACCAATATGGTCACCTGGACAATGGGTGCAAATCGCACGGCTGCCGAAGCTTCAAACGAAGGCGAGTTGCCTGCAATTTTCGGAAAACTGCACCCGGTCAATAAAACACCGGTAGGTGCATTCATCATCACAGGAATCGTTTCGACCGTCGTTCTGTTGATCTACGGGTTGATGGCAGGCACCGCCGAGGAGCTGTTTTGGTCGTTGTTCGCCTTCTCATCGATTGTTTTTCTTATGCCCTACCTCGCGCTTTTTCCAGCATTTCTAAAACTTCGCCGAACCGATGCCAACCGCCCCAGACCCTATCGCGTACCGGGGAATCATCTTTTCGCAACGCTCCTGACTATCATATGCGTGATCTTTATCTTGCAAGCGATCGTATTCTTTATCTGGGTGCCCGGTGAACCAATTGACTGGTCATACGCTCTACCTGTCCTGCTTGGTGTGGTGGTTACCCTGATCATTGGCGAATTTTTGATCAAACGGTGAAGTTTTTTACTACAAATTTCTAATGAAAGTGTGAACAAAGATGAGCCATCTCCTTCAAAGCACACCCAAAAATGACGGGTTTCGCATGCCAGGCGAATTCGAGCCGCACGATGGATGTTGGATGCTTTGGCCCGAGCGAACCGACAATTGGCGTCTGGGCGCAAAACCTGCACAACAGGCTTTTACAGCCGTTGCGACAAGCATTTCCCGCTTCGAGCGCGTGACAATGGGAGTATCAGCCGGACAGTATCAAAATGCGCGCCACTCGTTACCTGGAACTATTCGGGTGATTGAGATGTCCTATAACGATTCGTGGATGCGGGATTGCGGACCAACCTTTGTCACCAATGGTAAACAAATTCGCGCGGTTGATTGGGATTTCAACGCCTGGGGAGGATTGGAAGGCGGTTTATATTTTCCCTGGGATCTGGACGATCTGGTTGCCCGCAAGGTTGCGGACATCGAATGGCTGGATCGCTACAAAGCGCCATTGGTGCTCGAAGGCGGCTCGATCCATGTGGATGGACAAGGAACGCTGTTGACCACCGAAGAGTGCCTACTCAACCCCAATCGCAACCCTTCACTATCAAAATCCGAAATCGAATCCTTGCTGATGGATTATCTCAACGTCGAAAAAATCCTCTGGCTGGGCAAAGGTGTGTACAACGACGAAACCAATGGGCATGTGGATAACATAGCCTGCTTCATTCGTCCGGGGGTCGTCGCCCTGACTTGGACAGACGATGTGAACGATCCACAGTACGAAATATCCATGGACGCCTACGAAAGGCTGATGCATATGACCGATGCCCGCGGGCGTAAATTAGAAGTCCACAAAATTCACCAACCCGGTCCAATCTACATTACCGAGGAGGAAAGTCAGGGTGTTGACCCGATCGAAGGCACTTTGCCGCGCGAGGAAGGCGACCGGCTGGCGGGCTCATACATCAATTTTTATATGGCAAATGGTGCAGCAATTGTGCCCGTATTTAATGACCCACACGACACACCGGCTCTGGAAGCATTAGCACAACTGATGCCAGAGCGAAAAATCGTACCGGTCCCTGCCCGTGAAATTCTTCTTGGCGGCGGCAACATTCATTGCATCACGCAGCAGCAGCCCCGCGCTTGAAAAAAATATAAGAAAACACAAACGTCCTCCCTGTGCAGGGAGGGCGTTTGTGTTTTCTCAAAAGCAGTCTATTTCTTAACCATCGGCAGGTAAAGCGTGCTTCCGCCAGTTTCAGGAATCACTACAACCAGTATACTGGCACTTGCCTGATTGTTGCTGGCATCCAAATCAACCGTGGTGGCTGTAATAGCGGCTTGAGCTATAGCATTTCCGGCTTGCAGCGGAGCTTGCGCAAGCACTGTTACGCTCGGTGCCGTGCTGAAGGCTGCCAACGTTGCACGAGTACACGTTACCACACCAGACACCTGTGAACAGCTCCAGCCGGTGCCATTCGCACTGGTGAAGACTGCACCATTAGGCAATTCCAGCCGCAAGGTCAAACCGGTTGCTGTGAGAGGTCCCAAATTTTCAATATTCATTGAGTAGGTAATTGCTGCACCAGCAGTCACAGGATTCGGTGAAGCGCTCATCGTTAGCGCAAGATTGGCATTTTGCGGGTCGATAGTGAACAATTCTCCAACCGCAGGCTCAAGTGAAGTCGTCTGGGCTACCAGGCGATAGTCTTGACCAGCCTTATTGATACTGATCCCCGTAAAAGTGGCTACACCATTCACCGCCTGGCTGAATAAGGTCCCTTGCAATACCCCACCCGCCGGGTTATTCCCCAGCGAGAGGAATACCGTCCCATTGAAGCTCGTTGCCAGATTACCATAGGCATCAATGGCGTGAACGACCGGTTGGAGCAGGAAGGGAATATTTTCATAGCCCGTTGTCGGCTGTTGTGAAAAAACCAACCGGACTGGTGCTGCCGGACAGGTGACAGCTGTAGAAGCCGGCTGAAAACCGATTTCTGCTGGTTGAGTATCGTTGCCCTCGCACAGCCAGGGCATAACATCCACGTCGCCTTCGACAACCTGACCATCACCTGCTGGATGGCTACTGTGCCGCGGTCCGTGTGCGGAATTCCACCAATTCTTTTCCCCCTGAACTGCCATACCTCCACCATAATGCTTCAATCCAATAGTATTATCGATAAACGCGTTTTCGATCACTACAAGGTCTGCACCCACGTCAGATGTTCCAATTCCCTCGATATTCTCAACAAAGTAATTGTTCCGGAAAGTAGTGTTTACTTGCCCGTCACTGCCCGCTCCTGCCCAGTTATGCTGGATCAGATTGCCGCGGACAACAATTGAGCCACTGGTGGAATTGAGGTATAGGCCACTTACCCACCCCTCGATCTGATTCCGTTCGACCACCAGGTTGTCCACATTGCCGGACGTGAGCACACCGCGACCGCCAACGTAATTACTTTCGCCACCGGTCCAGCTGCCGATTAGTCGGTTATTCCGGATGGTCACGCCGGACTGGTTGCTCACATACACCCCATGCAATTCACCTACCATGTCGATAGCGCCGTTACGGATCTCAAATCCATCAATGGTTACATTGGATGCGATTACTTCAAAACTGCCGTTTATCAGGACGGGGTAATTCTCACCTTTCACGGTTACCGCTTTATTGACCTGAACAGACCCTTCCGTAAAGGTATTCTTGGCTAATACCGTATCACCAGAATTTGCAACGGCAATGCCTTCCGCAATGACCGAACCAATCCGGCGCACGTTGGTTAAGTTGTACGATCCAGAGGGGTAGGAATAATCCCGCACCTGGAAAGTCGATTCGTTTTGCAGGGTTATCACTGCCTTATCGAAGGTATTGTTATTCCAGTAAGCTCGCCAGTCAAATTGGCTATTATCGTAATTGCTGCGTGCACGGATATACTGGGTGCTACCACTAAAAGTATTCCCATTGACCACTGCTGCACCAATTGGATGGGTGAACCACGGGATTTCCCCATATCCATTGAATGACACCAGCGCCCAGTTCACCCCAGTTCCACCTGTGAAAACGTTATTTGTGATTTTTCGGTTCGCTACGCTGCCGGAATAACCCGCACCACTGGAGATACTGACACTGGTGCCAAATTCAAATCCGTTTTGATCAATCGTGTAGGATTGAACATGGGATGTTTGAGTGCCAGTATTGAACCGCCAGTCATTGATATAAATAGCGCCGCCTGTAGGTACAATCACGCGACTATACCTTAGCGTAAAGGCATCCCCAATCACTTCGACAGTTTTGTTATTCAAAGGTGAGTTTGGTCCAATCTTCAAACCCTGCAAGGTGACGCGATCCGCTTCAACGAAAATCCCGCTATAACCAAAATTATTGGTCGCATTGGTGTTAATTGTTGCTGCGGTTTGGGTGTAATCCGTGATCGGGTTGCCTAGATTATCTACACCAATTACACGAATACCGTCCTTGTTATCCGCAATAAACAAACCAAACTGGTGTGGTCCATTTGTTCCTAAAACATACCGATTGCTGGCAGTCTCATTGTAAACACCAGGATAGACATAGACCACGCCATCCGCCTCAGCCAGGTCAATAGCGGGCTGGATTTTTAGCGTATCCAGTACGTGGAAGCTGCCATCAGTCAGCTTTTGAATCCCGGCAAACGCCTTAACACCAGGTGAGGCAGTATCTACAGCTGTGATGAAATTGAACGCATCCGACAGTGTGTACTGATACCATGTACTCAAAGGCGACAGCGTGTTGCGCACAACATAATCAAACATGGTCTGGTTGAAGTTACGAATAACGTGGCTGGCATTTGCCAGTTGTGTATATAGAGGATTGATTTCACCCAACACATTGCCGCCGCCCAAGATAATTCCATCACTACCAGTTTTTCCATCGCTCAAGTTGCCCGTATAGGAAACCGCATTAGTGAATAAACCAATCCCGCCCCAACCGTTATTATTTGTGGTCAAATACTGGAGCAATATATTTTGCGAGTTAGAAACCGCTACACCTACACCACCGTTGTCATGAGAGTGGCTATTCTGAACTGTGGAATTGATGCAGCCGATCAGGTCGATACCGCTGCGCGCAAAACCGCTCACGCGAAGATCATCAACGAGAAGATTGTTTGCCCCTGAAGCTTTGACGCCATAAAATGTGCCACCACTACCGGTCAGAGTGAATCCGCTGATTTGCACATCATTCGCAGTGAGATTCAAACCGTAGCCACCATTTGCGGTCACATTGAGGATCACCGTATCCCGCTCTGCTCCAATCAGCCGCAGTGGCTTGGTGATATTAACCGTAGTGCTTGCATAGGTTCCTGTTGCAACATAAACCTTGCCGCCGGAAACGACCCGATTAATCCCGGCTTGAACGCTGGTATACGGATGCAGTCGCCCACCATCCGCTGGCGTATAGGTACTATTTACATCTACATAAGCCACCGACAGCACTGCGGGCGATTCGCGCTGGTCCTCGATTACAGCATCATTGTTGGCTTCGCTGATGGCTACAATATCCGTATAATACTCGGCTGGCGTAACGCTCAAAATGGCAATGTCGTATACATTGGCTTCGGTGCCGCTTCCCCACTGGTTATCAGCGAACGAAAAATTCGCACCACCAATCACCCATCCTTTGGTATTGTAAGTTAAATTATTCGCAATAATACCCGTAGTAGGGTTCGTAAGGTCGCCATTGAAGTAACCCGGCTGGCGCAAGTGATGAAACACGTTGTTCGAGATATTGAGATTTACTGAACCGTATGCCACCTCAAAGCCGCGGCTGACTTCGCCAGTATCGTGAACGAAACGTCCAAACACTTCGTTATCCATAAAGGTAAATCCGTCCGCCTGAACATAGATAATGTTCTGAGATACATTATCCGTCTTATCGATGACTAACCCGCGAATGGTGACGTTATCCGCCAGCACCCGGAAGATATTCACACTACCCGAAACCTGAAGAATGGGCTTGTTAGACCCAGCCGCCTCAATGGTCAAATTAGATTTTGCTGAGGGTATGCTGACCTGATCCGAAGCGCCCGATAAGACATATGTGCCTTCCCCAACCAGTATTGTGTCCCCTGCGCTTGCTGCATCCACAGCATCTTTGATCGTGGAATAGGTACAACCACTTGGGCACACCTCCAATGTATCCGCCTGAGCTGGCTGCGCCAACGGTCCTGACAGGCAGAAAGCCAAAACCCCGATCATCACAACAACAAATCGCAAGGCTCGCAACAGTGCTGCCATTCCTCAAACCTCCTGGATTTTTTCTGAAGATGGATTTTCCAACTTGGACAGGTGACTGGCAATTTCCCCCGTCAACCCCCGTAAAAAATGCGTAAAATTACGGTAAATTCTCTGTAAATTTCACGTAAATTCAACATAAATTCTAGCAAAATCGCCCGTTTGCGTCAAATCAAAATACTTACAATCCGCTAATTTTATGATCAGATTGAATGGGTTAAGATGATTGTCACGAATTTGGCATGACAATCATCCTAACGACGAGGGAAAACCCAAATCGGATTGTAATAAAAAGCGTGTGTTACAATTTAATCTATGCCCTTTCAACCTGTTCCAACCATCGAAGAAATCACGCTCTTCCGGGGTATACCACCCTCCGAAATGCAAACCATACTGGCGGCAGCGCATCAAAAGCGGCTAAAGGAAGGTGGATTTTTCTTTCTACAAGACGATCCCGCCAACGCTTTTTATATCCTCGAGTCCGGCCGGGTACGCCTATCGCAATTTACTGCCGACGGGCAGCAAATTCTATTACGCGTAATCGTCCCATTTACACCGTTCGGAGCCGTATCGCTTGCCGATGGCGAGACATACCCCGTCTCAGCCCAAGCCGCCGAAGATAGCATCGCGCTCGTGTGGTCGAAAAATAATCTCGACCACCTGATTGTCAACATTCCCCGTCTGGCCATCAATGCGGTGAAAATTATGGCGGAACATGTTCAGGAATTCCAGCAGCGCTTCAGCGAAATTGCTACCCAGCGCGTTGAGAGACGTCTGGCAAGAATGATACTCCGTCTGGCAGCTCAGACCGGGGTTAAGACTCAATCTGGTGTTGAAGTCAATTTACCGCTCTCGCGCCAGGACCTGGCAGAAATGATTGGCACTACCCTTTATACCGTCAGCCGTATTCTTTCTCAATGGGAATCCCAGGGGCTCATTCTATCAGGGCGCGAACGGGTTGTCATACGCTATCCGCACGGGCTGGTCATGATAGCCGATGAAGAAAATTCTCCCCGTTCCTTAAGGTAAATTGCGAAAGAGCAAAGATCCCGCCCTCAATCTTCGATATCATGTAGATCAGCGGCAATAGAACGTAAAACGCGAACAACCTCATGGAAAACAGCTCTCGATCGCCTTCAGCATTAGATCCGAAAATTACCGTTGAAGAACTGCTTCGTCAACGCCCAAATGCTATCATGGTTTTTGTGCATCACCGCATGGCTTGTGTTGGCTGTTGGATGTCTCGCTTTGACACACTGGCGGATGTAGCCTGGAATTACGACCTCGACACCGATCAATTCCTGCACGAACTGGGCGAGATTATCTGAGTCAGCAACCCATCATTCGATGCCGCTGCTGTCACCTATTCCTGCCAGATTGTCCTGATTCCTGAATATCCTTGTATAATTAATTCAGGCAAGTGTTGCAACAAAACATCAGAGGCAGGAAACCTCTGGAAACACCTGCTACCCTTCTGTTCAAAATTTTCGAATAGATTTTAAAGCCCTTTACACACACCGGAGTAAAAATGTTGAAAAAACGGGTTGTATTGATGTTGCTTGTTTTTATATTAACCTCTTGCGCACCAAAACTAGCCGAAATCCAGGTTAAAGATGCCTGGGCTCGCGCAGCCAGAATGGACGATGGTTCTGCGCCAATGAAAACTCCGCACATGGGAAATGATGGGGCTACCATGCAACCATCCGGTTCTCACAGTAGCCAGGCAACCAGCGCAATTTATATGGTGATTAACAACCAGACTTCTGAAACAGACCGGTTAATTGCAGCTGAATGCAATGCCGCCAAATCCGTTGAAATCCATGAAACCCGGATGGACAACGATATTATGATGATGCGCCAGGTGGAGAATATTGAAATCCCTGCTGGTCAAACCATCGAATTAAAACCTGGTGGTTATCATATCATGTTGATTGGATTGACGAGGGATCTGACGACTGGCGAAAAAGTTCCCTTTACGCTGGTGTTTGAGAAGGCTGGTCGCTTGCAGTATGAAGCTGAGATTAGGACCCCATAACCAAGACCCCCCGGTAACTCCATCGCCCTCCCAATAACCCGGCACTAAAATTGCACTCTTTCTGGGGGAGAAGAAACCTTGTCATTTCCGCTTCGTCAGGAACCATCTATCGAGGTAAAAAGCCAGACCGCGCAGCGGATTGCCGCGCTTCTGCGTCGCACGGGTCCGCTGACCCAAACCAACCCGCAGCGAGCACTCGAACTGGCACGAGAAGCCGCACGGCTTGCCGGTGAGAACGCACCCGCTAGCCTGGAGCACCGTCGTATCCTCGGGAAAGCACTCATTATGCAAGGTAAAGCCTTGCTTGAAATGGATGCTTACGACAAAGCGATCCCCTGTTTTTTCAGCGCCATGGACTGCTTTAATCCGGCTGAGGACTCAGGTGAAAGCGCAGAAGCGCTCCTTGGATTAGGCAGTGGCTTGATGATGATGGGCTCTTACCCAGACGCCATGCAGAATCTGATGCGCGCGCTCTCGATTTATCAATCCATCAAGGACAACTCCGGCGAAGCTGCGGCTCGGATTAAGTTGGGGAAGTTGTATTTACTGCTTGGAGAAGCAGAAAAATCCCTCCCTCACCTTGAAAATGCGCTCGATCTGGCACAGTATCAAACCGATTTGCGCCTGGAAGCCGAGGTTCAGGTCTTTCTCAGCCGCGCATTCGCCGAGTGCAGCCGTCATCAAAGCGCCGTGCAAGCCGGTTTACGAAGTGTGGAAATTTACCAAAATTTGGGCATTCACCGCGGTGAAGTCGAAGCACTCAATATACTGGGGGAGGTATATCTGAAGCGCGGCGAGTTGAACCTGGCTTTGAATTTTCTCCATCTATCTGCTGATGTTGCCCAACGGATTGGTAAACGGCTGGAACACGCCAGCGCACGCCGCAAAATCGGGGCGATCCATGTGCTTCTGAACGATTTTTCCGCTGCAGTTGAAACCCTCCATGTTGCATTGGATATTGCCACCGAAATCAACGCGAAGCAGGAACAGGCTCAATGCCACCGAGCACTTGCTGAAGCTCATAAAGCTGCCGGGGAATTTCGTCCAGCGTTAGAGCACTATGAAAAGTTTGTTGCCCTTAACCAGGCTGCGTTCGATGAAGAATCCGATCGTCGTCGAAAAACGTTGGAAATCATCCACGAGGTCGAAAACGCACGCAAGGACGCCGAAATCTATCAACTGCGCAACGTCGCCTTGCAGCAAGAAATCGAGGAGCGCAAAAAAGCTCAGGCAGCACTCGAACGGCTTGCCACCCAGGATGCGTTAACCGGGTTGGCAAACCGCCGCTATTTCCTCGAGCTGGCTGCCCGCACTTTTGAGCAGGCTCGCCGCTACCAGCGCCCATTATCGATTGTGATGATGGATGTGGATCACTTTAAACAGATCAACGATACCTTTGGGCACAAAACCGGCGATCAGGTTCTGGTTAGCGTCGCCCAATGCATGCTCTCGGTATTGCGTAAAGTGGACATTTTGGGACGCTACGGTGGCGACGAATTCGTTATCCTGCTGCCCGAAACTACACAGGAAGGCGCCCGTCGCTTGACCGAACGCCTGCGCCAGGTGGTTGCCCAACAATCAGTCATTGCTGGCGGCGTTTCCCTGCCCATTTCGCTTAGTATTGGACTTGCCAGCAATATTCAACAGCCCGATCTGGCCCTGGATGAACTTCTGCAACGTGCAGATCGGGCTTTATATTATTCCAAGCAAGCCGGTCGCGACCGCGTCACCGCTTTCGAAGACCGCTAAACCGGCTATTTTCCTCGATTTCGAGTGGTCACATCGAAGATGACCGCAGCAGCCAGAACTGCTCCGCGGACAATGTATTGCATGGAAATATCAATCCCCATCAGGTTCATACCGCTGGTCAGCGAGGTCATCACCAGGGCGCCGATAATCGAACCGATGACTTTCCCGACACCACCAGCAGCCGAAACACCACCCACATACGCCGCAGCGATGGCGTCTAATTCAAACAGCGTCCCCGCGGTGGTGGTGGCTGATTGCAGCCGTGAGGTAAATAATATTCCCGACAGCGCCGACAACATACCCATCGAGCCAAACACAACGAAAATTAAATTCTTTACACGGATGCCGCTCAACTCGGCAGCTTCCGGATTGCCGCCAATGGCGTAAATATGCCGCCCTAATACGGTCTGCGTGGTGATGAAGTGATAAATTATGGTAACGACCAGGATGATCACCACCGTCCACGACAACCCATTGTACCCCGCCAACACCCAGGTTATCGCCCCAATCAGCAACGAGACAAAAACCAGTTTGAGTACGAACATGTCCATTGTCAGGACTTCGAAGTTATACGCCAGCTTTTTGCGCCGTCCACTGATTTCTGTGATAAAGAAAAGAATGATCGCGATCAAGCCGATAAACAGCGTCAGGTTGTGCACACCAGGAATAAGAGGTAAAGGATCAGGGATGTATCCATTGCCAATCGCATTGAAAGCAGCATTGGGGACGATGATTGTTCCGGTTCCCACAGTAACCAGCAGGATTGCCCCACGGTAAATCAACCATCCAGCCAGAGAAGCCACAAACGACGGGATTTTCAACTGGGCGACCAAAAAGGCAGTAATCATCCCCGCCAGCACCCCCAATACCAACACCAACGGAATCACGACCACTACCGGCAGCTTCCAGAACACCAGGGCAATCGCTGCAACTGCACCAAGAAACCCCGCCAGGAAACCAACCGATAAATCAATATGCCGAATGACAATCACCAACGTCATGCCAACCGCCAGTACAGCAATGTACCCGGTCTGATTCAACAGGTTACTAATATTCCGCGAAGAAATGAATAATCCATCCGTAGTGATCGTGAAAATCGCCATAATGACAAACAAGGCGATATACATCCCGTATTCACGAATGTTTTCTTTCAAGACCTTGCGGGCATTTTGTAAAAGCGCCATGCTCCCCTCCTCAATCCGTTGCCAGATCCATAATTTTTTCTTGCGTTGCTTCCTCAATTGGCAATTCTCCCGCGATTCTGCCGGAAGAAACCACATAAACACGATCGCTCATCCCTAACACTTCCGGCAATTCCGACGAGATCATGATGATGCTCTTTCCTTGTTCCACTAAACGGTTCATGATCGAGTAAATTTCAAATTTTGCGCCAACATCGATCCCCCGTGTGGGCTCATCTAAAATCAAAATATCCGGTTTTACAAATAACCACTTGCCCAGGCAAACCTTTTGTTGATTTCCACCGCTCAAATTGACTGTTTTTTGTTCAACAGTTGGCGTTTTGATGTTGAGCGATTCCTTAAATTCATTGGCTACGCGCACTTCGGCGTTGCCGTCCACGATACCTCGCGGAGAAATTTCTTCCAGATTCGCCAGGGTAATGTTTTGCTTGACATCCTGCATTAAAATCAACCCTTTGGTTTTCCGATCTTCCGTCAGGTATGCCAACCCCGAAGAAATGGATTCGCGTGGGTGACTAAAGTTTCGCGTCGTCCCCTTCACGCAAAGATCTCCTTCAACCCGGTAACCAAGTGGATTCCCAAATATGCTCAAAGCCAGTTCGGTGCGTCCGGAGCCCATCAAGCCCGCCACACCAACAATCTCTCCCTTCTTTACGTTTATATGAATGTCTTTGAGAATAGTTCTCCCCACAGTCGGATCATACACATTCCAATTTTTCACTTCAAAAACCACTTCATCGGATATAGTTCGCTTACGGGTTGGATAGATATTGTTGATTTCCCGCCCCACCATGTGTTTGATCAAAATGTTTTCGGATACTTCACCTTGGTGCGCATCCAGGGTTGAAATGGTCTTGCCATCCCGCAATACCGTGACCGTATCCGCAATCTCAATAACTTCCTTAAGTTTGTGCGAGATTAAGATACACGTCACGCCATGCTGGCGTAATTCACGCAATAATTGCAGAAGATTATGGCTGTCAATTTCGTTTAACGCGGAGGTTGGCTCATCCAGGATCAGGATACGAGCATTGCGGCTAAGCGCTTTGGCAATTTCAATCAGCTGCTGTTTGCCAACTCCCAGGTCTTTTACTTTAACTTCTGGATTGATATTTAGACGTACTCTTTTCAAGACATCTGTGGCACGTTTGATCGTTTCGTGCCAATCAATCGTGAGCCCATTACGAATCTCATTACCTAAAAATATATTTTCGTATACGGTCATTTCTGGCACCAGTGCCAATTCCTGGTAAATAATAGCGATGCCAGCGTGTTCACTATCGCGTATGCCTGAAAAACGCTTTTCTTCACCAGCGATCAAAATTTGACCTGAATAACTGCCATGCGGATACACCCCGCTTAGCACTTTCATCAAGGTGGATTTTCCTGCCCCGTTTTCTCCAACCAGGCAGTGGATCTCTCCTTCCTTGACCTTAAAGGAAACGTTGTCTAATGCTTTAACGCCGGGAAATTCCTTCGTTATATTCCGCATTTCCAGTAATGGCGTATCCATAACTTTCTCCCTGATCAGGATGGTCAACCGGAAAGATTGCAGGAAAAGTGATGGTAATAAACATCACTTTTCCTGCATTTATTTTAGATCAGATTTTACGGCAAGCCAGTGAAATCAGAGGCTGAGTAGTAACCCGAATCGATCAAGGCAGCCTTGACATTGGCTTTGTCCACCGTGACCACCGGAGACTGGATCGCCGGGACATCCTTCACCCCGTTGTTGTACGATCCGCGCGCCGCCGGAGTCTCGTTCTTCAGCAGCGCAACCGCCGCCGTGATCGCATCCTGCACCAGCGTGCGCACATCCTTGAACACCGTCATCGACTGCTTGCCATCGATGATATACTGTACCGATGCCTTCTCCGCATCTTGCCCGGTCACCAGATAGCTGGTCACATCCCGGTCAGCAGCAAACGCATCCGCAATCGCCCGCGCCGTACCATCATTCGGCGCCAGGATAAACACGTTGCCCTTGTCCGCCGCAGTAACAGCGGTCAGGTTGGCTTCCGCCAGGCTCTTGGCAGTGTTGAAGTCCCAGTTGGTCGTTACCTGCCCGATGATCTTCGCCATCTCGTCCCGCGTCAGCGTTGCTTTCCCTTGCAGTGCCACCGCTTCGCTCGAGTTCTTGATCACGAACGTCCCATCTGCTACTTTCGGCTGCAGCACGCTCCATGCCCCCTCGAAGAACAGGAAAGCATTGTTGTCCGACGCCGCTCCCGCATACAAGTACAACGGATTGCCCTGCCCGCTGGCTTTGTCCACCAGGTACTGCGCCTGCTGCGCTCCCACCGCAATGCTGTCAAAGGTCACATAGTAGTCCACCGCCTGCGTGTCGCGAATCAGCCGGTCGTACGAGATCACTTTCACACCCGCCCGCGCCGCTTCTTCCGCCGCCGCTGCCGCCGCTGTGCCGTCGTGCGGGCAAATGATCAAAACCTTGATCCCCTTGGTGATCAATGCCTCGACATTCTCTTTTTCCTTGGCAGACGAACCCTGGCTGAACAAAATCTCAACCTGGTACCCGGCTGCATTCAGGGCTTCCTTGAACCGTGTTTCATCTTGAATCCAGCGCGGTTCATCCTTCGTCGGCAATACAATACCGACCGCAAGTTTTTCGCTTGGGGTCGGTTGCGTTTGGCCGCTCGGCTGGGTCGGAGTTGCCTGCTGCTGGCAGGCTGCCAGAACCATACTGGCAATGACAATCAATGCCAGCACAAGAAAGACAGACTTCTTCCTAAACATACACGATCCTCCTTATTGTTTTAGAAACTTCAAAATGGGATTTTCTGCCCGGTTGCGGTTGGGTTGGATATTTATGTGGCAGAAAACAAAATGGGACTGCTGAACACCTCAACACGTATTCTGGCTCGAAATACCCTCCTTTTGTGTTTTGGGTAACATCCACTATAATTTATAAAGTACCATGCAAATTTTGTTTAGAAAACCCTTAATCCCCCCATTTTGATGGTTGGGATATCCCCGATAGCGATTAAGGGAATTCCCCTAATCTGGGTCGAATACGGCTGACAAATGAAAATCTTTCGCACTTTACTAGCAGACGACCACGAATTGATCCGCGCTGGACTGAAGCAGTCCCTGGCGAATCTCGATAACATCGAAGTGATTGGCGAAGTCGGCAACGGCAATGATCTTTTTCGATTCCTTGAGGAACACCGACCGGACCTATTGGTCGTGGATTTAAATATGCCCGAATTTGAGCCTGTCTCGGACATTTTCCAAATTCGCGAACGATACCCTCTGCTCAAAATTATTGTTGTCAGCGCTTATGACGATCAGTCATATGTTGTTGGCTTATTGTCCGCCGGGGTTGACGGTTATCATCTCAAAGACCAACCACTGGCTGATCTCCAGCTGGCTGTTAAACGGATCACCGCTGGTGGTCGTTGGATTTCTGACCCGCTGGTAAATCGACTGGTCGAAGCCAAACCGATTATAACCAAAGAGAGTTTTAACCTCACCCGACGGCAGCGGGATTTATTATATTTAATCAATCAGGGATATAACAACCCAAAAATCGCCAGCATTATGAATTTGAGCATTAAAACAATCGAAAATCATCTGACAGCTCTCTACCGTGCCATTGGTGTGGAAAATCGGCTTGAGGCGAGCAACTTTGCCCGCCAACACCCCGAATTACTGCTAGCACCCAACAAACCTCGACTCTCACCTTCCGAGAATACCAACATTCAGTCAAATCATGTTTTACTGATCGACAATAACGCCCGTTTTAGAACTCAATTGGGAAAGTTGTTGCTGCGCAATCATCCAAGAATCACTCTTTCCGAGGCGGAAGATTCGAACGACGCTATCGACAAAGCCTCGCAAAATAAACCGCAAATCGCCTTTATCGATGTAATTCTCGGCGAAGATGATGGAATCGAATGCGTGAAGCAGATCAAAGTAATCTCGCCGGAAACAAAAATCATCCTGATGAGCGCTTATCCGGATCGCGAATTTCACCGACTGGGGATTAATGCTGGTGCGGTCGCGTTCCTGGATAAGAAAGATATTGATGCTGCCACCATTCGTCAGGTGTTGGAGGATCTGCTGTAACCGGCTATTCGTACGTGGGATAAGGACTAGGAATCTCGATGGATAATTCCAATCCGCCCCTGGATTGAGACTTAACCTTCATATTGCCTCCCAGGAGCGATACCCTTTCGCTGATTCCAATCAAACCAAAATGTTTTTCCTGGGATAATCGTTCCAGGTTGATTGGTCCCTTGACGCCTTTCCCATTATCCACAATCCGCACGACCAGGCTTGCGGTTGCAGTACGAAAAAGATTGATCAAGACCTCATTGGCGCTGGCATGTTTACGAACATTGCTCAACCCTTCCTGGATAATTCGAAATACCGAAAGTTCAATTGTCTCTGGTAATCGCCCTAAACGTTCATCGATTTCCAACAGCACCGGTATACCGGTTTGCTCCGACCATTGGTGAGCAAGGGAGCGTATCGCCGACGGCAACCCGTGGCTATCAATGGTCGGCGGGCGCAAATCACTGCACAATTGGCGCAAACCACCAATCACCTGCCGTATTCCGTTTCGTATCTTGGACAATTCCAGAGAGAGATCCGTATCTGCGTGTTCATTCTCAATGGATTCCAATTGGTAATTAAAGCTGAGCAAGTCTTGTATCACCTGATCATGCAGATCGCGCGCCAATGCTTTTCGTTCCGCCTCCCTTTCAGTCATCAGTCGCCGGTTGGCTTCCTGCAGGGCTAAGTTCAAGCGGTCAAGCGCTTTCAATTGGTCCCCAAGGCGCTCGATCAATTGACGATTGAGGGTGTCCTGCTCCTCAAGACTGCGCTGCAAATGGGTTTGCGATCGGCGCAGTTCTTCTGCCTGTTGCTGTGCCGTGTAATAATTTTCAAATGCCCAGATCACCGGGGTAACCCGTTCACGCCGGTTCGAGCCTACAATCAACTCAACCACCTCGCGCGCAGTTGTCTCGGCAGTTTTCCGCAAGGTAACCTGGGCGCCTTGATACAATACCAGGATGTAATCGGTAACCGCAAAGATATGATTGAGATCATCGCTGCTCAAGATTACCGAAACATTTTGCGCTGCCAGACTTTTTATTTTGACCAGCATTTTCTGCTGACGTTCATACGAAAGCGCAGCAAGCGAATCATCCAGCAGTAGCAACTTCGCTGGTTGGATCAAGGCTTTCGCCAGTGCAACCACTTGCTTTTGTTCATTGGATAGGTCACGAGGGGTCTGGAAGACAATTTCCGGCGGCAGGCGAAATTCGTGAAAAAATTGCCGTGCAGCAACGAGCATCTCGCCTTCCTTCGGCCAGACATTCAGAGGGCTTAACCGGGCCACCTCCTTACCCAAAAACACATTGTCGAGCACGTTTAGGTTTTCAGCCAGCACCGGGTATTGGTAGGTTGCCTCAATACCCAAACGGCGGGTTTGGGTGGCATCCGAAAACACAACTTTATTCTCCTCCCAATAGATCTCCCCGCTCGAAGGCTGGATTAAGCCGCTCAATATTTGAAACAAGGTTGACTTACCCGCCCCACGCTGACCAACAACCCCTAATACCTGACCCGGATCGATTGAAAAGTTGACTCCATTCAACGCTGCGACACTGCCAAACGACTTCGATAGATTGGTTACCCGGATCAAGGAACCTGGACTATTCATAATCTACCCTGCCATAAAAATTATACTTCAAACCTAAAATGCTCAATACCCATCCAAATAACCAGACGTAAGCAGAAGACTCGAGGTAAAAAAACCGGCAGGTAGCCCTGCCGGTAAATTGTTGCTCAATGAGGAAAATTACCCGCAACTTCCCCCGCAATCAGAGGAAGAACCGCAGGTCGTACAGCCCCCACCCACTCGACCATTGAGCAATTCCTCTGGTGTGGGCTCGCGCACGCCGGAGATTTTTGCCCGAAAATGCAACTGCTTACCCGCTAGGGGATGGTTAGTGTCGACTTCGACCCACTCCTCACTTAAGCCGATAATCCGCGCGCTAAGTACTCTACCCTCATCTGTTCGTACACGAAATGGACAACCAATTTCGAGTGGGAACGAAGGCGGGAACTGTGTTTTTGCCAGTTGGAAGACACCTTCCGGGTTATACTGACCATAGGCATCATCCGGCATAACGATGATTTCTTTTTCTTGATTAACCATCATCCCTACCAGCTGTTGCTCCAAACCCGGAATGATATTGTTAAATCCCTGCAAATATTCGAGCGGACGCTTGCCAGAAGCATCAATCAATTGACCATCCACCGTTAAGGTATAATCAAGTGCAACAACTACGCCATTCCGGACAACCATCGTCTCCATATCAGTCCTGTCTTTGTTATCGAAAAATGAAATATGATAATATTGAAATTATACCCGATTGTTCAAGCGTGAATCGGTTTTGATAATGATTGTGAAATTATTATGGGTGGCAAAAGGCTCGAATGAAACAGATAAACGAAAATGAACTCCTTAAGTGGATTGACCATGGTTTACTGCCGGTTACCCTGAAAAAAAAGAAGCGCGTCTTGATTGCGGGGGCGGGAATTGCCGGTCTGGTAGCAGGCTTCGAACTTAAACGTGCAGGTTATGAAGTGACAATCCTTGAAGCCCAGAACCGTGTGGGAGGGCGCATTCACACGTTGCGAGCACCATTTTCGCACCGATTATTCGCTGAAGCCGGTGCAATGCGCATCCCCCAAAACCACCATCTGACCCTGGCGTATGTCGATAAATTCAAACTCTCAACCATTCCCTTCATCAACCACAATCCAAATGCATTTCTTTATTTGAATGGCACCCGGAAACGGTTTTCCGAAGCTGGAATGATGAACGAATTTTTTGGTTATCCATTACATCCCCACGAGCAAATGATCAGCGCGGACGATTTATGGCTTACAGCCATCCGTCCATTCATTGAAAAAATCAAACGTGATGGATCTCAAGCGTGGGATGCCATCGTTCGGGATTACGACGAGTATTCCGTTCGGGAGTTCCTGGAAATAAAGGGCTGGTCGGAAGGAGCCATCGAGCGGTTTGGCTTGTTATACAACCAGGAAGCCATCATGAATTCCTCGTTTTTGGAGCTGCTTCGCGAAGAAGTGGGCGGCTATTACGAGGATATGGTCACATTACCAGACGGAATGGATCGTTTGGCGCAAAGCTTTTTCGAGGATTTACAAGAAAATATATTTTTTGGGCAGCGCGTGGTTTCTATCGAACAGTCCACTGAGCAGGTTACCTTTCATGTGCGCACCATTTTTGGCAAACGATCCTATTGCGCTGATTACGCCATCGTAACGCTGCCTTTCCCGGTTTTGCGTCATATTGAAATTCTTCAGCCGTTCAGCCCAGGGAAACAGCGAGCTATTCGCCAACTGCATTATGACGCTTCGGCAAAAATATTTTTTCAGTTTCGCCGCCGTTTTTGGGAACTGGATGAAGGCATCATTGGCGGGAGCACCATTACCGACCTGGCAATTCGCAACATCTATTATCCATCACTCAACAATGCCACAAACCGCGGGGTAATGTTAGCATCCTACACCTGGGGTGAAGACGCACAACGTTGGGGTTCTCTTTCACCTGAAGAACGATTGCGCCAGGCTCTCGAAAATGTGATCGCCATACATCCCCAGGCTGGCGACGAATATGAAGCCGGTGTCTCATATATGTGGCATGATGATGAGTTTGCTGGCGGCGCATTTGCATTATTTGATCCTGGACAACAAACCTTACTGTATGACCACATTCGCAGCCCCGAAGGGCGAATTTTCTTTGCGGGAGAACACACCTCACTGGCACACGCCTGGATACAAGGGGCGGTCGAGTCGGGATTAAGAGCAGCTTACGAGCTCACAATGGCTGCCAGGACTGATTAAGACCAGCAAAGTAATCTTTTTGAATGGAACTCAAGTGAATAGTCAATTCTTTGCCAATGCTTCTTCTCCCGGCATGAACTCGCAAATCTTGGACAGCATCGCCGATCTAATTAGTGATTTCTTTTTTGTCGTACGATTGAACGAATTGGATGAAATCACGGATATCTGGACAAACATCCCGCCCGAAGAGCTATCTCGATTACCGGTTGGAAAAATCCCGCTCACGGAAATCATTAAAAAAATCGCCCAACACAATGTCAATCAATCCTCACCCTCTTGGTTTACATCCCTTTTTTCAGGGATAATCACAGACTTTGAACTACCTTTTCAAACAGCAGACAATGAACGAGTGTGGTTGCAAATTCGCCTCAGGGGGCAACTTGATTCGGAACAAAAAAACCGCATTGTTTTAGGGATTGTCAAAGACGTCACTTCCGTGCATGCCCACGAGGAAGAACGGGAAAAAATTGTAGCAGACATTCAAGCAGTCAACCAATTGCTGGAAAACCAATCCCTTGAGTTAAAGAAACACCTGGCGGGGATCACCGCAGTGTTTGATACAGTATCCGACGCAATCATTGTGTATGATGCCAACGGAATTGTCACTCGTGTAAATCAGGCAGCCATTCAAGGCTATGGTTTCGATCCCACCGGAATGGATTATTTACATCTGTCCGAACGGTTAACAATCAAGAACCCTCAGGGCGTCCCCCGTTCAAAGGACGAACTGGTTTTTTATCGGCTCCAGCAGGGCGAACCCCAAATCAATCAGATTAGTCGCATGATAAATTACTCAGGCAACCTGGTCTGGCAATTGGTATCAGGTAAACCGTTACTGGAAAACGGCAAAATGATCGGTGCGGTGGTTACCTGGAAAGATATCACCGATCTCGAGACGATGCGCCTAATCCTGGAGGAAAACGAGCGCAAACTTCGTAGTGTTATCAATCATTCTGGTGACGGGATTGAACTCACGGATGAATCGGGCACGATCATTGAGTGGAATCCTGCTATGGAGAAAATAACAGGACTTACAGCCAAGGAAGTCATTGGGCAAAAATCCTGGGATGTGTCGATTCAATTGGGATCCAGCGAAATTGACCAACCGACCTCACGCGAGGTTATTGAAAAACGAATCCAAAAAATATTACAAACTGGAAAATCTAGCTGGCTTGAAATGCCTTTCGAATCGCGGTACAAGGTTCGGGATGGTCGTGAACGGATTATGGAAAGCAATGCGTTTTCTATTCCGACCGAAAAAGGATTCATGTTCGGGGTTATCTCGCGCGATGTCACCGAAAGAAAATTAATCGAAGAACATCTGCGGCAAGCGCGAGACTACTACTTGAAGCTATTCGAAGATTTTCCTGCCATGATCTGGCGTTCAACATCGGATGGCGCCTGCGACTATAAAAACAAAACCTGGTTGGCGTTTACCGGTAAATCACTCCAGGACGTTTTGGTTAATGGCTGGATCGACAGTGTCCATCCAGAGGACAGAGCGATTGTCAAGAAACAATCTGAAGTATGTTTTAACGAACGCAAGACAGTGTCACTGCGCTACCGTTTGCGGCGGTTCGACGGCGAATATCGTTGGATAACCGACTTTGGCCAGCCCTATACCGACTTGGATGGTAATTTTGCCGGTTATATCGGAGTCTGCCTGGAAGTGCACGATACGGTTGAACGCCAACGGGAAATGGAAATTGTACTATCTGTTTCAGCGGCACTTCGTCCCGCCAGTTCACCTGAAGAAATCATGAAAACCTTGCTCGAGCAGTTAACTATTCTCACAGGTGCTGAAGGAGCGGTAATACCGACGCCGGATGATCAAAAAACTGGACTGGTCATCCGTGCTGCCAGCGGATTATTGTCTGCGCTGGAAGGAATCAGCAACCCCAATACAGCCGATGAACTGTCTAATAAGCTCATTAACGAAAAAACAAAACTGGTCAATATTAACCTAGGGCAACTGCGACCAGACTTAAGTCGCAAATGGCACAGGCAATTTGTGGTGGGGCAGCCCTTAATTGCTTCGGGTATTACCATTGGCGGATTATGGGCGATACGCAAACAGGCGTTTTCTGAACAAGAAGTGCGTATGATTAATGCCTTCTCTGATATTGCTGCAACTGCCATACAGCGAGCATCCCTGACCCTGGAAACCAACCAGTACGCTGAAAAGTTGAGAATCATCAGCGATATGGGGCGCAGTATGTCGGAAACCCTTGATCCGGATGGTATTTTCGCTTTACTGAACAGTACCATTCATAGCCTGTTCAATAACATTGCCTGCATATTGGTTTCCCGCTACGATTCAGACAAGCTGGCAATCCGTTGTGAATACTGCAACTTGAATGGTTTACAGGTCAGCCCAGCCTCGTTGCCTGTGCTCCCCTTTGATCCAACCGGACGAGGTAATCAGAGCTGGGTCATTCAGAATCAACGCCCCAAGATTCTAAATAATCTACCCAATAACACAAAAAATTCGTACTATCTCGACGATGGATCTCCGCAACCGTTATCCGCCATATATATTCCGATGATCGCCGAAGGTAAAGTAATCGGTGTTCTGCAAGTGCAGAGTTACAAGGATAACTTCTTTACTGAACGTGATATCGATATTCTTAATCTGGTAGCAAGTACCACGGCGATTTCCCTTTCGAATGCCACGCTGTTTGACAATCTCCAGCAATCGAATCGCGAACTGGTCAGCGCATATGATGCCACCCTCCGCGGTTGGGCGCAAGCTCTGGAACTAAGAGACCAAGAAACCAAAGGTCACTCCGTGGAAGTAGTTGAATTAACCTTGAAATTTGCTCTTGCCGCTGGGATTCCGGAAACCGAATTGGATCACATTCGAAGAGGAGCCCTATTGCACGATATCGGCAAGATAGCCATACCCGACAGCATTCTCAATAAACCGGGGCCATTAAATGATGCAGAGTGGAATATCATGAAGCAACACCCGGTGTACGCTTACCAGATTCTGAAAGAGATTGAATTCCTTGAGCCTTCTCTGATCATTCCATATTCCCACCATGAGCGTTGGGACGGAAGTGGTTATCCGCAAGGCTTGCGTGGAATTGACATTCCATTACCAGCCCGCCTGTTCGCCATTGTGGATGTATGGAATGCCCTCCAACGGGAGCGCCCCTATCGCAGTGCATGGAGTCGGGAGAAAACCATCCAATATCTCAAGGAACAAGCTGGCAAGCAATTCGATCCACATCTTGTCGAATTATTCTTGAGTTTAATCAACCAATGAGACTGGAATAGATCGCTAGCCGCCCGTAGGTCTTAATAGGGTAGCAAAGACAATGTTCGCAAATCAATCTCAAATTTTTTCGAATCAGGTGTTGCCCTCTTTGTTTCATGGAACGCCTGCCCAATTCCTACAGTATCTTGATCGGGATGGCACAAAATTTCTTGTGTTTTATTGGAAAATCGCTGGCGAGAAGTGCGCTCCTTCGATGCGCCGCGACTCCTTTGGTTTGAATTTTTCATTTCACGAGCCCAATCCCGGAACGCTGATTACGATTATTCGATTGCCCGAGCCTGTTACCGAGTATGATTGTTATTTTTCCGCGCTAATCTACCGCCCAAGCCGCCGAATTTTTTTTGTATCCGACACGACAAAGGTGATCAACCTTGAAAAATGCTCCCGCTCAGATTTTGACACAGGCACATTGATGGTCGAATGGAATCGACATCTTCGACGCGAAGCAATCAACATAAGCCCTCCACCGATCCAGGAGGAATTTTTCAAAATTTTAATTCAGGTTCTTCGAGAGTTACCCTGACTGCACAGACCTATACATTTTTGGTATAAATGGTCTGCGTCGGATAGGCAAATTGAATTTGATTTTCAGAAAATTTATTATATATATCCAGGTTGATTTGTTGCTGGCGATCCATGAACAACCGGTAATCACTGGCATCAACGAAATATACAACCTCAAAAATCAGTGCAGAAGCACCAAATTCCTTAAAATGCGCTCGTTCAAAAGTTGTGTTTGCTGCCGCTTCAATTGTCGCTTGAATAATTTGGGGGACGACTTGCAGTTTCTCCGCTGGTGTATCATAGGTTACCCCAAGCGTGAATACCACCCGGCGTCGTTCCATGCGCTTGAAATTGCGGATTCGACTGGCAAGCAGATCCGAATTAGAAAACACGAGTTGCTCCCCAGACAAACTACGTATTCGGGTGCTTTTCAACCCAATATATTCCACTGTACCGGTAAATTCACCCACGTTAATGGTGTCTCCAATCGAGAATGGTTTATCCAGGGTTATGGTTAAAGAACTAAACAAATCGCTCAAGATGTTCTGGACAGCCAGACCAATGGCAATTCCGCCAATTCCCAAACTGGTAATCAGGCTGGTGACCTGAACGCCGGGAATATTGTCCAACGCTAGGATGACAACCAGAGTCCAAACCACGAGACGGGCAAAAAATTGCAGAGCATTCAATGAGGATTGTTGTTCTTTTCCTGCTTCGCCACCGCCACGCCGCTCGATCCAGACCTCGATCAACCCCAATACCCAAATTCCCGCCTGTGTGATCAATAAGATAATGGTTGTTGTGGTCATTGCACCACGAATTTGGGGACTCAATCGCACCACAAGGCTTCCAACAAGGATGGCTATCCAGAGCAGGAACCATGTTTTTGTTCCCAAAAAGACACGGTGCACAAAACTGGCTGTTTTATACCTGCCACTTTCAGAAAATTGCTTAAAACGATGGATCAAGATTCCGCGCACCAGGCGCAACATAAAAAAGACAATTAAAATCAGTGCGCCGGCAAGAATCCAATCTCGCAACACAAAAAAATAGTATCGCAATGCATTCGCGTCCATGCGCCAGATTATAACTTACCTTCCTTGAGCATTCTCAAAAAAACTTCCACTACACGAGGATCGAACTGCTTTCCAGATAAGTCAGTAATATAGTTGACGACATCCGCTTCCTCCCAACGGACACGATAATGTCGGTCAAATCGGAGGGCATCCCAAACATCAATCACCGCAAAAATTCGCGCCGCCAGAGGAATTTGTTCGCCTTTCAACCCCAGTGGATAACCGTGCCCATCCCAATGCTCATGATGGAATGTGGGTATATCCAACGAAGGCTGTAAAAATTCAATCCCCGATAGCATGGATTGAGCGTAAAGTGGATGTTTTCGAAGAATTTTCCAGTCCTCTGTAGTCAATTCTTCTTTCTTTAAGAGGATTGTGTCTGGCACAGCCATTTTGCCAATGTCGTGCAGCACAGCCCCGCGCCAAATATGCACCAGGTCCGTCTCGCTTAAACCTATTTCGCGCGCCAGCACCACTGTCGCCTCAGCAACCCGGCGGGTGTGACCTTCAGTCTCAGCATCCCGCATTTCCAGAGCCAGCGACCATCCCAAGATGGTTTGGTCGTAAGCCGCTGCCAGTTCCTTGTTCGTGCGTTGCAAATCTTCCAGTAAACGGGCATTATCAATGGCTATCGCAGCGCCAGAAATCAGCGAATTCAGAAATTCACGCTTATCTGTATCCAACCGAAGAGTATGGCGTTGGAAGACCTCTAAAACCCCATGCAGTTGACCTTTCGCTAAAATTGGCGTGCCGTAGTAGGAATTCAACCCCTCGCTTTCCAATGGCACAACGTGATCGATTGGGGCTTCCCATTCACTCAGGTTGGGGATGTATAAAGGGGTACGTTGCTCAGCCACTTTGCCCGGTAACCCCCAACCCAGTGGTGCGGGCGCTGTTCGCAACGCCAGGCTGCGAAAGCCCCATCCCGCCACAAAGATCAGGCGTTGTTTCTTTGTGTCATACAACCATACATCTGCCGCGTCTACGTTCAACTGCGAGACCACCTGATCCAACAAGATGCTCAGAGTAAAGCGGAAATCCAAGCTGGAAGTAATTGCAGTCTCAATGGTGCGTAAAGCAATCAGCTGCTGTAGACGCCTCTCCGTTTGTTCGTACAAGGTCACCCGACGGATTGCCGTTGCCGCCATATCGGAAATTGATGTAACCAGCCTTAATTCATCCTGAGAAAAGGCGGCTTCGCGTACAACCAGCAAACAACCCATTGCCTGTTCGCGCTCCAGCAAGGGGACACAAATAATGGCATTTGTTCGGTTATCAAAATCTGGAACAGACACGTTCATATCCTGAATATAATCATTGCTCAATACTGGCATACCGCCTTCGATAACCCTGCCGATCAAACCCTCTCCTCTGGAATAGCGATACCCCTGAATTGGGCGCAACATACCAAGGGCTATTTCTACAATGGCGGTGCCGTTGGGTTCCCGCATGGCAATTGCACCACCTTCTGCGTCGAGGTGACGGGCTATCTGATCGAGGACAATATTGCTGATTTCGATTTTCCCACGCGCCGACCGCATGACGGTACTGATTGATGCGATTACCTCCATCTCGCGTTCGCGTTTCTTTACTTCAGTAATATCGGTAATATATCCCTCGATCGATCCAATTCCCCCACCATTATGAGGTAATCCTATCCCTTGATCAAGAACCCAGCGAGTTTGCTGATCAGCAGTTTTTATCCGATAAAACACGCGGTACGGTTCACCCGCTTGAATTGCGCTTTCAATGGCGTGCAGCACGTCGGGTTTATCTTCCGGGTGGATCAAATCACGCAGCAATCTCCCCCCTTCACGGATGAACTCGTCCATTTGGAAACCAGTTAACTCCTGGCATCCCGGACTAACAAAAGTCATCTTTTGATCAATCAGCGAGAGCCGATAAGCCATCCCCGGTAAATTATTGAGTAACACAGAAAGAGCCTGCTGGCTTTCGCTCATCGCCTCCAGAACTTTCTTTTGGGCGCTGATATCCGCAATCATGAAGGTTACCCCGGCCGACTCTCCGGACGAATTCCGCAGCAATGCAGCCGAGAGGTTAACCGGTATTAATCGTCCATCTTTGGTGCAACAGATCGTTTCAAGATTTTGGATATTCTTTCCAACCAGTACACGATTCCAAAGATTTTCAATCAGGGTATTGGTTTCGGATGGGAATATGGGCATTTTTTTACCCAAAACCTCTTGGTTTGTCCAACCAAAAAGAGATTGCGCCGATGGGCTCCATTCTGTTACAAACCGATCCATGGTTTCGACGATAATTGCTAATGGGGAGGCATTAATGATCGCCCCTAATTTTTCGTTCGAAGTACGCAGTGCTTCTTCAATGCTTTGGTGTGATTTTTCACGTGCCTCCAGGGCTTCCGCCATCTGGTTGAAGGTGCGTTCCAGCTCAATCAAACCATCCGGCACCTGCGATGAAGCAGGATGTGTTCGTACATCCAACTCCCCACGGGCAATTTTCTGTGCCGCCGAAACCAACGACTCACTACGCCTTTCAAGCACTCTGCCACTGATCAAATATGCCAGTATCCCGCTAAGTATTAAGACCGCAACAAGCAGCACTACAATGGTGTAGGAAAGTCGGCGAAATTCAAAGGTGACATCCTCAAGCGGCATGCCACTTCGAATAATCCCGTATGGCTGGTTGCCATAGGCAAGAATGCGATAAGAATAATAACGCTGAACGCCATCGATTCCGGCTGTGCTGTAATTTCCCTGAGTAGCAGATTGAATCGGTTGAAACCAGGATGAAAATGTTGGGTCCTCTCCAGCAAGCAATTCATTTCTTTCCGGCCAAAGGGCTATAATTTGTCCATCCAGATCCGTCAATACCATTTCGGATTCAGGCGGAATACCGGCACGGGTAACTAGCTGTTGAAAAGTGTCCAACGACAATCCGGCAACGACGTATCCCGCCCAGCCATTGTTGCTTGTATCCACAACCAATGGAATGATATTCTTGCCGGAAATCGGGTCGTTTTGTACTCTACCAATATAAATCCGATCCTTATTTTTTTCAAATGACTGAATTTCGGGCAGGTAATATTGAATAATATTTTCGGTGGTTGAAGGAACATTGCAAATCAACCTTCCGCTTTCTTCAAACAACCCGATACTGACGAACCCACCAATTGAAGCGTACTCGTTCAATAATTCCAGACAATCGGACGCCTGAATCGGCTGCATCCGCTCGACTTTTGTGCTCATTTCTGACAGATAAACTTCGGCTTTTTCTATCGTCCACTCCTGCCGCTCTGCCATACTATTGACCAACAGGTCTGTCTGGTTTTCCAAATTTTTCAGGATTTCCGAGCCCCAATTAATCGCAAAATATACGGCAGCCAGTACCATCGGCAATATAGCCAATAAAATTAATAGAGTCAGCCTGAACCGCATTCCGCGCAAAAAGAGAAACATCACCCGACTCGCTTAGCCAAATAAGTGCACCTGTGTATCGAAAGAGATAGTCAAGGTAATCAGCCCCCCATCCCTTCTTTGAAAAAAATGAACGATATTAATTATTTTACGAATCGCTGAGTATATTGCAAGCCATATTCGATACCAATAAACCTTTGTCCACACAACACTGCGCCACACTTAAGGATGTTTGGAAGGGAGTAAAATAGATTTATAGCCTAAGCGAAAAACCAGGGAGAATACCCATGTCAAACATACAGACCTACCTCACCTTCCGTGATGACGAACTAAACAGCGCATCCATATACAACGCACTGGCTGAAATTGAAAGAGACAAACGACTTAAGACCGTTTACGAACGAATGGCAGCAGTCGAGCTCAAACACGCTAAACATTGGGAAGAAAAGCTGAAAGAACAAGGTGCACCAATTCCAGATTTCAAGCCTGCCGTGCGCACCCAAATTCTTATTTGGTTGGCGCGCCGGTTTGGTCCTGAAATGGTGATCCCTGGATTGCAAGCCAAGGAACGCGATGGGGGTAGTGCTTACCTGACCGAAGCTGGTGCACGACAAATGGCATCCGAAGAACAGACCCATTCTCTTGTCTTGTCGCAAATCAAACGCACAGTGCGCGGCGGAATGGAAGGCAGCGCGCTGGCGCAACTGGAAGGCAGGCATCGTTCGTCAGGCGGGAATGCATTGCGAGCTGCCGTACTAGGCGCTAATGATGGACTGGTCAGCAACCTAAGTCTAGTAATGGGCGTGGCAGGTGCAACCATGAATAACCAATCCATCCTCGTTGCTGGAATAGCCGGGTTGTTGGCTGGTGCGGTCTCAATGGCATTGGGCGAATGGCTTTCTGTGCAATCCTCGCGCGAATTGTATGAAAACCAAATCGAGATCGAAAAGGATGAGATCGCTCAGGCTCCAGAAGAAGAAGCTGAGGAATTGGCATTAATTTATGAAGCCAGGGGGTTGCCTGAGGAACAAGCACAATTTTTGGCAAACCAGATCATGCAAAATAAAAATAGCGCACTTGAAACAATGGCGCGGGAAGAATTAGGCATCGATCCTGAACAATTGGGCGGATCCGCCTGGGAAGCGGCAATTACTTCTTTTGTCCTGTTTTCAATGGGTGCGATCATTCCAGTTCTTCCATATACTTTTCTAAATGGTATAACTGCCCTAATTGCCAGTGCATTGTTTAGTGTGGTGGGATTATTCCTGGTCGGAGCAGCAATAACCTTGTTTACCGGCCGTCCGATCTGGTTTTCCGGAACTCGCATGGTGATATTTGGTTTATTGGCAGCAGCTGTAACCTTTGGCATTGGTCGCTTGATTGGTGTGAGTATCGCAGGGTGAACTCCATGGCAAAATATGATCAATTCATTGTTTTTTTATATACCCCCAATCTGCCCGCAACAGCGCAATTTTATGAATCGGTACTCGAACTCCCCTTGGCGCTGGACCAGGGCAATTGTCGTATTTACAAAGTATCCGAAACCGGCTATCTTGGCTTTTGTGATCGCACAAATACCAGCCATCAACCAGAAGGTGTTATCCTCACCCTGGTTACATCCGATGTCGATATTTACTATCACCGTCTTTTAAGCCTGGGCGCGGAATGCACGAAACCGCCAACACCAAACCCCAAATATGGTATCTATCATTGTTTTTTCAAAGATCCAAACGGATACCTTATCGAAATTCAGCGCTTCAATACACCTCTTGATCAGTGAGCAAGCCCATGGCGTTAATCGAACTGCCCTACGGACAAACAAAATTGCAATTCTCGCTGGATAAAAATTTCGACTTTTTCGAACCCGTTCCAGAACCTCAGTCCACCGCTCCAGATTGTATTGTGCAGAGCAGCCTGGCTCACCCCCTTGGGCAAAAAAACCTCGAATCCTTTGCCACAGCCACAACCGCCTGCATAGCCATTAACGATAAAACCCGCCCGGTTCCTTACCAATATCTCCTGATGCCATTGATCCATCGGTTGAACGAATTTGGGATCTCTGATCAGAATATCACTCTGCTTATTGCCACTGGCACTCATACGCCAGCCAGCAAAAAAGATATCGATCAGACGATCCCGCGGGAAGTCCTCTCCCGTCACGCGATTCGTATCCTTTCCCATAATTGCGACGACATCGAACAGTTGATTTTTCTCGGTCATACACACCGCGGGACACCTGTGTGGGTAAATAAAACTTTTTATTATTCGGATATACGCATTGTTACTGGCAACATCGAGCCGCATCACTTCATGGGTTATTCAGGTGGGGTCAAGAGTGCCGCCATCGGGCTTACCGGTCGCGAGACGATTAATAAAAACCATGCCATGTTGGGTGAGCCATTTACAATGATGGGTGAATTCGAGCGTAATCCAATGCGCCAGGATGTGGAAGAAATTGGCGCAATGATTGGTGTGCATTTCGCCTTGAACGTGTTACTTAATTCACACTTTGAAATTTTGGAAGCTTTTTGGGGAGATCCGCAGCGAGTTATGCAGGCTGGTATACAGCGAGCAAGAGCGCTGTGGTTTACACCCCTCAAAACCCAATATAATCTGGTCATCGCTTCGGCAGGCGGACATCCCAAAGACATTAACCTTTACCAGGCTCAAAAAGCCATTACCCATGCAGCCTTGTTTGCCAAACTCGGTGGTACGATCGTCCTCGCCGCTGCCTGCCCAGATGGAATCGGTAGCCCCCCCGCAGAGCAATTCGCCAACACAATTCACTCACCTACCCAGGCAATCGAAATTTTCAGGTATAGCGGGTTCCAAATTGGTCCGCATAAAGTCTACCAATTGGCACTCCAGGCTCTAAAGAATACGCTCATCCTGGTTTCGGAGTTGCCCGCTGAAACAGTTGCGCGGTTCTTTTTTCATCCGAGCAAAGATATAGGGCAAGCTTTGCAGGTCACCTTTAAACAGATCAATCCGGATGCAAAAATTGCCGTCCTTCCACATGCCACTACCATGATTCCCATATTCGACTCGAGTGAGATGTAATTATGCCCCGACCCATATATGAAAACCCGCACCTGGATGGTTCGACTTTTTTCCTGCCCGGCAAAAGTGCAGTCAATGTGCTGATGCTGCACGGGTTTACCGCAACCACCGTCGAAGTTCGTCCCTTGTCGGAGTATCTCCATTCGCTGGGCTATTCTGTACTTGCTCCTCTGCTACCCGGTCATGGCACCCGTCCAGAAGACCTGATCGGCATTCGATGGGAAGACTGGTACCGGGTTGCAGAATCCGGCTATCATAAACTTGCAGAGAATGGAAAAAAGACTTTCGTCGCAGGCGAATCGATGGGAGGTTTGCTCTCGCTGCTATTGGCTGCCAATCATGCCCAGATTGCAGGTGTGATTTTGTTTGCCCCCGCTTTGATCATTCGTGGAATTTGGCAGGCAAAATGGATCGCACCTTTCAAAAAGACCATGCCAAAAAAATACCTCAAACACTCCACGGAGGATACCGAGAATACCCTGCCCTGGCAAGGATACAACGTGCTCACCCTGACTGCTGTCGCTCAACTAGAAAAACTTCAAAAAGCCGTAGCCACATCCCTCGATCGAATTAACCAACCCATCTTAATTTTCCAGGGCAGACTTGATAATACTGTGGACGCAGCTGGGGCACAAAAAATTTTCGAACGAGTCCCAGCGAAGGATAAAAGTTTTGTCTGGCTTGAACACAGCGGTCATTGTATCGTTCTGGACCGTGAATTGAAAGAGGTCAAGAATCGAGTTGGTGCATTTATTCAAAGCCTTGTTTGAAAGACACTCCTACATTTGGGCTATCAGCTCTTCAGAAAAGGTTATAATACTCTCTATCAGGTGTTTGTCCATTATTCACGAAACACGGAGGATGAATGTCCGATCACAATAGACCCCCCGGTAAAACAACCGTTGCCCCGGAAGTACTGGTATCCATTGCTCGATTGACCGCACTGGGGGTTCCCGGTGTAAACCGCCTGGCAACCATCCCTTCCGAAGTGGAACGATTCTTTAGCCGCGCCATGAGTGAAGGCATTAAAATCGCCATAGAAAACGATCTGGTGTACATCGACTTGTACGTAATCCTGGATCGAGATATAGATGTACGCGAAGTCAGCCGCGCCATCCAACAACAGGTTTCACGCGCGGTTTCCGAATTGGTTGGCATGGAAGTTGGACGGGTCAATATCCACATCGAGGATATTGAAACCAGCGTATCGGCTAACTAATTAGAGAACGATCTTTATTCCGTTTTTTATCCTGAATTTTTGATTGAAGATTAACAAAACCCAGGTGAAATGAAGCCCCGAACCAAGGCACGAAGCATAGCCTTGCAGGTATTGTATGAATGCGACCTGACGAATCATCCTGCCCAGGTGGCAATGGAAGAACGCCTGATGGATGAAAGTCTGGACGCCAACCTGGTTCACTTCGTCAACGATATTATCCACGGGGTCTTACCGATTACCCATCAGCTCGACGATTTTATCGCCCAGCATGCCCCCGAGTGGCCGCTCGATCAGGTTGCCGTGATCGATCGCAACATCCTTCGAATCGCTTTGTGGGAATTCGCGGTGGAAGGCTGCACACCGGTCAAGGTGGCAATCAACGAAGCGATTGAACTGGCAAAGTTGTTTGGCGCTGACAGCACGCCACGATTCGTCAATGGTGTCCTGGGCAGTCTCGCCAACCGCCAGCATGAAATCCGCCAAAAGTTCAAAAGTACAACTCCTTCTCACAACGATAAACCCACCAATCCGGATTGAACGCGACCGGAAAGTGGTTTCGAGACGCAGGATTTCCTGTACAACTTCAAAGGGGAAGTTACATGCCAAAGTCAATTCTTCACCATCGCACCCTGGGATTGTTCCTGCTGTTTCTGCTGATCCTTCCCCTCAATGCCTGTGGATTGGACATATCTTCATTGGGGGGCGCAGCGCCAACCCCACAGCAATCCACAGCGATTTCTGCACAAAGCTTGCCGCTTGCAAAGGTTGTTTTCCGGGCAAAACCACCTCAAGGTTCTCCTCAAGGTCAATTGACACTTGAAATTCTGGATGAAGTTACCGGTTTGGCGATGAATCCCCAGCGCTACACAATGAAACCTGTTGCTGGTGGCACGTACGAGCTCGAATTGTTGTTTCCGTTAGGCTCAGTCATTAAGTATCGTTATTTACGCGGTGATTTTCCGTTTGCCGTAGAATACACCGCCCGTGGTGAACAGGTACGCTACCGCCTTTCATCCATCTCGTCTCCTGCGGTGATCGAAGATTTGATTTCCGCCTGGACAGATTTGCGCTATTCGGGCGCTACCGGTCGCATTAAAGGTCAAGTATTCAATCCAGAAAACAACGCGCCTTATCCTAATGCACTTGTCTGCGCAGGGGGATACCAGACTCTTACTGCGTCTGACGGCACGTTTTTGATTGAAGGATTGCCTCCCGGAACTCACAACCTGGTAGTATATAGTCTGGATGGCGGTTTCGATGTTTTCCAACAAGGCGCGCTCGTGGCAGAGAATGCAACCACACCCGCCAGTATCCCAGCCGTCGCTTCCCAGTACGTGAATGTCACCTTTATACTCGAAATCCCTGCAACAAATCTGCAAGGACTTCCTGTGCGCATGGTTGGAAATCTCTACTCGCTGGGGAATACCTACGCCGATTTGGGCGGCGGTTTAAGCGTAATCGCTGCCCGCGCACCGCTCATGTCCTCCGTAGCCGAAAATACTTATGCCATTACCTTGCGTCTGCCCGTCGGACTCGATTTACGCTACAAATACACACTGGGGGATGGCTTTTGGAATGCAGAACACGCCAGCAACGGCGGTTTTGTCACCCGCCAGTTAATTGTGCCGAGTAACGACTTCACCGTTAATGACCGTGTTGAATCGTGGCAGGCGGGTAGCACCGCCCCGGTTACGTTTCTGGTAAAAGCCCCGGAAAACACTCCGATTGAGGATACGGTTTCGATCCAATTCAATCCATACGCCTGGATGTCCCCTCTGCCCATGTGGTCATTGGGTAACAATCAATGGTTATACGTTCTTTACAGTCCACTAAATATGTTTAACAGCCTGCAATATCGCTATTGCCGCAATGACCAGTGTGGCTTTGCCGATGACATCGCTACTGCTGGACAGCAAGCCGGTGGTTATCCACTCTCCATAGGCAGTGAATCCCAAACCATTCGGGATGAAATCAAAGCCTGGGCATGGTGGGACACCTCGACTCCCGCAACAAAGATTATCACACCAGAGATTTTGCCTCTTTCCCCCGAATTTATCACCGCGGTTGAAACCAGTCCGCATTACAATCCAACCTGGCAGCCCTACCTGTTTTGGGGATATAACGCCATCAACTTGTTAAAAGCCAACACGGTTATCCTCAGCCCGACCTGGAGTTATACTCGCGTTTCACCTCCTGTTGTTGAACCAGTACCCGGCAGGGATCCATTGTGGATCGACATAACCCAGGCGATTCAAACCGCCCGCCAAGCCAACTTAACCCCCTGGTTATATCCTCGCATTCAACTGAATAATGTGGATATTTGGGCGGAAGCCCGCAGCGATCCTGCCTGGTGGGACAACTGGTTCGAACGCTACCGCGTTTTTGCCGTTCACATGGCGGACCTGGCAGCCCAAACCAACACACCGGTACTGGTCTTGGGTGGCACCGAGGTTGCTCCGGCTCTTCCCGCTGGCATCCTCTCTGATGGAACGCCATCCGGCGTACCCGCCAACGCAGCCGATCGTTGGGAGCAAGTTTTTAATGAAGTGCGCAAACGTTTTTCTGGCAAAATTGCCTGGGCACTGCCATTGGATGCAAATGGCATCCAGGTCCCTGAATGGTCACACCAGGCGGACTTGATATATGTTCTGGTTTCAGCGCCGCTTTCAGATTCACCCCAAGCCAGTTTGGAAGAATTAACCACCCAAGCGGGTTCTCTTGTAGATGAAAGGCTGCTTCCAGTTTATCAAACCATACAAAAGCCGGTTATCCTGGGAATCAATTACCCTTCCTACGATGGCGCTGCAACAGCCTGCCCTTCCGAACTTTGCCCCTTGTGGGACGGCACCATCCCATCCATTGAAACGACCACTGCGCTTCAACCGGATATGCAGGAACAGGTTGCTATTTATACAGCCTGGATGACTGTAATCAATCAACGCGAATGGATCAACGGATTCGTCTCGCGCGGATATTATCCACCAGTTGCGCTCCAGGATCCGTCTTCATCCATTCACGGAAAACCAGCCGCTGATGTGTTGTGGTATTGGTATTCGAAGATTAGCAGCCATACTCAACCTGCCCCTTAAAGTACCAAAAACACATCCAACAATTTATTGGCACTATCAGGCTAAATAGAACAGCACCACCGCCACAACCACCAGGAAAGGCGCGTAGGGAATTGCCGTGAAAGGACGATAAGAACGGGTAAGAACGCTAAACAACAAGTATGAACCACTAATTACCCCGCCCAAAACCACCGAAAAGAACAGGCTGATCGCAATTTTGGGCCAGCCAAGCAGCAAGCCAAGAATACCACTTAGATTGACATCACCAAAGCCGAGCGCAACTTCTTCTAACGGCTCTCCCCGTCGTTTTGTCATTGCCCGGTTGAAGAGAATGCCAAAATAATACAATACAAACATTAAACCGAAGCCGGCCACCCCACCAACGATGGTCATCAACCATCCATTCCAATGAATTCCCAGTGGGATAGCCAGAATAACGCCCACTAGGCTGATCTCATTCAAAATTACCCGATATTCCATATCCATCAAGAACACCAGACCAAAATACAGGAAGTAAGGCAGGCTGACCCAAAAACCAAAGCGTTCGGGGGGAAAATAATACACCAGCGGCAAAATTATCAGTCCCAGGATCTGAACAATCCAGGC
>DAOUMN010000027.1:0-36534 GCA_034411135.1 Bellilinea sp.
TCAGGTTGTTGGTGTAGTTGAAGCGCTTGATGAAATGGCTCAAGCCTTCCGCAGCATAAGCGGCAAGGTGATAAATGAAATCGAACCGCTCAGATTGGCACAGGCGATTGATCAACACTTCGTCGGCAATGCTGCCTTTGATAAAGCGAACACCATCTACAAGATTGTCTTTAAACCCACCAGAAAGATCATCCAGCGCGATAACCTCATGACCCTTTAAGGTAAGTTGTTCGCAAACATGCGATCCAATAAAACCAGCGCCACCGGTGACAAGAACCTTTGCCATAAAAAACCTCAATGAAATGAATTAACCAAACAAGTAGACATAAAATCTTTTCAGTGGTGATCGGTGGGTTATTTCCATCATCAGTAGTGGAATACCCAAACCAAAAATAAATAAAATCACCAGGAACAATAGTTGGATGGACAACAATTGTGGAGCTACGTGGTAAATTACTTTTGCCACGAGTGAAAGGATCAACGAATGCGACAGGTAAACCCCAAACGATTTGGCGCCTAAATCACCAACCCATCGCTGAAAAGGAATTTTTAAGGATGTAATCCCAATCAGAAAGCCGAGGAATACCAGGGAGTAAAAATTGTCCACCAGGGTTTCGCGTGGACCTATCCAATCTCTGCTGGATTGGACTAGCAGCCACTCCCATTCAAGCATCCCAAAGGTAAAGAAAGCCAGCATCAAACCAAGTAGTACGAAACGAGCGCGGTGCAAAAATGTTTTTATGATATTTTGCTGCAAACCAAAAACGATACCTGCCGAAAACCAAAAAATATGCCCCGGGAAGAACCAGCCTGATGTAATCAGGCTGAATACGCTCTTAAAGGGAATATCCCATTCGAGCATCAGTGGGTACTTTGTGGATTGCGTCAGGATTTGCACAATCGCGGTTAATCCGAGGAGCAGTTTCCAATTGGCGCGAGCAAGTTTTATAAGCCATGGGGAAAGTACATACAAACTTACCAGAAGTGGGACGAAGTAAAATGCCGGCGTTGCCTGACCGAAAAGATAGATAGCAAGGATTTCCGGGAGACCGAATTTTTCTCCCTGAGAGACATTGTAACCAAGCATGATGGTAGTCCAAATCACGAATGGTATAACCAGGTATCGAATCCGGCTATATATATATTTCCACTCGATATTCTCTTTCTTTCCAGCCGCAAAGGCAATAAAAAAACCGGAAACCAATAAGAATGCAGGAATGCTTGGGATGATCAACTGTTCCAAAAATCTCATTGTAAAGTAGGGTGTACTGTAAATCTGATCGAAATTGGGGGAAGTGTGGTTAGTGTAACGGTGCACCCACCAAAACATGGCGACATAGCCCCACCCGACCGAGTGGTTGATAATCACGCCGAGAATAGCGAGTCCATTGAGGCTGAGAAATCGTTTTGCCATTAAGTCGAAAAATTAACCAAAAATATAGGAAGTGTAGAGCCGGGCAAAAGATCGATTCATTAACCGCATTGCAATAAGTGGTATCCCCAATCCAATGATCATCAGATGAATAAATAATATGTAAGGCTGCCCAATCATGAATGGAGCAAGATGGTACATACCCCTGGAAACTATTTCCATAACTGGAATGTGAGAAAGATAAATACCAAAAGAGTTTGCACCTATATTGCTGACTGTCGAAGCCAATGGAAGGTGAACGTCTTTTAAGCTCAGGAAAGCCAGAATCACAAACCAGGCATAAAAGAAATCGATGATGGTTTCCCGCATCTCGATCGGTCCAGCGAAAAACTCCCATTCTATAAAACCAATAATCATCAAGACGAGCGTTCCAAACAACCACACAGGACGGAATTTTTGGATGGCATCTTTGAAAGTCGAGTAATGAAACCCTATAATGGCACCAGCGGAAAACCAGTGTAATCGGGATACGAACAGCCACTTGGGTGTGATGGCAACGATCGAATTGGCATAACCCGGTTGGATGCCCATAAGGTCAAAGGTTGTCGCAAGATGTATGCTGATCTGCAAGAATCCTGTAAAGAGAAGTAAGTATAGCCAGTATTTTTTTGCCAGATATACGATCAAAGGGGCAAGCAAATAGAACTGGATCAGCAAAGGGACGAAATAGTAAGCGGGTGTCGAATTACCGGTAAACAGATTGATCAAGATTTGAGTTAGGGAATATCGTTTACCTTCGATTAAGCCGATGCCCAAAACGATTGCCGTCCAGACAAGATAGGGAATAAGCAGGTTGCGAATACGCGGCAGAACATCTTTCCAGCCGATTGTATTCCGTTTTTTTCCGGTAATAAAGGCAACAAAATACCCGGATACGAATAAAAAGGCGGGAATGCTGAAGACAACGATCTGCTCAATAAACCGCATCCCGTAATACCCTGGACTGCCAATCAGAATATCCGGCGATAAGTCGGCTGGGTAATAACGATAAAACCAGGAAAACATCGCCGTTAATACCCAGCCGGCGCTATGAAACAAAATTACAGAAAAAATGGCAATGCCATTGAGATAGAGCAGTTTGCGACTCAAAAATGGTCTCCGGCAAGGTGTCAGGGTTGCTGGCTGAATTCCGGCAGATCATCAATAGGAATGCTGGTCAGCTTGGATCGCAGTAAGTGGTTTTCAGTTTTCTCGACGGTTTCGATGTACTGTCGCATCGCCGCTAATACAGGGACTTCCTTCCGATCATAGACTTCACCTTGCAGCAACCGCAATACTTCCAGTCGGTATTTTTTAGATTGAATGAAATGCGTAAAAAGCGGCAGTAGTTTATAGTACAAGCGGATAAATTCATACCAAACACTGACGCCAGCGCGCATTTTGACCTCGTATGGCTTGAAGATTTCTTCACTAAAATCGCCGTTTTCGAAAGCCTGGCGAATGAACTGTGAGCCGTACTTGGCAGAATACAAAGCAATGCTCACACCGGAAGAAAAAATGGGATCAACAAATCGAGCGGCATCTCCGATCAGCATAAATCCGTTTCCAACAAACTTGTCCATGCTATACGAGTAATCGCCCTCTTGCTTGAACTCGTTAATTCGGACCGCTTCGGACAGGGCGTGCTTTAACCCCTCGTTGGAATTGACGTACTTGTAGAAATAGCCTTCAATATCCCCTTTTGCTTGAACGAAGACCTCTTTCTCGGCAACAACGCCCATCGAAGTAATTTTGTCGGTAATAGGAATCTGCCATGCCCAACCCCGTTCAACCGGCAAAAAGTAGATGTGAATGAAGTCCTGTGTGTCAATCTCACCACGTTTTACATTCTCAAACCAGGCATGTACGGCGTACTGGTTGAAGATTGGGTCTTTCTTTTTGATGCCCAGTTGACGGCCAAGCAATGTGTTCCGGCCACTTGCGTCAACGATCATTTTGGCGTGCAGGTCAATTTCCTGATCGGCAATTTTTACCCGCACCCCACAGGCGTAATTATTGTCATCAAATAAAACTTGTTTGACTGTTACCCCTTGATAGACCTCAGTACCGAGGTTCTGGGCATGTTTAAGAAGAAGTAAATCCAGCTTACCTCGATCCACATGGTAGGTGTAGGGTTGATCCACGCCGTCTTGTGGAAATTCGTTGAACCAGATATGAGATGCACCTCTGCCTTTAATATCATGCCAGGATGCTCCATACTTATGAGGAAAGCCCTCTTTTTCCATGGTCGGCAAAAAGCCGATCTCCTTATAGACACGAGTTGAGGAAGTTACCATCGATTCGCCCACATGGGCACGAGGGTGTATGGCAGATTCGAGTAGGACATTTTTGATGCCAGCCATCGAAAGATAACTGCCCATCACAGAGCCTGCGGGGCCACCACCAATAATGATTACATCGTTCATTTTTTCCTCCAGTAAAAAGTGGAATGGGTTGGTTGGATTTCAGGCTTACCCAAAGAGGTAAGGATAAAAGCGATGAAGCGGTTGGATTTCAGCAATTCGCATCATAATCAATGGTCCGGCTAAAGCAACAACCATTAACAAGCCCCAGTAAATTGGGGAAAAACGCATCAATTGCGGAGCAAAGTGATACAGTCCGCGGGCAAATAGTTCCAGGAAGAGGATGTGGGTGAGGTAAACGCCAAATGATTTTGAGCCTAGCCATTCGATCCAATGATTTTTACGAATTGTGTCCTGAAACAGAATAATTAACATGATCAAATTGAAATATAAAATTCGGGTCAGCAAGAAAGATTGGGCATAGACCCACTCTTTTTGAAAGAATTGTGCGAATTGTGATAATTCCAATTGGGATAACACAAAAACAATAACCGCCAAAAGCGGTAATAAATGTTTAAACTTTTTAATTCCCGCGGTAAGTTCAGGCTGATATAGATATAGGTACATGCCTCCAGTAAACCAGATCAGGTTGTGAAGCACATGCCAGGCTTTTATTAAACTAATTACATGCGCCAGTCCAGGTGAGGAGATATCGAAGAAAGCGGTGTACCAGGTTAAGGAGGCGATAATTTGTATGGCAATTACTACGCCAAATGTCGGCTTGGGGAAGTGTTTTAGTAAATAAAACAAAAATGGCGAAAGAACGATGTATTGAATGATCAATGGAATGTAATAATAGGGACCTGCAGCGCTCCCCCAAATGTAAATATCAACCAACTGCCGGAAATTGTAGGTATCTCCTTCGATTGTCCGCATCAATATAATAATTGTGCTCCAAACCGCGAACGGAATCCAGATGAACTTAATTCGTGATACCAACCAATGGATATCGAATTTCGTTGTTGTGCGGTTGTTGGCGAATCCGTAATAAAAACCTGAGACAAACAAGAAAATTGGTACTGCACATCCCGCAAGTTGATCGGTGATCCGGAAAAACAAAACCGTTACCTGAGGATCGGGTATAAATTGGGCTCCTATGCTAGATAATATTCTCTCCTGCCACATGAACAAGGGAATCAACATCCAGTGGACTGAATGATGGAATACAGCCGCGATTGTAGCCGCTCCGTTGAGAAACATCAACTTCTTAATCATTAAGAATTTACGAAAAGAAGCACGAAGGACCTAATTTTTCCTCGGGTTGTTGAACTTCTTAACAGTTTCAACAACCCTTTGCTGAGGTAATGTTATTTCTTTTGAATTTTTTGGTCGAGGTAGCTGGCAAGTGCATTCACGCTCATGAAGTTTTCTATAACTACATCCTCATCAGGAACGTTATAACCGAATTTTTCTTCTATAAACGCGACCAGTTGTAAAATTCCGAGCGAATCGATGATGCCTTCGCTCAACAGGTCGTCATCTTCTTTTATGGTTGCTTTTCTGCCCTTCGCCAGTTCGTTAACCACGAATTCTTTGATAATCGCTTGAGTGTCCATTGAAATCTCCTCCTAAGGATATATTACTTTGGATTCTGCGAGTTGATCGCTCGTTCCTGCAATTCGCGCCGGTTAATTTTACCGGTGGATGTGCGTGGGAAATCCGCCGCTATGATGATTTTGACCGGCACGGCGTAGGAAGGCAATCGCCCGGAAAGGTGTTCTATCAAATCATCCTGTTCCAGGGAGACATTGTCAACCAGAGTTACTGCGGCTTCAATCAAATTACTGCCTTCTACATCGGGCACTGGATAGGCAGCTGCTTCATGAACTGACGGATGGGATAACAGTGCAGATTCGACTTCGTCCAGTTCCACGCGATAACCGCGGGTTTTAATCTGACGATCTTTTCTGCCAAAAAATTTGAAATTGCCATCTGGCGTTTTTTGTACCAGATCGCCTGTACGATAAAAAATATCGTCGCAATATCCGAACACGCGACGGCGGTAGAAACCGCGTTCCGTCAGGTCGGGTCTGCCCCAGTATCCTTTCATCACTGTGCCGCCACGGATTAGCAATTCGCCAATTTCGCCTTGCGGCAAGGGGTTGCCATCACTGTCCACAACCAGATCTTCTGTATTGGCGCATACGATTCCGATTGGTATTGGTTCGTCCGAAGAATCCGATAAAGATGGTACGTGATAGAACGTACACACATTGGTTTCGGTTGGACCATAAAGATTCGAGAATCGAACTTTTGGCAGCAAGTTCATCAAGGACCGCAAATGTTTCGTCGGAAATGGCTCGCCGGCAAATAGTATCCAGCGAAGAGCGGAATAATCGCGTGATGCTAAATTACCCCGTTCCATCATCTGGATTAAGGCAAATGGTACCGAATACCACACGCTAATCCGTTCGTCTTGTATCAACTTTGCCATGCTGGCGGGGAGTTTAGTCACTGCTTCGGGAACGATTACGGTGGTTGAACCAGCAATTGCGCTGGCAAAGAAATCAAAGGTTGAAAGATCAAAATGTAGCGGCGCGTGGTTGCTAACGCGATCATCCGGTTGTAATCTGTACGTTTCAACTGCCCATTCTGCAAAGGATAATCCGCTGCGGTGGGTGTGCATGATCCCTTTAGGTGTACCGGTTGACCCCGATGTGTAAAGGATGTACGCCAAATCTTGCTCGGTAAGAGTCAACGCGGGTGAATTTTTCGGTAATTCCCGGATTTCATTCCATGGAATGCAACGAACTGCAAGTGATTCCTCTACCTCCAATCCGACCAATGCTTGAAGATCGGTTTGCTTGAGAATTTCTGTAATGTTATCCAGTTTACTCGAATGGGTAATGATGATGTTAATATTACAATCGTTGATCACGAAAGCCAGGCGATTGACCGGCGCAAAAGGATCGAGTGGAACGTACGCGGCGCCCGCGGCTAATATGCCGTATATGGCTGCTGCTGAGTAAAGGCTTTTATTCATATAAATACCAACCCTGTCGCCACGCTGCACACCAAGTTCGATGAGCTGATTTGCCAGTTGACAACTCAGGTAAGTCAGTTCTTGATATGTCAATTGCTGGGCTGCATATCTGACAGCGGGGTGATCAGGGGAATGCTCCGCATTTTGAAATACGGACTGGTGTAATAAATATCGGTGGTTCATCGCATCCTCATGTTTCAACTGTAAATTTATTCGCGAATGATATCCGGCAAGGTCTTTTTGTCTGGGATTGCCAGGGTGAATTTTCCTTTCAAAAACATATTCATCAGTGGCCCCGACGCCATTGATGTCAATACCGCCATGATGAAGAAGGCAACGAAAATTCTTTCGTCAATCAAGCCTTTTTGTAAGCCAATTCCGGCAAGAATAATTCCTGTCGCACCTCTAGCGTTCAACCCTGCTGCAATTGCCATAACCTGCCGATTGAGTGCCATCCCAGAAACCTTTGCACCGAGTATCACAGAGGAAAATTTTGTGATAAAAGCTGCCAGGAGGATAACCAGAATGAGGATAACATCGAAATGATTGGCAAAGTTGGTTGTCATGCCAATCGAGATGAAATAGATGGGGGCAAAAAATGACATCACAAATTGAGCGATCAGGTTATGGGCATCTTCTGCGTCGGGGTGTTTGCCTGAAACGGCTACACCAACAAGAAATGCCCCAAAAAATGCACCGATGCCAAGACCTTCAGCAATACCTGAAGCTACCAGGATGATGACAGCGGTCATGGCAACGAAGCCGCTCGGCCAGGCAACTTTTTGCTTCACCCAGTGCAGCGCTCTTGGAGCAATCCACCTGCCCAAGGTAAGCATAACCACGAAAAAAGTTAATACCAACAATAAAGATATTCCTAAATCGGTGGATGACGGGGGGGTATTGGTGTCGATCAGGCTGATGATGACCGCAAATATGGTCCAATTGATCAAGTCGTCCACGAGGGTGGAGGTCATGATGATTGCGCCGATCTCTTCCTTGAGTAAACCGATATCCATAAGAATGCGGGCAATGACAGGGTTGGCAGAGTTCGCCAAATTCATGCCAACAAATAACCCAAACACAAAAAGATGATTTTGAACCGCGGTACCCCAGAACCCGCGCGGGATAAGATATACAAGTCCTATTCCTAAAAGGATCGGCAGGAGTGTGCCAATCAGTCCAATGATGAGAGCTTTTTTACCAACACGGTTAAATTCATCCAGGTTGATTTCCAGCCCTGCTGTGAACAAGAAAAATAACATACCCAGTTTTATGGACGAGTCGCGCATCACTACGGCTTCCGGCGATGAGTTGAACAGCCAGTTATACGCCGCCGGAAAAAGCAGACCAAATATTGTCGGACCGAGAATGATGCCGCCAAATAATTCTCCCAATACAGCAGGTTGTTTTATGCGGCGCATGAATTGACCAAGAATCAATGCAGCAGCAAGCATTACGGCGAATTGCAACGCAAAGATGACAAAACTCTGTGAATTCATTGAAGCCTCATCGAGTGGGTCTTGTGATCCTTGATTGCAACCAAAAAATGTTCTTCCAGCCGTTGAGCGGCTGCCTGCCAGCTCCATTTTTCGTGAACGATACGTTTGGCTTCCGCTCCCATCTGGGACAAGTGTTGCGGGCTGTTCAGTAATTCGACCAGAGCGCGGGCAAATTCCTCTTCGTTGCGTTCCACCAAACAGCCTGTGATACCATCCTCAATGGTTTCGAGCAAACCTCCTTCGCGAACGCCAAGAACCGGGGTTGCACAAGCCATCGATTCGAGTGCCACCAAGCCGAATGGCTCGCGGTAGGGAGTGTAAACCGTTAGCGCTGCCGTGTTGTATAGCTCGACCAGTTTTTCATCGCTGATACCACTGAGATATTCGACGTCCACCTCTTGCTGGGACGCAAGGGTGCTTAAAAAATCGTATTCGGGTGGATTTGTAAAGTTGCTTGAAATAACAAGTTTCGGTCGCAGGTTGGCGGGAATTTGTCCAAGGGCACGGATGATAAAATCAAAACCTTTCAGAGGTGTCAGTGACCCAACGGATAGAACGAACGGTTGCCTTTCCATCTGTAATGGTTTAAAGCGATTGGTGTCCACGCCTAGATAATTAATCCGAGCCGGTACCCCGTAAATTGATGTGACATTGTTTTGGGTGTACAGTGAGTTAACCAATACTACGCTTGCTTTTCTAACGTTGGCTAGATCGTTTTTTTTCAGGGTGTTACGATAAAGGAGCGGTAGTGGATCGATCAGGTCAAGGGCTTTGCGTAAAGCCGAAATTTTCTCTAAATAAGGGCGGGGGGGCGATTCTTCGTACAATACCCGGATTGGTTCATGGCAATAATATACGGTTGGAATTCCATCCATGTACTGGAGTATGGAAGGGCAATTTTCGAATTGGCAGGGTTGCACAAAAACGATATCCGGCTGGTCGCGGTGAACATTTTCCGCAACCACGCGGTTTAATTCGTGCAGATGCTTCAAATCCTGCATGCGAATAATCGGATTTAGCCTTCCAAAAGGCGAGGGGTACAACCGACCAGGGGTGAAAGAATAAAGGTTGTGCCGATTAACGTAAGGGCGAATATCTCCAAAATCATGGTTGGCGGATGTGAATGTGTGTGCAATGATCTCGTGTTGAGGGCTGAGATGCCGAACAAGCTCATATAAAGAGCGTTTTGCTCCACCGGATGTCAGATTGTGAAATAAAGCGATGCGCAACTTCTGAATCCCAAACAGTCTTAAGTGGATAAATTCTTGAAAAAAGGAGATGCGTTGGGGTGTTTTTCTCGAAATGTGCTACGAATCTTCAAAATAAGTCGAATCATTCGAGGACTTAAAGAATAAGCCAACGCCAGAAGGCGGGTCTTCGTGTCTCTAGAATTCAAGCGGGCTGATGCAGCCAGCCAATTGTGTGTGTACTGCGAATCGAGATTTAAGATGATTTCTTCGACCGCCATCAAGCGTAATAACCGGCTTTGTTCGGCGTGCGGCAATTTGTTAAATGTTGGAGATGCGATCACCTCAGCCTGTCGGCTGGGCTGTCCTTTGAGCAGATTGATCAGTAAATCATAAAACAGGTATGAACGCGTTTCGATTTTGCATTCTTCGAAGCGGGGCAATTGTGCAGCTTTTTGGCGGCATAAAATGAGCGATTCGATCTTGCGTTGATTCCCGGCGGTGAGGGTAATATTGGTTTGATGAACACGATAGCGGCAGAGTTTTGCGTCGTGATAACCAAAGTTTAAGTGTTGAGATATGCGGGTAAAAAAATCCCAGTCAGGACCGATAACAATGCGGGTATCGAAGCTTCCGTTGAGCGCACGGACTTTTGAGGTGCGTAATACAACACATATAGGTGGACCGAAAACATCCGATGCTCGGACTAATTGCTCGAAAAGATCGCCTTCAAACGGACCGCGGCGCTCATGAGATAGAGGAACTAAGTTGTTTCCGGTCTCGTCAATGTAAAAACCATCACAATAGACCGCATCGCGATGAGGATTTTGGTTCAGGAAGATGATCATTTGAGCCAAAAATTCGGGCATGAATTCGTCGTCGGAATCTAAAAAGGCTAAAAATTCACCTCGTACCATGCCGAGTGCAGTGTTCCTGGCAGCTGCTTCACCACTGTTTGGTTGATTTATTTTGATAATGCGTTCGTCAGAAAATGCATCAAGAATTTCTTGGGTATTGTCTGTCGAACCGTCGTTGACCACAATCAGCTCCCAGCGTCGATAGGATTGGTTCAGGATGCTTTGTATCGCCAATCCTATATAATGCCCGGCGTTGTATGCAGGCATCATGATTGAAACCAGTCCTGGATTTTGCGTGGTTGGGCTTTCGTACATCATTTATATGATCAATTTTGCACGTATGGAGAGATGGCTTCCAGGATGCTGATTGCACAGTTGCGCCAACTGTGTTTTTTCTCGGCTTCAATGCGTGCATTTTGACCTAATTGCCGGCGAAAGGTTTGGTCGGTCGTGAGTCGAAGCATCGCCTGTGTCAGCGCGGATAGATCGCAAGGGGGGACGATTAATCCGGTTTGATTGTGAACCAGGGTCACAGGCTGGCCGTTTTCACCAGAGGCGATCGTTGCTAATCCGGCTGCCTTGTAGTCAAATAGCTTCAGGCCGGAATACTCCTTCCAACCGCAATAGGGCGAGAGAGCAATGTGAGCATTTGCCAGACGGGGCGCGAATTGTTCAACTGACAAGGAACCTGTAAATTCGACTCGATCCTGAATGCCCAACTGGTGGACAGACGCACGGGTCTCTTCCAAATGTGCTCCGTCACCAATCATAGTCAAACGAGCATTGATGCCTTGTTTGACGATATTATTGAACGCTTCAACCGCAATTTGGGTGCCATGCCAGGGGAAAAAACCACCCAGGTATACGATTTCAACCGGTTCTGTCTCTGGTGTTTCCCGAAAATTCGCGAGTTGATCTCTGCAGAGTAGCTCGATTAACGATGATCCATTTTCAACTACAGTAATTTTTGTTTCTGGTAGATTCCATTTAACAATCAAATTGTCTTTCCAACCCTGCCCGGAGGCAATAATGTGCTGGCAATTGTGCAAGATGTTCTTGAATATTCGTATAGCCACAAAGCGATGCAGCCCACGAGGTGTGTGTCCTTTGGATTCCAAATCGTGCAGCGGATCCCCGTTATACTCAATCACCAGCGGCAGATTCATCCGTCTGGAAGCGAGCAAACCGCCATAACTCATCCAGCTGGAACGCTCGTACAGGATTTCGGATCCGGCAGCTTGCTTGCGTACCAATTCAGCATAGCGACGGCTTTCAAAAAAATTGAAATAGGGGAAATGGCTGACAGTCTGAATTTTCCGGATTGACCGCTCCACCAATGATTTCCGGGAAGGCATCGCTGCTTCGAATTTGTTCAAATCGCTGCTTTGCCAATACTGGTTGTTGATCCCTGCCAGCAATTGAACAGAATGTCCGAGAGTTATCCATTCCTGCGCCACATAGCGGATATGGTTGGCGGGACCGTCAAAAGGGGGAAAGCGCACCTCCGGGCTGAGTTGAGCAAGATAGGCGACTTTCATCCTCGCGCCGTCTCCTCGATGATCTCCCGGATTTGCCGGCTGATTTTTTCACTATCAAAACGGGAGGCGATGCGCTGGCGCAAATTGGCTTGCTTTTCCCGCTTTTCAGTTTCGCTCAGTCCTTCGTAGTTTTCCAATCGTTGCCTCAGCTGGCTATCGGTTATGAAGAGATTTTCAGCCGGAAGGAGTTCGTCGGCGCCGGGCCAATGATGGGAAAGACAATAACATCCACTGGCAATTGCCTCGAGTGGGGATACCTGCAGCCCTTCGGAATAACTATTCGAAATAAAAATATCCAGATGACGATAAAAGTCGAAGGGATCGTGAATTTTGCCGTAAAATTTTACTTTTCCAGTAATGCCTAATCTGCCCGGCAGGTTTATAACCGAGTCATAATAATCTCTGAAGCGCTCATGCTCACCGCCGCCAATATGAAGGTGGTAACCTTTTTGGTGTAATCCCTGATCAACAAAAGCCAGGATTAATTCGTAAACTCGTTTGCGTGGTGTCAGGTTACACAATGTGCCAATATCATAATTAAAGCGTCGTTCAATGGGCTGGAAGCGTTTTAACGATACCGATTCTGGGACTACAACCAATTTATGATCTTGCCCCTTGACCCTGGCATTAAATTCTTCGCGCTTGGCTTCGCTGACCAAAATTATACGATCAACTTTATCCCAATCAATGCGATCCGACCAGTGGTACAGCTCGTAACGATGCAAACGGGTGACCATAGGGGTCGTCTTGGGTAATTGGGTGGCTGCTGCCAGCAGCTCACTGGACCATTCGAAAAACACCGCCTGATTGGAACGTAAAAAGTTGGAAAGGTCGTCCACAAAGATCTTGCGATTCAATCGCTCGCGGAAGATTGGCAAATTGTATTTGCGAGGTTCAAACAGGCTAACGGAATGATGCCGTTGCAGTTCGGTGTAGATATCCTGAAAGAATGCCCAGGTTTCGTTGATTGCGATGCCGATTTTCATCAGAGGATTCGGTGCTCAGTCAATATACATGCGATGCCACAATTCGATTGCCATCATTGCGCCAAGACGTACGGAGTGGTTTCTTCCGTTCATGTGTTCGTTCACCAGTTGACGAACCCGTTCAGGTTGAAAATAGCCCCGCTCAAGGCTTTGCTGGGACAGTAGGGTTTCTTCGACCCAGTGTCTCAGACCGGTACGGAACCAGGTGTGATAATCCTTGTAAGGGCGACTCTCAGGACCAGCGATCCAGTTCAGCCCCATGCGGCGTAAATGCCACTTAATAAATTGAGCATTGCGCATCAACATCTCTCGTGCACATGAGACCATTGGTAAATGATCGCGAGGTGTAGGAATACGGGCTAATTTTGGATAGGCGTGGATGAATGCGTCCATCATCAATCGACGCTCAAATGCTAAATAAGGAGGAATGGTCATCGAGAATTCAACCAGATCATTATCCGTAAAGGGTAGGCGAATTGCTGCCTGATCGCGGGCTACCAGAACGCCATTGATTGTCATGCGAGGGACGCGCTGCGTAAGATCGAAATACAGACGTTGGGTTGCCATTTGGCGAACCGCGGCAGCTCGCATTCCTTTTGAAAAATCTTGAAGCAGCCCATCTTGAGTGTGGTTGAGAAAAGAGTCGGTGAAAATCGCAGAATGTTCCGGTAAATCGAAAGTTAATACCCGATAGTCGCGATAAGCCTGTAAATGTTCCTGTATTTCAGTTTCACGATCGTAATCTGCCCAAAATCGCGGGCGCAAGCCGAATCCAAACATCGCATCCCCCATAAAACCCTTGTAAATCAGGCGGGAAATTTTGGCTTCTTCTTCAATATTCGCCATGGCGTGTAAATTGACCAGATTGCCCATTCCATCTGTCAAGCGTACTGCTTTTTCGCCGTGAGTCATTAACCAATCAGGACGCAATTCAAAGAAATGATGCCTTGTATTTAAGACTGAGGCAACTTCCCGGGCATAGCGGGCATCGTCGGATTTTGGAATGCTCCAGGTGAAGGTGTGTAGGGAATCCGGCTTGATCTGTTCTGCAAGGGAGGCGACTAAAAAACGCGAATCCAGACCACCTGATAACATGACACCCTTGGGTTGGTTACCCGTCGATTGGCGTTGAGCCGCCCGTTTCATTTCGAAAATAAATTGTTCGCGGTATGATTCTGGTTCACGAAATGGATAAACATCGGTGTATTTGAAGTGATAGTATGGGGCGATGTTGAACTGACCGTGTTGGAAGGCCGCCACACTGGCTTGCGGCATTAGTTGAACGTCTTCTAGTAGGGTACGCTGTCCAAGTATGTGGTCGAATGTTAGAAATTCCTGAATAGCGATTCGATCTATGTTTCTGGGGAGGGAAGGATCGACCAGCAAGGCGCGAACGCCACTGGCAAATGCAAACTCGCCGCCCCTATGGTAATAATAAATTGGATAGAGCCCGAGCCGGTCGTTGATTACCACGATTTTTTGATCACGTAAATCCAAAATGGCGGCACAAAATGCACCATTGATCCGCGAGGCAAACGTTACACCTTCGGCTAAGTACAAATGAAGGAAAAGACTCTCCGCATTTTTTTGATTGTCTGACTGTGTGGCTAATTGAGTTGCCTGGGGCAACGGCTCAAATATCTCGCCTTCAAAAACGATGCCGACTTGTTGAGACTGGTCCCAAAGTGGTTGTTTGGCGGGATTTAAAATTCCCAGTGATGCCCTGCCAATTCCCAGCCCGGCGTGGGCGAAGAATTCTTTTGTAAATCGCTCTTCGGGAGCCAGGGCGTAAGCCATACCCTTCAATAAGACGAACGCTTGGTCGTCGTTGATCAATTTAGAAAACCCGAAAATTCCTGGCATGTAGAATCCTAAGGGGCAATGACTTCATCAAACATGGCTTCGAAACGCGTACCTGAATAGCGTCCCTTTAGTTCAACAAAATTCAAAACAACATCTCGCAAATCATCGCTGGTATTTTTTAATGTCTTGGCTTGAACAGGGAAGGGGCGCACATTGAGGAATGAAAATACTTTGTTGAGAATTTCGTCTCGATTGAGCAAGATTTCTTCATACACCATTTTCAAGGTCGGCAGTTGTAGATTTTCGGTAAAACGGGTCAATTCTTCGTCTGCCTGAATGCGCTCTTGCAGGTACTGATCAAACATTTGGTAATCGATATTGAATGCTGGCATGCGTTCCTTTTCATCATACAAATTCCATTTACCAGAGGCGTCGTATAAACGCTTGGCGTTGATCCGCGAAACAACCGCTTTTACCTGGTTGCGCCGTTGCATTTGTATGATGTGTACCTTCTTCTCGCGCAAAAGGCTTACAAAGCCGTCTTTGTCAAGGACATCTACGAGCTTGGTTTTGAAACCAACAGCAGCAAAGCGATTGATCCAGCGCGGAGTGAAGAAATCTCGAGCCCAAGCCAATTGTTCGATACCATTTGCCCCTTTTTGTTTTAATACCGCGAAGCGCTCATAAACAGCTTCGATATCCGGGTGTGATGTAAGAAGGCTGGTCATGTATGTGCTTCCATCCCGTTCGATGAATAGAATTACATACGGCGTTACTTGAGATTTGAGGAATATCCTTCTCATAGATCAGTCCTTGGTGGAATTTATAACTGGCACGGGGCTTTTAAGCACTGACTTGATTAATATCGAGAACGCCCCGTAATTGCGGAATAACCCCGGCTGAAGCCAGAAAGCCTTCCAGGCTGCGCTGCGGGCTGCCGGAAAATTTTTTCGATGATATTCGCGAAAGGCTTTTTGCAAGGCGGCATCGGCGATCAATTGCCTCCGGTTTTGAGCGAGAAAGGCTAATTCATCGGGCAGGTTTGAGTAAATCCGATCAAGAAAAGAAATCGTGTCGTTGGTTTTGGGTAGATTGGTCCACGCCGAGAACAATTGCTTCAATTTTTCCCCTTTATTTTCCAGTAACTCGGGATTTAACTGAATTGCCTGACGCAAGTGTTTATGTGCCCAGGAAAAATCTGAAGCCAGAAACCCATGAGCAGTGGCGCGTAAATGGGCATGGCTGTATGCCAGCGGTTTTATGGACACCCAATCGGCTGCCAGATTGTTTTGCGAAAAAATCTTTTCGAGCACAGCCATGTTGGCGTTTGTCATTTGAATGCCGTTTCGGGTCATCTGGGCGGTGTGGAAACGATACAAGGAAACCGGTGTTGGTATTACCGTCATTGGGCAGCCGGCAAGGGCAAGCCGTAACCAGAAATCCCAATCCTCGTATGAACGTAAGGCTTCGTCAAAGAAGCCAATTTTTTCCTGCCATGCTCGGCGAATGAGTACGCTGCCAACATGGAATGGATTGCCAAGCGCCAGCTGGCTTATAGGCGTGGGCAGCTGCGATTCGAATGTGTTTGGAATTGACTTGCCATTTTGATCGATCAACATAGCTTGCCCGGCAATAAAACCCAAATCTGGATTGTCATGCATTTTGCCAATCAACAAGGTGAGTTTTTCTGGCAAGAATTCATCGTCCGAGTCCAAGAAAGTCAGAAATTCACCACTCGAATGGCGGATGCCGGTGTTACGCGCGCCGGACAAACCCTTGTTGGATTGGTACACATACGTTATGGCAGGATGATCGAACGACTCGACTACCTGCCGGGTATTGTCGGTCGACCCGTCATCAACAACAATGATCTCGAATTCCGGATAGGTCTGTTCCAGGCAGCTTTGTATGGCGCTGGATAGGTAATGTCCCTGGTTGTAAGCGGGAATGATAATAGAGGCCAGATTTCTTTTCATCATGGGGATGTGTGTAGCTGGATCACTATTCCATCTTTTAGAGTTGTTGATTCTATGGGCGAAACAAGATCAATGAGTTCTTCTTGCGAGGGCAGATTAAGACTGGCAATAGATGTAAAAAAGATGATTGCTGCCTTGCCGGATGCAACGCTATCGCCGATGTTACGCAATTGTTGCGAATATTCCGCATTGGGCAGGTTTTTCATCAGGTCCTTTTTTTTTGGTAAAGCAAGCGTCGATATGCCGGTATTGAGGTAAATTCCTTCCGGGGTGTTGGAAAACAGGAGCGCGCGGGGCGCATTTTTGCTTATCCAGGCAATGGTTTCCGATTGCTGCCATGTTTTACTATAAAATCCGATTCCGTTTTGATGAGCATGTTGGATAATTGAATTATTCCAGATAAGCGAAAGGATAGGGTAGGCTAACAAAATAATCGAGGCTGCCAAGACCAAACGAGTTTGAAGCAGGTGACGATATCCATGAATAATGAATCCGAACAGGAGCCAGAGCGAAAAAAATATCGGAGATAGAATGCGGTCATCCAGCGGTGTGTTTGCGTCTATAAAGGAAATCGAAAACGTTAGGAACAGTGCGTACATGAGAAAAAAAAATATCAATAGACGGGGAATGTTCCAGTCTGTTGCAATAGGCTTTTTTTTTGCCAATCGGTATAGACTAATAAAGCCAATCACGAGAAAAATCACCAAACACGCTGCTTTTAATCGAATCGACCAATCGATAGGTATAAAAAACCAGTTTGCAATGGTGTGAATCGCCACGCTGATATTGCTGGGCTGAATTGGGTGAAACGAAAGTGTGCGGTTGAATGCGCTATCATATACCGCCTGGTTATATAGCGACCAAATCGCTGGAGGGAGCAATCCGATCACAAGCGTTGTGCTGCTCATCCGTAAGCGCAGAGAGAAAGTGTTAATTTTCGGGTGGAAAAATATAAATAATGTGGCTGTAAAAATGAAAGCAATTCCCGCATACCGAGTCAATGCGGAGAGGCTGAGCAACAAGCTGCCGATCCAGATTCGTTTAGAAATTCGATTCGTTGAGGCGGTCGCAATCAGATACAAACCACTAAAACCGAGCAGTAAAAAAAGCGCCTCTGACCATGCCATGATGTGGACGGTGAGGAAACTGATTCCGGCGGCGAGTGGGGCAATGAGCAGGGATGCGAACTCTTTGTTTGGGAAGGTAACCCGTTTGGCGTATATCCAAAAAAGCACCAAATTGCCGCTCAATAAAAGCAGGTTGAGAATTCGAATGGAGTACCTGGGATCGTTATCAACGCTTCTTGACAATGCCACCAATAGCGGATAAAGAGGGGGGTACTGAGTTAATGGTGTGTTTGCAGAGTCACCAAATGGTACTCGCAAACCTAATCCCAACAGAAGACTATCCGCAGCACCGATGTAGACTGCCGAGTCGGGTGACGCGCCTACCCCTTGATGGGTGGTGTAGAAGTTCAAACCAAGGGCAAATGCCATAAGAATGAGTGCAATTCCGACAGACAGCCGATTAGAAGTGAACCGGTTGGATAGATTGAGATTAGAATTCATTCGCTATGTTTGTGCGTTATCGACATCGGAAATTTGAATGAGTTTGAACCCTGCTTGAAGATCAGCAATGCCTTTGGCGCCGCTTTTTGATGTGACGACAAAATCGAGTGCACGGTCGATACGGTCGTAATAACGAGATAGATCTGCATATGCCAGGTTGATTCCAAGAAAATAGGTTCCTTGGGCGAGGTTCAAATGCAGCGGAAAATCAATCACGGCGCGGGTGTGTTTTGTAAAATTTGGCGTTTGTACGTCTGCCCAATGGGTGGTGTAATCATAAATGACCTGCCCTTCCGGCGAGCGGATAGTACAGGCAATCACCGGAGCAGGTGCATCCGCATCGAAGCGAACAATCGCGCGGGCGCATACATTTTCACCAGCACTAAATGTGCGGCTTGATTGCCCGTCGGCGCGAACCAATTGGACGGATTCGATTACGGCATCATGGGTCATGATCTGTTCGGCAATACCATGCTGCACATCTTCTAAATCCTTACTTCTCTCTGCGGCGGCTTTGCGTAAAATATTTGAATATTCAGCTGTTGCTTCCGCGGGGGGGCCTTCAAATGCAGCCTGCCCCCGATACATAACCATACAACGTGAGCACACCCGTTGGATGGCGCGCATGTTGTGAGACACAAAAATCAGGGTGGTGCCATTGTTGATCATATCCAACATACGGTCATAGCACTTGCGTTGAAATGACATGTCGCCGACTGCCAACACCTCGTCAACCAGCAAAATTTCCGGGTCAACATGAGCGGCTACAGCAAAACCGAGACGGGCGTACATGCCGGACGAATAACGTTTGACCGGTGTATCGATGAACTTGCCAATACCGGCAAATTCAACGATTTCATCGAAGCGGCGTTGGATTTCGGCTTTTTTCATGCCAAGAATGATCCCATTCAGGAACACGTTCTCGCGCCCGGTTAAATCAGGGTGGAAACCTGCACCCAGCTCGATCAAGGCAGAAAAGCGTCCTCGCATGTTTATCTTTCCATGGGTTGGATAGGTCACTCGCGAAAGCAACTTGAGAATGGTGGTTTTGCCGGCGCCGTTGGGGCCAATAATTCCCAATGCCTCGCCACGTTGCAGAGCGATATTGACGTCGCGAACAGCCCAATGGTATTTTTCCTGCCCATTTTGGCTGCTGAAGAGTGACTTAAGGCTCAGGGGGGCTTGACCGAGGCGATATTTTTTGGAAACTTCAACAAGTTCGATTGTGTAATCCATAATAGTGCTCTAAATGATGTCAGCAAACCGGTGCTCGACACGCTTAAAAACGAGGTAGCCTGTCACTAATACAACCAGAGAAACAGCAACAGAAAGGAGAATCGTCGAATCCGGCGGGGAGGCGTTGAAAAGAACCGAGCGATAACCCTGGATCACGCCTGCCATCGGATTGAGAAAGTAATAGGGGCGGATCGAATCGGGCACCAAGGTGATCGGGTAAATGATCGGCGTTGCGTATAGCCACAATTGCAACAACAGTACAACCAAATGACGTATATCCCGATAAAATGCGTTCATTGCGGAAAGTATCAAACCGAGTCCCAGGGCGAGCGTCAACTGGATCAGCAACAGCAGGGGAAGATATATCCAGCTGAATTGAAACACGGGCAAGTTATTGGCGATCATCAACACAACTAAGAGAATGTAGGCGATCAAAAAATCCATCAGCCGGGCAAGCAGCGCCGCTATGACCAAAATGTCGCGGGGGAAAAATATTTTTGCCACCAGGTTCATGTTGCTGACGATTGCATCGGACATATCAGTTATCGATGAGGAAAACATCATCCACGGCACCAAAGCGGAATACGCAAAAATTACATAGGGTATTTTTCCGGTGTCCACTTTGAGAAAGTAAGAAAACACGGTTGTAAAAATGGCGGCGGTGGCAACTGGTTGTAAAATTGCCCAGAATCCACCCAGGATGGATTGCTGGTAACGGGCGCGAATGATGCGCATTGTCCATGCGGCGAGAAGCTCGCGGTAATGAAAGAGGGTTGAGATTGCTCCGGTCATTTGCTGATATTGCCTTCCCTTATTTCTTGCGGCGGATGTAAATGATGATCATAGGGATTAACACGGCTACCGGAGCGAGTGCAAAGAAAATCGGAATGGCTGGATTGACCCTGCTGACTTGCTCCGGGTTGAAGTTTAGTATAGTCTCTGCTGTTGAGGTGGGTTCGAAAAAGATCACCGGTGTTGGTGATGGGGCAATGGTGGGGGCTGGAAGGCTGCTGGTTGGATACGGCGGGGCGTTCAAAAATGTGTAGGAATACCATGCGCCGGTCAATTGATCGCGGCGAACGTTATTCCACCAGGTTGCCATCAGTATATTGCCCTGGGCGATGATGGCTTGAGGGGCACTGGGATCGAAAGTAGCAGTGGCAGGGCCCGACAAAATGGGCACCAGGGGTGTCCAGTTGCGGCCAAGCCAGCGGGAATACCACATCCCATGGATCTCGGGATTGCTGGTGCGGTTACCCAAGATCAAGTGTATGGTATCCTGGCTGTCTTTGAGTAATACGGCATTTTCATATTCGCCAATTTCTGTAAACGGGCGGAACGGCAGTGCCCACGTATTCCCACCATCCGAAGAAAGCCGCATCCAGCGGGTCGCTGGAGAGCTGTCCTGGTATACCACCATCACCTGTTTCCCAACCGTGATGACGTCCGGCCAGGTGGTGGAGTAATCGCTGCCTTCCCGCGTGGCGAGTACGATACTTTCGCTCCATGATTGTAAGTCGGTATCAAGCCGGCTGTAACGCACTTCATCGCCTGTGCCTGCTGCGTTGACATTGCCCCAAACAACATGTAAATTCCCATCATCATCAAATGTCGAGCGTATGGATGCAGGCCACTGATTCCGAATGGCATTAAGGGACACGATACGTGGAGAGCTCCAACTGTCGCCTCCATCGGTCGAATGCACTTCATACAGCCCGCTGCCGCCAATTTCGCTGCCATACAGGGCAACCAAGATGTTTTCACCTTTTCCGTCCAATGCAGAAAATGGCAGTGGACCCAAATTTGGACCGATCACAACCGGGCTTGACCAAGCGGATGCCTGATTGGCAAGTGAAGCCAGCGCTTTTGAATAGTACAACACACCGCCGATTTCGGGGGAGTTTGCAAATATCAAGTGAATATAACCGCGCTTGTCCAAATGGACACCTTGAACGGTTTGAGGGCCTGCTCCCTGGGGTGGAATCAGGACATCTGTCGGCGGAGACCAGCCTTGCTGGGGGTTCCAATTGCGGTATTGGATGGCATTAAAGCGTGGAGTTACCGCTTCATAATTGAACGCGTGAATAGTGCGGTTGCCATCTGCAACCATCAACGGCGCCCGCGAAGTTAACTCATAATTGGGAATGCGTTGCGGAACTGACCACTGCTCGATAACTTGAGCGCTGCCACGAGATGCTTGCTGAACCGGTGCGCATGCCAGGATGGTCAATAGTAGGATGATAATCGGATATTTTTTCATGAGTCAGCGGAATTGACAAATTGGATAAAAGATGCCCTCATTAAGAATATTGTAAGGTGGATTAGCGGATTTTTATGGTATGAATATTCAAGAATATTGAGGTTGATATCAAGACTAGTCAACTTAGTAGTCCGTCATAAGTCTTTAGAAACATGGAATTTCGGATCTGATGTCGTACAGTTTTGAGCGGTCATTATTTTTACAGCAGCTTTCACAACTTCCTCGAGATTATCCTGGAGTTTGTTCGCACAGGCATGGTCCTTCAGATATCGCCAAAATAGCTCGATTGGATTCAGATCAGAACAATACGGTGGCAGCCAGATGATCATCGCTTGGTGTTCAAACAAGCTCAAAGCCGCTAATGCTGAGGCGCTCTTATGGTAAGCCGCATTGTCCATTACCAAAACCACGCGCTTGCTCGGATACTGCTTCACCAACAGCTCTTCCAGAAAGCTAATGAAGGTGGCGCTGTTCTTTGTCCTGGCAATCGTCCAAGTGATGGTGTCTTCCAGCCAGTTATAGCCACCAAAGATGTGCCGTTTCTGCTTTTCACCCAGACGGGTAGCCGGGATCCGTCTTTGTTGTCCTCGCTTCATCCAGCATGCTCGCAGCGGTGGATCCAAAGTTACGGTTGTTTCGTCCACAAAGACGAGTGCGAAATCGTCTCCGATGACCTTTTTTTCAACTCTTCCAACAGATCTGCCGCTTTTGCTTTGGCATCCTTGTCCTGTAAATGGCCCAAGTCATATTTTGGGCGTCGATATCGATATCCTTTCCGTTTCAACAAAGCTCGAAAACGGCTTTCACTTAGGCTGATGCCTGTTTTCTTCTCCAAGTGGGCGCGTAAGCGATCAATGGTCCAAATTACAAAGTCGTATCCTAATTCAGATGGCTCTTTTTCGATCACTTCCAGTAAAGCCGTTGTATATTCATCATCGGCTTTCAGAGGCCGCCCACTTTTGTGCTTGTTGGCCAGCCCCTCTACACCACCACTGCGCCAACGATCATACCAACCGTATATGGTTGGTTTGCTGACAGCCTGCATTTCGGCGATCTGCTCTGGCTTATGCCCCAGATGAAGGAGGCGAATCACTGTACACCTTTGACGCACTTCTGGACGTTTGTCTCGGTGAATGGCGGTTTCCACCGCTATCAATTCTTGTTCTGTGAGGTGATAATCTCGGGCTTTTGGCATGCCCATAGTTTATCACGTTTGTTAAAGTACATTCGACTGATTACTTTGTATGTCTTTTGACCAGTTAATTAGAAAAGGATAGATTGATGAAATTGATTTCACGGGTTGTTTTGCTCCTGGTGTTTTCACTCAGCGCTTGCCAGCAAGCGGTTATACCGGTAACGGGGGATCAAGGCGTGAATGGTGAGGCGGTTGCATCTGTTCAATCATCCGATTTCATTTCTGATTTCATTGAGCCTGAACGTACAACCCCGGAAGCGGCAAGCGACTTGGCTGATCCAGGACGCACGCCCAATGAGATGGCTCCCGATCAAGTCGGTCTTGCGGATACCGATACTCCTTCGCCATTTGTTCCCGGTCAATCCACACCAGTGCCTACCGATGAGTTTACAGAAGACAGCTGGATCCAGACGGACGCAACCGTTTTTTTGCCGTTTGTGAGTAATGTACGCCCAACACCTTATATCCCGCCGCAAGGCGATAACCGCTGGGCAACCGTGGCTGGAAACGCAGAAAGAACATCCTGGACGCCTGAAGAAGTGAGCGGACAGCTCACGGTGGATTGGTATCGTCCCATCGAAGCATATATCCCCCAAAATGTACAAATCATTGGCAGTGATGGACTGGTATTCATATCCACAGCGAGAGGATTGTACGCCTTGAATGCGACCAATGGTTCGGAGGCGTGGCGTTTCGACACCGAGTTGCCGCTTGGTAACTCGCCGACTGTTGCGAATGGAGTAGTGTATGTCGGTGGATATGACCGGAAATTGTATGCTCTGAGGGTGAGTGATGGTGTTTTGTTGTGGGCGTACAGTGGGGCAGGAGCTGGCTATAGCACCAATCCACTCGTGGTCGATGGCAGAGTGATCCTGGGTAACCGGGATGGCGCCATGTACGCGATTGGCGCGCATGGAAGTGCAAACCAGGGTCAATTGCTGTGGAAATATCAGACGGGGGGAATGATTGATTTATCAGCGGCATACAAGGATGGTGTTGTTTATTTTGCTTCAAATGATAATTATGCATACGCCCTGCGAGCAGATAACGGAAGTCTTGTTTGGCGGTCAGATAAATTGCCAGGAGATGGTTACCACTCCTATTGGCCAGTGATTTATCAGGACAAGGTGATTTTTTCGGCGGCTTCAGGATATCGTACCGGATATAACCCGGGTACTGGAAGCATCAAAGACCCTCAGGGTAATGACTATGGGAAAATTTTCGATATCGAGCGAGATGATCTCTATCCTGGCTCACCGACTGGCACGATGTTTGGCAACCCGGTTAGTGGACAAAACTGGGCAAACGGAAAAACAGTTTTGGATGCCTCGCGGTTGATTAATTACCACGAAGCCAAACCGTGGAGACGAGTGTTGGTGGTATTGAATCGTTCGGATGGTCGGGAGTACACGTTTGATTCTGACCGCGACGGCAGGGCAGAATATATGCCTGCGTTGTTCTGGGGTACCCATTCCGGCAACCGTTATCCTCCGATTGTTGGGCAGGACGGTATCATATACTTCAGCAACCCGATGAACAATAATGGCATCCCGCAAGGACGGGTGATGGGCTGGCTGCCTGGATATTCGATGTTGAGTCAGGTGGGAGGGCAAGGGGCGATCGATGAACCGCAAGCCATCTCGATTGGCGGTAGCTTGATCTATCGCTCGCTGTGTTGTGACCGAGTGGGGGATTGGTTCAGCACGACGAGTAACCGTTCCGGCAATATGTGGGGATACAATAATACCCTCAATCAACAAGCGCCGGGATATGACCAGATGTGGTACAAGGAGTACATGCAGCTGAACGACCCGGTTCGATTGCGAGGAAATTATGGGAATGTGAATGGGATTTACCATAATCATGGAGACCAAAACCCACCCATTCCGTACAATGGTCGGGTCTATATCCATCGTTCTAACGCAATCATTGCATTTGGTCCCGGCAGCGGGCCAGGGCGGTTGCCATTATTGACGATTGGCTCACGGGCGGATTCGCAGACCGCGCTTACAACAGATCAATTGCGTATTCGGCTGGAATCTGAAGTTCAGAAGATAATGGCTACCGGATTTCTCCGACCGGGTTATTACAATGCGGGGCAGTACAGTAATTACAGTCAGTTTGGGAGTTACTTCGAGAATCCCGGCGATACACTGTACACCCTCTCAATTGCTTACCCGTATCTTTCGACGGGAATGCAAAACCAGGTCAGAGGTTATCTGCAAACCTACTTTCAGACTTACTTTCAAAACCAGATGGTAGCCCGTGTAGGCTGGGCGACCGGTGAGGCGCGTGAATCGATGCCGATTCCACCCGAAGTAGAAGCGGCGATGAATACCTTTTCGGCATCACAGGCAAGCGATTCGCGTTTTTCGTGGCAATATCCACCGTTTAATTTTTATGCGTTATGGAAATATGTCCAACTGGTTGCGCCCTCTGAAGCCCTGAGTGCCTACAACCTGATTGTTAACCGGGTACAGGCACCGCTGCCGTCGGCGATCACCAATGATTTTCTCAACGAACGTCCCTTTGAGCTAAACGCCTATATTGCCGGGTATATTGGGTTCTTGCGCTTGCAGGAACTTGCCAACCGAACCACTCAAGATGCGGATCTTCGCAACCGGGTTCAAAACGAACTCAACCGCTTGCAGAATTTGCGCTCTACGAATTTCAACAAGGATACACCTTATGTTCCGGGAAACGGGAGCTATCACCTGCGGACGATGAATATCTCGCGTAATTTTATTTTTATGACGCCTGAATTGGGCGACTACCTTAACCAAAGCATCCGTTCACGGGTACAAACTGCCATTGACGAATATAGTCGGATTGCACCATACTGGTTTGTTGCCCGTTTTAATGCGGTGCCCAATGAAGGGGTTCGTCACAACCTTTACGATGCCCCTGCGCTATTCCACGCCAGGGCGTACATCCTAAAGCAAAGTCGAGCTGAACTGACCCGCTATCTGGATACTCCTGCTTTCGAACGAGGCGACCTGTTTTATATTCAAAACCTGGTAGCGTCTCTGCAGGCGCCATGATTGGCGCCATTTATTAACCAAACAAATAGCGATACCCGTTTCTACCCGCTTTCCGTTCCGTCCAATCCATCAACAAAACCGGAACGGAGAGCGTTATTATTGCGCACAATGCCGCAGCAGCTAACTGAATATTGAGCAGCGATGGAAAGATAACATTAATCAACGCGATCACCAGGTTTATTGAAATCAGGTTCATAAGGTAGAGACCGTAAGACCGTTTACCCAGTTTTTCGAACCAACGTAAGAGCGGGATCGCGTTGCGCTTCAGAAGTATAGCCAGAGGCAAAGCAAAAGCAGGGGCAAAAATCTCCGCTAACAACACTTGCACGATATCCAGCTGTGTCATCACAGCAAGCACGAAGAGGGTTACTCCAGCCATTACCATCAGAATCGCCCACCGCCTAACAGAATTAAGGACGGGTTCGGAATACAAGCCATACGCAATACCCATTGGATAGAAGATCGCCCATATGGCAAGCGGTAGGCGCAGCACAGGAGGGGCGAGCCATCCCGCCCAAGCCGGGTAAGCAAGTCCAAGGAAATCTGGGCGCAAGAACGAAATCAAGAAGATTTGGTAAGCAAAGATTGCCAATAACACGAGCCAGGGAGATTTGCGCATGAACCAGATCAGGATGGGCGAGATAATCGTAAAGAAGATCAGCAATGGCACAAAGTTGTTGGGGTAGCCGACAAGCAAAAATTTCGCATAGCCAATAATTGAATCAACTTTCCCAAACAAAAAATACTCTAAAACATAAAACACCAAAGACCAAATTACATAAGGAATTGCGATATGGAGCAGGTTGGGAACAACCAGACGATAAGCTTCACGAATGTTTTTTCCCTGCGCTGCGTAGACAAAGAAACTCCCTGCCAGAAACAGAAATGCCGGAACTGCAAAGATACCGAGTTCTTTGATGATTACCAACAGGTATTTTTCCCAGCTGGACATTGAAAAACCAGCCTGGCGTGCTGTAGTCATGACCAACGTAATGGAGTGGTTGACCACGACCAGAAAAATAGCAATACCTCGCAGCGCAGGGAATTGGCGATTCAAAACCTTTTAACCTTATTTCGATCCATTGTCCGATAATGCGGTTTCTTCTTTTAGTAAGAAACCTCGTTGTTCCAGATATGCAATAATTCGATGGGCATTCTGGAGAGGGGAATAATTGACCGTATCCAGGGTTAATTCCGGATCGACAGGTGCTTCGTAAGGGTCGTCTACACCCGTAAAGCCGGTCAATTGTCCCCGGCGAGCCTTAGCGTACAAGCCCTTTACATCACGCGACTCGCACACTTCAATCGGAGTATCTACAAACACCTCAATAAACGCATCGCTACCAACCATTTTGCGGACCTCATTACGTGCCATGCGGTATGGACTGATTGCTGCACAAATTGCAACGCCGTTGTGATGCACAATCTCACTGGCAACAAACCCAATCCGCAAAATGTTGGTATCACGATCTTCACGGGAGAATCCCAATCCTTTGGAAAGGTGAGTTCGAACAACATCGCCATCCAGTAAAGTTACCTGCCTGCCACGTTCGAGAAGCAATGTGGTAAGAATTTCTGCCGTAGTAGATTTACCAGCACCGCTCAGGCCAGTGAACCAGATACAGTAGCCTTGTTGATGACGAGGTGGATAAACTTGACGCAAAATCTCGGCAGTTTCGGGACGGGTGAACCATTCCGGCAGCATTACGCCTTTTTCGAGATAATCCTCACGAACCTGGGTGCCAGAAATCGAATTAACTGGAGCATTTTCCGGTACTTTACTGACCTCTTCATAGCGGTTTTCGTCAGCGAGATATACCAATTCCTTAAATTCAACCGGTTCGACACCAATCTCCTCGGCATACTGAGCCAGCAATGATTGGGCTTCATAGGGGCCATAAAATGGATTGCCATAACTGTCCTTTCCAGGACCCGCATGGTCACGCCCAATGATGAAATGAGTAGCACCATAATTGCGACGAATAATGGCATGCCATAACGCTTCGCGCGGACCTGCCATACGCATTGCCAGCGGGAGTAGGCTCAACAAGGTGCGATTAGAGTCGTAGTAATTGTTTACCAGCGTGCGATAGACGCGAACACGGGTATAATGATCGACATCGCCCGGCTTGGTCATTCCGACCACAGGATGAATAAGCAGACTGCCTCCTACCTCTTCAGCAGCACGCTTGGTCAATTCCTCATGAATGCGATGCATTGGATTGCGAGTTTGAAAGGCAACCACTTTTTCGTATCCCATCTGGGAAAGTCGCTCGCGCACTTCAATGGGCGTCAGTCGTAGCTCGGAGAAATCATAATTTTGGGGTAAATTGACCACCCGTATTCTGCCGGAAATGTAAACCTTTCCCCAGCGAACCATTTCTGATATCAGTGGATGGCGAGGATCGGTTGTTCCTAAAACCAATCGTGCTTCACGCTGCGGGTCCCAGTGAAACACCTCCTCAATATCCATGACTGCCAGGGTATTGTTGCGGGCGTCACAAAGATTGATACGATCAGCAAAGGAGGGAAGGCTGTTTTCATCGACTGGAAGTGTGACCGGGATCGGAAAAAGCGTGCCGCTTTTCAAGCGCATTTCCGTTAAGACCCGTTCATAATCCTCCTTACCCATAAAACGATCCAATGGGGAAAAAGCCCCGGTGGCGAGTAATTCCAGATCACATACCGATCGGGCAGAAATTTGAACCGAAGGGAGATGTTTTGATTCCTCGATTAATACCTGCTTTTCCTCTCCTTTGACGAGCAGGTTTACAAGCGTTCCACCATACGGGGCGATCAATTGGTTTTTATGCTGAATTTGACTCATTCGTTTTCCTCGATATTATGAAATGTTTTTTAGGTGACAGAATACAGGGTGAGGAATCGCCGTTCTTAAAGGGTATTCCTTTTGGACACGGCTAATCTCACCCTGCGCAAAATTACTGGAAATGCTTTGGAAAGGTAATCGGTTGAAGACGTAAGTACTCTGTTGTCCTTTTCTTGCGTTGAATATCTTCGATGACCCGTTCCACCTGGGTTGATGTAAGTTCAAGTGCGCTGGCGATTTGATCGCTGGAATACCCTTGTTCGAAACCAAACCAAATTGTATCCAGAATATCAAAGGACAAGCGAAAGAAAAATTCCTCCTGAGTACTGCCTGCGCTGTACGTATCCGATGTTGGCGGACGGGAAAGAATGTCTTGTGGGATATCCAATTCTTTAGCCAGTTGGTAAACCTGACTTTTGAATAAATGAAGAATAGGGCTTAAGTCCACTCCGCCGTCACCATATTTAACAAAAAAGCCAAGATCGTGCTCATTCTTATTAGCTGTGCCGACAACTGCAAAGTTGCGCGATTCAGCATGGTAATACAGCATTGCCATGCGGGTGCGCTGTTTAAAATTCGAGGCTGCCATAATTTGAGCAAATTCTGCCGGCGGGATTCGTTTTTTGAATTCTTGTCCATCTGGGGAGACAACGGTCAGGTAGAAGACATTCAGTGTCTCCTCTTCAAGCAGGCTCCCGGGCAGGGTAATTTTTGATCTCCAGCCGCTATCAAATTGGGGGAATACGCGCTTAATTGCCTCGTCACGACGTTCATAGCAGCCAGCACCTGCCAGCGCTGCTGAAATGTCTTCGGTGATGGTTTGGATGCCCAACTGGGAAGCCAGTTGCTGTGCAAGCATAGCGCTTTCCGGGCTGGACTCTCCTTCCGGGAGCATCAATCCGATCACGCGCTGGCTGCCAAGCGCACGGACACACAGCGCTGCAACAACCGATGAATCGATCCCGCCGCTTATGCCAACCACAACACCGCGACGGCGAAGAACGTTTAAGGCTGTATCTCGAATCCAATGAGTGATCTGCTCAATTGTTTGAGATGTATTCAGACTTAATGAATCACGAGTGAAAATAGCCGCCCGGCCGCGATGATTTGACATGGATTGATTCATATCCTTTTTTGAACGGAATGGTGAGCAAAATCAATGATCTTAAGCGGTGCTGTTGTGGTGTCTCGAATGGAATGTTGCCGCTTTATAAATTGGTACTCAACCAGCTGGGTAGAGATGATCCCAACCAGTGCCATCTCTTCGATCTCACTCAACTGAGGCTCTTTGCGCGCTTTGTCGACCAATTTCTTTACAGCCACTGGATTGAATATGCCCGACAATGTGATTTGCGAGTCCGATAACAGCTCGTCAACATAGGCTTGTCCGTCTGTGCCAAAGAACGATTTGTGAATGGGCGCGCGGTAAGGACGTTTATTGCGTTTCCAAATTTCTGCCGGGATCAAGGTAGAAGCAAATTTGCGCAGTAGGTATTTTTCATTAAAGCCGCGCAACTTAAAGCCGTCGGGTAATTTGTTGCAAAATTCGATCACTCGATAATCCAAGAATGGGTAACGTCCTTCAACAGAATGCGCCATAGATGGACGGTCGCCTTGCGAAGAAAGCAAGTACGTGGACATAAACGTAACGATTTCCAGGTATTGTGCCTGAGCAAGCGTTGTCCAGTGTTTGAACCCTGGTGGCAAGGTAACATCATCAGACGGGCTCCAGGTAGATACCCCTTTTTGAAGGAATCGCTTAATCCGGGCAGTATTGTTCCAACGAACTTGGTGTGAATAAAAGGGAGAATCTGTTTCACAGATATTCTTGCTAAAAAAAGCTGTCAAAAAACCGGATGATTGCGCCAATTGCGGTATATCTGGATAAAGCTTTTGGAATAAAAGTGGGCGGAGAGAGGATTCGGGGTGACGGGCAACAAACCGGCGGATCTTCATCTCTTTGAAAATATCATATCCAGCCAGCATTTCATCAGCACCCTCCCCAGTCAAAACAACCTTATAGTGATGCTGGTGTACTAATTTCGATAACAGGAACATTGGCGCTGGAGCGGTGCGCAAGATGGGTGTTTCGGTGTGCCAAATTACCTCCGGAAAAACCTGACCAATATCCTCAGGTTTGCAATGAACCACCTGGTGGTTGGTACCCAGGTGTTGTGCCATATTCAACTGGAATTCGCTTTCATTGTATTGCGATGTGCTGAAAGCAATCGAAAAACTATCTAGGGGGGTATTGGTGTAATTGCGAATAATTGCCGCGGTTGTTGAAGAGTCGAGCCCGCCACTCAAGTAAGCACCAACCGGCACATCCGCACGTAAACGAATACGGGTAGCATCGATCAGTAAAGCGGAAAATTCATCCAAAATCCGATTTTCCCACCGATCCTCATTGGAGTCGGCAAGATAACTCTCATCCTGTGAATAATCCAATGCCCAGAAAGGTGAAATCTCAAAACGATTTTCACTGCACAACAAATAATGCGCCGGTGGAATCTGTCGAACATTTTTGAAAATTGAGCGAGGTGTCTGCGGCGACCAATACGTGAAGATCTGTTCCAGTGCTTGTTCGTCAAAGGACAGATGGAAGCCAGGTATTCCAAGAAACGCTTTGATCTCTGAAGCAAATAACAACTGAGAGTTAAATTCAGCGTAGAACAACGGCCGTATGCCCATACGGTCGCGTGCCAACATCAGGGTACGATTGCGATTATCCCAAAGGGCAATGGCAAATTGGCCATTGAGCATGTTCAAACATTGAGGACCATATTCTTCGTACAAATGGATGATTACTTCGGTGTCCGTTTGGGTCGCAAATTGATGACCTTTCTGTTCCAGCAGGGGGCGGAGTTCGACGTAATTGAAGATTTCACCATTAAATACGATCCAAATGCTTTGATCTTCATTTGATATCGGCTGCGACCCACCAGCCAGGTCAATAATGCTCAGGCGCGCACTCGCTAGTCCGGTGGTTGAATCGCGATACACGCCAAACTCATCCGGACCGCGATGATGAAGAGCAAAGATCATTTTTTGCAGGGTTTCAAGCGAAATTTCCTGCTGCCCGTTGCGTAAATTGTGTATACCACTAATACCGCACATGGGTTATCTCAATTCTGTTTTCTTAATCTTCCCGGACGGTGTTTTTGGAAGTTCGCTGGTGAATTCAACGTATTTGGGGATCATATAATCTTCAAGATGAGATCGGCAATGACGCAGCACATCGGACTCGGTAATCCGATCGTTGTTGCGGACAACGAATACTTTGATCGCCTGCCCCAGTACAGGATCGGGGACGCCAATAACCGCAGCTTCCTGGATTCCGTCCAGTTTGTACAGTATAGTTTCTATCTCTTTTGGAGCGACTTTCTCCCCCCGGCTTTTAATAATGTCGTCCTTGCGTGAGACGAAGTAAAAATACCCTTCATCGTCCATGCGAAACAGATCCCCAGTGTAGCACAGGCGTTCACCGGGTATCGTACCGGGGCGGAAACGATGAGCCGTTAATTCCGGATCGCCCCAGTATCCGCGCATTACATGTCTGCCGCGAACCACCAATTCGCCGATCGCTCCTGCTCCTAAACGATTGCCATCATCGTCCTCGATCCACACCTCAGTACCTGGTATGGCGATGCCAACCGAATCGGGACGTATATCAAGCTGGGCAGGGGGAAGATACAGTGTCCGTTTCGTTTCGGTCAAGCCATACATCGAAAAGAGAGTCACGCCTGGGAAGGTTTCACGGATTTTTGTGATGTGGGAAGGCGGTAATGCGGCGGCGGTATTAGTCATGTAACGAAGGCTGGACAGGTCATAACCGGAAAGATCCATATTGACCAGCATGGAATAAACTGTCGGTACACCAGGAAAACCGGTCACATTTTCGCGCTCAATGGCGTTCAAAATAACAGCCGGATAAGTGAAACCCTTTTCAAGGACGAGCCTGCCGCCAAAAGAGAACACCATCAATAGCTGGTATAAGCCATAATCGAACGACAGCGGCAGCAAGTTGATGACAACATCCTCTTCAACATTGCCGATGTAAGAAGTTATAGAGTGTACGGCGAAGACCACGTTGCTGTGATCCGACATAACGCCTTTGGGCTCACCGGTACTACCAGAGGTGTAGATAAGGCAGGCTAAGTCGAGATCAATATTGATTACTTTAGGGCGGTGATTGCTGGATTGGTCGATGACTTGTTCGAACGAAATGACCTGCCCAGACGAATCTATGGGTTGTTTTGAAAGATTACCAACAGGAATGAAAAATTTTAGTGAAGGACATTCTGAAAACAAGCGTGTGATAAGCAAATCCTGACTGACTGAACCAATCAATGCAGTAACCTGGCAATTGTTGAGAATATAAATCAGTTTATCAGCTTTAGTGGTTTGATTGATCACCACAAAAACACCGCCGGCTTTCAGGATGGCAAATATCCCGATCACCAGTTCAACACTATTGGGTAGGAATAATGCTACACGGTCGCCACGTTTAACCCCCAATGCGCTTAAACCATTAGCGAGTCGGTTGGCTTTCTCCTCGATCTGGGCATAGGTCAATCGTTCATCCGCGCACACCAGAGCAACCTTGTCCGGCAGGCGGTCAGCGCTAAACTCTAAAAAATGTTGGACAAGTCGGTGTTCTACCATTACTGGACAATTATGCCTTTGCTGCGCAAGTAGGTTGCAACATTTTGCACCGAATCAAAATTCGAGGGAATGATCTCTCGGTCTTCAACATCAACACCAAATGCTTCTTCAACAAACGCCACGATTTCCATCACATTCATCGAATCGATAACGCCGTTTTCAAGAAAAGAGGTTTCGTCGCTATACGGATAGCCGTCATTGCTGAACAGAATGTTCTCGGCAATAAAGTTGCGAATTTTTTGTTCAATGGATTGCATTTATTACCTCCCAAATGGTTGCTATTCATTATAAATTTTTCTTGTGGATGCGATTAATAATGATCACGCCCACAACCAGCAGGATGGATAGAAACCCTCCAGCAACAATACCCATCCAGGGTGGCACTCCACTCTCTGGCTGCCGTGAAAAATCCTGGTTCACAGGGGTAATTGTCACTTCGGGTACAGGGGTGTCTGTGACTACCGGTTCAGCTGTGATAACAGACAGGGTTTCTTGGGGAGTGGGATTAGGGAATTGTTCCAGGTTTTGAAGGGTCAGCTGACTGAAAATGATGCGGCTTTCAGTGCGTCCGGATATGTCCTGAACCAATCCGGCAATTGCAACGCGAAGGATGTTCCCACTCGAAATGGCAATTGATAAACCGTCCACCTTGCTTAACAAACTGCGGCTGATTTGCAATGTTTGTCCGCGTTCCCATGCTGTACTGTTCCAATGCAAATACTCTACTCGAAGTGGAGTACTCAAATTTTCCTGCGAGCGTGCCATCAAAAGATGCACGTCCCCTTTTTGATCAACAACCAAATCGATATTCAGGATCGGCGTTTCTGAAGTAAAGAAATTGCCTGCTGTCTCCCATGATGCACCTCGATCTTTGGAAATCGAAAACCATAATTTCTCGGTTTGTCTTCCGGCTTCACTCCAAAAGCGATAAACCAGATTATCGCCGACCGCAATCACCCGGCTCCATGGAACGGATTTGTCGCTGATTAACACAGGGCGGGACCAGGAAGCGCCTGCATCAGTCGATCTCATTCCATAAAATTCCACTGCACCAACACCGCCAGGTTGGGTCGCGCAGGAAAAGACAAGATGGATATGAGATCTGGCGTCATTGCCAACCGAAAGGTGACCTACCCCTTCACAATTCAACGCACGGATATCCGCAATCAATTTGGGAATGTCCCATGTTGAGCCGTTATCCATGGACTGGGTCTGATAAATACCGCGTTGATCATTGAATTGTATGGAATAAAAAGCCAGAATACGCCCCTCGCTCTGGATCATACGCGGAGATTCCCCAATTGAATAATCGCTACTTAATGGAGCGAATTCTGACCAGTTAACCGGATTAGTCGCATCCCGCGCGCCAGCCCACGAATAAAAAATTTCACCTTGTATACCAGCCTGCCACATTTGTACAATTCGCTGACTTTCTCGGATCACCATGGTATTGACATCGGTGGGCATGCCTTCCCGGACACGGTGCAATTCGTACGGTCCGGCTATCCGCAAACCGTCCCAGGAAACAACTGAGATGGCTGGAAAATCCGAGGTGATGTCCGCAGACGGTCCACTCCAAAATGTAAAAAGTTCGCCAGAATAATCAACTGCATTGATTGAAGTGATACTTTTATCACCAATGGTTACGCTCATTGGGGGTGACCAGGTGATGCCCTGGTCAAACCAGGCATCGCTATATTCCAGCCGCCGCGAAAGCACCCAGATATCCCCGCCAACGCCCAAATCGCATCCCACCGTAATAAGCAAATTATCTTTCAGTGCGCCACGTTGGCAGGAAAAATCGATTACATCCAATGTATCTGGATTTTGAAGAGAGATCAATTCGATCTGATTTTGCGGAATGCTAAATCGAGAACCATCCCAAAGCAGAAGGAATACCTGACTCTGCACCTTTGCAAAAATCAGAGCAAAATCTTGTCCGGTTTCTAGAAACTGGAATTCCTCCGGGCAGGCGCCAAACTCTTTCCATAATTCTGCCTGAGGTGACCAGCTCTGACCATTGTCACTTGAGTATTGGTACTGTTGGGAGCAAACGGGTCCATTTTGATCACTACGTTCCCACAACATTAAGACACGCGCTCCACGGCTGTAGAACACTACATTGCGAGGGTATTGGTAAGACGCCAGGGTTTCCGGACCATCGATAAGGATTGGATCTGACCAACTTCCATTCGAGAAGGTTGCATAATAAGCGCGCTTCAGAGCCCGATCTTCCCACCCGGCAAACACGTGTGTTTCGTTTTGTTGTACAGAGGCCGTGATCGATACCCGAGTCAGCATGCTTCCTTGGCTGGAAGCGGGAACAAAAGAACCGGGGGGCGGGAGAAGTGTGCGGTAATAACGTGATTCGTACAATAACCGTGGATTGCCCCACGTGGTTGTTTCGCGCCCTGTAGCGACGTAATAAACCCCCGTGGGTAGATTCAGGGCTTCGGAAGCCAATGCAAAGACAACGTGAAACTGGTTGTTGGCATCTACAACCCCATCGAATCCAACCACCCCTCGGGCAATTAAGATCTGGTTTTGCCAGCCTGCTTCACGCCCCGATTCGGTTGCAATGGCAACGCTTGAATAGAAATTGTAATCCGCATCCATCCAGAGTGCCATCAAACGTCCACGATTGTCCGGGATAATCTTATAAACCGAATCCTTGAAAGGCAAATTGATTGGTCTGGCAGATTCCCAAGTGATCCCATCGCCTTGTGAATAGGCCATGTCTGCATACAGATCATTCCAGAACACGTGAATAATCCCATTTGAGTCGGTTACTGCGTATGGGCTGGCTGTGCCACCTGATTTGGATAAGTTAACCGGTTCGGACCATGATCCAGTTTCCGAGGACTGACCGTGAACGTTCGACACATTCAAACCCGCAAGGGTTGCCGAAATGAGCAGGAAGATCACCAGATGATTTATGCCTTTCAAGTTAGGATTCACTTTCTCCTGTTTGCCACTGGAAGTGTTGTAAACCTACGCTGATCGCCGATTTCATCGTTGAAAAATCCGAAAAGACCATCTTCAGGTATGTCAAAATTGGGCCTGGGCGCAGAGCCCATTCCCGGAAAGCCCGTTTCTGCCAATACAGCAATCGTTCTGCTGGCAAGCCGGGGTAATCCAA
>DAOUMN010000028.1:0-102047 GCA_034411135.1 Bellilinea sp.
CGAAGTTGTGAAAGCTGCTGTGAAAATCATGACCACTCAAAATGAACCAGCAGCGCATCCAAAATTCCATGTTTCTAAAGACTTATGACGGACTACTTAATACCCTAGCGCGTGTTCTGCACTTAAGCACGGAAGTGGTAGACTCCGGACATGGAACACAAAGCCTGCGCGAGTGATGTGAGTGACAACGAATGGGCGTACTTGAACTTGTGACGGAAAACATGCCGCAATGTGATCGCAGCCTGCGAGAAGTCTTCAATGGCTTGCGCTGGATCATCCGTGCGGGAGCGCCCTGGCGGATAATGCCCATTGATCTGCTGCCTCGGCATACGGTGTACCAACAGACCCAACGTGGGATCGCCGCCAGGATGTTTGAAGCGTTCGTGTATGATCTGTGAGCAGTGTTGTGCTTTGCCAAAGGGCGTAAGGAGCAACCCAGTGCCGCGATTTTCGACAGTTGTACACTGCAATCGATGCCGGAAAGTGGCGAGCGGACCGGATAGGATGGACACAAATGCAAACGGGACAGCAAAACCGATATAGCGGTGGATACGTTGGGACAATTCCTAGCTTTGTGTGTTACGACTGCCAATGAACAGGATTGCGCTCAAGTAGCCGAACTAGGTCGCGAGGTTCAAGAGCTCACGGAACAGTCGATTGAAGTAGCTTTTAACGATCAAAGCTATAAGGGAGACCAACCTGCACAAGGCTGCCCAAGGTCGAGGCAAGCATTGGAAGTCATCAAGCTACCCGAAGCCAAGAAAGGTTTTTTTCTTTCTGCTGCGCTGCTGGGTGCAGGAGTTAGTGAATCGGATGCGGCTGTAGTGCGCGTTGGTTGTGAATGTAACTCTCCAGTGAAAACAGGATCAGCGCCAGCCAGATAAATCCAAACCCAACCGCATTCGACAGGGTGAAGGGTTCATGATAGAGCAGCACGCCGATCAGGAATTGCAGCGTGGGGGCAATGTACTGCAACAGCCCAAGGATCGTTAGCGGGATAAGCTGCGCACCTGCGGCAAACAGCAGCAGCGGAATAATCGTGACCAGTCCGCTCAATGCCAGCAGCAGGCTGGTCAACGGGCTGGCATGCAGGAAAACACCGCTTCCGTTGAACTCAGCGAAGATCAGGTAAAGGAACATCGGCAGGCAGATCAGCGCCGTTTCCAGCGCCAGTCCTTTACGAGGACCGAGCGGGGCAATTTTTTTAAGCAGCCCGTACAAGCCGAACGAGAACGCCAGCACCAGCGCAACCCAGGGCAATTGCCCGAAGCGGACGGTCAGATAGGTTGCCCCGGCGGCTGCCAGCCCAACTGGAAGCCATTGCCAGGCGCGCAGCCGTTCGCGCAAAAAGATTACCCCCAATGAAACGCTGACCAGCGGATTGATGAAATAGCCCAGGCTGGATTCGACCACCCGCCCATCGTTGACTGCCCAAACATAGGTCAACCAGTTGATGCCCAGCAGTACACCGGCGGCGAGGTAGATCAGCAGCGTGCGCCGGTTGATGGCTTTGATCAGGGTTAGAACTTCCCGCCGCGCCAATAAAAAGGCAACCAGGAAAATGAACGACCAGACCACACGGTGTGCCAGGATTTGCAGCGCGGGCACGCCATGCAGTGCTTTGAAATAAATGGGAAAAAATCCCCATAAAATGTATGCAAAAATGCCAAACAGAATTCCTTTTTTCATTGAAAGCCTTGGGGAGATGGGAATGGGTTCAATAATACCAGAGTCGCGGTCAAATCAATACAGCCCAACCTGCGCATCCACCTGTCGGGCGTAGGCATCAATGCCGCCAGCCAGGTTGACCACATTCTGCCAGCCTTGGGAAATCAGCCAGGCGGTGACCATACGGCTGCGCTCACCGTGATGGCACAAAATGATCAGTGGTTTTTTCTTATCCAGGGCTGGCTCAGGCAGCGCTCTCAGACCATGGGCGGAGAGTTCGGAAAGCGGCACCGGGTTTACCAGCGGATGGTGCAGGAAGGCGCGCGTCCATTCGAACGGCTCGCGCACATCCAGCACCAATACATCGTCCCCTTTTTGGAGAATTTCGTTCAGCTGCGCGGCGGTGATTTCGGGAGTGGCGGGCAGGTTCATGACGCGGTTTTTGCTGCTTTCTGACGCCGGGCAATCGCGGATAGATACAGCGCAATCGAACCGGCGACTGCTGCGTTGAGCGAGTCGATTTTTCCGCGCATGGGCAGGTTAACCAGCAGGTCACATTTGCGCGAAACCAACGATCGCATGCCTTCTCCCTCGTTGCCAACCACCAAAGCCAGAGATGCATCCAATGGGGCAGCTTCGATGGGCTGGCTGGCTTCGCCTTCCAGTCCAACAATCCAGATGCCCTCTTCCTTGAGCCGGTCAATTGCCTGTGCCAGGTTCATCTGTGCCACCCGAAGGTGCTCACTGGCACCGGCGGATGCGTGCACCACTGCTGGTGTGATTCCGGTTGCCCGCCGCGGGGGGATGATCACACCGTGCACCCCGGCGGCTTCAGCGCTGCGCAGCAGCGTGCCCAGGTTTTGCGGATTCTGAAGCATATCCAGCACCAATATCAACGGCGTCTCCTGGCGCTGCTTCGCCAGGTTGAGGATATCGCTTAAATCCGTATAGGTGTACGGGCTGACCTCGACCGCCACGCCCTGGTGATTCTCACCCAAGCCGTCCAGCCGCGAGCGTGGTACCCGCTCGACTGGCAGACGTTTTTTTGCCGCTAGTGCCAGAATTTCTGCCAGCCTGCCCTTTTCCTCGCTCCCGGCAGCCACCAACAGGCGAAAGACCTGCCGGCGGCGGGCTCGAAAAACCTCATAAACCGGGTTGCGCCCGGTGATCCATTCCTTCATGAAAACCACCTCTAATGGAGGGTTATTTGTCCATCTCCGGGCGGGCAAAAATCATTCTGCCTGCGGCGGTCTGCAATACCTTGGTCACTGTGACCAAGATTTCTTCATTAATATGTTTGTTGCCGCTTTCCACAACCACCATGGTGCCATCTTCCATATAACCCACACCCTGCCCGCTTTCCTTGCCTTCCTGGATAATGCGCACCGAAAGGGTTTCACCGGGCAGCAGTACCGACTTGACCGCGTTTGCAAGTTCGTTGACATTCAGCACCGACACTCCCTGCAGTTCGGCAATCCGGTTGAGATTGTAATCATTGGTCAGGATCGGGCAGCGCAGTTGACGGGCAAGAATGACCAGTTTGTCATCCACATCACGCACGCCATCAACGTCGATATCGGAAATCCGTACAGGGATGATAGGCTCCTTTTGCAGCTGCGAAAGCACTTCCATCCCGCGCCGGCCGCGCTGGCGGCGCAGGCTATCGGGTGAATCGGCGATGTATTGAAGCTCGTTGAGAACAAAGCGAGGGATGAGCAGTGAACCGGGTAGAAAACCGGTGCGAGCGATGTCGGCGATGCGCCCGTCGATGATCACACTGGTATCCAGCAGGATGGTGCGCGATTCAGCCCAGTTGGCATTGGCACTGGCATCGCTGCCAGCCGCAGCGCTGGCAGCCGAAGGCTGGTTTTTGGACAGGTTACCCCACAACGAAAACAAGTCGTTTTGGCGCATGACGAACACAGAAATTCCCAGGTAACCGAACAGGACGACCCCAACCACGGGCAGGATCTCACCCAGTGGCGAGGGCAGGCGCGAGAGCGGAAATGCCAGCAGCACCGCAATGATCAGTCCGGCGATTAAACCAAACAACGCCGCAAACAGGGTTTGGGCGGATACACGTGTCAGGATCGACCGGATGGCTTTTACTGGCCGGATGGTGATAAACGGGGTCAGGATCAGACCGATCAGGGCGCCTAATAATCCAATCGTGAAGGCATATTCCTCGACGCTGAACGATGTGACCCCCTCGCCAGAGTTAGCGATTTGACCTAATTGCACACCCCAAATAACGCCAATGATTGCAAATACGATCATGCCGATTAAGCGAAAAATGAATTCAATACTCATGAATAACTCCTTGGGATAAATGCCAGGTTGTTAAGGTGCGGAATGAAAAATGACGTGCAAGACTTGCGAATGAATGAATAAAAAATGAAGAAAATGATTAACTCTATGATAGCATCAGCGGCGGGGAGAGTCAACGAAAAATAATTTAATCTTGTGGAATGTATAGGATTCACACCTGGCAGCCCGCAGTATGTTAAAATTAGCGAATCAATGTCAGCCGCTTTAATCGAGTTTGATCAAGTATCTTATAGTCACCCGGTGCGTGGAGGCGATTCGATCCCTGCACTGCGCGGGATTTCGCTTAAAATCCATGAAGGCGAATATGTTGCCCTGATTGGTGCAAACGGTTCCGGGAAAACCACTCTGGCGCGTCATATCAATGCGCTCTTGCTGCCTGAACGAGGCAGGGTGACCGTCAATGGTTTGGATACCCGCGATGAGCGCAATCACGCCAAAATTCGCAGCACCGTCGGCATGGTTTTCCAAACGCCCGAAGACCAGATCGTGGCGGCAGTTCTGGAAGAGGACGTGGCGTTTGGTCCCGAAAACCTGGGGCTGCCACCGGTTGAAATCCGTCGAAGGGTGGATGAATCGCTGGCAGTCACCGGATTGAGCGAATACCGCCAGCGCCCGCCGCACCTGCTTTCTGCCGGTCAAATGCAGCGAGCCGCCCTGGCAGGCGTGCTCGCCATGCGCCCGCGCTGCGTCATCTTTGATGAAACCACTGCCATGCTCGACCCAGGTGGGCGGCGGATGGTGCGCCGCTTGATCAATCAGCTGCATCAAGAAGGGTTGACTGTGATCGTTATTTCGCACTTCATGCGCGAGGCGGTAGCCGCTGAACGGGTCGTCGTTCTCAATCGCGGCGAGGTTGCCATGGACAGCACCCCCCAGGAAGTTTTCAATCACCCCGCCGACCTGCATGCCCTTGGGCTGGACCTTCCGCTGGCGGGCAGGCTGGCAAACCAACTGCGCCAGGTGCTGCCCGAACTGCCACCCAACTTGTTGCGCGCGCGCGACTTGCTGGCTGCCCTGCCGCGGGTGCCAGATGGCAGTGAGGCGCAATTTCAGGCGTCGCCACCGTTCGATGGGTGGAAGGGGAATAATGCGTTTATTCAAGTGAATGACCTGGCGCATGTTTACCTGGCAGATACACCGCTGGCACATACTGCTTTGCAAGGGGTCAACCTGCACGCAGCCGAGAAGCGCATCCACGGCTTGATTGGCTCGACCGGTTCAGGAAAATCAACCCTGCTGCAACACCTGAACGGCTTGCTACTGCCGCAGCAGGGACGGGTGCGCGTAGGACCATTCGATATGAATGATCCCACAACCGACCTGAAAGCTGTACGCCGCTACGCCGGACTGGTCTTTCAAAATCCTGAGTATCAGCTTTTCGAGCAATACGTTGGCGACGAGATTGCCTATGCCCCGAAATTAAAAGGCGAGCGTGAGACCCTGCGTGAGACGGTGCGCAGCGCTATGGAGATGGTAGGGCTGGATTTCGAAACCTTCAAAGACCGCCTGACCTTCACTCTCAGTGGCGGTGAGCGGCGCAAGGTTGCCCTGGCATCATTGCTCGCCATGCGCCCGCAGGTGCTGCTGCTCGATGAGCCGGCAGCCGGGCTGGACCCGCGCTCGCGGAATGAGACCTTGCGCACCTTCGAACGGCTTGCCGATCAGGAAGCCCTGACCCTGATTCTCTCCTCGCATCACATGGAGGACATTGCTGAGTTGAGCAGCAGCCTGACCGTGCTGCATAAAGGTGCTACTCTGCTGGATGGCGACGCCGAGCAGGTGTATTCACAGGTGCAGCTGCTAGAAGAGCACGGACTGGAAGCGCCGATTGTTACCCGCGTGGCTGCCCGGCTGCGCGAACTGGGGTGGGACCTGCCGTGCTGTATTCTTCGTGCGAACGACCTAGTGGAACATCTGCGCCGCCTGTTGGAGAAACGCCATGCATAATTTTGAGTTTCTGCGCATGGTCAATATCGGGCAGTATCTTCCGCTTGATTCCACCCTTCACCGCCTGGATCCGCGCGCGCGGATTGCGGCGTATTTCCTGATCATCCTGGCAGCAACATTTACCTCCCGCCCGCTGGGCTTGGGGATCGGGCTTTTGGTGGTGTTGCTGCTCCTGCGGGTTGGAAGAATACCGCTACGCTTTGCACTGCGTGGTTTGCTGCCGCCCCTGCCATTTTTATTGATCCTGGCTGTGCTGCAAATCTTCGTCGCCGTACGTTCTTCCACAGCCGAACCACTGTTTGCCTGGGGTTTTCTCAAGGTGTATTCTGCCGGGCTGGTCTCGGCAGGTATGCTGCTGGTGCGCTTCTGCGTGTTGATTTTAGCGCTCTCGATGGCGTCTTTTACCCTGTCGACCTCGGAAATGATCCACGGTTTGGAACGACTGCTGGCGCCGTTTGCCCGGCTGGGCATTCCCACCCACGACCTGGTGATGATTGTCCAGGTCACCGTACGTTTTATCCCCTTCCTGGCGATGGCAACGGAACGAATTGCCAAAGCTCAGGCATCGCGTGGAGCAGATTGGGGAACCCGCAAGGGCGGGTTGTTGCAGCGCACCCGCCAGATCATACCGCTGATCGTCCCGCTGTTCCTGACCAGCCTGCGGCGCGCTGAGATCATGGCACTGGCGATGGATGCGCGTGGCTACGGTAGCCAGCGCCAGCGCACCTCGATGATCGAGATGCACTTCCAATGGAAAGATGCCGCTGCCGTGACGCTGGCGGCGGCGTTAGGACTGGCTATTCTGCTGGTACGGTTTTAATCGCCTAGAGATCGGCGCCTTTGCGTTTGCCAACTGCAAACTGCCTCCACGCCGCGACCACCACCAGCGTAATCAGGGCGGAAATGCCCGCTTCGGGCAGACCATTGGCAACCGCGATGGGACCCAGCGCCGCGAAGGGAAGAAAACCCAGCACGCCGATCATCAGCAATACCAGGACGGTGTTGGTCAGGCTGCCGGCGATGCCCGCAGCGATCAGACCGACAGCGGGCCATTTACTCAACGCGCGCCAGACCAGCCAGGCAATCGGACCGATAAACAGGCGTGGCAGCACCGAGAGCAGCGGATTGGTAAACCAGACGTCCGCCGGTCCGGTAGGGGCGACAGCCGCCTGAATCACGCTGAATATACCAAATATCAAGCCGATGCCCACGCCGACGATGGGACCTTCCAGAACTGCGCCGATGATGACTGGGACGTGCATGATGGTGAGGGAAGCCCCACTGACCCAAGGAATGAATCCCAGGCGCGTCAAACCTAATAACGCCGCAATTGCCCCCAACACACCGGTAATGACAATCTTGCGGGTTCGATCTTGTGGCATTTCTTCTCCTCCATATCGAAATATTGAAAGAATTCAAAAAACCCCTTATCATAACCCTTAACCGGATGGTTAAGTTGCGCGAATGGCGTTCTAATTTTACCTGAAACTGGATTTTTTCGTTCTTACCTTTGCTTGTGGTTGACGAGAGAAATCCATTTCAAGTTCGATTAAATCTAACCGCCCCTGATTGAAAAGCAGGGGCGGTATTTAGCGGTTTATTTATTTTCTTCTCGTTCGGCGATTACTTTGCCTGAACTTTGATCGTCTTGGGGCGGGCATGTTCGGCTTTGGGGACGAATAAAGTCAATACGCCGTTTTTCAAGGATGCATCAGCTTTGCCAGGATCGACGGCTTCGGGCAGGTCGATGGTTTTACAAAAACGGCCACCGGGGCGTTCTGCTAAAAGATATTCGACGTTTTCAGCGCGCTCGTTGTTGAGGTTGCCTTGGATGGTGATGCGGTTGTCAATTACCTGAATGTTGAGGTCTTCGGATTTGACTCCGGGCAATAACGCGGAAATGGTGTAACCGTCCTCGCTGACCATGACGTCTGCTGGGAAGATCACCTGCCCTTGGTCTTCCTGCCAGTCGTCACTGTACATGCGGTTGATCATATTGCGGCGAGCCATGCGGCGCGCATAGGGTGTCAGCCAGTAAATGCTCATTGCTTCCTCCTGTTCACACACAAAGAATTGGTATCCTGATGTTTTGAATGTTAACGGCGGAGTGTAGGAATCCTATCAGAAGAATGTAATTGTTCTATTAATATTGGTTGGTGAGCCTGTGACTGGTTGAAAACCTTATAAAATTGAAAAGGCCGCACGGTCAATTTGTGGTATGATAGCCCATCGGAGTACCAAAAATGGATGATCGAATTACCATAATCGAAGGACCGCCGCCTGATTTCGAAACCATCGACGATGGTTGGGCGCTGGGCTTGAACGAAAGCCCCGCTTTGTATGATCTGGCGTTGACCCGGCTGCGTACCTTTAACGGCGCGGCACTGGTTGAGCGTTGCCACCGCGCCTGGTATAAGCGCAATTCCATCTACCTGCACTATCGCAATCCGATGGGCTTGGAAGAGCGCGTGCCGATCATGGCAGCCCAGTCGGTGGAAACCGATCAGGGTCAGGTATTGTTGCTGTGGGTGCGCCGCCAGCATGACGAAACCGAGATCGAAATCGATCTAGATGACGACGAAGAAGGCGGCGAACTCAGCAGTTGAAGCCGCAGTATTCCCATTTGCCCCGCCAGACGGCGGGGCTTTTTTGTGCCCCCGGCCAGAGTTGAACTGACAACCTCGGCGTTAGGAGTGCCTCGCTCTATCCTTTTGAGCTACGGGGGCGGGTGACGACTGGATTATAGCATTGCCAAAATTTCTGTGCAAGACCGGGTCGGTACCCAAGGGGACTCGAATAGCATCCCCTTATGGGGACGCCAGTTTGACGTGCACTTGTGCCCCCAAGGGGACTCGAACCCCTGTTTGAGCCTTGAGAGGGCTCCGTCCTGGGCCGCTAGACGATGGGGGCGGCAGAACGCCCTCATTCTATCACGCCTGCGGATGGCTGTCAATTAACTGACTATCCAACCGGCTGGTATTGCGAAATCACGGCTCAATTTCACTTGCAATTCATTCGTTTTGTCTATAATTAAATATAACCCGGCGGATTAATGTAAGCAATGGGGAAAGATAGACCGGGTCTGGCTACCCCTGCAACTCCATACTCCCCGTGAAAGAAGAGCGAATTGCGCGATCGGTTCTCCATCCTGGCATTTCTGTCCCAACTGGCTCGCTGGCTGATGTGCGGCTGGCAAAAACAAAGCAGTCCGCGCCGGGTGGGCTTGATTTGCCTGGCTTTGGCTTTAACATTAGTTCTGACCATTCCGCTGGCGCGCCTGATGCTGGATATCAATCCCTATCGCGCGGCTGCTGAACAAGTTCAGGCGCTGTTAGCCACCCAGCCCGATTTCGAAGCCCAGCTGCGCGAATTGAGTTCCAATCGTTCCAGTTTGTTGGAAAAGATGCGACCCACCGTTGCACTGGAGTATATCCACTGGTACGATTCTTATGCCGCCCGTGCGGATAGCCAGGCTCCCTCCGTGGCTGCCCGCCTTGCTCAGCATCTCGACCAGATTGCCTACGCGGTGTTGCGCTACCAGCGTGCCCTGGCGGGTTTGACTGGCGCGACTGCCGTGGCATATTCAATTGGCGAAGTGCGCAGCGAAGATGTCAACCGCCAAATGACTGCATTGCAACACATTCATGCTGCCTCCCCGCTGCTGCTAGCTGAAATTCATGAAATCCGCCGAGCCAACCAGTTGCTGGCTGCCCAGCTCTCCGTGCTTGAACAGGATGCCAGCCTCCAAGGTATGCTTGCCGGACTGCAATCAAATCCGACGGATGCAGATGAGCAAACCCTGCTCCAGGCTGCCGGACAGTGGCAACAGATTGAACGTCTGTGCCAATCGACCGAAATCCAGCTGGCAAATACGGTATCCATCCTCAACCAGGCAATGCAGATTATCCAGCCGGTTTACCGGCAGGATCAAATTTGGGGATTTTCCAGTTGGATGCGCATTGCCGCCTGGCTTGATCGCCGCACGCTTGTGTTGATCAGTCTTGCAGCGATTCTGGGGTTGAGCGGTGTCCTGCTGATTTTCTGGCGGCCTGCATTGCCGCACTTCGACCGCAGCGCCTTCAGCGCACGGCGGGATAGTTTCCATACTCTGCCGACAGAGTCGGCATCGCCGTCCGACACAAATGACCGGGTGGTTTTTGCCCAGCAGTCCGGTTGGCTGGCCAAAGGGTTGACCCGCCGGATGCCCGTGGCGCGGCTTAACCTGTCTCGGCGCGGGGTGATTCTCCACCCGCGCTTGCTGGTCCCGGTCACCGATGGTAAACCGGTCGAAAAACCCCTTCCCAGCGAAGGTATCCTCCGCATTGGCAATGACCCTGCCTTTTCAGTCAAAATCCCCTTCTCCGGTTCGGAATATATTGAGTTTTGGATTCAAAAAGCCCGCCGTGGTTATTTTATCGAAGTCATGTTCAGTGACGTGCCGGTGTTGCACAATCACCGCCCACTCACCTGCACCCGTGCCCTGAACCACGGCGATCAAATCCAGATTCAGGATACTACCCTGGTATTTCTTGAGCATTAAGCCTCATAACTGGTAAACCAGCTCGGATAGGGTTATTTAAATCACTAACAATCCTTGTCCAAATTGGCTACAATAAGGTTGCCCGTTTACACCCCCAATTCCCAGGAGGATTGAATGCACCACGGCTTGAAACCTTTTTTTGCGCCACGGGGTGTCGCTATTCTTGGCGCATCCGCCAGCCCCAACAAGTTGAGTTTTGGCATTTTGCGGAATATGACCCTGTATGGATTCACGGGGCAAATTGCGCCGGTCAATCCGCGCGCCGATGAAATTCTCGGTCTCAAATGCTATGCGGATATTGCCTCGGTGCCAGACCCGCTTGACCTGGCAGTGATCGTGCTGCCAGCTGCTGCCATCCCTGAAGCACTGGAAGCCTGCGGCAAGCGCGGCGTTCGCGCCGTAACCATCATATCCGGCGGGTTCAAGGAGGTGGGCGCTGAAGGTGCGGATTTGGAAAAACAAATTCTTGCCATTGCTGCCCGCTACCAGATGCGCCTGGTGGGACCTAACTGCGTGGGCACCCTCGACCTGTATTCCGGACTTAATACCACCTTTATTCAGGGTGTACCGGAGCGGGGTGGAATTGGTTTTGTCTCCCAATCCGGCGCGGTGGCGGGTGGTGTGGTGGATTATATTCGCAACAAGCAGATTGGCTTTTCCAATTTTGCCAGCCTGGGCAACGAAGCCGATGTGACCGAGACGGACATGATCGAATATCTCAGCCAGGATGCCAACACCCGCGTACTGGCAATCTATGTCGAAATGATCCGCGATGGGCAGCGATTCATCCGCATCGCGCGACAGGTTACCCTGCACAAGCCGATTGTCCTGTTGAAAGCCGGGCGAACCAGTGCTGGGGCGCGGGCGGTTTCCTCACACACCGGTTCACTGGCTGGCTCGCACGCTGCTTATCAGGCGGCTTTTTTGCAATCCGGTGTGATCGAGGTCGATTCGGTCACCGACCTGTTCGATATTTCTACCGCGCTTGATCGTCAGCCGCTTCCATCCGGCAACCGAGTGGCGATGATCACCAACGCGGGTGGACCGGCAGCCCTGCTTTCTGACAGCCTGGCAGCCAATGGCTTGCAGATTGCCGATCTGGAAGAAGCGACCCGCGCCGCATTGCGCCAGCGCCTCAACCCAGCTGCACAGGTTTCCAATCCGATCGACATGCTCGGCGGCGCTGAACCGCCCGAATACGAGTTTGCGCTCCAACAGGCACTAAAGGATGTCAATGTGGATGCAGTCGTGGTGATTCTTGTTCCGCAGGCGCTAGTCAACCCGGTGGAGGTTGCCGAGAAGATCTGCCAGGTATCTGCCGGTAGCCCCAAGCCAGTGTTGGCATGCTTTATGGGGGAATGGAGCGTAGAAAAAGCCCGCCAGGTCTTGCACAACCACGGCGTGCCGATGTACGTCTTCCCCGAAATTCCAGGACGAGTGCTCGGTGCGATGCTGCGCTATGCCCGCTGGCGCGCCCAGGTGCAGGAACAACCCATTGTCCCGGCTGGTGTTGACCGCAGCGTGGCGGAGGATATCCTTGCCCAGGCAGCCGGGCAGGCTGCATTGGGTGAAGCACTCACTCGCCCGCTGCTCAGTGCGTATGGCGTGCCAGTTGTCGCCGGAGAGGTGGCGAGAAGTGCTAACCAGGCGGCACAAATTGCTGACCGAATCGGTTACCCGGTGGCGATGAAGATCGTCTCGCCGGACATTTTGCACAAATCGGATGTGGGTGGTATACGCCTGAACCTGAACAATTCCGCAGAGGTGGCATCTGCCTATACTGAGATGATGTCCAGCCTGGCAGCCCGGTTACCGCAAGCGGTTCTGGAAGGTGTTCTGGTGGAAAGAATGGCAGCCCGTGGGCAAGAGGTGATTGTGGGTATGCGCCGCGACCCCAATTTTGGTCCTTTGGTCATGTTTGGGCTGGGCGGCATCTATGTTGAATTGTTTGGGGACGTAGCCTTCCGTGTGGCGCCGTTGACCCGCCAGGATGCGATGGATATGATCCATCAGACCCGTGCCGGAAAACTGTTGGGCGGTTTTCGCGGCGAACTGCCAGCCGACCTGGATGCGGTTGTGGATACCATATTGCGCCTCAGCCAAATCGCGCTCGACTTCGAACAAATCGAGGAAATCGAGATCAATCCGCTGCGCGTTTTCCCACACGGGGCTTTGGCGCTCGATGGGCGGGTGATTTTGAAAGGTTAATTTGGTTTGCCGTCTCATGGGAGATTGACTAATTTTAAATTGCGCCGCGCCGTCTTGGAATTGACGGCGCGGCTTCCCAAACCCAACCAGCACCCATGGGGTGCTTTACCCAGGAGGAGTTGTCTTCGTGATTATTTTGGTAAGGCTTTGATCGACTGTTCTTTTTTCTTGTTGTTTCTAGTATAAGAATATCCTGTCATATTTGGAATAAGAAAATCCGGTTTGTATAATCTTTTTTCCTGTAATCCTGTTCCAAAGATGGGCGTAATCGCTTCTTGGACTGGGTATAATCGCCTAAAAGGTTTTGGATCGTTTAAGTTTGTCCCCATTCTTTAATGCCATCTCTACCCCACTCTTCCATCCGCTTGTTCGGATTGGGCTGCTGCTTACATTGCTGTTAACCGCCCTGACGCCGCTACCGGTTCAAGCCCAATCCGGACAAATCCGCTTTGAACACCTGACCATTGACGATGGTCTCTCGCAAAGCACTATCACCGCTATTGTGCAAGACACGACAGGTTACTTGTGGTTTGGCACCGAAGAGGGATTGAATCGCTACGATGGATTGGGCTTCGAGATCTTTAAGCACGATCCGCAAAATGAAAATAGCCTGCAGTCGAACATCGTATCGACATTGTATATTGACGAACAGGGGGATTTGTGGATTGGTTCGCCTGCTGGTTTAGACCGTTACCATAGCGAGGAAAACCGCTTTGAGCACTTTCCATTTGTGGATGTCGGTCGATCCGGCTTATGGGGAAGGAATGTCGAGGTCATTCTGCAAGTCGCTCCGGGACTTTACTGGATCGGCACCCAGGAGGGCGGTTTAAACCTGTTGGATATTAACCGCGGGATCGTTGAACATTTTCTGCCCATTCCTAACGACCCGCAAAGCATGCTCAGCAAGAATGTTTACGATCTTGTTGGTGATGGCAAGGGCGGCATTTGGGTGGCAACCGACAACGGGTTGAGCCATTTCAACCCGCTCGATCGGCTGTTCACGCATTACCGCCATAGCCGGATCAATCCGCTCTCGATCAGCGATTCGCGCCTGACCAGTTTGTTCATCGATTCGCGTGGTGATCTGTGGATTGGGACCAATCGCGGTGGATTGAACCGCCTGGTTTCAGCCACTGGGCGGTTTGAGCGATTTGTCAGTGATCCGGAAGAGCCTGCCTCGCTGAGATCTAACCAAGTGTTCGATATCCACGAAGACGAAGAAGGGACGTTGTGGATCGCCACCCGTCAGGGGATCAGCCTGCTTGACCGCACCAGCGGACATTTCACCCACTTGCGCAAAGACCGCAACGATCCGCAAAGCCTGAACAATGAGATTGTTACCGTGTTGTATACCGACCGGGCTGGGGTGATGTGGGTTGGCACGTTTGGTGGGGGGGTGAACCGTTACGCCCGTCATGCCCACAAGTTCAGCGTCTATGACCAGAAGCCCGGCGATTTACTCGGTTTGAGCGACTCAAACGTGTTTGCCGTGACCACCACCCCCGACGGCGCATTGTGGATTGGAACGCTTTCCGGCGGGTTGAACCGCCTGGAGCGTGATTTTGACCGTATGCGCTATTATTACCATCTGATCAGCAACCCGGTCGGTATTGCCAGCAACGAAGTGCGCTCTTTATACAGCGACCGTGCCGGTAACCTGTGGATTGGTACCGGCAATGCAGGGCTCGACCGCTTCGATGCGCAGAAAAATACATTCGTCCATTACCAGATTGATCCGCAAAATCCCAATATCTCTGCCCAGTATTTCGTTACTACGATCATGGAAGACAGCCAGTCTCGTCTATGGGTGGGGACTCGTGGATACGGTTTTCACCGCTTTGATCCTTCTACCCAGTCCTTCCAACATTTCAGCCTGCCCGGGCAGACCAATGCCGCCCAACTGGTTCGTGCCATCTGTGAAGATGGTGATGGTCTATTGTGGATAGCTACTTACGAAGGCGTATTTGTGTTCAATCCGCAAACGGGTGAATTCCCATCTCATTACTGGGCTGAATCGGCTACCGATCCGTTGTCCTCCAACACGATAATGAGCCTGTATCTGCCGGATGCGGATACTGTCTGGATTGGCACCTGGAGCGGTGGTTTGAATCACCTTAACCGGACAACTGGGCATATCACGGTGTATACCGAAAAAGACGGGCTGGCTAACGATACCATTTACGCCATCCTGCCCGATGCGAACGGTAATCTATGGTTGAGCACCAACCGTGGACTGACGCGTTTTAATCCGCGCACTGGCGCGTTCCGCAACTACGATACCAGCGACGGTTTGAGCAGCAATGAATTCAATGCCGGAGCAGCGTATATCAGCCCCCAGGGCGAATTTTTCTTTGGCACCATTAACGGTCTGGTCAGTTTTTACCCCGACCGGGTGACCGACAACCCTGTACCGCCGCCGGTAGTGGTGCGGAGTTTCTCGCTCTACAACAAGCCACAGCAGCGAAACCTGCGTGGTGGCGAGCGGATCGAAATCAGTTACCGTGATACCCTGATCAGCTTCGAATTTGCCGCACTTGATTACACCGCTCCGCAGAAGAACCAGTTCGCCTATAAATTGGAAGGATTTGACAAGGATTGGAACTATACCGGTAACCGAAATTTTGTCACATATACCAACCTGCGCGGCGGCGATTATACCTTACGGGTCAAAGCCGCCAACAATGACGGCGTGTGGAATGATACAGGCATTGCCATCGTTTTACATGTCAGTCCGCCGTTTTATACCCGGTGGTGGTTTATTTCACTGGGCGTGGCAGGGGTTCTCGCGGTGGTGTTTACCGGTTACCGCCTTCGACTGCGCCGGATCGAAAACCAAAAACGTGACCTGGAAAAACTGGTTCACGAACGTACCCAGGAAATCGAACGCCGCCGCCAAGTGGCAGAGGGCATGCGTGACATCATCGCCATTCTCAACACCAACCAGTCACTGCAAAACAGCCTGGACTACATCATTCATCAGGCAGTGCAATTGGTGCATGCCCGCCACGCAGTTATTTTTTATCACCCGCCAGATGCCGTCCCGCAGGAAATGGCGGGTGAACTGCCGCAGAATTTGCTTGCTTACCGCTGGCTGGTCGAATCGATCCTTACCGGTCAGATGGTTGTCATCGAGGATGCCGATGCCTATCGCCAACGCCTGGATGCACAACCACTGCCAGGCGACCGCGGGGCAGTGCTTGGTATTCCGATTGCCAGCGGCGAACAGGTGGATGGTGGTTTGATCCTCACATTCTCCAGGAGCGGCCGCCTGCCGGAAGAGGATTTCAAAACAGCGTTGACCCTGGCGGATCAAGCCGCGCTGGCGATAGCCAATGCCAATTTGCGTCAGCAGGCGGAAGAACTGGCAAAGACCACCGAACGCAGCCGTCTGGCGCGGGATTTGCACGATGCTGTGACTCAGACGCTGTTTGCTAGCACCCTGATCGCGGATGTACTGCCCCGCCTGTGGCAGCGCAATCCGGAAGAAGGGCTGCGCCGGTTGGACGAACTGCGCCTGCTCACCCGCGGTGCGCTGGCAGAAATGCGTTCACTGCTGGTCGAACTGCGCCCCGGTGCGCTATTGGATGCTAACCTGTCCGAGCTGATTCAGCAGTTGTGCGATGCATTCGTCAGCCGTACCCGTCTACAGGTGAATTGTGATATTCAGACGGTTGAAAAACAGCCGCCGGAGGTGCAAATTGCCTTTTATCGCATTGCCCAGGAAGCATTGAACAACATTGCCCGCCATGCCCGCCCCAAGCAGGTGGCGGTATTCCTGCGCAATGAACAGGGTGCCATCAGTCTGCGTATAAGCGATGATGGAAAGGGTTTCGACCCCGAGGCTGTGCCGCCCGCCCATTTTGGGCTGGAAATCATGCGTGAGCGGGCGCAATCCATCGGGGCGCAATTGAGCATCGAAAGCCAGCCTGGGCAGGGGGTAACCATCCAGCTGGTCTATCCTTATTGAACAGTCAATTTACCCCGCTGGTTGCGCAGTTGGTGGGAAAGGCACTAACTGTTCGTTCTTCATTGCTGTAATTGGGATAATTATCTCATCCGAAAACGACTATAATAGCCCATGGATCCAGGTATTAATGCAGAGCCTCCTGTCACTGCTTCTCGCCTGGAGCATGTTCCTTTCGAGTATTGGTAAGGGAATAATTATTCAGAATAGTCATTGGATTTGTAGATGGAAATCCTAAATGTTGGACTTGGCGAAGCCCTATTCATTCTCATCCTGGCTCTGATCCTCTTGGGACCGGAAGGCATGGCGAATGCTGGGCTGAAGATTGGGCGCTTTGTCCGGGCGGTAATCAAATCGCCCTTCTGGCGCATGTTCATGGACACAACCCGTGACATTCGCGAGATGCCCCGCCGCCTTGTGCGTGAAGCCGGGCTGGAAGAATTCAATCAGAATACTGAAAAATTCCGCCAGGAATTTATGCTGGATGAGGACGCTTCCGAAGTAGGAAACTTCCAAACACTTGACCCCCGTTACCGCCCGGTGGCAATTGATGCCGAACCGCAGCCTTCACCTGAACAGCAAAAATCGCCCCCTAAACAACCAACCCAATCCAACGACGAACCCGATAGCGAGACGAAACCCGGCTGAACGGGCTTGTCAGCAAAGCCGGTCAGGATTCGGATTTGGAATCGCCCTGGCTGTCGCTTTCTTCCCCTTCGCCTTTCAATCCTTTGCGGAAGGCGCGAATGCCGCTGCCCAGTTCGCTGGCAATTTTGGAGATGCGTCCAACGCCAAACAGCAACAGGATGATCACCAGGACAACGAGCAATTCCCAACCACTGAAGTTACGCAACATAATAAAAGAATCTCCTTCAGGCTGATTCTAACATATTTTACTGGGTTGCTTGATGATTATTCCCGCGCCGCCACTTTTGCTAACAGGATACTCAACAGGTAGAGCACAAACAGGGGCAGCATCAGCAGCCCCATGTTGACCGGATCGGGTGTGGGGGTGACGAAGGCAGCCAGGATGGCGATGATGACAATGGCGAAGCGCCACTGGCGGGCAAGACTGGCGGCACTCACCAGACGGAAGCGAGCCAGGATATACACCACTAAAGGGGTTTCGAAGCTCACCCCGATCCAGAACAGCAAATTGGTGACGAAGCTGTAATAATTTGCCAGCCGCGGGGTGGTGGTAATGCCAATAAAGCTGATCAGGAAAGGCAGCGCGGCGGGCAGCATCACGAAATAGGCAAAAAGCACTCCACCGGCGAATAACAGCGTGGCAAACGGGATCGCAATCATCAGAGCGCGAAATTCATGAGGTTCCAAGCCGTCCTTGATGAAACCAAGTGCTTCACCAAGCAGGTAAGGAAACGCCAATAGAAAACCACCCAGCAGCGAAACGCGCATGAACACGGCGACATTTTCGGTCACCTCAATTGAGATCAATTTTTCCACTCCCCCAATGGGGTATGCCAGCACTTCGATTAATTTTTCACCCACCAGCATTGCAGCGATCACGGCGATGATCAGCGCCACCAAACCGCGCAGCAGGCGTTTGCGTAGTTCCAGCAGGTGTTCCGGAATGGTCAGGTCAGCCTTGTTGACCTTCTTTTTTGGGGGCGCGGCAGGTTTTGCCTTCTTTCGCAATTTGAACATGGTGGCTTAATCTTACTTCAATTTGCGTTTATCGGAGAATTTGCAGGCTCTCATAGCTGCGGATGCCGTTTCTTTGATGCTTCGCTAAGGATGAGACTGGGCAACTGAAACCGGATGATCATCACTCGCAGGTGCGCCGATTGTGGTTCCCTGCCGAGGAAATGTGTGTTTAGCCCCACAGGGATTGCAGAAAGCGCACCTTTTCGATCTCGTGTTGTCCGCCGCCGCCTTCGTGATGATTATACGTGTAAATGCGAATGTCTTTTTCCGCTTTCACACGGTTGTAGGCAGCAAATACCGTGGAAGGCGGGCAAATTTCGTCCATCAACCCAACCGAAAACAGGGAGCGCGCACGGAGGCGCGCGGCGAAGTTGACCCCATCAAAATAGGAGAGCGTGTGGAATACTTGCTCGCTGCGCTGACGGTGAATCTGGCAGAACTGGGCAATCTCCTGATACGGTCCGGAGGGAGTGATTTCGATTGCGCGGCGGTAATGGCACAGAAAAGGCACATCCGGCATGCATACTTGCACACGGTCTGCCAGGGCTGCCGCTGCCAGGCTGATACCACCCCCCTGGCTGCCGCCGGTAACAGCTACCCGACTGGCGTCCACATGGGGAAATGCGCAACCCGCTTCCACCGCGCGCACTGCATCTATGAAAACCCGGCGGTAATAATAGGTTTCAGGCGTAAGCACGCCCAGGGTGACAAAGCCAGGCGTGTGTGAGCTGGCGCCATCCGGCTGCAAATCCGGTGTGTCTCCCTGGCGCCAGACACTGCCCTGACCACGCGTATCCATGATCAGATGGGCAAAACCGGCGCTTGCCCACAGCAGCCATTCGGAAGGCAGTCCTCTGCCACCGCCGTAACCGACGTACTCGACCACCAGCGGCAACGGCTTACTCGTGCCGGCAGGCAGGTTCAACCAGCCCTTGATCGGTTGTCCGGCATAGCCATTGAAGGTCACATCAAAGGATTGCAATGTACGCAGACCGGAGTCGATTGGCTCAAAGACCGCATCCAATGGGTAGTCTCTTGCCTGACGCAATGTTGTTTGCCAAAACTGGTCGAAGTCGGGTGGTTCCTCACGCGGCGGCAGGTATTCGCGCAATTGCTCCAATGGCAGGTCAAAGAAAGCCATTTATCACCTCCGGAACTGGTAGGACGGGTACGTGTGTTGTGGCTGAGCCGATTATACGCCGAAACCGGAACCAACCGGATGACTGCCTGCGCTGAATTGAGCCGTTTTTTGGGGGAGGGTGACCAGACCGGATGTATATTATATATGATATACTATTGAAATGAGGTTTGATGACCTTCACAGCCTCTGATCGTTGTTGGACCTTCTTCCAATTTTGTGTAATGGAATTTCACCTGTACATTTCAGGAGTCGGAGCCTATGACAAGCAACTCAATCCAGGCAGCCGTGATGGGCTGCGGTCACATCGGTTCGTCGGCTGTGCAGGCTGTGCAGCTGGCAGCGGACATGAATCTATGCGGCATCATCGAAATGGACTGCCGGGTCGAGGAGCTGCGTTGCCGTTATCCCACTGTCCCGGTTGTTGCTAGTTTCCGTGATCTGCCTGATCAGCCGGATGTGATCATTCTCTGCTTGCCAACTCGCTTGGTCGAGCCGGTTGCGGTTGAGATCCTTTCCAGCGGCATTCATACGATTGACTGCTTCGATATGCATGGCGAGCCGTTTGCCCAATTAAGAGGTTCCCTCGATCATGCCGCCCACCAAGGCGGCGCAACCGCAGTAATGGGCGCGGGTGTGGATCCCGGTATCAGCACTCTGGTGCGCGCGCTGTTCGAAATCTGGACACCCACCGGCCTGACCTATGTCAAATACGGACCGGGGATGAGCATGGGTCACACGGTGGCAGCCAAATCCTATCCCGGCGTTGCCGATGCATTGTCGATCACCCGCCCTGGTGACCCTGGCTGCCATAAACGAGACCTGTACCTGCAGATCGAACCCGGCGCGGACTTTGAGCAAATAAAGAACCAAGTTCTCCAGGATGATTATTTTGCGCATGACGACGTGCGCGTCTTCCAGGTTTCCAATGTGGCTTCGCTGGTGGATGTTGGACACCGCATCCATATTTTCCGCAAAGGCGGTGCAAGCGGGGTGGACAACCAGTTACTTACTTTCGAAACAACCTTCCATAACCCGGCATCGACCGCGCAAGTGATGGTGTCGGCTGCCCGCGCCGCTACGCGCCTTTCGCCCGGCGCGTACACCTTGCTGGAGATTCCGCTGGCTGCCTTTCTTGCGGAGAGCGTTCCGCAATGCCTGCACCGGCTGGTTTGAGTTCTTTATTTCGTGTCAATTTACTTGAGCTAACCTGGTCTGCTTAAGTTGGTAGTTTTCGTGAATAATGCGCTGTCGCAAGTTGGACAGTGCGTTGATCGATTGTTTAAACGAGTTCCAACATTATTCAGATATTTACTAATGTATAAAGCGATAAATAAGAGTTATAATAAATTTATTACTAACAAAGTCAATAATACCGCAAGTGGATATCTCTGGGAAGTAAATTGCCTGCACATTGGCATATTCCTCAGTTGATTTCATATTGCGTCGTTTGGGTTTTGAAAAACTTTTCGAGAAGGATCTTCTTAATTGGATTAAATTGTCCAATTTTTTTGAATGTGCCACATCCGTTCAGGAAGGGGTCTTTGACTTATGAATATTCAGCCCGCTCAAGCAGCCAAGGTTCGCTGGCATAACCATCCTATGGCGGTTATCGTTGTTATTACAGCCTTTTTAGCATTGGTCATTGCGCTGTACCGCATCTGGCTGCCAGTCAGTTATTCGGGCGATGACCTGCAATATGCCACTGTGATTGAACTGGCAACCAGTAATAAGGTGCTCTACCATCCCACCGGCACAGTTGACTTGCGCCCCGCTGGAGAAACCATCACCACTGCCAGCCCGTTACAACGCCTGCAAATTAACATCCGCTATATCCTCGAATATCCAACGGCTATTCTGGAAGTTGGTATCTGGCAAGCAGCGGGTTGGGATGGCAATGTCATTCTTCCGGTGCTGTGGCTGCGCATTACCGAGGGTGTACTGGGCTTGTTGTTCTTTTTCCTGGCAGTTCGCAGGTTGAGTGGCAGCCTGTGGATCAGTCTGATCTGCGCACTGGGCTTGGCAACCACCCTCAGCTATTGGACCTACAGCACGCACCTGGATCAAAGCATAAGCATGGTTTGTTTTCTGTGCCTGGCACTCTACCTGCTTACGTTTATCCCGGAATCACGCACTGCGTTCATTATTCTGCCGGTTGCATTTGCTCTGGCTTCATTGTACAACTTCACTGCATCGATTATCACCCTGGTCAGTGGGCTGGCGCTGCTGGCGTATTTCAAAGGTAAATTCAAAGACAGGGCAGGCAAATCGGTGGGTTTTTACCTGATCTATGGCGCGGTGGTGCTGGCGGTCTTTCTGGCTGCGCTTGTCTTTATTGGGCAAAGCCGAACCATCGATATAAATTTTTTCAAGTCGGCTTCTTTCTTTGGTCACCCTGAATACCAGTTTGATTTTCCCCGCGATATCCTGCGCGGCGTGCTCGGCTTTGCAAAATCGGAGGTAACCCTGCCCGGTTACAGCGGTTCGCTGCAGGCACTGTGGGATCAGAGCGGTTCGATCGGTAAACTGGGCATCCTGGCATATTATGGACTGATCCTGCTGCTCATGCTGGTGCCGGTGATACTGTTTGCTCGCCAGTTCCGTGCCTTGAGCGAAACCCGCCGCTGTTTTGGAATCGCCCTGGCAGCATGGTTTACCGCTTTCAGCCTGTTCAACTTCTGGTGGGATCCGGGGTATATCAAATACTGGCTGATCCCGCTGATCTGCTGGTGGGCATTGGCAGGGATCATGCTGGCACATGCCAGCGAGCAGCAATTGCGCTGGCATCTGGCGCTGCGCGCTGGCGTAGTTGCGCTGGCGGTGTTCAGTTTCCTGGTCAATTTCGTGTCAGTCTTCCTGCCGGAAAGCAACCCGCAGTCCAATTCACTGTTAACCATTGCCGCTGACCTGGAACAAAAAACCCAACCCAACGATGTGTTCATCTCGCCCGGGTTGCCGGTGGATTTTTACATTACCTATTTCGCTGGGCGCGATCTGGTCGCTACCGGGCTGCTGGCTTACGCCACCGGTAATAACCGCCAGCGCATCCAACAGGAAGTAGATGAACATATTTCGATGGGCTTAAACGCTGGCGGCGATGTGTTTATTCTCAGCCCGGCAGATACATTGCCGGATCAAAACCCTGCCTTGCGTCCCTACCTCAATAAACTCACCTACCGCCAGGCATGGTCGTATGGCAACTTGGATGTCTATCAAGCCAGCCTTAAGTAATTCTGTACGGCGAACTGTGCCGTTGTCTGAGACAAAACCCCCGCCGGTTTGCCCGGCGGGGGTTGACAGTTAATCGGTTTTTCCTGAAGGTTTTATACCTCGTCGGTCTGCGGCTCGCTCTCTTCCGTGTCGCCGGTGATGTGGTTGAATTCCGAGAGACGATCACCTTCCTCGTGACAGGAAATGATGATCAACGCTGTGCATGCGCCAGGACCGGGATTACGCCAGCGGTGGGTCAAATGCGCCGCGAACATCAGGCTATCGCCGGTTTCGAGCGTGTAGCGTTCGTTGTTGACATCGTACTCCAGCTTGCCGCGCAGGCAAAAGACAAATTCTGCTCCGGTGTGCACTATGGGGTGCGGACCGCTGTTGGCGCCGTTGTCCAGATTGATGGTGAAGGCGTTCATCCGCCCGGCAAAGGACTCGCCGCCCATACCTTCCCACAGCCCGCGTAAAAATGGGATGCGGGTGCGCTGGTGAGCGCGGCTGAAGACCACTTTTTGCCGCTCGGGCTGGGAGCGAAAGAAATCGGTAATCGGCACGCCCAGCGCCGAGGCAATTTTGAACAGTGTGCTGATCGAGGGCGAGGTTAATCCTCGCTCGATCATGCTTAGGGCATTGGCGGAAAGACCGCTGTTTTTTGCCAGGGTGCGCATCGAAATGCCGCGATCCTCGCGCAACGACTTCAACCGCTGACCTACATCAATCGATATCGCTTCACGACCGAATAAATCCACGTTGAACCTCCAGCATGGATCATAACATATTTTTTAGAACAAGCCCACCACTCGACCGGTTTCCAGGTCAACATCCACGTCGTAAAATGCCGGGCGGGTTGGCAAGCCGGGCATGGTGCTCATTGTTCCCACCAATGGGTACAGAAAGCCTGCCCCGACCGAGGCGCGGATATCGCGCACTGGAATGCGGAAGCCTTTTGGAACGCCTTTTAGGTTGGCGTCGTGGCTCAGGCTGAGGTGAGTCTTTGCCATGCAGATGGGCAGCTTGTCGAAACCCAGGCGGGTGTAGTCGGCAATGCGTTCCTCCGCGAGTGGCTGGTAGTCCACGCCGTCCGCGCCGTACACTTCGCGGGCGATGATCTCGATCTTTTCTTTGATCGGCAGGTCGAGCGGGTACAGGAAATTGAAATTGGATGGTTTTTCGGCTGCCTTGACCACCGCTTCTGCCAGATCGCGTGCGCCCTCGCCGCCCAATGCCCAGTGGCGGCAAATGACCGCATCCTCGGCGCCGCCCTGTTCCACAGCCACCTGACGAATCATCGCCAGTTCGGCTTCGCTATCGGTTGCAAACGAATTGATCGCCACCACCACCGGCACGCCGTATTTGCGGGCAATGCCGATATGCGCCAGCAAGTTACCCAACCCGGCGCGCAGCAAATCGAGATTTTCATCCGTGTAGGCTGGGTCGAGGGGTTTTCCCGCCACCACCTTAGGACCGCCGCCGTGCATCTTTAACGCTCGTATCGTGGCAACCATCACCACTACACTGGGCACCAGCCCGGAATAGCGGCATTTGATGTCGAAGAATTTTTCCATGCCCATATCCGAGCCAAAGCCGGATTCGGTCACCACGTAATCCGCCAGTTTCAAACCGATCATATCCGCCAGAATTGAGCTGTTGCCGTGGGCGATGTTGGCAAACGGTCCGGCGTGGACGAATACCGGTGTGCCCTCCAGGGTTTGCATCAGAGTTGGCTTGATGGCGTCGCGCATCAGCACCGTCATTGCCCCAGCTACGCCCAGGTCGTCGGCGTTGATGGCTTCGCCTTTGCGGTTGGTGCCAATCACAATTTCCCCAAAGCGGCGGCGCATGTCTGCCAGAGAGGTGGTCAATGCCAGGATAGCCATGATTTCGCTGGCAACGGTGATGTCAAAGCCGGTCTGCCGTTCGAACCCCTTTTCGTTAGGGCCCTGCCCAACGGTGATGCCGCGTAAAAATCGGTCGCTGGTATCCAGTACCCGCCGCCAGGTGATCGATTGCGGATCGATATCGAGGCGCACGAAGCGGCTGCGCTCTTCGGGGGTCATCTCGTCTGGGTCGGATCGATGAATACCGAGTTTCTTCAGCCGGTTGGTCATGTTGATCGAGAATCGTCGCTTTCCGCTTTTATCAGGCGGGAAAAGCCGTTCGAACAATTGCTCGTCGCTGGCTTCCGACTCGTGCAGCATGCGCACGTCAATCGCGGCTGCCATCAGGTTGTTGGCAGCAGTAATGGCGTGAATATCTCCGGTCAGGTGCAGGTTGAAGTCTTCCATGGGAATGACCTGGCTGTAACCCCCACCGGCTGCGCCGCCTTTGATGCCGAACGTGGGTCCCTGGCTGGGCTGGCGGATGCAGGTCATTACCGATTTGCCCAGATGAGCACCCAGTGCCTGGCTCAACCCGATGGTAGTGGTGGTCTTGCCCTCACCCAACGGGGTGGGGGTGATGGCGGTCACGTCGATATACTTGCCGTTGGGCACGTCGCGCAGCCGTTCCAGCACCTCCAGCCGTACTTTAGCTTTGTGCTGTCCGTACAATTCATATTCTTCGGGCAGCAACCCCAGCTCCTCGGCGATCTGGGTGATTGGTTTTAGAGCTGCCTGTTGGGCAATCTCGATATCGCTCGGTACCGGGGTGACACGCTTAAGCGGTGTGGGCGCGAACGCGCGTTTGGAACTCATCCTGTCCTCCTTTGAGTTTTATCGGAAACGGGGAAACTAACCATTATTATGACCCAATCACTGCCGAAAATCAAGCCAAAGGCGGGGCTTCTCGGTTGATTTGTCTGACATATCTTAACCCCTTGTCAAAACTAGTAACATAGTTTATAGTATCTATTAATCTATGCATATGGTGAATAAATTATTATGACCCTCCGCAACGTATTACTCGGACTGTTACAACAGCAGCCCCGCCACGGTTACGAGCTGACCGCTGCTATGCAGGCGCTGGTGGGTGGCAGGGAAAACTGGGACCTGAAACCGGCGCAGGTGTACACTGCCTTGATACGCCTTGCCGCCGCCGGACTTGTCAGTTTAGAAAGTCTGGAAAAAGATGGTGGACCAGAAAAACGCGTCTTTGCGTTGACTGCGCAGGGCAAGCAGGTGCTCGATGACTGGTTTACCAGCGAGCCGGACGCCAGCCAACCGCTGGGGGATGAACTATACCTCAAGTTGATGCTGGCACTGATGGACGACGAGGAGCGCGTGCGCAGGGTCATACAAAATCACCGCGCGGCGTTGTACCGTGAACTGCACCGTGTCACCAGTCAGCGTACCCGCACCAACTCGCGCAGTCAGCTAGCGCTGGTGCTGTTAATGGATAAGCGCATCATGCACCTGGAAGCAGACCTGCGCTGGTTGGATATGGTCGAAGCCCGGCTGGATGATATGGCAGACCAACCCATTCCACAGCCTGCACCGCGCCAGCGTGGACGACCGCCGAAGCATTCATGATTTCACATTACAGGAGTTGAACAATGAACCTCGTAAGCACCGAAAATTTAACCCGCGTTTACGGCTCTGGTGAAACAACCATTACCGCGCTGGATCAGGTCAACTTGAACATTCGCGCCGGTGAGTTCCTGGCTGTGATGGGACCCAGCGGCTGCGGGAAATCCACCCTGCTGCACCTGATCGGCGGTCTTGACCGCCCAACCGCGGGCATGATCCGGATTGACGACCAGGATATTACCCGGCTGGACGATGATGCGCTGACCGCACTGCGCCGCCGCCGGATTGGATTTATCTTCCAGTTCTTCAACCTGATTCCTGTGCTCACTGCGCTGGAAAACACCGCGCTGCCGCTTCTGCTCGATGGTGTTTCGATTGCCGAAACACGCAATCGCGCCGCGCAATGGCTGGAGCGCCTCGGCATGGGCGACCGCCTGACCCATCGCCCCGACCAGCTTTCTGGCGGGCAGCAACAGCGGGTTGCTATTGCCCGCGCACTGATCACCGAACCCGCACTGGTGCTGGCGGATGAACCGACCGGCAACCTGGATACTCGCGCCGGTGATGAAATTGCCTCGCTGCTGCGCCGGATCGTCAGTGAGTGGGGACGCACGGTGATGATGGTCACGCACGATCCGCGCATTGCTGCCTACGCCGACCGGATTATCTTTCTAAAAGACGGTCGATTGGTGGACGAGACCCGGCTGAGCGGTCAGGGCGGTCAGGAAGACGCGCTTGCCCTCAACGAGCGCGTCCAAGCGCTCAACACCGTAGAGGAGTAAGCCATGAACCGCTTCATTTTGCTTGCCTGGCGTTATCTCAGCGGGCGCAAGTTGCGCACCACACTGACTACCCTGGCTATTACCCTGGGCGTGATGATCCTGTTCGGCATGAGCAGCCTGGTGCCCTCCATGGCACAGGCATTTCGCAATCAAATGCTGACCATTGCGGGCGAGGTGGACATTACCATTGCCCACGTTAGCCGCGGATCCTTCGATCCACAGGTGGCTCAAACCGTGCGCGATGACCCGCAAGTCGAACGGGCAGCCGGTGTTCTCAGCCAGAACATTTTGCTTGCCGAAACCCGTCCCAACGCGCCCAATATCGTCACACTGGTGGGCATGGAAACCGCTCCCGAGCGACAGGTGCGCGGATTGGATATTGTCAGCGGACGTGCCTTGCAGCCGGATGATACCCGCGCGGCGTTGATCTCGCAAACACTGGCGGATTCTTTGGGACTGCAGCCGGGAGATGCCTGGAGCCTGCCCTCCGCCAACGGTGTCACTGAGTTGGAAGTAACCGGAATTTTCCGGGCAGCTCCGTCACCCGGCAATGAGGAAGTCATCGTTCCGCTGACAACTGCCCAGCAGATGCTCAACCTGCCGGGATTGATCAACAGCATCGAGGTGATCGTTCGCAACAATGCCGACCGCGAGCAGGTGCAAGCGCAGCTGCTTAACCGCCTGGGAAGCGCCTATACTACTACGCTGCCTCAATTTGGTGAGGAATTCATGTCTGCCATGCAACTGGGTGATCAGGTCTTCAATACCTTTGGCTTCCTGGCGCTGCTGATGGGCGGATTTATCATATTCAATACTTTTCGTACGGTGGTTGCCGAACGCCGCCACGACCTGGGCATGCTGCGCGCCATCGGCGCCACCCGCAGGATGGTCTTCAACCTGATTCTGATCGAAAGTCTGCTCCAGGGGCTGCTCGGCACGCTGCTCGGACTGGCTGCCGGTGCGGCAACCGCGTATGGCATGGTCGCGCTGGTCAACCCGACCATGCGCGACTACATGCGCTTCGAAATTAGCGCGCCGATCTTTAGTACCCAGGCGTTGATCCTTTCAGTTGTGCTCGGCATCGGCATTACCGTGCTGGGCGGGCTGCTACCTGCATTTGCCGCCACCCGTCTCAGCCCGCTGGATGCGCTACGACCATCACTGCCGCCGGTCAATCGCTGGAAATCCCGTCTGCGTACTCTATTGGGGCTGGGATTGATGGCGGCTTCGCTGGTTGGGCTGTTCAGCGGCGAGGTTGGGCTTTCGGCGCTGGGCATGCTGCTGTTCATCAGCGGATTGGTGTTGATTTCCCCGGCGTTGGTGCAGCCGCTGGCGAGCCTGCTCGGCCGTATGCTGGCGTTCCTGCTGGCACGCGAAGGACAACTAGCGCAGGGCAACGTTGCTCGTCAGCCGGGCCGGTCAGCGATTACCGCCTCGACGGTGATGATCAGCCTGGCGATTATTGTCGCTTCCGGCGGTATGATCACCAGTGTTAACAACGGGTTGACCGAATACATCCAACGCAGCCTGGGCGCTGACTTCCTGATCATGCCTCCGGCAATGGTCCTCAGCTCCGGCAACCTGGGCGCCAGCCCGCAGCTAGCAGCCGACGTGGCTGCCTTGCCGGAAATCGAGGCGGTTAGTTCGCTGCGCATCGGCAAGACCGCCGTCGATGGTGAAGCCTTGCAGTTGATCGGCATCGATCCGCTGGTCTTCCCGCACGTTTCTGGGCTGATCTTCAGCGCTGGCGATGAGCAGATGGCGTATGATGAATTGGGGCAAACCCGCGCCGTGATCGTCAACGGCATTTACGCACTGCAAGCTGGGGTCAAAGTCGGTGACACCCTCAGCCTGCTGACCCCCAACGGCGAGCAGACCTATCGCGTCGCGGGTATTGGCGTGGATTTTCTCAACGCCAAACTGGCGACTGCCTATATCTCCCAGGCGAACCTGGAACGCGACTTCAACATTACCAGCGATGTTCTGTTGATGGCAAACGCAAAGCCCGGCGCCGACCTGAATGCCGCCCGCCAGAAGCTGCAAGTCCTGCTGGCTGCTTACCCGAACTTCTCGTTGACCGATGCCGCTGGGTTCCGTGAGAATACCTTAAGAGATTCGCAAGCTGGTTTCCTGATGATGTACTTTCTCATCCTGGCGCTGGCGTTGCCCAGCCTGCTGGGAATGATCAACACCCTGGCGATTAACGTGATCGAACGCACCCGCGAAATTGGCTTGCTGCGCGCCATTGGCAGCACCCGCCGCCAGGTGCGCCGAATGATCCGCGCTGAAAGTCTGCTGCTGGCGTCCATCGGCACCGCCTTTGGCTTGATCAGCGGTGTCTGGTTGGGCAAGGTGCTGATCGACGCGTTGACCGTTGGCGGTTTCCCTATGCCGTATTCCTTCCCATACGCTGGCATCCTGCTCGGCATCGCCGGAGGCATTCTGCTGGGCGTGCTGGCTGCCAGTTTGCCCGCCCGCCAGGCGGTCAAGATGGAGATCATCCGCGCGCTGCGCTACGAATAAGCGTGCACTACCTGCCCAGGCGCATGCCCCGTATCTTGTTCAGCACAGGGCGTGCGCCTGACTGTATAAACTCGGTGCCCACCTTCCCGCCGCCAACACCAATCCCCAGCGCAACTCCTACCCCAACCGCACCGCTACGCAGGCACCCTACCCTTGATACCATGCCATTCATTGCATCCTGGTTCGCCTGTTATTAACAAGATGAAGCAAGCAGACCGGCTCACGACTCGGCTTTCTCCAGCGGGCGCTCGATGACCGGATTGGTTTGGCGGCTGACTCGCGGAAAGCCGATCAGGCGTTTGTTGGACTCGTCCCACACTTTCAGGCGCACCGCACGAATGCTCTCCGGAATGGTTACCACCCGCGCCCACTTTTGCATGATCGGCGATTGGCGCTGGCAATTCGCCAGGTAATAATTGGGGATGCGCGGGCTGAGGTGGTGAATGTGGTGGTAGCCGATGCTGCCGCTGAACCAGTCCAGCAGTTTGGGTAGTTTGTAGTACGATGCGCCCAGCAGCCCGGCGGCGACATAATTCCAATTGTCCTGCCGTTCCCAATACACATCCTCGAATTGGTGCTGGATGTAGAACAGCCAGATACCCATCATTCCTGCCATCATGATCAGCGGCAGCTGGATGAGCAGGTAGGCTTGCCAGCCGATGATCAGGCTGATTCCGATAGCCATACCCAGCATAGCTAGGTTGGTTAAGATCACGCTGCGGGTTTGTTTTTTGCCATAGTTGGGCAGCGCCAGACGGTGCATAATTACGAACATGAAAATCGGTCCCAGCACAAACATCACCAGCGGGTTGCGAAAAAAGCGGTAACCCAGTCGTTGCAGCCAGTGCCGGTCGTAAAACTCCTCCAGGGTCAGGGTTGTCACGTCACCTGTGCCGCGCTTGTCCAGGTTGCCGCTGGTGGCATGGTGGATCGAATGCGAGTGCCACCACTGCTCACCCGGAGTGAAAACCAAAACCCCCAGCCAAAACCCGACCAATTTATTCAACCGCGTGCTGGGGAAGAACGAATTGTGCCCGCAGTCGTGGAAAAAGATGAATACCCGCACCAGGAATCCTGCCGCCACCACTGCCAGCGCCAGGGTCAGTACGTAGGAAATTTTCAGGCTGTACACCATCAACACCCACAAGCCTACGTAAGGAAGCAGGGTATTGACCAGCTGCCACACACCGCGGCGGGTGTCCGCCTTTTGGTAAGGCGCAATCTCGCGGTTGATCTCAGCCATCGTTGGCAGCGTTTCACTATTAATAATCAAGGGAGTTGCTTTTGCCATGATCTCTCCATGTCCGTTTTAAGCCTGTAAGGATTGTAGCCGGTCGGAATCATTCATAAAATAGATCAATAGGGTGCAAGGGGTCACATTTGGGGTCATATCCTGCCTGTTGAATCTCTTGCGGAGAGATTTGGCTTTGGCTGTCAACCCGGTATAATAAAGACATGAAGAACTGGCTCCCTGTTTTGCGCTGCCTGCTCTTTTCGGTCTTGATTTTGTTGTTGTTCCCGCGCCAGGCTGCCGCCTCCGCTCCTGGTGTGGACGCGCCACCCGGTTTTACTTCTATCGTTGCCGGTGACGGCGTGGAACTGTTCCGCAAGGAGTACCCGGGCGGTACGCCGGATTATGTCTTGTGGGTAGACCTGGCACGCCATGCCAGCCTTGTGTTGTTGCAAGGAGAACGCCTGCCCTCTGCCGATGCATCTGCCACCAGCCCGCTCTTCGAGCGTCCGCCGATGGATATTCACTGGCAAAATTTTCGCCAGGCGCACAAAGATGCCTTCTGTGTCATTAATGGGGCGTTCTTCCCAACCGAAAACAATCCGGCGCCGCTGACCTTTGGGTTGAAATCCGGCGGGGTGATCGTCAGCGAAGGCGCTGAGCAATCTGATCAGGCGCTGATGTTGGAAATTGGGACTGCCTCGGCGCGTATTGCCCCCTACAGCCCGGATGGGTTCAGACAATCAACCGCCGAACACATTCTGGTCGGGTTGAGTCCGCAGGCAGATCTGGACAGCCAGGCGTTGAAGGCGCGCACCGTTGTCGGCACTCGCGACGCGGATGGCGACGGACAGGCGGAGGTGGTGCTGCTATTCGCTTCCAAGACCACCCGCCCGTCGGATGCTGTTGAAGTGCTGCGCGGTTTTGGAGCGCAGGAGGTGATGTTGCTTTCAGACGGTGATGCCACCCAGTTGTGGTGTAACGACCAGCCGTATGTGTACGCTGAGGCAGGGTTACCCCAAGTGATTGGCGTGCGTGCCGGATATATCGCTGAATATGAGGCGGTCGTTGCTCGCCAGAGCGAATGGCCGGTGGCGGTGGTGGGTGAGCGTGTGACGGTCGAAATTGTGCTGCGCAACAACGGCAGCCAGCCCTGGCTGCCCGGCGAGGTGTATCTGCGTAACCAGCGCAATGATTGGGGTGCCGGCAAGCGGCTGGAACTTGCCCAGCCGGTTCAGCCGGGCGAAACGGTGACCTTTGCCTTTACCAGTGAGGTGTTCACCCGCCCCGGCGTGCAAACCGGATTGTGGGAAGCGGTGCGCAGTAATTCCACGGGTGGGGCAGGTGAGCGCACGATCAGCCCGCGCCCGATTGTGATCAACGCCATCGTTCTGCCGGAAGAACTGGCAGCCCGCAAACAGGAACTGGAATTGCAGGTGCGCGAGTGGGCGCGCCAAAAATTGGAAAATATCGAGCAGCTGGTGCTGGATTGGATCGAAGCCCGGGTACGGCAGGGTTTCGACCGGATTTGTCCCTCCGCTGCCCTGCTGTCGTCCTTTGTTGTGTTGACCGGGTGGGTGCGCAGCCGGAAGAATCACATTGGTTGAGGAATGCAACCCATGAAAACCGTCCTGGAAGGTCTCGTACACGGTGTGTACCTCGGTCTGCAAGCCGATTCGCTGGTCACCACACCGGTGAGCGAAGCGCAGGTCACCTTCGAAGGCTTTGCCGGTGACAAACATGCCGGCTGGACGCGGCTCTCTGACAGCCGCACGCCTTTTTACGAGCGTGGAACGATCATACGCAATGACCGTCAGGTCTCGATCGTCTCAGACGAGGAACTGGCACAGATCGCTGGTGGGCTTGAGGTGGAGGTGATCCTGCCGGAGTGGTTGGGTGCCAATCTGTGCCTTTCTGCTGTACCGCAACTGACCCGCCTGCCGCCTGCTACGCGGATTTTCTTTGCATCGGGAGTCGTTTTGACCGTATCGGGGGAGAATTTCCCCTGCAAGGGTCCCGGAAAAATTATCCAGGCGTATTTTCCGGATCAGGAGAACCTGATCAGCCGCTTCGTCAGCACTGCGCGAGGGTTGCGCGGGCTGGTCGGGGTGGTCGAGCGAACCGGCGTAATCGGTGTGGGTGAAACCGTACGCATCGAACCGCCGCCCCAATATATCTATCGGGTTTAATGGATTACCAGGAGGATCGCCAACCATGACCTATCAGGTGCTGACTACTCTCGATTACCGTTTGGCTGTTTGCCGGTTGGATGTTTCCATGCCCATCCCCGGGTGGGCGATCAATGGGCAATTCTTCTCGATCACCCGCACCGATGATGAACTTTCCCTGGTCTGCGAAGAACGTCTTGTCCCTCCGGAGATCACCTGTGAGCGCGGCTGGCGCGCCTTGATGCTGGAAGGTCCCTTTGACTTCAATCAGGTTGGCATTCTCAAATCAATCCTCGACCCGCTAGCAAACGCGCAGATCAGTATTTTTGCTCTGTCCACCTTTGATACGGATTATGTGTTGGTGCGCGGCAAGGATCTGTTCGCTGCGGTCTCGACCCTGCGAGCCGGTGGGCATCGCGTTTCCTGAGAGCATTTTATTCGCCGCTTCGCTTCGCCACGTTGATCCGTTCCTCAAGCTGTTCCAGACCGCTTATTAACTCGGCGGTCAAGGTTTCGACCTCGCGGGCTGCTGCCTCAAATAAGGCACGATCCTGAGACTGAAAGGTCTCTACTGCTTTACGGGTTGCCTGATGGAACCGAACGTGCACGTCTTCCAGATCGGTAAATTCTTTGAGATGTCCGTAATGTTCCTTGCCTGCTCCGTAATACCATCTGCCAAGTGAACACTCGGCATGGGTGACGACGCCGTAGGAATTCATCACATTGTCTTTGATCGCGGTGCGCAGGCGACGCAGCCAGGCACGGTGTGCCTGGCGCACCATTTGAAATCGCATCTGAACATCCTGCCCGTCGTCGGTCTGGAAATTTGCCACCATCTGAATCAGTGTTTGAGCCAGTTCCGCCAGCGTGTTTGCTGAGTTGGACACTTCTTCCACTTGGGCGCTTAACTCTTCGGTGGAAGCGGATACCTCCTCGATAGAAGCGCTGTTTTCTTCACTGATGCTGGCAATGTTTTCGATGGCTTCGCCCACTTGCCCGGAACCGGCAGCCATTTGCTCGGTTGCGGCAGTGTTTTCCTCCACTACTGCCGAAACGCTGTCCATGGCGCTGGATAGCTGCTCTGCCAACGTGTCGATGTTGCGCGCTGCTTGGGCAATCTCTTCGCCAGATTGTAAACTCTGCCGTGAAGACGCCAGCAGTTCGTCCAGCGCCGTGCGCGACTGGGCTGCCAATCCAACTCCTTGTTGCACTTCTCCGGCGCTATCGTTCATGGATTTTACTGCCTGGTTGACCGAGGATTGAATTTCACCGATCAATGCGGCAATTTCATGGGTCGCCTGGGCAGATTTTTCAGCCAATTTGCGTACTTCATCCGCCACCACCGCGAAGCCTTTACCGTGTTCACCTGCCCGAGCTGCTTCAATGGCTGCATTCAGCGCCAGCAGGTTGGTTTGCGAGGCGATGTCGTCAATCGTTTCCAGGATCGACCCAATCTGCTGCGAGCGGGCACCCATTTCCTGCACCTTCATCGAAGACTGTCCAACCGACTCACGGATGCGGTCCATGCCCTTGACAGTCTCCTCGATGACCTGTGCACTTTTTTGACTGGTTTCAACTGCACGAGTGGAGGTCCTGACCTGCTCACTGGCGCGGTTCGAAATTTCACGCGTGGCACTGGTGATCTGACCAGCAACCTCGGCTGCCTTACTCACTGAAGCTGCCTGTTCCTGTGCTCCGCGTGCCACTCCATCGATAGCGCGTGCCATTTGATGGATCGAAGCGTTGGTCTGGCTCACAGCGCTTGCCTGCTGGGTGATTCCTTGCGCGACCTGCTGCAATGTACCTGCGATTTGTGCGCTCGCCATGCCGCTTTGGTCCGCTGCCCCCGATAATTCATCCGATGCCAGGCTCATTGAAAGCGCGCTTTGAGTGAACTGGGCGATCATCGCATGGAGCATGCCTGACATCTGTTGGAAAGTGTTGCCCAACAGATCATCGCTGCCTTTCGGCTCGATTCGAACGGTTAGGTCGCCCTTTCCCATCGCCTGGGTTATGGTCGCCATGTTCTGTAAATAGGCTTCAGTTGCCATCAAACTGGCTGCCAGGCTGCCGGCTTCATCTTTCCGCAAAGCCATCTTCTCCAGTTGATCCAGTTTACGCAGGTCTGTTTCGATCTTCCCCTGGGCAATGTTGCGCAGCCGATTGGTGATTTGCTCCAAAGGTCGGGTGATATTCAAGCCAATCATCACGTTCAATGTCAAGGATAACCCGACTGTTAACAGGCTGAACAACCACACCAAGGTTGAAGCTGAGTGAAACAATTTTCCTCCAGCCATGTAAGCTTCTTCCGCCAGCGTTTCGTTGATGGCTACCAGCTCTTCAAACGACTGGCTGACCAGGGCGTGATTTTTTGCCACCCCGCCTTCCTGCAGGGATTTGTACACTGTGCTGCGATTGCCGCTGTCGGTTAGAGCCATTGCCTCCAATACAGCCTTCTGATAGGCTGCCCAGTACATCTTAAAATTGGCCAATGCCTGACGGGCTTCTGTTGGAACGTTACCCTGCTCGTAAACTCCTAAAAAGGCATTGATTTCATCCATATTTTTTTTCAATACATTGCGGGTTTCAGCCCGGACTTCCGGCAGCATGACATAGGTGAGCAAATTGCCCCGTAAATCATATAAAATCGTGTGGGCACTCCCCAGTTTCTGGATTGAGATGGTCTGGTCAAGATACAAGGATTCGAGCCGCTGATTGATGGACCGCATGTTCAGAAAACCTACTACTGCAACCAGCAGGACAAAAATGGCTCCGATGACTGCTGCCCCAATCAATTTTGGCTTGGTATTGAAATGATTCAAAATCACGCCGTTGACTCCTTTCATACGGTAGGAAATAGACTTGATGTGTCCCCCTTAGATTTATAGCCAAAAGATACGAAAAAATCCATAAAATCCTTTCGTTGTGGTTGTAAATTTCGTGTAAAATCCGCTCTGTTTTATTCACTTCACCACCGGAGAGTTCATTGAATCTGACGACCAATGTTGAACGCCGCGCCCGAACTGCCGGGAAAGGCTACACCATTGCCCTGATCGGTATCCTGATCTGGTCAACCACCGCGATATTCATCCGCTATCTGACCGAATACCAGCGCGTTCCACCCATTCTACTGGCGGCTTGGCGTGACTTGCTGGCATGCCTGGCGCTGATTTTTGGGTTGGCGTTGCTCAGCCGCGGTTTGCTGCACCTGGCACGTTCACACACCCGCTTCATCTTGCTGTATGGGCTGCTGTTGGCGTTGTTCAATGCCCTGTGGACGCTGTCGGTTGCGTTTAATGGGGCTGCCATTTCAGTCGTGCTGGTGTACAGCTCCGCGGCGTTTACCGCCGTGCTTGCCCGCTATCTGTTTAGTGAGTTGCTTTCCTGGGTCAAAGGAATGGCAATTTTGATCAGCCTGGCGGGTTGTGTGCTGGTGGCAGGTGCGTTGCAGCCGCAAGCCTGGCAGTTAAATCCACTCGGTGTGCTGACCGGACTGCTCTCCGGGCTAGCGATGAGCGGGTACAGCCTGTGCGGGAAGGAGTCGGCACGACGTGGCATCTCTGCCTGGACGGCGCTGACGTATACATTTGGCATTGCAGCGGTGATCCTGTTTGCCGCCAGCGCGGTTCTGCCCGAGTCTCTCGGCGCTGCACCGCGTGGGGCGCACCTATTGCCCGTGTTGGACGTTGCCGGCTGGGGAGCGCTGATCGTCCTGGCAGTTGGTCCGACGATTGGCGGATACGGCTTGTATACACTGAGCATGAGTTACCTGCCCGCCTCGGTGGTTAATTTGATTGCCACTCTGGAACCCTCCCTAACCGGAGTGCAAGCCTATTTTTTACTCGGCGAACGCTTTACTGCTGAACAGATTACCGGCAGTCTGATGATTCTTGCCGGGGTGGTTGCGTTGCGTCTTTTGGAAAAAAGCTGACCGGATCAGCGCGCAGCTGCCTGGTCTTTGCGTGTGATACGCAGCAGGGCAATCTTGGTCGGGTGGTTGAAGGGCTCTGGGTCGACCGGTGGGGTTGCCGTGCGGGTTTGCGCATAGCCGATTATATCCTGTGGCACAGGGATGATCTGTTCCAGTTGCAGGTAACCGCTTGCCGCGGCTTGTTCAATGGTTTGAATAAATTCACGCCCACTCAGAAAAAGTGCATTGTTCACCAGCACCAGCCAACCTTGATGGGCTACCAGCGGACGCACTTTGTTGAGCAAGCCAAGCGGATTCTCGCCTGGAGCGATTTGGCCACCCTCGCCGGTTGAAAAATAGGGTGGGTCGAGCACCACGCAGTCAAACAGCCTGCCAGCGCGCTTTAACCCGTCGACTACTTTGAAAAAATCACCTTCAAGGTGGTCTGAGGGGCGTGCCTGCCAGCCGTTAAGTTCATAAGTGCGTTGAGCCAGGCGCAGAAAGCGGCTGTTTTGGTCGCTTTGTAGTACTTGTCTTGCTCCACCCGCCAGTGCTGCTGCCCCCAGGCTGCCAGTGTAGGCAAAGGTGTTCAGCATGGTTTTCCCAGCCAGGTTTGTCTTAAGCCATGCCCGCAGTTCGCGTGTGTCCAGGTAAAAGCTGGCATCCTGGTTGAGGCGCAAATTCACCGCATAGTGAACCCCATTTTCAACAATATGGGTGCATAACTCGCCTGTCTTGCCGCGCCGTATCACCCCGCGGCGTTCCTGCGAGTTAGGGCTGTTGCGTGTCTTGACCAGCACCGTGCGCAGCCAACGCAACTGGTCCAGAAAAAACTGTTCTAAAGCTACCAGCAGTTCTTGCAGAGCCTGCGGCTGCCCAGCATAATTGTAGATTAGCAGCGTATCCCCAAAAACATCTACTACCAGATCGGGACAGCCTTCGTAGAAACCGCTGAACAGGCGCAGCGCAAAAGGCTGCGGAGATTCCAACAATAGCTGGCGGGCTTTCAAAGCCGGTTCCAATCGGGTTAGCAATTCTTCGCGGCTGGCGGGGGGCACATTCATGTGCCTGATTATAGCGACTTTACAAAATTATTAATCGTTTGTTTACCCGATTTTGATTGTATTTTTACGAATTTTCTGCATAATGATGAGTAAGTGAAGCAACTGAAACCACTTCTGCAGGCTGCAAAGGCAAACGAATGAGGTCTTCACTGGACGGACAAGCGGCAATTCTTCCTTATTCATCTTCTTCCTTCCCTCTGGCTCGCTATGAGCCCTCTTCTTCCCGACCGGCGATGGAATGCTCCATCGCCGGTTCGCTTTTGACGAGGCAATCATGACCATAACTCTTTACTTCGACGGACTTTTCATGGGTATTCCGAAGAAATCCTGCCCGGCAACCGGCGCTGGGTTTATGTGTTACGGATGGATTGCCTGGCGTGGCAGCCGGGTTATCGCCCGCGGGCATGGCGGTTATCTGCGTGGTCGTGACGCCAGCTCCAACATTGCCGAATATCTGGCGTTGATCGAAGGTCTGGAGGCGCTGCGCGACATGGGCGCCAGCCAGGAGTTGATCCACGTGATTGGCGATGCCAAATCGATCATCGAGCAGATGCAGGGAGTGTCATCGGTGCATTCCGATCACATTCGCCCGTTGCACGAAAAAGCTCAGCGAATTGCCGCTTCATTTCGCTGGTTGAATTGGAAATGGATTCCACGCCGCAGCAACCGCGAGGCAGATGCACTGACCCGCCGGGCGCTGCGCCAGATCCGCGCCAATCCGGGCAGTTATGCCACAGCGCTGCAGGCAATCAACCCGGCTGTGCCCGGCAGCCGCCTGAAGCGAAAATTCTGGCCCGTGCTGGATTTGCGGATTTACGGCTGAGCCGTTTCCGCTGCATATTGTTCGATCAGTTCGCGTTGCACCCGCGTTGGACGGATGAATTTGCGCACCTTACGGATGCGTTCCCAGGCAGTCTGGGGTGAATCGCCGCGTGATATCAGGTAGGCGGCTGCCATGGTTGGTGCCCGCCCGACCCCCGCCCCGCAATGAATGTACACTTTACCCTCTTGGGCAATTACCTGGGTGATGAACGCAACGCCCTGCTGCAAATATTCCATGGTTGGGGCGGTATCATCCACGGTTGGCAGGTGCAGGTATGCTGGGATATCCAGCCCAAGCGCCAGATCGTCGAATTCCGAGCGCAGGTTGACCACCCCATTAATTCCCCATGCCTGCAAAATTTTCCAGCCGCGCTTGCGGAACTGTGCCCCAACGAATAATTGCGGGGTCACCTGGCACTGCCGCCGGATAGGCGTATCCAGTACCAGCCGGTTGAAGACGTTGAACATCCACAAGCCGGTGGTAGCCATGCCCTGGCTGGCAAGACGCACCTGCAGCAGGCGCAGGAACTTAAGTGCGTCCATGGTCGCTTCGCGGTCGGATTTGCCTTCGATCTCCAACGCTGTGTCCTCGTTTCCTTGCGGTAATGAGCCGATTGTAGCCGCTTGAGCGGCTGCGGTCAAGCCGCTGGCTGGCTGGGAAAAACCCGCCGGCACCAGGTTTCCAACCCTGGCGGATCGAGAAAGCCGTTCGCAGCCGATACCGCGCCAATCTTGTAAGAGGCGAACACCGCCGCTTTGCGGATAGCGACTCGCACACTATCACCCTGGTGGAAGGCATGTAAAAAGGCGGAGAACAATGCATCGCCTGCACCGATAGTGTTGACCGGCGGGCGGGTGCTTACTGCCGGGATGTGTTCGATCACTCCACTGCTCCGCTCCGCCAAAAGGCAGCCTTCTGCGCCCATCCCAATAACCACAATTTCCGCCGGGTAACGCGCCAGCACTGCCTGTGCCCATTCCACCGCGGGTGCGGGCAGCCGTTCGTGACTCATGAATAGGATGCGCGAAAATTGCATGAAATCGCGGTTGTAATCATCCTCTAGATCAGCAATGGCATGCACATCGGTTGCGATCCACTTGCCTGCACGGTGCGCCCGGACGAGCAGCGGACGGGAAAAATTGATGTTGCATAACACCGCCAGATCACAATCTGTCAGCGCACGGTCGAATGAATCGAGGGGGTAGGCTTGCTCCTGGATGTCCTTGAGATCGGTGTGAATCTGCCGCCTACCCTGCGCGTCGTACAGGATCACGGATTGAGGCGTTTCTTCCAGCCTGCCCAGCACACCGTCAGCGGGAATGCCGTCGCGTTTGAGCGCATCCCGCACTAGCCAGGCAGCCGGGTCGGACTTGCCGATCAACGATAAAAAGCGCAGTGGGCTGCCCAAAACGGTCAGGGCGCGGGCGAGGTTATAGCCCACCCCCGATACGCTGCTGTGAATGCCGAAGAATGGATAAGTGACCGGGAAGTAGTCCAGCGGAAAATGCTCTACCCGTAAGGTGGTTTCAATATTGATCAATCCGGAGATCAGGACAGCGCCCATGCGCTTGTGTAAGTCAGATCACCGTTTCGACAATGCGGGTAAGTACGTGCCGCTCGACCTGGGCATCGTTGTGCGGGGTGGGCACATCCCGGAACAGGTACCAGTCCTCAACGTGTTCGACCGCACCGCCCGGCGGCAGGGTTTGCATGGCGCCAAGCGTCTCCAATTCAAGGAAACGGTCATTGACGAATACTTCTACATTGCTGCCGTAGTCGGGGTATTCCGCCCCCATTTCGGCGGAAAAACGTTTGATGAACAGGTGACCGCGCCGGGCGTAGGCGCACCATCCGCCTGGGATGAGCGCACCGATCTTTTGTGGCACTTTCAACATGCCGTCCTGGCGGATGAGGATATATTGTCTGCCCCAAATGAAGCGCGGGTCGGACAGGTCGGTGTAAGACCACAACGCCAGCGAGTTGACCGGGGAATAACTTTCCGGATGGGTGCTGCGCGGCGGCATGGGTAGAATGGCCGTTCCGCCGGTTGCCATGACCGACAACGCCCACGGTGCGAGGCGAATATCCCATACCCCGCGATTGCGCAGCCGGTGAATGACCCGCAAATGTGTCCCCACCGGTGCGAGGCGAATGTCCATTTCTTTCTGAATGGATGTGGTGGTCTCCAGCGGTTGAATCAGGCGCACGAATTCGGGGTGTTCCTGGTATTCGACAGCCTCGTTGTCGGGGTAATAACTACGTGGCAGGGATTCCGGTGCGTGCCATAGGCGATGACCGCCGTACATGCGCCACTCCTTGCCGCCGCTCTTGCCGGCATGCTCTTCCAGTTCTGCAAATTCGTTTTCCTCACCTAGAAAACCGTAGCGGATGATGCGTGGGCCAACATCGGTGGTGATGACCACATCAACCAGCGCATTCTCCAGGCGGAGACAGTTCTGCCAACCGTTGTAGTTAATCATGTCCATGCGCTTTCCAATCCCTAAGCATTCCGAATCCCACGCTCATTGCCCAAGAAGGGAAATCAGGATACCGCCAATACCCATACACCCTACCAGAATACCAACCACAAGGAAGATAATCCCTAAAACCAACCCCGCTTTGCTACCCGTTTTTGTCTGTAAGGTGGCGTCAGCCGGGTTTTGCGGGTCGTAATACACCATCACCTGGCTGCCAGCCGGGAACTGTGCCACGCTTTCCTGCACCTTGCGCAGGTTACTGATCGCCAGCGGCATGCCGATGGTAAGCCTGTCGCCAGTGTACGATACCCCGTTAACCTCATACTGGTATTCGACCTGTGCCGAATAGGTTTCACTGGGATCGCCATCCGAATCGGTTGAGTGGTGGGTCTTGACCCGTGAAACGGTTACTGTGCCGGGTACCGAGGGCCAAGTGACGCTTTGTTCAGCCTTCTGTTTGTCGCGCTGGTAGCGGATGATCAGAAATACGCCAAGCCCGGCAAACAACACAAATACTCCCCCCAGACAGATCAATCCAATTATCAGACCATTATTTGTCATGTCACCCTCCCCTGTATTGATGTCGGATAGATTATACACAACTTCTCCCTTGCCTGTATCGATTCAGCGGGCGCAATCGTTGTTCTGGTCAGCGCTTTCCGCTGGACACCCGCGTGCGGTGGATCTTGCTCAATGAACCCTGCTGTCGCCGCAGGCGCTGTTTGCAGCCGCCAACGTGCGCGCGGGCAGCCGGGCTGGATTAGCTGGGAAAAGTTTCGAACAAGACCAGCTAGTGTTCGAACGGCACTTGGGTTGGGGTGCTTTGCAGGTTCAGCTTATGCTGCCGCTGTAGAATCTTGAGCTGGGTGGGTGTGAACAAGTGCCGCAGGGTTTGAGCGACGTTCGCCCGCCAACCGGTGAAGGCGAAGACGGCGAAATCGTGGAACAGTGTTTGCCGCCCGCGACGAATGAGCGGGGTTTGCTGTTTGCGCAACCTCAGCAGGACGGCGTCCACACCGGGGGGTGGGTTGAAATCGCGACGGTCGAAGTGATGGACAATTTCCAGAGTGAAGAATGGTTTGAGCAGCACCGCGCGCAAGGTTTCACGCGGCGCACCGCAGCACACCGCCGCCGCTTCATGCTGCATCACCGGGCAGGTTTCCAGCGGTGGTTGGGCGGCTCGGGTTAGTTTTTCCACAATTGCTGCCGTGCAATTGAAGGGGATATTGGCGAACACCTTATAAGGCTCATCCGGTAGGCGCAAGTCGAGGAAATCAGCCTGGACGATAGTCACACCGGGGGAAGAAGCAAAACGCTGACGCAGCCAGGCCGCCAGCCGCGGATCCTTCTCCACCGCAATCAACTGCTGGCAGCGTTGTGCCAACCCGGCTGTGTGGATGCCTTTTCCTGCACCGATTTCATAGACCAGGTCGTTTTGTCCGATACTGCTCAGATTGAGAAGGCGGGAGACAAGCGATGAGTCTTTGAAAAAGTTTTGGACAAGAAATTCGTGATTGTGTTCGAGGGCTGACATACATTGTCCTCCTGGAATTGCGGAAAACAAAAAATCGCCCGGTGGATATCTCCGTGCGATTGGTCGCGAAGCCCGTCGAATGAAACCGTCTGTCAGATGCTGTGGCAGGCGGTATAGTGCTGCACCTCCTTGTGGAGGACGATGCTGTGCCCGAGCGGTTACCCCGGATGGGCTGCATTTATGCCTGGTTGGGCGTGCTGTGCCGGATCACGCCGATCCTTCTGGGGCGTAGCTGCAGGCATTTTCTGGCTAAATAATCCACCGGATAGAACAGGTGGTTGATGAATACGAATGCGGTTAACCGGTCTCGACCAGCATGCGTGCCGGGTCTTCCAGCAGTTCCTTGACCCGCACCAAAAACTGTACCGCTTCGCGCCCATCCACAATGCGGTGGTCGTAACTCAACGCCAGGTACATCATTGGGCGAATCACTATCTCCCCGTTCATGGCGACCGGACGGTCCTGGATGCGGTGCAAGCCCAGAATGCCTACCTGGGGTGGGTTGAGAATAGGCGTGCTGAGCAGCGAGCCAAACACCCCGCCGTTGGTGATGGTAAAAGTGCCTCCGCGCAGGTCTTCCAGCGTCAGGCTGCCTTCGCCTGCTTTTTTGACCAGGGTTTGAATCTGACGTTCGATCTCGGCGAAGGTCAGCTGGTCAGCATCGCGAATGACGGGGACCACCAGTCCTTCGGCATCGCCAACCGCCACTCCGATATCGTAATAGTGCTTGCGCACGATCTCATCCCCCTGGATTTCGGCGTTGAGGTTGGGAAAGGCACGCAGCGCGGCAATGACTGCCTTGACGAAGAACGACATGTACCCCAGGTCGACCGCGTGGCGTTTCTGAAATGTTTCCCGGTAGCGCTTGCGCAAGGCGATCACCTCGCTCAGATCAACCTCGTTGAAGGTGGTCAACATTGCAGCGGTTTGCTGCGCCTCAACCAGGCGGCGGGCGATGGTCTGCCGCCTGCGGCTCATGCGGATGCGCTCTTCGCGCCTCTCGCCGGGGGAAACCGGAAGGCGAGCAGTCGGCTGAACGGCGGACGTTTCGACGCGGCGGGCGTAAGCCAATACGTCCTCGCGAGTTACCTTGCCGCCCGTGCCGCTGCCGCTGATCTGATCCAGGGAGATGCCCTCACTAGCGGCAATTTTTTTCGCCAGGGGGGTGGCTGGTGGCTGCCCCACTGCTTCGCGTGACAGTCCTGAAATTGGCTGGGGTTCATCCTGTGCCGCTTGCGCAGGGGCGGCTTTTGTCTGACCAGGCGGCTCGGCGATTGATTCTTCGGGTGCGGCTGCATCGGCATGGGCAGCGATGTATGCCAGCACCTCACCAACCGCGACAGTTTGTCCGGCGCTCTTCTCAATTCGTTCCACCACGCCGTCCACCGGCGCGCTGACTTCCAGGTTAATTTTGTCGGTTTCCAGTTCCACAACCGGCTCGCCAGCCGCCACGCGTTCACCGGGTTGTTTCATCCAGCGGCTGATGGTGGCATCCAGGATCGATTCGCCCATTTCAGGGACTTTAATCGCAGTGCTCATCCCAACCCTCCTCCGATCTAATTTCGGTAAACGCCTGTTCCAGCAGGCGCTGTTGATTGTAGAGATGCAACGCGTTGGAACCCTCCGCTGGGCTGGCAGCCCGAGGGCGGCTGACTCTGGTCAATGCATAGCGATTGGCGTTGATTTTGCGCAAATAGGGGCGGACAAATTCCCAGCCCCCCATGTTAACCGGTTCCTCCTGCACCCAGCGCACTTCCTCCAGGTGAGGATACTGCAATAGTGCCTCAGCCACCTCCACGATAGGAAAAGGTGCCAATTCTTCTACCCTCAAAATGGCGGTTTCGGGATGCTGGCGGCGTGCCTCGCTGATGGTCAAATCAATGGCTACCTTCCCACTGCATAGAATAGCCCGCCGCACCTGAGCGGGTGGGGTATCATCCACCAACACGGGTTGAAAACTGCCGCGTGTCAATTCAACTGCCGCCGATGCCACCAGCGGATGGCGCAGCAGACTCTTGGGGGTCATGACCACCAGCGGGAGTGGGTCGCTGCGCAGCAAGGCTGCCTGGCGACGCAACAGGTGAAAATACTGCGCCGCGCTGGTGCAGTTTACCACCCGTAAATTATCCTCTGCCCACAAGTTGAGGATGCGTTCCAGGCGTGCGCTGGAATGATCGGGACCCTGTCCTTCGTAACCGTGAGGCAGCAGCAACACTAATGCCGGTTTGAGCAGCCATTTGGCGCGTGCTGATGAGATGAACTCGTCCAGAATGATCTGTGCTCCGTTGATGAAATCGCCGTACTGCGCCTCCCAAATCACCAGGCGGTCGCTGGCGTGGATGCTGTAACCGTACTCATAGCCCAGCGCTGCCATCTCTGACAGCGGGCTGTTATGAATCTCGAAGGCTGCCTTAGCCTGCGGCAGGTGTTGTAGGGGAATGTATTTTTTGCCACTGACCTGGTCGAACAATGCCGCGTGTCGCTGGCTGAACGTGCCGCGCAGAACGTCCTGCCCGGTCATGCGGATTGGTACGCCGTCTTCCAATATAGCCCCCAGGGCAAGTTCTTCCGCCTGCGCCCATTCGATTGCCCGCCAGTTAAGGTCGTCGCGCCAGCGGTTGCGCCGTTCGCGCGCCCGCGCCAGTTTGGGGTGCAGGTTGAAACCTGGCGGCAGACGGTTCAATGCCTGTGACAGTGCTTCCAGACGTTCCAGGCTGAGCGCGGTCGACAGTTGCACGGCATCCGCTGTGCCAGAGTGTAGCGATACTGCTGGTGATCCCAGGGCATGGTTGGGATCGAGCCGTTCGAGGATACCCTGTAAACGGGTTTCGCACTCGCGCACCCATTCCTCTGCCTGGTCGGACGTTATCTCGCCGTGCAAGATCAGTTGTCGTGCGAATTGCTCGCGGACAGTGGGGTGCTTTTCGATCACCGCATACAGGCGCGGCTGGGTAAATGTGGGTTCATCGCCCTCGTTGTGACCGTAACGACGGTAGCCAATCAGGTCAATGACAAAATCGCGATGGAAAGTCTGGCGGTATGCCCATGCCAGACGCACGCTCAGCAGACAGCTGAGAGGGTCATCCGCGTTGACGTGCAGGATTGGCGCGCGAAAGCCTTTGGCGAGATCGCTGGCGAAAATTGTGCTGCGTCCCTCGTGTGGTTCGGTGGTAAACCCAAGTTGATTGTTGGTGATGATGTGGATTGTCCCGCCAGTATGGTAGCCTTCCAATCGATAAAGATTAAAAGTTTCTGCCACCACCCCCTGACCGGGGAACGCCGCATCTCCGTGGATCAATACCGGCAAGGTCACCGCCGGGTCGAAGACCGGCGCGCCGGGCTGGTTGGCACGTGTTCCCGCAGCGCGCGCCATCCCTTCTACCACCGGGTTGACTGATTCAAGGTGGCTGGGATTGGGCACTACGGTGATCTCGACCGCTACTTCACCTTCAGAATTGAGTGCCTGCCGCCCGCCCAGGTGGTACTTGACGTCCCCGCTCCAGCCCAGGTCATCATCGCTGCGCAGCCGTCGTTCAAGCGGGTCCTTGAACTCTGCCAGGATGGCATCATAGGGCATTCCAAGCACATGGGTGAGTACATTTAAACGGCCTCGGTGCGCCATGCCGATCAAGACATGATTGACTCCTTCGCTGCCAGCCAAGCGCACCAGTTCGTCCAGCATCGGCACCAGTAAATCCACCCCTTCGATTGAAAAACGGGTCTTGCCGGGAAAGGTACGCTGCAGGAAGCGCTCGAACACCTCTACCTCGCTCAACCGGCGTAGCAAGTCGGCAGATTCCTCTGCTGTCAGATGCGGAATAAAGCGCTCGCTCTCTACTGCACTGCGCAGCCAGCTGCGTTCTTCCGGGATTCGAATTTGCAAATAATCATGCCCAACGCGTCCAATGTAGGTACGTTGTAGTATCTGGATCGCCTCGTAGGCATTGGTTGCCCGGCGGGCAGCCTCACCCCCGACAGCTGATGCAGGCAGGCGGCGCAGAGTATCCTCTTCCAGTCCATGCGTCAACGGGTCGAGCAGCGGGTCACCTGGCGGGGGTGAACCGAGCGGGTCGAGTTGTGCCGCAAAATGACCGTACTGGCGGATGGATTCTGCCAGCCGAGCCACAGAGACAATCTTTTCGGCATTCACGCCCGCGGGAGTCTTTGCTTCTTCTTCTGCTGCTAATTCTTTAAGCAGCGGAATCGGGTTGGCATCGAAAAAAGCCCGGGTTTGCTCGTCCACTGCCAGCCGGTTGGCTTGGTAGCGCTCGTACAAATCGACCAGGTATCCTTCATTAATCCCCTGAAATTGCCGCCAATGACTATTGCCCATGTCTCTTCCGCATCATTTTGGATACCCAATCTTACCTGTCTGCAGAGAGAGCTGTCAACCTTTAGCCGACTGTTGAGGGCGAACCTTGTACAACCCGACTTTACGGGCGGGCGTTAACGGGCGGGCGCGATGCGAACCACCCGTCCACGGCTGTTGACATCCAAAACCCAACGACTGCCAATTTGAGCCTGCTGGAAGAGTGAAAGGTTGCTGGTTTCGTAGGTGTATTTTTCCTCGCCGGAACGAAACACAATCTGGTAAACCGCTTGTTGATTGCCCACGCGCTGGTCGCGGTTCAACTGCGGCTGCGGAAAAGCTGGATTCAAATCATTACCCTGCAAGCTGAGCGTATCGACTACCTGCCAGTCCAGGATGGTGTAGGAACAATATTCCGCATACACCCGGTAAACACAGTCCTGAACCACTTCGCCGAAGCCGGTGCCTTGATCGACGGTATAGGGCGTGCCGCAAACCTCGGTGGCTACCGGCTGTGGCTCATCCGCAGTGAAGGCAAAGCGGTATTCGCACGACCCTAGTTCCGCGCTGGCGGGCAATTGATCGCGCCAATCGCTGCGTTGGACGGGTGCCAGGGCTTCGACCGCCAGCTGCGTGCGCCAGGTGACGCTTTCCACCGTTCCGATTTGTTCGGTGGTGCGATTGAATACCCCGCTGACAGCCAGCAAACACAACACAGCCAGCAACAGCACAGCGGCACCGGCGATGATGATGCCGATGCGCGAGCGTGGCTTCGCTGCCGAGGCTGGGGTGGATGGTGCGGCTGGTTTTGTAAGCGGTGCGCCGCAAGTGCGGCAAAAGCGCGCCTCTGCCGGGTTGGGCGAACCACAAGCCGGGCAGGCGATTTCGACAGCCGAGGTGGTGGAAAACGCCCCAACCACCGCTCCGCTGGTGCGCCGGATGCCTTGCTGTAAATCGGCGCCGCATTGATTGCACGTTGGTGCATCCGCCGGGTTACGCGTCCCGCAAAAGCCACAGTGAATATCCGGCTGTTGCGCTGCAATTTTTTCCGCTTGTTCGCCGGTGATCAGGTCTTGTTTGAGTGGCTGCTCGAAAACCACGTCTTCCGGCTGCGGTCCCCCGCACGACTGGCATGTCTTTTGTGGACCGGGATTGCGAGCATGGCAGCGCGGACAGGTCCATTCCAGTTGTGTATAACCCAGTGTTTTTCGAGCCACGCATCACCTCTCTGTATTTTATTTATAAAAGAGTTTTCTTAAAGGTATCACGGCTTTTCAAAATAGGGAATTCATTTTTGTGCACAAATCTGACCAGGAATAAAGAGGATTATAATCTCTGCGGAGGTGAGCCGTGACGATTCTCGATATGCTGCTTGCAAGCCTGCCTTCTCAACCGATTCCGGTACGTGAACTGATCATGGGCGTGCACTGGACAGCAGTCGCCAGCCTGCGTTGCGGAATGGCAGCCAGTCTGCGCGGCGATAGCGCTCACGGTGCGCAGCGTATGCGCGAGGTCGGCAGGCTGCACACCAAAACCGCGCAGGAACTGGCTAGCTGGGTTTTGTCGGACAACCCGTTGGAAGCCAGCCTGGGCATGGCAGCGCTCAATTCGCTGCTGCCCGAACCGAATCAATCGGTATTCGATATCAACGCGTTTGAAATTTTGCAACGCCGCGGACAGGGTAAAACAATTGTCATGGTTGGTCACTTTCCACAGGTCGATCAACTTCGTCGCAGCGGCGCGCGCGTATTCGTGCTGGAGCAAAATCCTCATGGTGATGACCTGCCCGCCGAAGCCGCTCCCCAGGTGGTGCCGCTAGCGGATATTCTTGCTATTACCAGCACGACGCTGATCAACCATACACTGGAAGGGCTTCTGGCACTACGCCAGCCGGGCAGCCTGGTCATGCTGCTTGGACCCAGCACGCCGCTAACACCGCTGCTGTTCGAGTTCGGTATTGACCTGCTTTCCGGCACGCTGGTGGTGGATGAAGCGTCCGCCTTGCTGACCATTCGGCAGGGCGCCGCCTTCCCACAGGTGTTGGGCACCCGGCTGGTCACGCTTAGCCGGTTAAAAGATAGTTGACTTTCGCAACTTTTGCGTGTTTTTCTCGTAAAACGTAGTGGAGGAACAAAAACATGCAACCCAAACGTTTGTATCGAAGCACTCGCGAACGAATGATCGGCGGCGTATGCGCCGGTTTGGCGGATTATCTCGGTATGGATCCCACTGTGATCCGTCTGATTTTTTTGCTGCTCTTCTTCATGGCTGGCAACGGTTTACTGATCTACTTGATCATGTGGTTGATCGTTCCTGAAGAGCCCAGCGTCCAGATGTGATTTTATCTAGCCCGTGCGGGGTGTGCATTGCAAGAAAACAGCACGCAACCGCACGGGTTTGTGAGGAAAAACCTATGAATGAACGACCTTACCGTTCGCTGTTTTGGCCGATCATCCTGATCGGCGTGGGCGTGATATGGTTATTAGGCAATCTCAATATCATTCCCTCGGTCAATTTCGCTATCCTGTCCACGCTCTGGCCGCTGATCCTGATTATCATCGGGCTGGACATCCTGTTTGCCCGCCGTTCACCACTGGTGGGTGCGCTGATTGGCATCCTGGCAATTGGCGCCGTGATCGTTGCCCTGATTGCCGGACCTGCCCTGGGTTTACCCAACACGACGGTATTGCGCCACGAGTCGATTCGCGAACCGCTGGGCGATGCTGCACAAGCAGAAATTACCCTCAACCTGAGCAGCCTGCCGGCCCGCGTTTACGCGCTTGGCAACAACAACCCTAACTTGCTGGAGGGCGAAATTGATTATTTTGGTGAATTGCGTTACACCTCCTCCGGCAGCGCACTGCGAAAAATTCGCCTGGAACGTTTTAACCCCAATCCATCAGTCACTTTTTCCATTGACCCGACTGCACGTTGGGAGATCGGTCTCAACCCGCAAATCCCCCTGAATTTGAAGGTCGATTCAGCTTCCGGCTCGGTGGAACTTGACCTGTCCAATTTGCAGTTGTCTGCCTTCAAGCTGGATCAGGGTTCAGGCAGCCTGACGGTGTCTCTGCCACCGGCGGTTGCCCCCTACATTGCACAGTTCAAGGGCGGCTCCGGCAGCCTGCGTATAAATCTTCCGCAGGAGGGTCCTCTTACCCTGCAGCTGGACGGTGCCAGCGGTTCAATCAACATCTATGCCCCCTCCCAAGCCGCCATCCGGCTCGAGATACGCGATGACGGGTCGAGCAGCGTCAACCTGCCCGGCTGGATGCAGCGTGTTTCCGGGCGTGATAAAGAGGGAGTCTGGGAGAGCGCCAGTTATCAAAGCGCCGCCAATCCAATTTTGATCATCTGCGAAGATTTGGGATCGGGATCCTTCAATCTGCGCTGATCAAAACTCATTCAGAAAAGCCGTCTTTTATCCTGTGGCGTAAAAGGCGGCTTTTTTTATATGGGTGGGACAAATCCTGCCGCTTATGGCATAATCAGGGTGAGATTTGGAATGGGGAGCTGCGTATGCGCCTGTTGGAAAATGTGATCCTGTTGTTGTTGCTGTTTTCGCTCGCCTGGTCGTTCCTGCCACCTCACCGCCGTTCTCGGTTGATTCTCTACCTGCCTTTCGTTAGCGGTATCCTGGTGATCGTTCATATAATCTTCGAAGGATCGCGCTGGCAGATGATCCCAGCCTACCTGCTCACCCTCGCGCTGATTGCCAACAACACCCGTTTACTCAAACATCCGGCTGTCGCGCCGCCCCGTCGTTCGCTGGTGCTGCGGCTGGTGATGGTCTTTTCAGCCCTGCTGATTTTTATCCTTGTCTCGCAGTTGCCCGGTTTGATCCCTGTGTTCAGTCTGCCGCCGCCGGGTGGTGGTTATGCGGTGGGGATTGTGCAGCGGGTCGTGGTGGATGACAGCCGGAGCGAAGCATTTACCCCACAGCCGGACGATCTGCGCCAGGTGCCGTTGATGATCTGGTACCCGGCTGAGGTGCATCCGGAAAGCCGCCCGGCGGACTACTGGCTGGGCGCGCCGGAAATGAGTCGTCATCTGACCCGCCTGCTGCGTCTGCCTTTCTTCCTGCTCGATCATCTTTCGCTGGTGCGAACCAATGCTGTTGAAAACGCGCCCCTGGCGGCTTCCCAATCGTCATATCCGGTGATTCTCTATTCACATGGCTACCGCCTGGGTTACTTGCAGCAAAACACCTCGCTTATGGAGACCCTTGCCAGCCATGGCTACATCGTGATCAGCGTTGCTCATCCTTACCAGGCGGCCGCCACGCCAGACGAGCACGGTCAACTGGTACCTTTTGCAATCGAGATAGCACCGCGCTTTTCGCAGGATGCTGCCTTCCGTGAAGACAGCCTGGCTACCTGGACAGGCGACCTGCGCTTCGTGCTTGATTTGCTTCCACACCTGAACCGGGGTGAAATCTTCCCCTTCTTCGCGGGCCGGCTCGACTTGCAGCGGACCGGTATTGCCGGCATGTCCTTCGGCGGCTCGGCTGCCACCCGCTTGTGTTTGACCGATACACGCTGCACAGCGCTGCTCACGCTGGACAGCCCACAATATGAGCCGGTTCTGTCCCAGCCGCTCGAACTCCCGGCGCTCTTCTTTGCAGCGCAGAATAGCGAATACATCCGCCGGGAAGTGTATGAGATGACCACCGCGCCGTCATACCTGATTACTATTCGGGACAGCCAGCATTATGATTTTACTGACCTCAGCCTGGTGTCGCCGCTCAACTCCGCCTTTGGTTTTTCCGGCGGCATTCCCGGCAGCCGGATGATTGCCATCCTAAACCAGTACAGCCTGTCCTTCTTCGACCGCCACCTGAAAGACTTGCCTGCTCCGCTTTTAAATGGAATTTCTGCCGATCATCCCGAAGTGGCGATCGAATCACGTAATTGGCGCTGAACTTCCGCTGAGAGTGGTAGTTTGTTCAACGCAGCTTGCAGCGCCGGTTGAAGCACCCCGTGCAGCTTGCGATCGAAGACCAATTGAGCGCTGTCTTTAAGATAGGCAGGAGCATTGTCCGGAACGCACGCCAGATCAGCCAGTTTCAGCATGGCAACATCATTATGTCCATCCCCCACTGCTACCAGCGGCGTATTGGGCAATTGCAAAGCTTTGACCAGCGTTTGTAACCCACTGGCTTTATTGATCTGTTGCGGGGTGACTTCAAAGATATCTTCCAGGCTGAAGTTGCGTTCCAGCGGCGCGGATTCGAGATCGGCTGCCAACTGGTGCAGCCGCGCAGGCTGGCTGGAAACGCACATCATTTTGTTGAATACCGGCAGCGGATCGGTTGGCTGCAGCATATCGGGACGAAAGCCGTAGCGTGTTGCTGCCTGGATGTCCTGTCCATTCCAGTCGACTAACCAGTCCTGGTGCACTCCCTGCAGAATGATGCTGACATCCGGATAACGGCTGGCAGTATCTACCAGGCGGGTGGCAAGGTGTGCAGGAAAAGGATGGTGCTCCAGTAAAACCTCGCCGGGCAGGAACAACAAGCTGCCGTTGTTCAGTACCAGCGCATAGGGCAATGGCTGATCTTCCCTCACTAATCGATTGGCTTGTAAGGGGAAGCGGGTACCGGTCAGCGAGCGACCGGTTGCCAATATCAGCGTAACCGGCAAGCCGCGCTTTAATAATTCAACATCCCGCGGGTGGATGCGGTTGTTTTCGAACAAGAGCGTGCCGTCGAGATCGACCGCGAGCATTAAGGATGGATTTGTTTGTGCCACAATGACACGTACCCAGATTGGTGTGATGCAGTGCGGCTCGCGGGTAAAGCAATCTGCCGGGGGAGCGGATCGAGATTCCAGACGAGCTGCGCCCAATTATCGCCTTAATCACGCCGGGCGGCAAGGTGCCAAATGTCCTATTCATTCAGGGTGAAGGGGGGCAGCCGGTGAGCAGGCAGAAAGGATCGATGCTCTCGAACAAACCGCTCACCCGCCACAGGCAATATGCACCCATTTCCTCCAGCCGTGCTGAGGTGTCATAATGCGCCATTGCAGGAAAATTTACCCCGGCAGGTCCGATGCGCACTTCCAGGTGCAGGTGCGGTGCCAGTGCATTGCCCGAATCGCCGATCTGACCAATCTGTTCGCCGCAGGTGATCGTGTCTCCCGGCTGGAGGGTGGACGGTCGTAGCAAGTGAGCGTACAGCAGGTAGAGCGAGCGCGGCGCAATGCGCCAGTCCGGCGGAAGGGTGTAATCCGGGCAGGAAAGCGCCAGCGGACGGCGCGGTTCGGCGGGCAGGTCGGGCAAAAATAACTGTGCCTGCTGCTCGGCGGACAACGCATCCAAACGGGTTTCGATGATTACCAGGTTGCCATACGGAAAGCGGTTATGGGTCACGCCGGCAACCCGCCCCTCCAATACGGCTTGCACTGCCATGCCGCTGCGCGCAATACGGTCTTCGGGCCGGAAATCCGCTAGGTCGGTTCCGTAATGTGGATCATCACTGCCGGGTGGTGGTGGATTGTACGGGTTGGAAACCTGCCCTGCCAATTGATCGAGTGTATACCCGTCCAGCGGCGAGCAAATACGAGCTTGGGCAATAGGTGTGGTGGTGGCGGGCACGGTGGCGCTGGGTTGTGATGGCTGCGAAGGGCTGGCAGTGATGGTGGGCAGCGGGTTAGTCGCCGTGGCGTTTAGTTCGACCGGCGGGCTGATGACAGGCAGAGGTGTGCAGCCAGCGGCTGCCAGAAGCCCAATCAATCCCAGGAATGCCACACGGTATGTTCTCACTAGCCCAATTCTACCCGTTTCTGTGCCGGGAATCCCCCGCTTGGCTTCCGATTTTCTCAGGCATAGGGTATCATGGAAATAGAGCCTTGTGGATTGCATCTACCCAGGAGACCGGAGATGAAAGAAGCCATATTTTTGGATTCGTCCACCCATCAGCGTATCTTTGCGGTTGTGTGTCAAATACCCCCCGGCAAGGTGGCTAGTTACGGACAAATTGCTCGTATTGTCGGCATGGGGGTTGGCGCGCGCCAGGTGGGTTATGCGCTGGCATCGCTGCGCTCTGGCAGTGATGTTCCCTGGCAGCGAGTGATTAATGCACAGGGGCGCATAAGCCTGCCCGGTGTGGGCGGCGCAATTCAAAAGAAGTTACTACTCGAAGAAGGTATCCTGTTCGACGAAAATGACCGCGTGGATTTCGAGCGTTACGGTTGGGACGGAAGCATGATATGATCCCTGATTTGGTCAAACTCCAATCCTTTGCCTCGCGGAGCACTCGTCGCATTCGACTTTGTGACCGAAACGCATGGTAGATCTCAAAGAATTCATCCTGCCGTATTACCTGCGCCTTAACCGCTTCACCCGCGGGACGCTGGAAATCATCCGCCGGACGATTAAGAATTTTACCCTGGCGCGTGGCAGTGAAGCTGCTGCAGCGCTTTCATATTACGCTTTGTTTGCGCTCTTCCCCTTGCTGCTGGTGTTGACCTCCATTGCGGGCTTCATCCTCAAAAGCGAGGATTCGTATAAGGCGGTGCTGGAATTTATCTTCGAAATATTGCCCAATGCTGAACCGATCATCGAGCGCAACCTGCAGGTTATTCTCAACTTGCGCGGGACGATCGGTGCAATCGGCTTGATCGGCGCAGTCTGGTCGGCTTCCGGATTTTTTGATACCCTGGTACGCAACATCAACCGCGCCTGGCTCAATCTCAAACCACGCGATGTGATTCGAACGCGCCTGCTTGCCTTGGCGCTGGTTGGCATGGTTGTGCTGCTGCTCACCCTTTCGCTGCTCTCGACGGCGGTTTTTAACTTGATTCGCCTGGTTGACCAGATCTTTCTGGATGGCAATCACCTGGAAGATACCCCAATTTACCCCTACTTGCGCTTGCTCGTGCCGGCATTTTTCACTTTCCTTATGTTCATTGTGACCTACCGCTGGATTCCCAACACCACTGTGCGCTGGCGTGCCTGCATGTGGGGATCGCTGTGGACAACCATAGCCTGGGAACTGGCAAAATTCGGTTTCAGTGCTTACCTTGCCAGCGGGCTGGTGCAGTATGAAATCCTGTACGGATCGCTGGGCACCGTCCTGGCGTTGATGTTTTATATCTATCTGTCTTGTACTATTGTGTTGATCGGCGCGCATTTGACTGCCACCATCGACCAGCGCAAGCCGCGCCGCGCAGTTGTGCTTGAAGCAGCCGAAAAGAATTCGACATAACCATTACCGCCCGAATATTCAGAAAATAAAAAAACGGGGCAGTCCGCGCGACTGCCCCTGTTTCGTTACCAATAAGGTACCGTTAAGTTCAGCGGTTTGCCTGATACAAGCTTTCGACAAAATCCCAGTTGACCAACGACCAGAAGGCTTTGACGTAATCCGGACGGCGGTTCTGGTAATTTAGGTAGTAAGCATGCTCCCACACATCCAGCCCGAGCAGGGGAATGTGACCATCCATGTAAGGGCTGTCCTGGTTGGCGGTGGAATAAACCTGCAGTTTCTTATCGCCATCCAGCACCAGCCATGCCCAGCCAGAGCCAAAGCGGGTTACAGCGGCATTGGAGAACTTTTCCATGAAGGTGTCGTAGGAACCGAAAGTTGCCTCGAGCGCTTTGCCAACGTCACCAACCGGCGTTTTGCTGCCGCCGGGGGCAATCCAATCCCAGAACAGGGTATGGTTGAGGTGACCACCGCCATTGTTGCGCACTGCGGTGCGGATACCTTCGGGCACTTCGTTGATCCGCTGCAGGATTTCCTCAATGGGGCGCTCAAACCACTCCGGTGCGCTTTCCAGTGCTTTGTTCAGGTTGGTGACATACGCCGCGTGGTGCTTGTCGTGGTGAATTTCCATTGTACGCGCGTCGATAGCGGGTTCAAGAGTGTTGAACGCGTAATTCAGGGGAGGCAGTTCAAATACTTTTGCCATATGCACGATCCTTTCGTTTGATCTATTTTGTGTTTAATTACCCACCCATCGGGGTATTTATTTATATTATTATGATAATAATACTACGATTTGTTTGGGGAGTCAATTGCATGTGTACAAGATTCATGTTGGGTTCGTACAAAGGGGGGATACACACGATCACCCCCGTGTTTGAAGACATCATCCTGCTGGCAAGTAAAAACCGGCGGCACAGCGAGCCGCCGGTGGCGATTAGTCAAACAGTGCTTGCCTGAGTGTTGTTCAGGTGAGATTGAGCGCCACGCGCAGGTCGCGCGGGGTGCGTTCAACGCGCACCACCCGCCCGTGCACAACCATCGAATCGCGTCCCTCCAGATGCGGGATGGAGAGCGCGATTTCCGCTCCAACCGGCAGGTTCAAATGGCGGTCGGTGGAGAGCAGCATACCTACCGCACTGACGTTAATGGTCTTTCCGCTGGCGCGTACGGGGTCGACAATTGTAACCGGACGTTCCCACAGGATGCGATTTGCCCGGCGGGTATTGGAAATATTGGGTGATAATCGGTCTTCCATTCTTCATTCTCCAATCAACAACGATAAACACAAGGAATACCTGTGATGATGATAGCATAATTGATGGATGGAATCAATCATTGTGAGGAAATTGTATCCTTGGGGTTTGTTTACAACCGCCTTTACAAATTGCAGGTGAATTGGGTTGATCTTCCCGAAAATGGTTTTGAGGGACAAAAAGAATTCGCTTGGCTTTTCCGCTATAATTAGCCGGACGACGATTTGTCCCCAGGCGGCTGCCCATGAAGCGATTGATACGCTGGTACGATTACATCACCATCAATATTTACTGGTTCGCGCTGACCACCCGCTCGCAAACCATCTCCCCCTTGATTTTGCCATTGCTGGTGCAGGAATTCGTCGGTGAGCAAGCCAAGGGGGCTGCACTGGGGAATATTCGTTTGTGGGCGTTGATGACTGCGGTGCTAATCCAGGCATTGATGGGCATGCTCTCCGACCGCAGCACCCATCCGTGGGGCAGACGCAGACCGTTCATCCTCGCCGGTAGCCTTGGTGAAATCCTGGTATTTGCTTTATTGGGATTCGTCTCCGGGATGGAAGGCAATCAAGGATATACCGCCTTGTTTGCGGTGTACGTGTTTTCCATGTTTTCTTCTAACGTAGCCCATGCCGCCACCCAGGGATTGATCCCTGATCTGGTGCCGGAAGACAAGCGCGGCAGGTTTTCGGGAGTTAAGGCGTTGCTGGAGCTGCCCGTGCCGGTTATTTTTGTCTCGTTCGTGATGGGCAGGCTAGTCAGCCAGGGTAATTTGTGGAGTGCGCTGGTTATCTTGATGATCGTCATGGCGATATGTACAGTGCTCGCCATGCTGGTGCCGGAAGAACGTCTTCAGAAGAGACCCTTCAATCTTGACTGGCAGCCATTTTTACGCCTGGTGGCAATGACGGCTGCTTTCACGCTGGTCATTTTAGGAATGGGGGCGGCTGTGCGTTCGATCATCCGCCTTGACCTGGGGCTGGGCGCGGCGAAATTGTGGGTGACCACCCTTGTCGGGTTGCTGGCGATTGGCGTGGCGGTGGCATTGGGAGTCATTGCCAGCCTGCGCATTGGGGTTGGCAAGGATATCCAATATCAGCCGTCCTTCAAGTGGTGGGTCATCAACCGGTTGGCTTTCCTGGTTGGCTCGACCAATGTTGCTACCTTTCTGGTGTTTTTCCTGCAGGAGCGCTTCCCCGAACTGGCAGGTGAGAAAGCCGCTGCCCCGGCAGCGACGATTACTATGTTTGTGGGTGTGTTCATCCTGTTGACGGCGCTGCCCAGCGGCTGGCTGGCAGACCGGTTTGGCAAAAAGTTGCTTGTGGCGGTTGCTGGCCTGTTGGCTGCCAGCGGCGTGGCGGTGATGATGCTGGTGCCTTCACTGACCGCTATATACGTAGCGGGCTGCTTGGTGGGTGGCGGGGTGGGCTTGTTCTATTCCGCCAATTGGGCGCTGGGAACCGAGATTGTGCCGCGTGAGCAGGCGGGGCGTTTCCTGGGCTTGTCTAACCTGGCAGGTGCGGGCGCGGGCGCAATTGGTGCGTATATCGCCGGTCCCATCGCCGATGCTGCCGGTTATACGCTGATCATGGGTATTTATGGCATTTTATTTTTGTTTTCGACCTTTGTTCTGCCGGGCATTCATGAAAAACGGTCAGCATCCATTGCTCCATCCGTGTAACTTTTTCGCCTCTCATCCGTCAAATTTGAAGGATGCGCCTGCTTATGGATGACTCTCAGATCCTCACCATGTTGAAATCCGATCAGCACAAATTAGCACTGGGAATGCTGTTCGAAAAATATGCAGATAAAGTGTATCACCTGGCGTTGGGTTTGTTGCGCGATCCAGACCAGGCGGAGGATGTGGTGCAGGATACTTTTCTGTCTGCTTACCGCAGCCGCGTACAGTTCGAGGGGCGATCCGCGCTGGGTACATGGTTGTACCGCATCGCCTACAATGCCGCTATGGATCGCCTGCGCGCCCGCGAACACCAACCCATTCCCGAAGAGGACGCGGAGAACGATGATGAAACCGCACCGCTGCCGAAGGAATTCGTCGAATGGCGCTGGACGCCGGAAGAATTATTGACTGACCAGGAAACCCGCCAGGCGTTGGAAACCGCTGTCGCGCGTCTTTCGCCAGCGCTGCGCGCAGTTTTTCTGCTGCGTGACGTTGAGGAGCTGTCCACCGAAGAAACTGCGGCGGTGTTGGCAATCACGCCCTCAGCGGTTAAGGTGCGCCTACACCGTGCGCGGTTGGAGCTGCGCGAAGTTCTAGCAGAATTTTTTGCGGCTCAAGAAAAGGAGCATTGAAATGAATTGCGAAGAGTTGATTCGTTATTTGTCCGATTATATCGATAATAATCTGGATGAAGCCTTACGCCAGGATGCCGAAGAACATCTGCGCACTTGCCATAATTGCCATGTGGTGCTCGATTCAACCCGCAAAACGATCCTGTTTTACAAGGGCAGCGCCAAGCAACCTATCCCGGCTTCGCGGCGGGAAAGACTGTTCGACCGCCTGCAGCGTGCTATCGCCGATCGTGAGGATTGTCCTTCCGAGGAAAATGGAATTTCCAAAGCCGTGTAACCTTTTGAGAGGTTGTTCGTCCAATGGATAGAAAACCAATTCAAAAGTTCTGATGGAGGAAAATACCATGTCATTCGTCAATGAGTCCAATGTTGATCGTATCATCCGGGTTGCGGCGGGTGTATTGTTGCTGGCACTGGGTTGGGGCGGAATCGTAACCGGGACGGTAGGCACCATTTTCAAATTCCTCGGTTTTGTGCCCTTGCTGACCGGTCTTGTTGGCTGGTGCCCGGCGTACGCGCTGTTCAAGTTTCGCACCAATTCATAAGTACTTAAATCTGCTGACGGACGCGAACTATCGCCTCCCGTTGGCTACGAGCCAACGGGAGGCTCGTATGTAAAAACTTTACCAGGCAGACTGTTGGTGAAAGGAAAATTGACTTGAATCCCAACCTGTTCGAAAAAAAGATCACCGCCGCCCGCCTGCCGCTGGTGGTTGAATTCTGGGCACCGTGGTGTGGGCCCTGTAAAATGATGAATCCAATCCTAAAATCGGCGGCAGAAAAGTACAGCGGCAAGGTTGAGTTGATGAAGATCAATGCCGATGAAGCGCCCGATCTTTTGCGCCAGTTGAAGGTGTACAGCATCCCGACCTTGCTGGTTTATCAGGACGGAAAAGTAGTATACCGCCGCAGTGGGGCGCAGCCAGCAGCAGCCATTGATGAGTTGTTTTCCAGCCTGGCCAGCGGCGCAGCCATTCGCACGGGACCTGCTCCATTTGACCGTCTCTTGCGTACCACCGCCGGACTGGTGACCGCCGGCATCGGTGTTGCCAGTGATCTCAACCTATGGCTGATGGGACTGGGCGGATTATTGTTGTTTAGTGGGGTGTATGATCGCTGCCCAATCTACCGCGCCGTGTCCAGCCGGGTTAAGGCACTGATGCAAAAAAACTGAACCTCTGCGGATTGATTAAGCCGCCCATCGAGGTGAAAATTTCGATAGGCGGCGTTTTTTATGTATGTAGTTGACTTGTTTTACCCTGAGGTGATATCAAAGCCGTGGCAGGCTCATGGTCCGGAAACGGTTGGGTGACCTGCGCTGCGCCAGGCGATGATCCCGCCGCTCACGCTGGTCACACTCTCATAGCCCGCCTGGCGCAGAATATCGCGTCCGGTCTGGCTGCGGTTGCCGGAACGACAGATAACGACAATGTTGCGGTCTTTGGGGACTTCGGAGATGCGCGCGGATAGCTGGTCAAGCGGAATGAGTGTTGCACCGGGGACATGCAGCTCATTCCATTCCTCGAGTTGGCGCACATCCAGCACAAAAGCACCCTGTTCGCGCAGTTCGGCAGCGCGGGTAACGTTAATCTCGGCGGGCAAGGCGGCTGCCTGTCCTGCCGGGTTGAAGAGGATCGCAATTGCCGCTCCAATAACCAGGATGAGCAACAATGCCCCTATCCATAGCGGGAATCGGGGCGATTTTGCCTGATGAGTTTGTTTTTTGGTCATTTTGTGTCTCTCGTGTGTTTTAAGATCACTGCTTTGATTATTATTATGGATTCAATTTAAGATGAAAGGTTGCAGCGAGTCGGGTACAATTAGAAAAAACGGCAGACTAACCGGGGATTTGCGATGTTCATCAGCAAGGACAGTTTTCGAACCTATACGCTGGATCGCCACCCGCAGGGTGAGCAGATCAAACGGATTCTGTTCGCCGCGCTTCGGGCGGTCGATCCGGCAACTGCTGTAGCACGTTTTCTGGAACGCGAAGGCGACCTGTTATTCGCGGGTGGGCGCAGCTACGATCTCAGCCGCTTTCGGCGGGTGTTTTTGATTGGGGCGGGCAAAGCGGCTGCGCCAATGGCGCGGGCTGCTGCCCGAATCATCGGTGACCGTCTATCTGGCGGAATGATCATCACCAAGCAGGGTTTCCTGCGAGAAACGGCAGTCAGCGGCTCGATTCCCGAACGCATTCAGGTTGCTGAGGCTGCGCATCCCATCCCGGATGAACGCGGTGTTATCGCCACCCGGCGAATCATCAGCCTGCTGCGCAGCGCCGGGCAGCATGATCTGGTGATCGCATTGATCTCGGGCGGCGGCTCTGCCCTGCTGACCGCTCCAGCGGAAGGCATCCATCTGGCGGATATACAGATCCTGACCAACCTGTTACTTTCCTGTGGTGCATCCATTGACGAGATCAATACCTTGCGCAAACACCTCGACGAAGTCAAAGGCGGTGGTTTGGCTCGCGCTGCTGGTGGGGCGCATCTGCTGGCACTGGTGCTGTCCGACGTGGTGGGTGATCCGTTGGATGTGATTGCTTCGGGTCCTACAGTGGCGGATCCGACCTGTTTCGAGGATGCGTATGCCATCCTGGCGCGCTATGATTTACTCGACCGCGCTCCCGCGTCGATTCTCGATCGCATTCAGCAGGGTATGCAAGGTCAAATTGCCGATACGCCCAAGCCGGGTGATGCACTGTTCGAGCGGGTGCATAACCTCATCGTCGCCAGCAACCGCCATGCTGTCCAGGCTGCACTGCAAGAAGCCGAAGATTGTGGTTTTACCGCCTACCTTTTGAGCACTTATTTGCAGGGCGAAGCCCGGCAAATGGGGGGCTTCCTTGGTGCCATTGCTCGTCAGATACACGCCAGCGGGCAGCCTTTCAAGCCGCCAGCCTGCATTGGTATGGGTGGAGAAACGACCGTCACCCTGCACGGCGATGGGCTTGGCGGGCGCAATCTGGAAACAGCGCTGGGTGCCGTGCGTGCTTTTGATGGTTTGGATAACCTGATGCTGGTTACGTTAGCCTCGGATGGCGACGATGGCCCGACCGATGCCGCCGGGACGGTGGTCAGCGGGGATACGCTGAAACGTGCCCAGGCGCAGCAGCTCAAACCGGAAGATTTCCTGGCGCGCAACGATTCCTACAACTTTTTCGGTCCGCTGGGTGATCTGATTCGTACCGGACCAACCCAGACAAATGTCAATGACCTGGCATTCCTGTTTGCATTTAGCGGATGAAGGAACAATCATTCTTGAGCCGGGTTTACCGTTCTGCGCGGGTTGATCTTGATCACGCGCCGATTGCGGCGTAAGCCGGACAATGCCTTGCGCACGGGTGGAATTCGGGCAATCAGCAGCATTGCGAGGAGAATGCCAGCGGCGAGTGGCTTCCAGATATCGCCTTGCAGGCGGAAAACATCTCCCTTGACCACCCACGCCAGGTGCAGCACTGCCATGCCAGCCGCCAGGTAAACCAAGCGGTGCAGTTGTTTCCAGGCTTTGCCCATTTTCTTCTGCCACCAGCGGTGAGAGGTAAGCGCCAGCGGGGTGAGCAATGCCAGCGCCAGCAAGCCAATGATTAGGTAAGGTTTTTCGGCGATCGATGCGAAAACCTGTCCAAAATCGAAACTGTAATCCCAGCCGGTGTAGGTTAACATGTGCAAGGTGGCGTAGAAGAAGGCGTACAAGCCGAGCGGGCGGCGTAATGGGAGCAGACGCGGCAGGTTGAAGATGGTGTGCAGGGGAGTCATTGCAAGTGAAACAATTAGAATGACCAGGGCAATATCACCGGAACGTTGGGTGGCAGCCTGAATCGGGTTGACAGTCAGCTTGTTGGTCAGATAGGCAACGACCAATGCCGCCAGAGGTAGCCAGCACAGTATGTGAGTGAAAATTTGCAGGCGTGTCCAGGATTTCATGCCAGGCTCAATAATTCTTGCGTAAATCCATGGCAGCGTACAACTGCCCAACCTGCTCAGTATATCCGTTGAACATCAGCGTCTCACGGCGACGATCGGTGCCGATGCGCCGTTCGGTTGCCTGCGACCAACGTGGGTGAGATACCTCCGGATTGACATTGGCATAAAAACCATATTCCTGCGGGGCAATCTTGTTCCAAAAGGTAGCTGGCATTCGCTCGGTCAGCTCGATTTTGACGATTCCCTTGGCGCTCTTGAAGCCGTATTTCCATGGCACTGCCAGTCGAAATGGAGCACCATTCTGCGGGGGAAGTTCTCTGCCATATAAACCGGTCACCATCAAGGTCAGATCGTGATATGCCTCGTCCAGGCGCAAGCCTTCGCTATAGGGCCAGGGGTAGAACGGGCTGCGTGCGCCGGGCATGTTGCTGGTATCGAGCACGGTGGTAAACGCGACGTAGGCAGCGCTGGTCATCGGTTCGACCTCCTCTAACAGCCGGGCAAGCGGAAAACCTAACCAGGGAATGACCATAGACCAGCCCTCCACGCAGCGCAGGCGGTAGATGCGTTCTTCCTGTGGAAACTTGCGCAGGTCGTCCATATCGTATGTGCGCGGCTTGTTGACTAATCCGGTTACCTCTACTTGCCAGGGCGAGGTGGGAAAATTTTTTGCCAGCGAAGCCACCCCACTTTTATCCATGGTGAATTCATAGTAATTGTTGTAATTGGTTATTTCCGTGTAGGTATTGGCGGGATCGCCCAGTTCGTCTTTAGGAGAGTTTGCTATCTCAGGCAGCGGGGTATCCGCTTCTTCCTCGCCTGATACCGGAAGTCCGCAGGCAGCCAGGAACGAGCCGGCTACAGCAACGGCTCCAAGTTTAAGGAAATTTCGCCGGCTGATGTAAATTTCTTGTGGTGTAATTTCCGAGGAAGGGATCGACGGAATTGAATTCTTTTTCATAACGTTAAAATCCTGATTATTGGATCGGTTATATCTAATTAACCTTACCAGACCTGGCGAAATTTTTCAAATCGACATCCAAGGATTGGCTGAAAATGGGAGAAGTAACACTGTTTAGGGCTTCCTGCTTGACTTTTAAGAAATAAACCAGAAAACCGTTTCAAATCGATTTGAGTTTTGGTTGAAAATTGCAAAGAAAGTAATACCATAAAGCGGTTTTTTACGCTACCTGCACAAAAAACCGTGCTGCATTGCGCGCAGCACGGGATACAAGTCCGGGCATCCGGCGTTTGGGTCAGTTGCGTTTGGAAAAAATTCCCAGCAGGATGCCTACGCCAGCGATGATCAACAGTGCTGGACCCAATAAATTCCAATCCATGCCGAAGAAAGCCACCAAACCGGTCGCACCGGTCAGCAACCCGAAAATGACCAGCCCAATCACCTCGCCGAAGCGCCCGCCGCGTGACCCGACCAGCAGCGCGGTTATAAATGCTCCTACCGAAGGGATCAGAATGGCAATCGCCCACCAGTTGTTGGGCGCAAAACGTGCGGAAAGATCGAAAACATTGAGGTTGATTCCCAGGAAGCCAGCTCCCAAAAACATGGCACCAAGCCCGATCCAGAATGCCATGTTGATCCACTCGCGGCTGCTAAATCCGCCCAGCAGGATGGCGAAGCCAGGGACGATAACCATCAGGGGCCAGAACTTCGACCAATCCAACCCAAACAGGAACATAAGCGCTACCGTCAAGATGATCAGCCCGCTGCCCAGACTGCTGCGCACGGCGGCATTGAACTTGCCGGAATGTTGAAAGGCATAGAATGCGCCGGTCAGCGTCCCAAACGCGGGAATAAGAATGAACAAAGCCCACCAGTTGTAGCGTGGACCCAGCCAGCCGGCTTGCTGGGCAAAGATAATCACACCGGCAAAGATCAGTAACAAACCCCACCATGCACCGCTCCGTCGCGGGGGTTTGACCGTTGAAGGTTCGATATTCGGAGTTGGATTTTCCATGCTTCACCTGCCCTTTCAAATATACACACGATTCGGGTTCATTTAACTAATATACGCAACAGTGTTATCCAAGTTGCATGGATTTTAAAAGTCAAACGCCCGGGTGAGGGGGGCACCCGAACGTTTGACATCATTATCATACCATTTCTCGTACTTAAATTCAACCCCTCAGAACATTAAAATTTTGAAAGGAAGAGTAGGAACACTTGCCAATCTGACGCAATTAATTGACTCATTGTGTGGCTCATGCTATAGTAGGTGCATCTCATACGGTTTTAAGCAATTTTATTTTTTATATGAAGTTTGTCTGCCCTTGGGTTGGCATCGCAGAGGAGTTCGATGAGTTCACCCGTGCCGGTACGGATCGAGAACCTGTCCTTCCGTTATCGCAGCCGACAGGATCTGGCAATTAAGAACATCAACCTGACGGTGGATCAGCCGCAGGTTGTATTGATTGCTGGCGCCAGTGGTTGCGGCAAGACCACGCTGGCGCGCTGCATCAATGGTTTGATCCCGCGCAGTTACAAGGGGGAATTGAAAGGGGAAATCTACCTGCAGGGACAGAATATTGCTTTACTTCCGCCGGCGCGCATTTCGCAATTGGTGGGTACCGTCTTGCAGGATCCGGAGCGGCAAATTCTGGGTTCCATTGTGATGAACGAGGTGGCTTTCGGGCTGGAAAACCTGGGTCTGGATCGGGATGAAATCCGTCACCGTGTAGATGATGCCCTGGCACGTTTGAAGATTACTCATCTTCGCGAGCGGCAAACTCACTATCTATCGGGTGGTGAAAAACAGAAGGTTGCTCTGGCAGGAGTCCTTGCCATGCAGCCGGGTATCCTCCTGTTGGACGAGCCGCTTGCCAGCCTGGACCCGGCAAGCGCCCAGGAAGCCCTGGAGGTCATTCGCGGACTGGCAGATGAGGGCATGACCGTGCTGATGGTTGAACACCGCGTGGAAGACGTTTTGCGTATCCGCCCCGAGCGGGTGTTGTTCATGAAGGACGGCGAGGTGCGCTACGATGGCAGTCCGGAAAACCTGGTGGAGCAGGTGGATTATCGTGAGGTGAAACTGCCTGCGCCGATGATCCTGGAGTTGGCAGCCCGGGACGTGCCCCCGCCATCGCTTGAAATTCTGCCTGGGGTGAGCGGTGATCCGAAACCGCTGGTGCAGTTCAAGGATGTTGCCTTTGGCTACGAGAGCGGACCCGAGGTGCTGCATGATATTAACCTTGATATTCGCCGCGGTGATGTCATCGCTGTGTTGGGACCCAATGGCGCCGGAAAGACCACCCTGGTCAAACATGCCATTGGCTTGTTGAAGCCGAAGCGAGGGCAGGTGTTGATCAATGGCGAGGATACCCGCCACCTGAGTGTGGCGCAAATTGCGTCCGTGCTGGGTTATGTTTTCCAAAGCCCAAGCCACATGCTATTCGCGCCAACGGTGTACGATGAACTGGCTTTTGGTCCCACCAACCTGAAACACAATCCTGAAGAGATCCGAAAGGAGGTGACCCAGGCAGTCGAGACTGTCAATCTTAAGGGTTACGAGCAAACGCCACCGCTTTCCATGTCCTTTGGTCAACAAAAAAGGGTCAGTATCGCCGCTATCCTTGCCATGCGATCACGAATACTGGTGATGGACGAACCCACTGCCGGGCAGGATTATAAAAATTATCTGAGTTTCATGGATTCCATTTTGGAAATGCCCGGTTTCGAAGCCATTTTGTTTATTACTCATGATATCGACATGGCGGTCATTTATGCCAACCGTGTGCTGATGGTCAACCAGGGCACGATTGTTGCCGATGGACCTCCGCCGGAAGTGCTCACTGACATGGAACGGCTGCGCCAATGCCGTCTGCTACCGACTTCTCTACTGCAAACCAATCTTGAAAATTACGCGATCACCGGACAATTTATGCGCGCTGAAGCCCTTGCTCATCATCTCGCGCTGGGGTGAGGGAGATTGTTTTTTCGCCAAAAGGAGAGGTTAAGATGGATCGTAAACTTACTTCTGTCATCGTTTCTTTGCTAGCGGTGCTGGTCTTCTTCCTTGGCATTGTCTGGATCGGGGGTTTGATCAATCCTGACTTGCAATTGGATGAAACTGGTCTGCTGCGTTTCGTATTCGTCGGCATCGGTCTTTTGATTGTGTTTGTTGTCTATCTGCTTACCCGCCAGAGTCAGATCTGGGAAGTCGGCACCCGCCAGGTGGTCTACATGGCGATCGGCGCAGCTTTGTACGCGGTGCTCTCCTTCCTGTTCAACGGAACGGTCTTCGCTGTGCCGTCGGTCAGCCAGGTTGCGCTGCGTCCGGCGGTCGCTATTCCAATGTTTTTCGGCTATGCCTTTGGTCCCGCAGTGGGGTTCTTTACCGGCGCGGTAGGCAATATGTTCGGTGATGCGCTGACTGGTTTCGGTCTTTCACCGCAATGGTCGGTGGGCAATGGGTTGATCGGCATGGTGGCGGGCATGGCGCTGCTCTTCCCTAACCGCCAAAAGGGCATCAATGTCGTCTTGGTGCTCAGTTTCATCCTGGCTATCTTGGCAACTGGCATTTTCCTGCTCAACCGCAACCTGCCGAACATGATGTTCTTTGACGTGGATGCCGGCATATTCGGCGATGCGACCATTTCCTGGTTTGCCGGTTTCTCGGCGGTGATCGGTTTTCTGCTGGTGGTGGCAATTCGCTTTGCAGCGGTTTTTGGTAAAAACATCGAACTTACTTCGGCGGTCGCCTGGAGTCTGCTGGGTAATTTCGTCGGGATTGGTTTTGCCGCCATCTCGGACATCTGGATCAACGGGTATTCCCCTGCGCTGGCTATCGTGGGTGAATTCCTGCCCGCGGCGGGCCCGAATTCGATCTTTGCTGCCATTCTGGTGCCGTTGCTGGTCGGTGCGTATGCCGCTGTGCAGCGCCAGACTGGTCGTTAATTTTTACAGAAAGTTCTCCGGCAGCCGAATATTTGGCTGCCGGAGAACAGCGAGGAAGGAAAGTCACCCACCATGCTGGTCACCTGGCGATACCGCCCGCGAAAGTCGTTGATCCAATCCTTCGATCCACGTGCCTGGATTATCTTTTTTGGCTGCTACATTGCCTGTACGGTGCTGTTTTGGGATCTGCGTTACCTGGCGGTCTTGTTTTCTATGGCGTTGCTGGTGGTCTTAACATCCGGCATTAAGTTTTCCGAAATGCGCCGCGCATGGTTATTCATTGGCGGTTTCGTGGTCTTTTTCTCTTTTCTGACCTTTTTAACTGGGCGCGGTGGGATCGAGTTATATACTGAAGAGCACCTCATCGCCCGCCTGGAAGCCGGGTTTACAATTCTTGGCTGGCGTCCCACGCTGGATATAACTGCCGAGAAAACGATGTTTTCGGTTTCGATGTTTGTGCGTGTGTTCAGCCTGGCGAGCATGACAATCCTGATTCCCTATTCGCTCAATCCGGCTCATTACGGAATCATCTTCCGCGGGTTAGGACTGCCGGACAAGGTTGCCTATGGGATGGATTTGACCATGCGCTTTATTCCATCCTTTGGGCGTGACTTCATGCTTACTCGTGACGCGCAGCGAGCACGCGGATACGAAATAGAAAAACTTTCCGGTGGTTTGTTTGCCCAGGTTCGTAAACTGGCGCCGTTGATCGTACCGGTGACCATCCATGCCATCGTTTCCAGTGAGGACATTATCGACGCGATGGACCTGCGCGCATTTGGCGTTGGGCCACGGACCTGGCTGGAACAATTGCACTACCGCACCCGCGACCGGCTGCTGATTGTTTCTGGGATAATCTTGCTGCTTACCAGCATTACGCTCTCGCTATTCGGGATTGGTAAATTCTGGGTTCCACAATTCTTGTTGGCAATGGCGGGTGCCTGAGTGACCAAAAAAGACCTGCACGCGGTTTGGTTAGCATGCAGGTCTTTATGAAGGTGGGGGGAAATTTAGAGCACTTTCAGCACCGAGAGCCTGTCAGCGATCTGACTGGATGCGATTGCTTCGGAAGATGCCAGTACGACTACTGCGCCTCCGGTGCTGACGGTATCCAGCGCGTCTGCAAAGGCACGGAAATCTGCCTGCGAGGTTGCCAGGATCTGATCGCGGGTGCGCTGGCGGTCTTCATCGCTGATTTTCAGCAACCGGCGCAGCATGGCGGTGTACCCTTTGGCATCCGGCAGCTGGTAGGCATCTACTTCACCAATGGCGCCAATGATGGCTTTGGTCAGTTCACTGTCGCTCAATTCCAGGTGGCGCAGGTATTCCGCGGTTTGGTCATAGGCTTCCAGGGTCTGGTCCAGGTTGGGGTCACGGTAGGACAGGAAGTTGAAATTTCCAGACTGCTGATCGAAGACGGCAAATCCACCATACGCGCCGCCCTGAACGCGAATCTTGTCCCATAGATAACTGCCGCGCAGGTAGGGGACGATCACCAGCGCCGAGCCATGGAAGGTGTACCCATCGCGGTACAAATTGCCGCCTTTGCCAACAAAATTGACTTGCAGCGGCATGGTCAAGCCCTCGGCGGACGGCAAGTTAATGGTTTGCCAGCTGGAAGCCTGATAATTGGCTTGCGGGAAGGCTGCCAGGAAGTCTTCCAGCACCGGGCGCACCTGCTGCCAGCCAGTAGCGTCGAGGGTGACGTTAGCGATAATCGCTTGTCGGTTGAGCAGTGCCGAGCGCATGTTTTCCAGCGTCTGGTGGACGCTGTCCCAATCGGAGTCGATTTTTCCGAGAAGGTCGCGCAGGAAAAACAGCTGGCTGACCCCGCCGGTCATCTCACTTGCCCAATCGGCGGTGCTGAAACGAGCCTTTAAGCGAGTATTGACCATGCGGTGACCGGCATGAACAATGCCGGATTCCATACCAGCTTTGTTTTCCAGCACAATCTGGCGGATGCGCTCACGATCACTCAGACGGGCAGTGAACAACACCTCTTTGAGCAGAGCGAACAGGTCTGTGCTTTGGGCAGTCATGGCTTTGCCGCGCAGGAAAAGCCAGGCAGCGTTTTCGGAACTGTTGCGAATCATGGAGAACAATGTTGCCGGGTGGATGCCGCCAGTGCGCTGCCCAATTTGCTGCATCAATTGCACGAAAGAATATTGGGCACTGCCGGTTTCGAGTAGAGCGCGGCTGAACACCGGCAGGTAAGGAAGCCACTCGCTGGGCAGAGTGTGCAGATCGAACCCCAGATCTAAATAGAGGATGCCGTTGGTGAACAGGTCATGCAGCAGTACTTCACTGTCTGCCAGGCGGATGGACTCGGTAGGGGTGGTCTTGATGTTCGGCTCCAGATCAGTGCGCTGTAACATGGGAATGGTAGCAAGTGCTTCTGGGCTGTCGGGTGTCTCCTGGCGGGTTTTCAATTCGCGGGTAATGGCGATGATTTCGTCGATCTGCGCCGGGCTCATTTGCTCGCGTGCACGGCGCAGGCGCTCCTGTTCCTCGGCGGCACGGCGTTTACCCAATTCCGGGTCGGGTTGCAAGAGCAGGGTGACGCGGTGGGGGTTTTCCAATAGATGGGTACGGATCAACTGCTCGAAGAAGTGTTGACCCCATTCGAAACGCTGCTTGATGCTGTTCAGCGGGCGTTCGAATTCCAACGGCTGAACCGGATCTTGACCGTAAACCCAGCCCTCGACTGCGTTGAGCATCATTACCAACCCGCGCGGGTAAGAACCGGTGTTGTTTTCACGCAGGCTGAATTCAAACGTGTTGAGCGAGGCGCGCAGGGTTTCCGGGTCGAAGCCCTGTTCGGCGATTTGGGCGAGTGTATCGAGGATGAGGGTTTGCACAGCGGCTGCGTTTTCGGCGGCAATGCCTTTTAAGCCGACCGAGAAAATTGTCTGCCGGTAGCCGCTCTGGAAGCCGCTGCCGGTCAAGTCCTCACCCAGACCGGAGTCGATCAATGCCTTGCGCAAGGGCGAGGCGGGGGTGCCGATCAGGGCATGATCGAGGATGTGCAAGGCAAGGGTTTGCTCCACATCCCCGCTTTCGAACAGCATCCAGTTCAGGCTGACCTGTGATTTTGCGTTGGGATCATCGCCACTATCATAAAAAATCTCTTTGTAAGTGGGCGCATCAAAGCGCGCTTGTAACGGGATATCCACGGGCACTTCACGATGCTCAAAGTCCGCCAGGACGCGATCGATCAATGCCAGTCGCTGGTTGGGATCGTCATCGCCATAGAAATAGATCAAGGCATTGCTGGGGTGGTAATAGGTTTCGAAGAAGGCGCGGAATTTTTCATAGGTCAGGGAAAGAATCGCTTCCGGCTCGCCGCCGCTGTCGTAGCGGTAAATTGTGTCTGGGAATAGAGCGTGCTGGCTTTCCTCCGCCAGGAGTGAATCGGGCGAGGAATACGCGCCTTTCATCTCGTTGAACACCACACCTTTGAAGGTCATCTCGGCTTGCGCGTCATCCAGCTCGTAATGCCAGCCTTCCTGGTAGAGAGTGTAAGGCGTGATCAGCGGGTGAAACACCGCGTCCAGATAGACATCGATCAGGTTGTAAAAATCCTTTAAATTGGTGCTGGCAACCGGGTAGAGAGTCTTGTCCGGGTAGGTCATGGCGTTGAGGAACGTATTCAACGACCCTTTTAGTAATTCCACAAAGGGTTCTTTAACCGGGTATTTTTGCGAACCGCACAACACCGAATGCTCAAGGATATGCGGCACACCGGATGAATCCGGTGGCGGGGTGCGAAACGAGATGCCGAACACCTTGTTCTCGTCATCGTTTTCCAGTGAGAGCAGCAAGGCGCCCGTTTTATGATGCTGCCATAGGCGGGCACGGGTGTTGTATTCTTTTATCGTGCGTTCCTCGCGTAGAACAAAACCATTCACTTGGGTCATCAAAACCTCGTTTCTACATACTATTTCTTCAGGATGGGGTGGTTTTTGAACGAATGGGCAGCCAAAATAACGCCGGAAGCCCAACCAATACCAGCAGACCGCCGATGGTAAAGGCGGTGCGCAGGCTGAACAGGTCGCCAATGGCGCCAATGGCTAGCGTTGCCAGTGAACTGCTGACGAAAGAGACTGCCATATAGATACCATTTGCCAGGGCGCGGTTTTCGGGAAAACTCTCCTGGACAATAGCCATGACCACAGGGGTCATCGAGAGCAGCCCAAACCCCAGCCCGACCAGCACCGGAAATTGCAGCCAACCATGGCTGTTAAGCAGCAGAAAGACAAACAGCGAAGTGGCAAGCAAGGAGAAGAGCATCACCGGGCGACGACCAACCCGATCAGACAACGGTCCGGCGAGCATGGCTCCAGCAACGCCTGCGGCTTGCATTACCGACAGTGAGGCGCCCGCCAGCATCAAGTTGGCACCCTCTTCGGTCAGGAAGGTGGGCAGAAAGGTGGAGATGCTGACAAAGGTGAAAGCGCGCGACAGGATGATGATTGTCAGTGGGATGAGCACTGGGCGCAGCGTGTGCAGGGCTTTGCGCCAGGGGAGTGCCAATTGGCTCTCTGCATGGCGGGTGGGCATGCTGCGCAACTGAAAAAACATCCAGATCGACACCAGTACACCGCCAGCTGCCAGCCAGGGGGTACGCTCCACACCCAAGGTGGACACAGCGGTGACGATGATCAACGGTCCGAGGGTGCGACCCAATTCTCCGCCCACCAACCAGAAACTCATCCCCAAACCAAGCCGGTTGGCAGAAAGCCGCCCGGCAAGCACCGGTCCGGTAGCATGCAGGCTGGCAGAACTGACCCCGGCTACCAGCAGCATCAGGGCTGCTGACCAATAAAACGGTGTGATACCCAGCAGGCTCATGGCGATAGCAGTGATGGCAGGTGTGAGGATAACAAAAGTGCGCAGCGCGCGGCGGTCTGCCAGGTAGCCGATGAAAGGTTGGATCAGTGAAGGCGCGGTCATGAAAACCGACAACAGCCCGGCTTCGGTTTTCATTAAGGCAAAGCGCTCGATCAAAACCGGCAACAAGGGTGGCAAAAAAGCCTGGTAGGTGTCGTGCACACCGTGTGCCCCGGCAATGGCGCTGACTTTTTCGGTGTTGAATGTTTTCTCCTCGGCGGCGAGATTGCCCGCCAGAGGAGCTGGAGTGCTGGTTTCAATGGGTGAGTTCAAATCGAGTCTCTTTATGAATGGAATGATGTGTTATACCTGGCGGCGGATCTCCCCTTCGACCTGGAAGGTGAGCGGCTGTGTAGGCGGACGGTCGCCATAATCGGTCAGGTCTTCAATCTTAAGGCGCAGTTTAAGGGCTGGTGCATATGGGTTCTCGATCAGGTGACGGAGGATCTTTTCATCCGCCTGCACGCCAAAAATCTTCAACAGGCGGCGAATATCATTCCGGCTGGTATCTTCCATACAAACACCTCCACGAATCGATTAAACCAATCGAATGAATTCGAATGGCTCAATCTTAATACCAAATAGGGTTTGAATCAACCCGCACTGTGCAGTTCAGCCAGTTTTTTTTCTTTTTTACGGCGCTGGTCAATAGCCAGCGCCAGCACGGCGATCAGCGTTGAAACCAATACCACTCCGGCAGCGATGCGGTAGGTCATTTGAATGCCGCTGACCAGTGCAGCAGATGCAGCCGCGGTGATTTCTGTACCGGCAGGCAGCCGCGCAGATGCCAACACGCTGGCGGTGAACAACGTGCCCATCAGCGGCAAGCCGGTGGTCTGCCCAAGTGTACGCGAAAGTACCAGCAGTCCGGATCCGATCCCCAGCCTTTCACGCGGGATGATGCCCATCACCGCGCTGTTGTTGGGAGCCTGGAATAAACCCATGCCGATGCCGAGCAGCAGAGTGCGGGGAAAGAATTCCAGCGGGCTCAAACCAGTCTGCACGGTCGAAAGCGCCAGACAGCCAGCAACGATCACCAACAGCCCCACCAGGCTAATCACCCGCGAGCCAAAGCGGTCCGAAAGGGCACCTGCCAGGGGCGCGATTACCCCCATGCCAATCGGGTGCACCATCATTAACACCCCCACTAGCGTGGAGGGAAAGCCGAGCACCAGTTCCATGTAAAAAGGCAGGATGAAGAAGCCAGCCAGTACAATAAAAACCAGAAATGCCATCAGCAGGTTCAGGCTGAAGAGAATGTTGGTAAACAACTTGAGATCCACCATTGGCTGGTCGGTGCGCATTTCAACCCGCAGGAACAATGCCAACCCAAGCGCGGCAGCCACCAGCGCGGCGAGGACCACTGGCTGTCCGAAACCCATTTGCTGCCCGCTGGTCATGCCAAAGGCATATAAAGCCAGAGTCAGGAACAACAGCGCGCCGCCCCAATGATCGAAGCGCTGGTGCGCTCGTGAAGGTGGCAGATTGGGGATAAAGCGGGTGACAATTGCCAATGCCAGCATACCGACCGGCAGATTAACCAGGAAGATCCAATGCCAGGACGCCAGACCGAGAATTAAGCCACCCAGTGGCGGTCCGACGGCGATGCCAATCGAAACGATGCTGCCCATAATTCCTAGTGCACGTCCACGCTCGCTGGACGGGAATATTTCGGTGATCATGGCGATTCCTAGTGCCTGGGTAAACGCAGCGCCGAGTCCCTGAACGGCGCGGAAAACGATCAGCCATTCGATGGTTGTGGCGGAAGCGCACAAAGCCGAGCCCAGAGTGAACACCACCAGCCCGCCCGTATACAGGCGTTTTTTGTCGTACATATCCCCCAGCCGAGCTGCGCCGAGCAGAAGCGAGGTAATGATCAGGACATAGGCGAGTACCACCCATTGCACCTGGGCAAACCCCGTATTGAACAGTTTGACAAACGCCGGCAGCGAGATGTTGACAATGCTGCTGTCGATGGTTACCATCAACACGCCCATGCCGACCCCCAATAATGCCAGCCACCGTCCTGGGACGGCATGAATGGAAGGGGTAGGGGTATGCATCAAAACGGATAAACAGGCAGCAGGTGAAGTTTGTTGGATAGCCGGTTATTTATCAGGGATGAAGGAATAACCGTTCTCGGTACGGATGACGATACGCGGCGATTGAGCATCTTCTTCCAGCTTGTTTTGCAGGCTGCGCACGGTGTTCTCGACCAGTGCCTGCATGGTGCGCTGGGGAAGCATTTCCTTACCCCAGCCCGCCTCGTAGAGCGAGGGGAGTGGCACCTCCACGTAGGCGTTATCCATCAGACACGACAACAGTCGGGCTTCGTTGGGGTTGAGATCGAGGACGATGCCGCCCCGGACGAGCGTGTTGTTACTCAGATCGAGTTTATAATCTGAAGTCCAGGCGGGAGCTTCCGTTGCCTCGGTCAGCGGAAGAGCGCGAGCCAATCGGTCGATGCGCTCGATCAGTTTTGCCATAGCGAAAGGTTTGACGATGTAATCGTCCGCACCCATCAGGTAGCTTTGTTCCATGATGCCCGCATCTGAAAGGGCGGTGAGCATGATAACCGGCGCGCTGGAAACCTGGCGGATCGATTCGAGGGTGCTCAAACCGTCCACTTCTGGCATCATAATGTCGAGCAGGATGATATCGAAGGTTTCATGTTCGAGCAAGGTCAGCGCAGCTCTTCCGTGACCGGTGGTTTGAATTTTATGCCCCGCCTTTTCGATGATCATCGTGATCAGATGGCGGGTATCCGCATCGTCATCCACCAGAAGAATTCTGAGTTTACGGCTTGGTTTGGCACTTGACATGATTTTATCCTCCCGGCATGAACACCGTGCCGCCTGATCCGGGTGTATCTTTTCTTGATAATTTACTTAGGTAATTGTAGATAGGTTCGGGTAAAAAGGCAAGTTGGTTAGGATTGCAATTCGATTGGTCGGGTATGGTAAAATCGCTGCCATGAAAGCAAAGAAAAATGAACATTCCCCCGAAGCCCTTGACAGCCGCGTTCTCCGGCTTGTCCGCGTGGGTGGCAGCCATCGTGAAATTGGCCGCCAGATTGGCGAAGAATGCCGCGAACAAATCCTTCACAGTATCGAGAATGCCCGCCAGCTGCTGGCAGACGCGTATGACAGCCTGCAATTGGATTGGGATGGCGCTTTGATTCAGGCGCGCAAGTACATGCCCTTTGCCGAAGAACGTTATCCACAATATGTGGAGGAAATGCGCGGAATGGCAGAAGGCGCCAGGGTGTCGCTGGATGACCTTGGCGTGCTCAATGCGATGGAAGCGGTGACCATGGACGCACTGCACCTGACCAAGTGTACCAGCATTGCCGTCAGCCAGGAACGCACGACCAACGAGCGTGTGCTTCTGGCACATAATGAGGACTGGCTGCCCGAAGACGAAGCGGATGTTTACCTGCTGCACGTCACCCCGGACGATGAACCACCTTTTCTGGCGATGACCTACGGCGGTTTACTGCCCAATATTGGCTTCAATGCGTATGGGATCGCTCAATGCTGCGATTCGGTCTATCCAACCGACAGTCGGATCGGTATTCCGCGCATCCTGGTTTCGCGGGCGGTATTGGCGGCAAAAACGCCCGGTGAGGCGATCCGCCACATGCTAATTCCGCAGCGTGCGGCGGGTTACAATCACTTGCTGGCTCACGAGAGTGGAGAAATTTACTCGGTGGAGGTTTCGGCGCGTCAGTTTGCTATTCTCTCGGCGGAGAACGGTGCGATGGTGCACACCAACCATTACCTGGATGAGCAGATGCGCAAGATCGAAAGTGAGCCGGATGAACTGATCAGCACGCGGGTGCGATACCTGCGCGCTAAACGCTTGCTTGCCCAAACCGAACAACACACCATCCGCTCACTGCAGGCAATCCAAAAGGATCATGTCAATCATCCTGACTCAATTTGTAACCATGCCGAAACCGGTGATCCCCTCGACCGTGAAAAAACGATTACCGCCTTGACCATTGATCTGACCAACCGCCAAATGCATGCCTGCTGGGGCAATCCTTGCCGGAGCGTATTTTCCACTTACCAACTGGACGCATAGTCAATGAACACCCTCAAATCAAATCACGACCCTGCGGCATTCCAGCCGCGATCTTTGCTAGACTACCTCGGCTTGAGCCTACGCGGATTCTTAATGGGCACCGCTGACGCCGTCCCGGGTGTATCCGGTGGCACAGTTGCGCTGCTGGTTGGTATTTACGAGGAGTTGATTCAATCCATCCGTGCGGTTGCAAACCTGAAACATCTCAAGCGGGTGGTTAAGCTGCAATTCCGAGCGCTGCTGGCGGATCTGCCGTGGAAGTTCCTGCTGGCACTCGTGGTGGGCATTTTCGCCGGGGCGATCACCCTTGCGCACGTGCTTGAAAACCTGCTTCAGTCCCATCCGTTGTTCGTCTGGGCGTTCTTCTTTGGGCTGGTGGCTGCTTCAGCCATTGTCGTTTCACGGCGGGTGCGAAAATGGAATGTGATTACCATGGCGCTGCTGGTGGCAGGCACGGTCACCACCTATTTTGTGGTTGGACTTGTGCCGGTGAAGACCCCCGATACGCTGTTTGCATTTTTCTTGAGCGGGATGATTGCAATTTGTGCCATGATCCTGCCGGGGATTTCCGGGGCATTCATTTTGGTGTTGTTAGGAAAATATGAACAGATTCTTGCCGCAGTTACCGGTTTCGATATTCTTCGTCTGGGGGTCTTTTTACTCGGGGCGGTGGTCGGAATTTCTCTTTTTGCGCAGGTGCTCGGCTGGCTGTTCCGCCGCTATCACGATGCGACCATTGCCTTGATGATTGGCTTGATGGTTGGCTCGCTGCGCCGTTTGTGGCCCTGGAAAGAATTGCAACCCTTCCCTGGTGAAGCGCTGCCGCAGGAATTAAGCCAATCACTGACCAATATCCTCCCGCAGTGGAGTATCGAAACGGCGACTGTCACTGCGATGGCGTTGGCTGGCTTTTTGCTGGTCTTGATTCTGGAAGGGTGGGCACATCGCCGCAAGGCGGAAAGCGTAGCAGCAACAGCCGCGCCAGATCATCAATAGAGCTTCGGGAGAGTTCTCTATGTACCCTGCCTGTTCGAGATGGGAAAGACAACCTTTTGCGCATACATATTCGATCGTGGCACGGGATGAGTACAGTGGTGAAATGGGTGTTGCGGTACAATCCCACTGGTTTTCGGTTGGCTCGATAGTCGCCTGGGGCGAAGCCGGGGTGGGGGTTGTGGCTACCCAGTCGCTGGTCGAAGCCTCCTATGGGCCTCAAGGATTGCTGCTGATGCGGGCGGGTGTTCCTGCACAAGCCGCGCTGGACGCGCTGTTGGCGGCTGACGAGGGGCGTGAAGTTCGCCAGATTGCCATGCTGGATGCCAACGGCAGGATTGGCGTGCACACCGGCGGGCGCTGCATTGCCGAAGCTGGTCACGAAAGCGGACACGGTTTTTCCGCCCAGGCAAATATGATGGCATCCTCCACGGTGTGGTCAGCAATGGCGGAGGCATTTCGCAGCGGCAGCGGTGACCTGGCAGAACGCCTGATGCTGGCGTTGGAAGCTGCTCAAGCGGAGGGCGGTGATTTGCGCGGTCAGCAAAGCGCCTGCCTGCTGGTGGTTGGCGGCGAACGCAGCGAAAAGCCCTGGCAAGGGGTCAAGGTGAATTTGCGCGTGGAAGATCATCCCCAGCCGTTATCGGAGCTGCGCCGGCTGCTGCATGTTCACCGCGCTTACGAAAAAATGAATGAGGGCGATGCGCGCCTGGCTGCCGGTGAAATGGAAGCCGCAATGCAGGCTTACCAGTCTGCTGCAGCCATGTTGCCGGAGAATGAGGAAATTCTTTTCTGGCAGGCGGTTACCCTGGCGGATATTGGGCGGACGGCGGAAGCGCTGTCATTGTTTAGGGATATTTTCCGCCGTAATCCAGCCTGGGCGCGGATGATTCAACGCCTGCCACCCTCCGGCTTTTTACGCGATGATCCGGAGTTGATGACGCAGATCCTGGCGCAGTCCATCTCGTGAGGGGAAGTTTGCTGGGCTGGCACAGAAATTGCATTCACAGGGTGAAGGTATAATAAACCTGTTGAAAATTTGATTGCCCTGAAGGCTGACCTGTGTTCGATCTGAGCGTTTTCAAATACAACCGACTGGAAGGCAAGGAATCGGCGGAGTTGCCTGGTCTCCATACCAGCATGCCGCCAAAGCGAACGGCGCGCGGCAGGGAGAAAGACCGCCTCGTGGTTTTTTTGCAGCTCGGCGAACGTGGTTCTGTGCTGCAAGGTGCGCCGCTTGAACTACTGGAAAAATTGAGCCAGGTGTACTTCTCCACGCGTGGTACGGTGACCAACGCGCTTAAAACCGTTACTGAACAGGTAAATGAACGCTTGCTGGCGCGCAATCTACGCCAGGCAAAAGAGGGCAACCCGGTGTTGGGCTGGCTGGTGCTGGCGGTGCTGCACGATGACATGCTCTACCTGGCGCAGTCCGGTCCGGTGCACTCGTTCGTCATCACCCGCCAGGGCGTACAGCATTATCATGATCCGGTCGGCGCAGGACGAGGCTTGGGGGTCAGCCGGTCAGTGTCTGTGCGTTTTTACCGCAGTCCATTCAAGCCCGGTGATCTGGCACTACTCAGCGCGCACCCGGCTCAACACTGGACAGTCGAATCATTAACCGGAAGTGGACAATTATCCCTGGATAATCTGCGTCGCCGCCTGCTTACTCAGGCAGGCAGTAATCTGTGTTTTGTCATGTTGCGCACCCGCAGCGGTTCAGGAATAATTCACAGCCATGTACTGCGTTCCGGTGAATCTGCCCCACCTGCGCCCTTGCTGATTGCTGAGGGGGCAGATGAAAGCATCCCACCCCTGGCAGATCAGCCGTCTGAGCAGGAGAAGGGGCGCAAGCCGGTTTACCTGGGGGGCAGAAAACCTGTCCAGATTGACCGCCCAACAGCCAGTAACCCAGTGCAAGGTCTGGCAGCCCGGTTGAGCGCCGCGTTTACGCGTGATAAACCGCCAGCAAAGACGGAACCGGTTGCCGACGAGCCGCTCACCCTGCTCACCAATCCACCCCAGGAGCAGGCTGCTGCCGTGGTGCAGACGCCCTCAGAATCTCCACTTGCGGAGCAGGTCATTGAAACTGTGCTGCCTCATCCCGCGGCAGGTAAAATCTCAACCCCGGTTGTGCGTCCGCCATCGCCCACCGGCAGGCGTGTGCGCGGCTTTGCCGCGCGGCTGGTCAACGGTTGGTTGGCAGCGCGCCGTAAAGCAGCAGACAGCTTGTCGCGCCTGACGGCGCGCATTTTACCGGGCAAAGCCGAACGGTTACCGGCATTATCCAATTCAGCCATGCTGTTCATTGCCATTATCGTACCGATTTTGGTGGTTGCTATTGCCACTACGGCTTATGTCCAGCAGGGGCGCGGCGACCAGCATCGCGCGCTGGTAGCGCAAGCCGAACAAATGGCAGCCCAGGCTGCCAGCCAGAGTGATCCTGTGCTCAAACGGGTTAATTACGAAGCTGCGCTGAACTATTTGGACCAGTCGGAGGAATTTGGACAGTCGGAAAATATGCGCAGACTGCGCTCTGAAATATTTACTGCTTTGGACCAGCTCGAAGGCATCCGCCGTCTTTCTTTCTCACCGGTTCTTTCCACCGTATTCGATCCGGCAGTCAAAATCAAACAGATTGTCTCCAGCCCGGCAGAAGATCTTTACCTGCTGGATGGGGAAAGCGGGCGGGTGATCCGCCTGGTGTATACCCGTCCGGGTTATGAAATCGATTCACGTTTTTCGTGTGGGCCGATTATGATCGGCAACCTGATCATCGGTCCATTGGTGGATATTGTTGCCGCGCCGGTGCCCAATCGATTAGATGCGGTGGTGATGGGGATCGATGCATTTGGCAATCTGTTGTATTGCTCGCTGGATACAGCCAAAACTACCGCTACTCGTCTTAATCCACCGGATGCGGGTTGGGGCAGTATCCGTGCCATGGTTTATTCACCCGGTTTGCTGCACATTCTGGATAACCGCTCCAACGCCGTGTGGCGATTTGAGGGGGTGGGAATTGAATTCAACGATCCTCTTGCCGGTCCGCGCCTGTTCTTTGGCAATGCTGTCCCCGATTTGGCGAACGCAGTGGATATTACCATTTACCAGGACGATTTATACATTCTCAAGGAAGACGGCAGTCTGGTGCTTTGCACATACAGCAGCATTAGTTCCACGCCTACCCGTTGCAGTGATCCATATCCTTACCGAATGACCCGTGGCAGTGAGCCGGTGGAGGAAGTAAAGACCCTGGGAGTCAATCTGGCGCAAATCCAGTCGATCCAGCCACCCGAACCATCGCTCTACTTCCTCGATCCAGCCACACCGGCTATCTTCCAGTTTAGCCTGGGGATGACCTTTGTGCAGGAGATTCGCCCGCGTCAGGGTGGCGACGTAACGTTGCCCGCTCGATCGGTGAGTGCTTTCCGGGTCACCCAGGCACGCAACCTGGTGCTTGCTTACGGCAACCAGGTGTTTGTGGCTTCTCTGTCGCAATAAAAACGCCAGTGGCTTAAGCGCCGCTGCGGTGTTGCAACCAGCGGCGGATTTCTTTCGGCTGCCAGGTGTTGAGCACCTGAGCAGCGGTGAGACCTGCCCGGCGGGCAACCGAAACGCCGTACTCCGCCAGGTCGAAGTCAGTCGGACTGTGCGCATCGGTGTTGATGGTCAGTAAAATGCCCAGTTGCGCTGCGCGGCGGGCGTGGACTTCGTCCAGGTCGAGGCGCGAGGGGTTGGCGTTGATTTCCAGCGCAACACCGGCATCCTGCGCGGCAGTCAGGACAGCTTCCCAGTCGAGATCGGCACCTTCGCGGTTAGGCAGCAGCCGCCCGCTGGGGTGACCGATGATGTCCACATGCGGATTGTGAATGGCTTTGAGCAGGCGGGCAGTAATTTCCTCGCGGGGCTGTCGCAAACTGACATGCAGTGAAGCAATTACCAGGTCGAGTTCTGCCAGTACCTCGTCCGGATAATCCAGGCTGCCATCGGCTTTGATTTCCACCTCCGCGCCTTGCAACAGGATAAAATCCTCCCCCAGTTCTGCCTGGATGGCGTTAATCTCGCGGCGCTGCTGGCGCAGCCGTTCGGGATTCAGCCCGTTGGCAACGCCAAGTGACTGGGTATGGTCGGTGACTGCCAGCATCTTCAGACCGCGCGAACGGGCGGCACGCGCCATATCGGCAATACTCAGTGCGCCGTCGCTCCAGGTGGAGTGACTGTGCAATTCAGCATTGAGATTGGCAGTGGTTATCAAAGGCGGTAGGTTGTGTTCCAGCGCGGCTTGAATTTCACCGCGGTCTTCGCGCAATTCGGGTGGTATCCAATCCAATCCCAGCGCGTTATAGACCTCCTCTTCGCCGGCAAAAGTCAATTCGTTGCCATCTGTGGTGGTCAGGCAGCGTTCAGACAGGGATAAACCCTTGCGCTGTGCCAATTCGCGCAGGCGAACGTTGTGATCCTTGGAGCCGGTGACGAATTGCAACAGCGTACCAAACCGCTCACGCGGCTGCAACCACAGTTGAATCTTCAATCCGTTGGACAGCTCAACGCTGGATTTGTTCTCCCCATTGCCCAGCACGCGGGTCACTTCGGGGTGGTTGACGAAAGCCTGCATAACGGTTGCCGGATCTTGAGCGGCAGCCACAAGGTCAAGGTCACCGATGGTTGCACGCCAGCGGCGCAGACTGCCAGCTGCCTCGGCAACGTACACGCCGGGCAATGCCCGCAGCCATTCCAGCCAGCGCAGCCCAATTGGGCGAACCGTGCCCAGCAGCATGCGCTTGCTGCGCCTCTTGATCGATTCGATTCCTGCCAGGATGCGCTGTTCGGATTTTTCACCCATTCCCGGCAGACGGCGCAGATGACCATCGTGGGCAGCGGATTCCAGATCCGCCAGCGAGGTAATTCCGGCTTGTTTCCAGAACAGGGCAACTTTTTTGGGTCCAACATCTGGGACTTCCAGGATCTCCAGCAGGCTGGGGGGCACTTCCTGCTCCAGACGTTCGAGAAATTCAAGCCTGCCGATGGTGAGCAGTTCGGTAATTTTTTCAGCAATGGCTTTACCCACGCCGGGAATATTGGTCAGTTTACCCTGGCGGAGCACATCGGCGGCTTCCTGTGGGTAGGCGCGCAGACTTTCGGCGGCGCGGCGGTAGGCAAGGGTAATGTAGACCACTTCGCCTTTGATTTCCAGTAAATTAGCGATGCGTTCGAAAATGTCTGCCAGTTGCTGATTGTTCATCATCGTTCCTATGTTATTTCGAGAAGAATGTGATCAATTCGGTGTTGACCTGTTCAGCCGCGTTGTGCTGAACCCAATGTGTGGCTTGATCGTAGAAGGTCAGTGCAGCGTTATCGCACCATGCAACGCTGGCTTGCGCCATTTCATGCCGCAGGGCAATGTCGCGCTTGCCCCACAGGATGCGCACCGGCTGGCGCAGGCGTGGGTCGGCAGGCGGTGTTGGGCGGTGGCGTGCCAGTGCGCGATACCAGTTGATCATCCCCCTCAAGCCGGAATGCTGCCAGGCGATCCGGTATTGATCGATCTCGGCTGAACTGAACGTGTTCTCCTGCCCGGAAGCGCGTAGCGCAGCCGCCATGCGGTCGAAATGATTCCGGCTAAGCAGCCATTCGGGAATCGCAACGATCTGAAAAAAGGCAAAATACCAGGATTCCAATATCTGGCGCGGGTTTTTCTTGAGATACTCCGCCATTACCAGCGGGTGTGGTACGTTCAAAATTGCTAAACGGTGAATACGATCAGGGTGTGCCAGTGCAAGCGACCAGGCAACCATTGCACCCCAATCGTGACCAGCCAGGTAACACGCCGGATGACCAAGCGCATCCAGCAGGGCAAGAATGTCTGCTGTCAGACACTCCAGGCGGTAATCGTTTATCCTGGTGGGAACGTCGCTGCGGTTGTAGCCGCGCTGGTCGGGTACGATGACGCGGAAACCAGTCTGCGCAAGAGCCGGGATTTGTTTGCGCCACCCGTACCAGAATTCCGGGAATCCATGCAGTAAAACAAGTGGTTGCCCCTCCGCCGGGCCCGCCTGGACAACGTGAAGCCGGATACCATTAACCGGAACCAGATGATATTCCAAGTCAGCATGCATGCGAATTATTATACAATAGTGCCATGCACCCAACTTTATTCCCTGACATTATCCGTCCAACCGTATTGATCGACCCGCAGCGCACGCGTGCCAACATTTGGCGCATGGCGCACAAGGCGGAGCGTTTGGGGGTTCGTTTTCGTCCCCATTTTAAAACACACCAGTCGGCGCGGGTAGGAGAATGGCTGCGCGAGGCGGGCGTTGAGGCAATCACCGTCTCCTCGCTGGAAATGGCGGTCTATTTTGCCCGTCATGGCTGGGCAGATATTACTGTGGCTTTCCCGCTAAACCTGCGCGAACTGGCGGTGGTGCGCAGTCTGAGCGAGCACATCCGCCTGGGTGTGCTGGTCGAATCTGCGGAAGCAGTGTTAGCGTTGGCGCAAGCGGTGGAAGTGCCGGTGGATGTGTGGATTAAAGTGGACAGCGGCAGCGGACGCACCGGCATCCCCTGGCAACAAGCCGAACGAGTGGAAGTACTCTGCCGGCAGGTGCGCGAGCAGCCCAGCCTGCGCTTGCGTGGACTGCTGACTCATGCCGGGGCGACCTATGGCGGCACTACACCAGCCGAGATTGTGCAGATCTTTTCGGAGAGCAACCAGCGCATGGTTGCATTGCGCGATTTTCTGGCACGGGGCAGAGTGGAAGGGCTGGAGATCAGCGCCGGGGATACGCCCGGCTGCACGCTCAGCCCGCACTTTACTGGTCTGGATGAAATCCGTCCGGGCAATTTTGTTTTTTATGATGCCCAAATGTTGCGGCTTGGCGCGTGCAGTGAAGAAGACATTGCCGCCGTGGTCGTCTGCCCGCTGGTTGCGCTGCACCCGCAGCGTGGCGAGGTGGTGGTGTACGGCGGCGCCATCCATCTCTCAAAAGACAACCTGCTGGTGGATGGCAAGACTCTCTATGGATGGGTGGTCGATCTAAACGAGGCGGGCTGGTCACGATGTGCACCGGATGCTTATGCTGCCCGGCTATCGCAGGAACATGGCGTTCTGCGGCTGCCCCCGGAGCGGATCACAGCGATGAAAGAGGGACAACTGCTCGGTATAATCCCTGCCCATATCTGTCTGACTGTCTCGGCACTGGGGCGTTACCGCGCGCTGGACGGAACCTGGATCGACACGCTGGTCAGGGCATCAGGGTAAGCGGTACCGGGGTGAATACCAACAGAAAGACGAACAGCGTTAACCAAGCCAGGCGCTTGCGTTTGTCATCCAACTCAGTGATCTGGTCGAGCGGCTCAGCGTAGATACGCCCAAACAGGAAGATGAGCGCTGCCCAAAGCCACCAGCCTGCCCAAACGAATCCCAGCAGCCCTAGCGCGATCAGCACCAGCGGGAAAAAACGGCGTGCGCGCTGCTTGCCAAACAACACGTACAGCAGGTGTCCGCCGTCCAGTTGCCCAGCGGGAATCAGATTGAGCGAGGTGATCAACAACCCGCCCCAACCCGCCCAGGCAACCGGATGCAGACTGACGTCCAGCCCGCTGTAAGGCAATGGCTGCCCGGTGAACAGGTAGCGCAGCCAGTAGACCAGCGGTGATAATCCGTTCAGATCGACCGGCGCAGGCAGCACCTGTCCAAAGACGACGAACTTTAAGAACAAATACAGCAGCGAATTGCCTTCCAACTGTGCCTGTCCAAGTCCACTACCAGATGGAGCGGCGGGCAAGGTGGACAGCGGTGAGAGGGCAAGCCCAATCAGTAAAACCGGTATGGCAACCACAAGCCCGGACAAAGGACCAGCAACGCCAATGTCCATCAGGACACGCCGGTTTTTGGGCGGTTCCTTCATGTTAATAAATGCACCAAAGGTGCCAAACGGGCTGATCGGGAAGGGCAGCGGTAGAAAATAGGGCAGGCTGACCGCTGCGCCGTGCCGCCGTCCCACCAGATAATGGCCAAATTCGTGGGCACTGAGGATAGCCAACATGCTGAGCGCAAAGGGCCAGCCCTGGGTCAGTATAGCCCACACCCATTCAGCCAGGCTGGAAGGCAGTTCAGTGAGACTCAACATGCCGCCGGTGAACCAAACGCTGATCAAAGTCAGGATGAAGAAAATCAGGTTAGTGCGAGGGTTGGAGGGGCTGGAGGGCTTGCGGCTGGTGACCAGTATCACTGTCTGGCGGCCGTCTTCAATCCGAAAGAGGGGGGTCAGTCCGAGCGGTTTGACTGCTTGTGCCAGCCGGTCATAGGCTTCGGCGCTATCGGGCAGGATCAAGCGTCCGTGATATTTGACGATATAGCCCTTGCGCTCGTCTCCGTAAGTCGTATCCTCGATATAGAAGATGCGCTGGACTGCCTGATTGGCGCGTTCGTTGAGCAAAAGAATATCTTCCATCATGGTACCATCCGGAACCTGTAAATGAAAAAAGGCGGGAATGGATGGGAGTCGAACCCACCGCGGCTCGCAGAGCGACCCGCCACCGGTTTTGAAGACCGGGGAGCCCACCGGGACCCAGCCACTCCCGGATTAAGCATACCTCACGCTGCTGTATTCGTCAAAGGATTGCTCAGGGTGCGATCACCCATTCATACGGCTGGGTCAGATCAACATCTCGTGTTTCGGCAATCGTTTGATCATCGCAGCCGGCGGCACGGACATGATAACTGCCTGCAGGCTGGTGAAAAATGCGTGTTTCGCCGGAGTGGATGCTCTCCACTTTGGCAAGCTGGTCTTCACCCCAGGTGCCAGATTGCACCGGCGCAAAGTAAACATAGCAGATTTCCACGCCAGTTCGATTGCGCAGGCGCAGCGGTTGGGTATCTGCCCCGCCGATGGTAAAGTGCGACTCTGCAGTAACCTCGTCTTGCGCAAACACGGTTTCCTGCGCGCAATTTCTCACCAGCAAATCATATTCACCTGCTGCTACCTGAAAGGCGTGTTTTTGACCGCTTTCAATTCGCTCGTCCTCTTTAAGCTGGTTCTCCCCAAAATTGGTCTCGCTGTGTGGTGAAATGTACACTTCACAAATTGGCTGCCCGGTTTGATTGTCGATGGTCAGTATCAACGGAAAATTGCCGCAACCGCCAAGCAGAATAAACAACACGCCAACGAGGGTGAAAAATTGCGCTTGCCAGGGAATGCGCTGCGCCATGTTCGATCCTGTTAAAAGAGGAATGGCAGGCTGGTTTCCATCGAAGAACGAATCAATAAAAATATATTACCGCACAACGCGCCAAGCAGAATCCCGACGATTACATCGGAAAGATAGTGCATTCCGGTAAAAATGCGCGAGAGACTGACCAGAATTGCCCAAATGCTCAACCCAATGGCTGCCCACAGCGGTGCGATTGCCACCGCAATCACCGCCAGCATGGCTGCCCGCGCGGCGTGACCGGAGGGGAAGGAATGTGGATCCGTGTTGCGGTAGATGCTGCCCCACTCGCCTGGCGGGCGGCTGCGGCGGAACATGAACTTGATTGCCATGACCAATGCCGCCAGCAAGAGAATATCCAGGATCAAGAAGGCGGACAGGCTGCGCCAGGGTTTGGAAATCAGCCAGATCAGTCCCAAACCAAACAGCCAGAACCAGGAATCGCCGGAATGGGCAAAAAAGGCGGCCAGTTTCCAGCCCAGCGAATCGTTGACCTCCATGCGCAGACGATTGGTGAGGGTAGTGTCGAGGGCAATAATTTTTTCCCACATCAAAGGTTTTGACCTGTACATTTGGCTTCTATTCCACATTGATAGGGGAGTATACCTTGAATGGGTCGAATCGACCAGTTACACCTGGTGAAGACAACCTTACTGAATTGTCAATTTAATTTCCGGGCAATTCTCGTATAATTTAACGGGGTTTTGGGGTAACCATCGTTCCTCTCCCACCTCATTGCGGTTGAAGTGGCCGTTTGAGGTGCAATGAATAATCAGACTGCGGGCAATTGAACCATTGAGGCTGGAAATTATCAGCCCTGGGAATGGAGCGCACATGGATGGCAGTAAATCCGGGATGAACACCACGCAAAGCGCCGTTAAACCGGCTGTATGGCTCATTTTTCTTCGTTGGATGGCATTGTTCAGCCTGATGCTGAGTGCCTGCCAGCCGCTTGGCTTGCAAGTCGAAGAGGTGGCGGCTGCCAGGAATCTTGCCGGCGTTCGCGCGCCGGATTGTTCCTACGGCGGAGCAATCCGCGCGGTGGAAGCGCTCGACGCGCACACGGTCAGATTCAGCCTGTGTTCTCCCGATCCGGCTTTCCCAGCCAAGCTGGCCTTCCCCGTTTTTGCCGTAACGGATGATGCTTATTTGAGCCAGCACAATGGTGATGCGCGTACCATGAGCGCCCAACCGGTTGGCAGCGGTGCGTACAAGGTTAAGGAATATCTCCCTGGAGAGAGGCTCACCTTGCAGGTCAATCCGGATTATTGGGGCATTCCGCCGCGGCTGCGTGAGATCCAATTCCGTTGGGCAATATCGCCGCATTCCCGCCTGGTGGAAGTAAGCACCGCTAAAGCTCAGGCGATGGACCGCCCGGATATGAACGCCTATTCCAGTATTAACCAGGATAAGAGCCTGCGGCTGGTCTATCGCCCATCGCTTAACCTGGCATTTGTGGGGATGAACAACCGTTATACCCCATTCAATGATAGCCGGGTACGCCAAGCAATTAGCATGTTGATTGACCGCGGACAAATCGTATCCGCGATTTACCCGTCTGGCACCCAGGTCGCCGAGCAATTTCTCTCGCCGGCGTTTCAGATCGGGCATACCCCGCTGCTCAGCTGGCATCCATATGATCCGCAACAGGGGTTGAGCTTGCTGCGTGAATCTGGCTTCGACTTCGATCAGGAACTTACCCTGGCATATTCCAGTGCGGGTAACGATTTTCTACCCGACCCGCACCGTGTGGCTCAAACTATTCGCTCGCAGTTGCTTCCCTATGGTATTAATGTAACGCTTAAACGGGTTGAAGCGGCAACCTTTGAGAAATCTGTTCAAGCGGGAGAGGAAGCCTTTTTCCTGTACGGTTGGAGCGCGGATTATCCGGATCCAACCAGCCTTTACAGTACCCTGTTCTTTGCCGGTTCGCGCCTGCTGGGAGATGCATACCCGGATGTGGTGGAGATGGCTTCCCAGGCGGGTAAGTCCGGCGACCCAGAAGAGCGTCAGCGACTGTACAACCAGGTCAACGACCTGCTGCTGGAGCGCGTTCCGGCAATCCCGCTGGCACATGTTAACGCAGCAGCCGTATTCCGTTACGAGGTGCAGGGAGTAGCCGTCAACCAGAATTTTGAGAACCTCGAGGAAGTGATCACGCCAGATCAACAGCTGACCTTTTTACAAACGCTGCCGCCCGAATCGCTCTGGCCTGGCGATGCCGTTCACGGAGATACATTCCGAGTGACTCACCTGCTGTATTCCACTCTGGTAGATTACAACTATGGTGATACAGGGCTGCGACCCGCACTGGCAGAATCCTGGTCTGCCAATGCCGACCAGACAGAATGGACCTTCCGTTTGCGCTATGGGGTAAAGTTTACCAACGGTGCCATGCTGGATGCCAATGACGTGGTTGCGTCCTTTGCTGCCCTGTGGGATGCCTCCAACCCAAATCATCGCGGCGATAGTGGCGAATTTGTCTATTTCCAGCGCTTTTTCGGTATGTTCTTGAACCCCTGAGATGTCATAGACTGCCTGCGACGAGCGCCCGGAAAATAAGCTGGGCGCTTGTTTTTTTGTCGAATCATGGGGATGGGTGGATTCAGACCTTGAGGGAAAACTGGAAACCTTATTTATTCCTCAAACGTCTTAATTAGAGCGCGCTGGGGATGGTTTGCTTTGTACCCCCTGGTTTGATGCAATAACCTTGCAACCCGAGCCGGGAATGATTTGTGGTAAAGTTATAAGCAATACGAACTACAGGCTGAAGGTTTTCAGGAGGATGGTGCATGAACAAGCCGTATCCGTATGGATTTAGCCGGGGGCTGGTATCGCTGGTGATCATTTTTTCATTGGTCAGCCTGGCGTGCAACCTGCCCTTTGGGTTGCAGCGCACACCGCCGCCTGAACTGCTTGAAATACCCTCACCAACACCGTTGCCAACACCTGCAGAAGTGTTGCCACCGGTGGTAATCGAGAGCGACCCTCAACCGGAAAGCCTGCTTCCCGCCCACCAAGGGGTTGTATTGACTTTCGATCAACCGATGGATCGCCCTTCGGTGGAAGGTGCGTTGCGGGTTGAACCGGCTGCTTCTGGTCGCTTCGAGTGGCTGGATGATCAATCGGTGCGCTTCGTTCCTGACCAACCCTTCGCGATAGATTCGCGTGTGGTTGTGACGGTGGATGAGACCGCTCGGGCGGTCAATGGCAAAAACCTGCTGCGCCAGTTTTCACTGACTTATCGAACCGCGGGTGCATTGAACGTTGCCGAGCGTATTCCGCAACCGGGCATCACTGATCTCGACCCTACCACGGTGGTGGCGGTGACCTTCACCCGCCCTGTTGTCCCACTTGGCGAAGTTGGCGCAGCGCAACCGGTTGGATTTACGCTTGAACCGCCAGCCGAGGGCAGCGGGCGCTGGCTAAACACCAGTACCTACGTTTTTACGCCGCAGCCTGCCTTACAGGGAGGGATAACTTACACGGTTACCGTAAATTCCGACCTGGTCGGTGTGGACGGAACACCGGTCACCAACGCTGCCGAGATGGGCTGGCAGTTCAGCACCGCCGCGCCGGCGATCATTGGCATTTTGCCGGACCAGGAGAGCAGTATTCCATTGGACGCGGTCTTTGAATTGACTTTCAACCAACCAATGAACCGGCAGATCACCGAAGCCGGTTTTCAGCTGCGCGATTCCGCAGGCAACCGCGTGTCAGCAATATATGAATGGGCTGAACGCGACACGGTGCTTCGGTTGAAGCCGCAAGCGCTGCTCAATCGTGATACAGCGTACACGCTGGAACTGCGCCAGGCAGCTGGGCGTGGCGGGACTCCGCTGGCATTTCAATTCGCTCAGCCTTACCGCACGGTTGGTAACCTGAGTATCCTTTCGACCGACCCGCAAAACAATGGCGAACTGCCAATCTACGGAGATTACGCTGCGATCTCCATTCAGATGAGCGCGCCGCTGGCAGCCACACAACCCCTGAATGAACGCATCAAACTGGAACCGCAAATCAGCAATTATTACCTCTATCATGATGAAATTTCTGGCAATATTTTCATATCGGGCTTTTTTCAGAGCGGGCAAACTTACCGGCTGACGTTGAGCAGCAACCTAGAAGACCGCTGGGGCTCCCGCCTGGGTCGGGATTCAGTCATCACATTCAAAGCAGCAGATTACCAGTCCGGTTTGTCGATTCCGATCCTGTTCAACAGCGGATACCTGCTGTATGCCGTTCCGGGTGAGGTTAGCCTACCTGCCTATGCTACCAACCTAGATACCCTGATTATTCGCAGGGCGCGAATGACCACCGTCGAAATGTTGCGTTCCATTGAGCAACCTTTCAGCCTAAACAACTTGACGCTGGAAGAATCCTGGCAAATGAACCTGGATTTACCGGCAAACGCCAGCCAGGCGGTACAAATTCCCTTCAAGGGTGATGGCAGCGGGCTGCCGGCTGGTTTGTATGCCTTCCGCATCGAATCGCCGCAGTTTGATACCAGTTCCGCCGCAGTGCAGTTTATGTTGGTGGTCAGCCCGATTCAGTTAACCCTCAAGGAAAGCCAGAACGAAATGGTGGTCTGGGCGGTAAATCAACCGGATCAGCGCCCGGTGAGTGGACGGTTGGTCACCGTTTTCGAAGCCGGCAGCGGCCTTTCGCTGGGGCGTGGTGAAACTGACGCCGACGGCGTGGCGCGCATTCCATTGCCCCCACGCGAACGTTACCGCACTCTGGTGGTCACGCTGGGCGAGAGCAACGACCCCGATTTTTCAGTTGCGGTCACCACCTGGAATGCCGGGCTTTATCCGTGGAATTTTGGCATTCGCAGCACGCTCGACCAGCCGCCCATCAAGGCGTATGGGTATACCGATCGTCCTATTTACCAGCCGGGACAAACAGTTTATTACCGCTACATTTTACGCCAGTGGGGAGATGCCCGTTACCAGCCTGTTGATCTTAAGGAAGTCAATCTTAAGATTATCGGTGCCTACTCGCCTGAGTTGGGTAACCCGGTGCTGGAAAGCCGGCGGCTGGCGGTCTCTGCTTACGGCACGCTGCAGGGGCAGTTTACCCTGCCGCCGGACGCTCCGCCTGGATTCTATTCTATCCAGGTGAATGATCAACCGGATGCACTGGTCGAATTCCGTGTGGCGGCTTATCGTAAACCGGAAATCGATTTGAATGTTGAATTCAACCAGGCGGAATACCTGGCGGGACAGGACGTTCAGGCGCAAGTCCTGGCGGCGTATTTCTTTGATGCACCCGCCATTGGGGTCAAAGTGGATTGGTCATTGTACATTCGGGATGCCTTCACAGACCTGCCGGACGGCTATTCCAGCGGTCCTGTGGATACCTTCTGGCTGGAACCCGATTGGTGGATGCGGCTTGAGTCGCCGCTGGGCAGGTTTGTTCAAAGTGGCAGCGGTGTGACCGGCAGTGATGGACGTTTCCCTTTGACCTTTCTGCGCGATAACCTGGCAGCTGTGTTGGAAGCAAACCGCGATCAGATTCTCACCCTGGAAGTGACCCTGACGGATGAGAGCGGTTTTCCGGTTTCCCGGCGTGGTCAAACCCTGATCCACCCAGCGGATTTTACTATCGGCGTCCGTCCCCAGTCGTGGGTTCAGCCGGCAGAAACTCCTTTCACCTTTTCGATCGTCACCTTTGACTGGCAGAATCGCCCTGCTGCAGATCGCACGTTGAGCGCATCCTTCGACCGCATCGAATGGGTGCAGGATTTCAATGCTGTGGCAGGCGGCGCAGCCCCATTTAAAGAAATTGTGACCGGGGTCAGTGGGGCAGATTTGCGCACCGATGCCAACGGGCGGGCGGTGCTGCAATTTACCCCGCCGTCGGCTGGTATTTACCGCCTGGAAGTGCGCGGTAGCGGGGCATTGACACAGGTCCTGGTGTGGGTTGGCGGGGCGGGTAGAGCCCCCTGGCCGAACTTGCCCAACCAGCATTTGCGCCTGGAGGCAGAACAGAAAATCTATCAGGCTGGGCAAACTGCGCGGGTGTTCCTTCCCAACCCGCTTTCGCCTGGTGCGTTGGCGTGGGTGACGATCGAACGGCGCGGCGTGCTGCGCTCGCAGGTGGTGACCCTTTCCGGCAGCAGCCAGGTGCTGGACATTCCGCTGGGTGAAATGGATGCACCCAATGTATACGTGGCGGTTACATTGCTGGGTAAGGATGATCATGGTCAGATCGACTTCCGCCAGGGCTATCTTGAACTGCAAGTTGACCCACAGGCGCTTGAATTAGATGTAAAACTTACCCCGGCAGCTGCCAGCACGCATTTTGAGCCACGCCAAACCGCGCGCTTCGATGTACTGGTCAAGGATCATCTTGGCAACCCCATCCAGGGTGAGTTTTCGCTGGCGGTGGTGGACAAGGCGGTACTGGCGCTGGCAGATAGCACGGTGGTGAACATCCGTGAGGCATTTTATGGTGCTCAACCATTGGGTGTGTATACCAGTGGTTCGATGGCAGCGTATGTGGGACGTATTCCGCTGCTGCCACGCGGTTTAGGCGGCGGCGGGGGCGGCGCGGCGGATGATTTCTCCCTGCTGCGCAGCGATTTCCGCGATACGGCATACTGGAACGGCTCCCTGGAGACAGATGCTTCGGGGCACGGGCAGGTTGAATTTGCCCTGCCCGACAACCTGACCACCTGGGTGGTTACCCTGCGCGGCGTGACCCGGGACACGCGCGTGGGCGAAGCCATGACCGAGATTGTGGTTAGCAAGGATTTACTTATCCGGCCAGTTACCCCGCGTTTTTTGGTGGCAGGCGACCGGGTGGAGATCGGCGCGATTGTGCAAAACAATACCGCCTCTCCGATCGAAGCAACTGTGCGCCTGCAAGTGAATGGTGTTGTGCTCGAAAATCCTGCCCTGGAACGCCAGGCGGTGCAGCTGCCCGCCAATGGCAGACAGCGGGTCAACTGGTGGGTGCGGGTTGAGGATGCCGACTCGGCAGCGATGATTTTCAGTGTCGAAGGCGGGGGCATGCAGGACGCCAGTACCATTCCAGTTGGAAGTCTGCCAGTACTGCGTTATTCCAGTCCGCAGTCTTTTACCACCGGGGGTATTCTGATACAAGCCGGCGAGGTGCTGGAAGTGGTCAGTCTGCCGCGATCGTACACCCCAACCGGCGGTGAATTGCGCGTCGAACTGGCACCGAACCTGGCTGGGGCGGTGCTGGCTGGATTGGAGGTAGTGCAGGATTACGAAACGGATACCAGTGAACCACTGCTCTCCCGCCTGTTGGCAAACCTGACCGTGTTCGAACTGAGTCGCGAGATCAACTTTTCCTCGCCCGATTTGACCGCCCGGCTGCAGGAGACCATCCGGCGCGACTTGAACCGTCTGGCGCAGTTGCAAAAAAGTGACGGCGGTTGGGGCCGAATGCCTTCGATGTCCAGCGACCCGTATCTCAGCGCTTACGGATTATGGATTCTCGACAAAGCGGTGGCAAACGGTTTCTTCGTTGATGAATTTGACCGCCTGGACGCCAACCGGTTTGTCAATGCCAGCCTGTATACGGCAGAAATGACTCAGGAAACAGCCCAGTTGGACCAGCTGGCATTTCTTTACTTTGTACTCAACCAATATGAACGCAGCCATCCGGTTCCACCGGACCTGCTCGATCTGCGTGCCCGTCTGAATCCGTGGGCGCAAGCATTGCTGGCGCTGGCGGTGCAATCCAGCCAGCCGGAAGTTACGGCAACCCTCGTCGCCGATCTGGCGGGTGCTGCTGGGCGCTCTGCCAGCGGGGCTTTCTGGCAGCCGTTGCAAGAATCGGGTTACGAATTTGCCAACACCTATGCTAACAGCGCGATTGTGTTAATGGCGCTGTTGAAGTTCGATCCCGCTTCACCGTTAGTAGCCGAAACCGTCCGCTACCTGGTTTTGCAGCGTGGTGAAAACGGTTGGCTTAACAGCCACGCAACAGCCTGGGTGCTGACCGCCTTAAGCCAGGCGGTGCGGGCAACAGGTGAATTGCAGGGTGGTTATACCTTCAATGCGACCCTCAACGGCGCGGCAATTGCCAGTGGCGAAGCCGCCGGGGCGCAAACCTTCAATCCGGTAAGGGCGACGGTATCGCTTTCACAACTATCCACTGCCAGCAACGCGCTGCGCATTCAACGCAGCGCTGGAAGCGGGCGATTATACTACCGTGCCATTCTCGATGTGGGTCAGCCTGTGGAGACAGTCCAGGCGTTGGACGGCGGTATTTCGCTGAGCCGCACCTATTTCCTGGAAGGCGCAGATTGTGGAGCGCAGGCTTGTCCGGCGGTCGAATCCGCCAACCGATCAACCAGCAATCCGGTCATCCAGGTGCGCCTTTCGCTGACGGTGCCCAAAGACATACCGTTCCTGGTGGTGGAAGATTTTATCCCCGCCGGAGCAGAAATTGTGGATACATCCCTCAACACCACCCCATTGGGCAGCGAGGAAACCCAGCCACTGTTTGTGGACGGTGAAAGGCTGGCAAACGGGTGGGGCTGGTGGTACTTCACTGCGCCGCGCTTCTATCATGATCATGTGCGTTGGCTGGGGTCATACGTCCCGGCGGGCACTTATATTCTGATCTACCGTCTCCTGCCGTTGCAAGCAGGTGAATTCCGCGTGCTGCCCGCCCGCGCCTACGCCATGTATTTTCCGGAAGTTCAAGGCAGAAGCGCTGGATCGGTGTTTACCATCGAATAAGTCGACAAAATCACTTGGTTAATGAGCATCTCAACGGCTGAGATCGTCGAGCTGCCGGGATAGGCGCTCCAGTTCTGCCAACAAAGCTTGAATATCTTCGTGTTGTGCTGTTTCAGGATGATCAGCCTCCTCGGCGTCGCCAGATGCGCCGAGCAGCAGGACCTTCAGACGGTTGGCTTCTTCTGTACTCAACCGCCCCCTCTCGACCAGCCGTTCGAGGCGGCGTTCGATTTCGCGATTCAGGGCAGGCAACCTGTCAAAGACTATACCGGCAGCCGTGCGAATATCCTCCAGACCGCGTTCACCGGATTGCAGCAGGCGGGAGAGCAAGCCGGCCGGAAACAAGCCTCCGCGGCGTTTTTCGGCAGCGAAGAAGGCTTGCAGCATGACCTGGGTGGTCAGATCAGCGCCGCTGGTGTGATCGGTGACCTGCAGGTCATCGCCGCGGCGAATGGCGTCGGCGATCTCCTCCAGGGTGACGTAACGGCGTGTGGCGCTGTCGTATAATTTACGGTTGCTATAGCGTTTGATACGCAGCATCGCTGGGGGTTACTCGCTGCGTTCCTTCTTCAGTTCTTCGATCTTGCGGTTCAGTTCGCCGATTTTATTGCTCAGCGCTTCAATATCAGCGCGAGTGACCGGCGCGGGGCGGTTCTTCGCTGCGGCGCGGCGTTCCTGATCCGTTTTTTCGCGCTTTTCCATTAATTCCTGAATCATGCGGCGGGCATCCTTTTCCGCCAGTTCCCCTTTTTGTACCATACGTTCGACAAAGCGCTCGATCTCTTCCTGCGCCAGAACCGCCGCGCCAATTCCTGCCAGCAGCACCTTGCGGGTCAGTTCACTCAAGCCGCTCGATTTGATGACCTCTTCCATGGGTTCTTCATTTTCGCTTTTCTTTGCCATTAGATACACCTCCATAAACAATAACGCAATGCGTTATTAATATGATAACGCATTGCGTTATTTCTGACAAGTTAATCTGGATTGACTTTTTGAATTTTTGATTATATACTAAAATATATTGATAAAAAAGGTCAATAATATCTACGTGTGCCAACTTTATCGTTGATCACCAAAGCGACTTGGTAGCTCATACCTGAGTCGCTTGTTTTTTTGGTGATTTCACCCGGACTGTAAAGCAGATCATGCAGACCGGGATCCACAAGAAAAGGTAGGAATTGGAGACTCAAGATGGAATCGAGAACCCGCAGGCAAAAGGAAAGACAGGACAAACCGCATGACGATGAAAGGGATTTCCGCGATGAATTACCGGTAAATGAAGAAGAAAATCAACCCGAACGCACAGATAACCCGTGCGCTCCGCCGGTGGGCGAGGTTGCTTCTCCTCGCAAACCCTGCCGGGAGAAGGTTCGTTCGCGCAAGAGCAAGGAAAAAGAGCTAATCACCGAAATTCTTGAGCGGATACCGGGTGTGGATATCAAGGGTTTTCATAAGCCGAAGCAGCGCAGCGGGCGGAAAATGGATTCACTGTGCTGCGATCTACCTACTGTGGACGCGATTTTACCGTTGATGGCCGAGATATTCGACCGCTTTATGGCGGGGGTTAATCCGCGAGCGGGTTTTGAGGAACTGGTTTACGATGGCCTTTCCCGTTTGTCCAAACGCCAATTGAAAGCCCTCGGCATGGGATTTGAAAGTTACCGCGGACTCTCGCCGCGCCTGAAAGCCTGTCTGTTCGATGACCGGTTGGCGAAATCGATGCAAGAGGAAGGAGTATCGCCCGCCGATGTGATCGGTGCGTTCATCCAGGAGGGGCTGGCTTATGCTGGCCAGGTATTGATGAGCCATTCGAATGGCGTGATGGGCCCCGGGCAGGTGCGTATCTGGGATGCTGTGCTCCCGCCGACACCCAACGGCTCGCAAGCGCCGCGCATTTTTAGTGGACCCTGGCCCTGGCTGACTGCCATCCGCCCAAATATTGGCGACTACAAGGAATACGGAAGCACCGCCAGCTACCGTTCGTTCATCGGTTCGCCGTATACCTTTCAAGCTTATCAGATTGCTCGCGATTGCAAGGCTTCGGTCAATCCCAATAAACCGGGGGAACTGATTGCCAATTGTGTACCCAAGACACCACCACCTCCGCAACCGGGTTCCCTGTTTCCAAATTTCTGTGAAGGTGGAATGGACTATACCCTGAACGGGCAGTGTTTGCAATTTCCGGTCGTTGAACCGGGCGCGACCATCGGTATTCGCGGCTTCAATCTCATTACCCCAACAGTCAAGGTGTGGTTCGAGCATAAGGATACTGGCTTGAAACTGTCGGTCAATGCACCTGTATTTGGTGACCTGGAAACCCCGGTAAAGGACGATCAGGGGCATACCATCCATGACTGGCGGGTGTCCGATACGGTGGTGGTAACTCTACCCAACCGGCATCCCAATATTCCCGGCGCACCGTTGCCGCCTGGTTTATACCTGGTGACCATTGAGGTGGACAATGTGCTTTCGGCTGTATATGCTGGTGGGGTCGCGCCGAGGTTGAAATCCAACAGCCTGTATTTACAAGTCGAACCCGATCCGAATATCAAGTTCCATTTTTGGAGCGAAAATGGACACTGTTATGAAGAAACCGACGGGCTGGGTTCGGATGAAATCTGGTTCGATGCCTGGGTGGTCAATTTTATACCGGCAGCCATGCCCACGGGCAAACATACGCTGGGTCCGGTAAAACACGTTGAATTCGACCGCGGTGCCTGGGATGATATGGATTCGGGTGAGGATTCTGGTGGCTACAGCGCGGATCTGTGGAATGGTTCATTCAACCGAGGGATTATGGTGGCGGGCTTGATCGGATTCGAGGTGGACAGTGAAGCGGCTGCCCGCGACCAGATCCGTGACTTTGGTTCGGCGTTCGTCCATTATCTGGAGAGTATCTGGCAGGGTGCAATTGCCGCCGAAGGCGCGGCGGCTTCGATTGCCAAGATGATCTCACTGACCCTAACCCAGGGTTTGATCGCCCTGGCGGTTATCGCAGCGATCATCCTGATCGTTGGACTTTTCTGGGCAGCCTGGGCGCCGGCTGACCGCATCGCGGTCGATTTGATGGTCCTGGATGCCCGTACTGCCTGGGATTTGACCAGCCCGCGCGGGCAACTGCCACCGGTGGAACGATACCGGTTCGAGGAGGTATCCACCAGCCACAACCCGCGTCCGAAAGCGCCGGATACACCGTCCACTGTTCGTTATGTAGTCGAACATCGTTACACGACACCAGAAGATGGGGAGGATTCGGACTACGGTATTACTTTTCAATTGACCCGTTCGTAACCTTCCGGCTGAATGGTGCAGCGAGGCTGGATTGACAATATTCAGCCATATTGAGCCGTGGAGCACCATCTTCGGGGTATTTTGCGAATACCAACCGGGGTGAGGAGATTAACAATCTGGTATCCGGCGCGAATGCCGATTACCAGATTGTTATTTTCATATCATTCGAGGATTATTAGCCCTCGATTTTGTGATGATATTCACATGACATTTGTCCTACCCAGTGTTATATCTATACAAGCCGGATTGGTCGGTGAAACCATCAGGTGAATATTGGTAGGATAGGGACGCAATCACAGGTATTTAGCGGTATTCCATACTGGGTGAAACGTAAGCAATAGCGCGGTTAAACCCATTCCACTGGAGGAGAAATTCACATGCTGCATATCCTGGTTGCGGTGGGGATCCTGATTTGTGCCGTCCTGGCAATTGTCTCCCGCCGTTTGATTGTTTCCGCATTGTGGCTGGCAGGTACCAGTGCGTTGGTTGCGCTCGAATTGTACATGCTTGGCGCCCCAGAGATCGCGGTGATCGAACTCAGTGTGGGTGCCGGGCTGGTGACAGTCTTGTTTGTGTTTGCCATCAATCTGACCGGCGAAGAAGCACTGGATGTCAAAGGACTGGTACGCGAACCACTGGCGCTGGTGGTTATTGCCCTGATGGTTGGGCTGCTGGTTTTCCTGCTGGTGCCGGGGATCGACCGCGCAGGTCCAATCCTGGCTATTAAGTCGTTTAAAGCTGTGTTCTGGGGCGAGCGGCAAATGGACGTGATCTTGCAGGCTGTGTTGGCATTTTGCGGTGTGCTGGGAGTACTCGGCTTGCTCAGCGAAAAGGAGCCTGCCCATGAAAACAACACGGATGGGGAGAAGAGCGCATGACACTATCCATACCCAATATCGTCATACTCATCGTTGTTGGTCTGCTGGGGGTGGGCTTGTACGCCATGCTCACCGTGCGCAACCTGATTAAAGTCATTGTCGGCTTACAAATCATGGTTAAGGGGGCGATGATTGCGCTGGTGCTGGCGGGCCGGCTGCAAGGGCAGGAGAATCTGGGGCAAAGCCTGGCATTGACGGTCATTGTGGCGGATACCATTGTGGCGGTTGTTGGATTGGCGCTGGCGGTGCAGGTGCGCCGCGCCTTTGGCACGCTCGACCTCAAAGCTCTGACTACCCTGCGGAGGTAACCAATGGCGTTGATCTGGTTGTCTCTAACGATAGGACTACCCTGGGCAGGCGCGCTGTTGATCTGGTTGCTGGGTGACCGCCTTGAAAAGCGCACCCATGCCCTGGCGGTGGCATTTTCGGTGGCGGCGGGGATAGCTTCCTTGTTTCTGCTTCCTTTTGGGAAGGAACGCCTGGTCTTTCTCATCCCGATTGGCGGCGCATTTGGCGATTTCACTTTTGTGCTGGATGGATTGGGTGTTTTTCTGGCAGCAATTGCTACCGTGGTTGGTTCGCTGGCGGTGATCTTTTCCGCCGATTACATGCACAACGAAGCGCAATTAGCGCGGTATTATGCTTTTGTTCTTTTCTTCATCGGCGGCATGGTTGGGCTGGTACTGACCAGTAACCTGCTTTTGATGTTCTTTTTCTGGGAAATCACAGCGCTGTGTTCCTATGCGTTGATCTCTTTTCATAATGATGATCCCAAAGCGGTTGCTGGTGGTATCAAGGCATTGATCATCACCCAACTGGGCGGGATTGGTCTTCTGGCTGGAGCCCTTTTGCTGTACGCATACACCGGCAGTTACGATCTACAGGCTTTCATCGCTAACCCGGGCGTACTGCCCGCCGGTGCTCTGGCGTGGATGGGCTTTGGCTGTCTGGTGGCGGCTGCGGCGAAATCTGCCCAGTTCCCCTTCCAGACGTGGTTGCCAGATGCGATGGAAGCTCCCACGCCGATCAGTGCGCTGATCCACGCCGCGACGATGGTCAATGCGGGGGTTTACCTGCTGGCGCGTTTCTATCCAGCATTCGAAGGAGTGCCGGGCTGGCGCGAAGCGGTGATGATATGTGGGATGCTTTCTGCCTTGTTAGCGGCGGTGATGGCGATCGTTGCTACGGATCTCAAACGGGTGCTGGCATATTCAACCGTCTCCCAACTGGGTTACATGGTTTACGCGGTTGGCGCTGGCGGGGTGTTTGCCAGCCAATTCCACCTGCTGTCGCACTCGGTTTTCAAGGCGCTGCTTTTCCTCGGCGCGGGCGCTGTAATCCACGCGGTTGGCACGCGCGATATGCGCCAGATGGGCGGGTTGGGCAGCAAAATGCCGCTGGTGCGTGCCGTATTTGTCATTGGTTCGCTGGCACTCGCGGGCATCCCGATCTTCAACGGTTTCTGGAGCAAGGAGTTGATCCTCGAAGCCGGGCTGCACGGCAACCCTGTGTGGTTGTATGGGCTGATGGTGCTGGTTGCCGGGCTGACGGCGTTTTACACCTGGCGGATGGTTACAATGGTGTTCTATGGGCAGCCCCAAGCTGGGCAGCATGTGCATGATGCCGGCGCGGCGATGAAAACTGCGTTGATCCCGCTGGCTGCTGGTACGTTGACCACCTGGCTGCTGGCGGGTCCTTTCGGTGCTCTGCTGGAGGCAAGTCTGCCTGCCCACGGTATCGTTGTCCACTCCACCCTGGAAGTGGTGGAGGAGGTCATCACTGCCCCAGCCACCTATCTTGCTCTGGCAGTCGTGGCGCTGGGGCTCCTGGCGGGCTGGCAGCGCGAACGCCTCAGCGGAGTGGGTCAGGCATTGGGCGGTCTTGGTCGGGCGGCAGCGGATAGTTTCGGCTTTGAGGCGGTCAACCGCGCAGTTGTTTCTGGGACGCAGCGGCTGGCGGAAGGTCTGCGTGCAACCCAGCCCGGTCTTTTGAACTGGAACATCTTTGCTGTGCTGCTGGCGTTGATCGTTTTGCTGGCAAGTCTGGTACTGGGAGGTCGCTGACATGGATGCAAGCCTGGCATTTCTCCTGGTCATTGCTATACTTTTGATCGGATCGCCGCTGATTTACCTGACTGGCCGGCTGGTCGAGCGCAATAAACCGGGGGTCAATCCATCTCGCTGGATTGCCCTGCTGGTTTTGCTGGCAGCGGTCTATCCGCTGGTCATCGCCGCGGCAGCGCTGATCGAAAACGGTGGGCAGCCGGCTTTTTCGATTGGCTTGATCCAACTGCGTCTGGACGGGGTTGGTTTGCTGCTGGCAGTCGTCGTTCTGGCGTTGTCGATCCTGGTGACCTTGTTCTCCGCTGCCTACCTGGAAAAGGAAGAACATCAGGAAAAAT
>DAOUMN010000029.1:0-3689 GCA_034411135.1 Bellilinea sp.
TTTGAAACGGCCGCGGGCGCCAAATCGACGCCATTTGCGGGTGGGCGCCTCATCGGCAAAGATGGTGGCTACATACAGGTCATCACGGCTGACGCCAAATCCTTTGGTCTCGATCATTCCCAATGCAATCATCTGAATGCTCATAGAAGTCTCCTTTTTAGTTGGTTCTGTTTTGCTGGTTGTGGGGGCTTGCTGCACTTCCACTGCAGGAGCAGGTTCGGCAGCTGGCTGCGCAGCCGGTTGTTCCTCCGCCGCGGGCGGGGTTTCGCTGGCTGCCAGCGCCTGGTGACTGGGCAAACGGCAGTAGCGCGACCCCGGTATAGCCGGATTCTGGCAGCGCGCGCCGCTTTTGGTTATTGCCTGACACTGATTATCGGTCATGGATTATCGCGCTCCCTTCCGCTACGCGCCGCGGCGCCCTTCAAGCTGTTCCAGTACCCGGCGGACGATTTGCTCCACCTGGCTGGCTTCCACGCTGCCGGAATCGCCGGACGCAGGCTGTGCACCCTCCACATCCGGGGCAAGGGTAAGCGCTGCCGGGGGCGGCGGGGTGATCTCGTATGCCACCCGCTTGACATTCATCAGGTGGGTTGTAGTGATGTTGTCACTGATCACTGCGCCACCGATGCCGCCCGGCGCAAGGGTCATCGCCGGGACAACACCCGTGCTGGCGCCGATGGCGCCCATGGTGCCCCACGAATTGACCACAATGCGGAAAGCGGGTTTTTCGATACCAAACGCCAGGATCACCTCTTCATCGCGGGCATGAATCACCAGCGAGTGACCATCGCCGCCGTACTTGAGCAGCTGGATCGAACGTTCGCAGCCGGCATGCCAGCCATCCTCGACCATGAAGCCGATGACGGTGGTCAGTTTTTCGCCGCTCAACGGGTACTCTCGCCCCACGCCGGGCAGATCAACCACCAGAATGCGGGCGCACTTGGGCACGCTGATGCCGGCAAGCTGCGCCAGCTGCTGAGGGGTCTTGCCCACCGCTTTGGGGTTCATCACCCCGGGCGTCGGGTAGAGCAGCCGGGAAATGGCGGGCACGTCCTCCGCCGGCAGCCAGTAGGCGCCGTTTTTCTTCATCTCCTCGCGCAGCTGATCGGCAATCGGGCGGTCGGCAACCACGCACTGCTCGGTGGAGCAGATGACGGAGCAGTCGAACGCCTTGCTGTTGACAATATCGCGGGCGGCTTTGACCACATCCGCACTGCGGTCCACATAGACCGGGACGTTTCCAGGTCCAACGCCAATTGCCGGTTTACCCACGCTGTGAGCCGCCTTGACCATGCCGGTTCCGCCGGTCGCCAGGATCAGCGACGTGGCGTAATGGCGCATCAGTTCCTGAGTGCCTTCCAGGGTGATGTTCTGCATGCAGGACACCAACCCCTTGGGCATGCCAGCCGCCTCGCCCGCCTCCATCATCACGCGCACCGCCTCGTAGGTGGAAGCGCGCGCCGATGGGTGGGGAGCAACCACAATCCCATTGCGAGCTTTGACGCTGATCAGGATTTTGTAGATGGCTGTCGAGGTCGGGTTGGTCGAAGGAGTCAACGCGGCGATCACGCCAATGGGCCATGCCACCTCGATCACCCGGCGGCGTTCGTCGCGGTTGATGACACCGGTGGTCTTGATGTCCTTGATCGATTCCCAAACCGTTTTGCTGGCAAACTCGTTCTTGACCTGCTTGTGGCGGGCAACGCCATAACCGGTTTCCTCGTGGGCTAATTGCCCAAGGCGGGCAGCGTCCTTGAAGGCAGCTTCTGCCATGGCGGAGCAGATACGGTCAACTTCCTCCTGCCCAGCAAAGGCAAAGGCACGCTGCGCCTCGCGGGCACGAATCGCCAGCTGGCGGGCTTCCTGAATAGAGCGCAAATCCAAATCATAATTCTCTGGTAATGCCATAGCACCTCCTTAAGGGGTGGTTCTGTACCAGACTCTAGTTTACCGGTTAACGATAAAGAGCCTGCGGTACTAGAATTTGACCGGATAGCGTGCGACTTCGAGGACAGCGTCCTGGAATGCCTGGCACGCCGCCCGGCACGCGCTCTGCGTCCCCGACAGCAGTGCACCCGAGAAGTTCGTCTCGGATGGCGGTTTCCACCACACCTTCAATTCCACTTCGGCTGCCTTCAAGGCTGCGTCGATCGCATACGTCGCCTCGATCGGCGGTGCAATCAGGTACGCCAGCGGCGTCCCCTCTGCCACCCCAGCCGCCTGGCTCAGATAACTCCCCGACCGCGAGATGGTGTGTGGGAAGAACGCCAGTGTGTTCTCCTCGTTCGCCGACAGAAAATAGGCATACTCCGTCGCGTACTCAATGCACGCGTTCATCCCCGCCCGCGCTTCCGCCGGGTTGGGCGCTGCCAGTATGCCGATGATTTCTCCCGACAACGGACCCGAAGCATGCGCCGACCCTGCATAAAAGCTGTGTGCGTACACCACTTCCACTTCCGCCTTCTTCGTCGCTTCATCCAACGATACGTACAGGCAGTCGTCTATATCGCACGTGATCAGCGCCAGACTCTTCTGCTCCGGTTTCAACCCCATCTCAGCCGCAAATCCCGGATGTACATTCGGGATGATCCGCGCCGAGAGGATGTTCGGTCGAATGGGATCTAATATTGCCATACGCTTTTCTCCTGTTCCTCTGCTCCGGCCCTCTACCCGCCGGTTTTCAACTTCAGTTCCACGCCGCTGGCTTGATGCTGCAGCGTCTTCTTGATCATCTCCACTATGTACGCCCCGCCTTCCAGCGGATTCGTGCCCCCGTGCATCGTGATCATGCAGGTCACGTCCCGCTCGGCATCGCTCTTCCCTGCCGTCGGCCGCCACCCCATGTACGCGCTCATCGCATCCGCTATCCCCAATCCAGGACGTTCCCCTATCAGCAGCACCACCATGTCCGCGCCGATGATGTCGTTCACGTCATTCATCACCCCTACCCGCGCAAACTTGATGAAGAACGGCGTCCCCATGCTGATCCCCGCCGATTTCAACCCTTGCTCCACCACCGGGTACACCAGATGCAGGTTGTTGTTGATCGCCGCCGCGCTCAGCCCGTCCCCTACCACGATCTGCACTTGCGGTTTCTTCACGCACCGCTCGGCGATCACTTTCTTCGCTTCTTCGCTCAACCGCCGCCCCAGATCCGGACGCATCAGGTACTGGTTGCGATCCTCCACCTGCGTTTGTACCGTGAACAGGTTGAATTTCGCCAGCACTTCTTCCGATACTTCCCCATAGATCGCGTCCTGCGTTACCCCGTGATCCGATTGGAACAGCAGCAGCGAGTTCGTCCGCGGTCGCGGACCCGCACGCCCTACCCCTATGCGCGCGTTGGTCGTCGACATCAGGTTGCGCAGCCCTTCCGCATCCAGCGGGTTCTTCACCCCAGGCGCGTGCCGGTATTCCGGCAAGGTCGGATCCGGTAGGTCGATCACTACCTCACCACCGTTCCCGCTCTTCACCCCCCCGGCTGGCGCGGCGCTCACCGCGCCTTTCTTGCTCAATTCTGCCATCACTGCCTGGACAATGGCTTCGACATCTATTTTGTTTTGTTCCATAGGGTTGCCTCCTTTACCGTTGCAGGAAGAACGAGGCGTCGCCCGCTTTTTCCGTCAGGCGGCCGTCCTTCATTAGCCCAAGCGACTCCATCCAGGCTTCGAATTCCGGCGCCGGGCGCA
>DAOUMN010000030.1:0-27228 GCA_034411135.1 Bellilinea sp.
GATGAATGTAAAATACCACTGCATGCGGGAGTCGCCAAGTGGTAAGGCATCAGCCTTCCAAGCTGACATTCGCGGGTTCGAATCCCGTCTCCCGCTCAATTCCCCCCTGAAACGCCCAGGGGGCTTTTCTTTTCGAGCAAACATGCTATCATAAAAGTGTTTTAGGGGAGGAACCATGAGCCAGATGACATTCGAAATTCCTGACGAGTTGATCGAGCAAATTGCCGCTTACTTTGGCGGCGACGCTTTGCCAGAAATAATGGTCACGGCGCTGCAGGAATTCGTTCTTTGGCTGACCGCCGAAGATCGCCCAACGTCTATTTCTGATCTGGAAGCCAAACGGATTTACAACATTTACCGGTCCATCCTGCCCGATTTGTTGCCCACCGGCGAAGATATTGGGCAGACTTTCAACCTTCCGATGGGCAGGGCACGTTATATTGTCCAGACGCTCAACTATCGCTATCCTGCGTTCATGAAAAAACGCCGTCTGAAAATGCTGATTTCTGCCCTAGAAAAGGGCGAAGTATCGCGGGAAGATCACCTCCCGATTGCCATCATCCCCAAGGAATGCGAAGAACACCTCAACTCGATTGCCAACGAACTCTACCTGGAAGGCTCGATTGTCACCCTGCCGCGACGGATTCGTCTATCGGAGGGAATTCGCATCGAAATGGGGATCAACGACCGCCTGCCGCTGTTGAATCGGCTGCGTGATGATCTTGCAAAACTAACTCCATCCTAATCGACGGGCATCCCTATGGACAATGCGCTCGCGGTACTTGGTTTTTATTTCACCCTGATCGGATTCATCAGCGGTCTGTTTTTCACCCGCCTGGACGGATGGTACGGCAAGGTGCGCGAATTTTGGGGCAGTGCCTTGCTGCTGGAAAAAGATCCTCAGCGACTGGAAAAATCCAAAGCCGCCCGGCTCACCCTCAATGGATTGGCGGAAAGCGCGCCCCAAGGCAGTTTTATCGCCGTTGGCGCTTTTACCACCAGCCTGACCCTCCTCTCGTTTGCCGTCCCATTCGAGAACCCGCCGGTAGATCCGTGGCTATTCCTTCGCCTTCCACTAATCGCCACCATTCTACTGTACTGGGCTGGCGGGGTAATCCTGCTCCACAAAGGCAGTTACTTGCTCAATCAAGTTAAGGTGAGTATTGAGCAAGTGCTTCCACCCCTGCCGTAACAGATTAGCGGCTGACCGCCGGCAACACCACCGTAAAAACCGCCTGGTAGGCTTGGTGGCTTTGCACCACCATACCGTTGACCGCTCCACCTATCAAGTGCAATCGGGTCTGGGTGGCAGCCAAAATTACGTCCTTCGTCGGCGGCAATGGTGGATTTCCCAACACCTCCCAGGTGTTCGCGGTTTCGTTAAAACGCAGGATTGCCGGTACCAGCTGGTTATATTGGTCTACACCACTAGCGATATAGATTCCATCTGCCAGTGTAACCGCGCTGAGCGATCTGCGCCCCTGTGGTAAGGGTGGTTTTTCTTCCCAGGCACCTGTATCATTCAATCCGCGGTTGGGATAGTAAGCCAGAAAATCCGCCACAATTCCGCTTTCGGTTTCGCCGCCGATTAAAAAAATTTTACTACCCAGCACCGCCGCAGCTGCCCATGCTTTAGCTTGTGGTAGCGGCTGACGGCTGCTCCAGCGATCCTCTTCCGGGTCATACATCCATACAGTATCGACAAGCTGGTTGCCATCCCAGCCGCCAAACAGGTACATACGACCCTCAAATGCTGCCAGCGCGTACCCGCTGCGCGCTTCCGGCAGTGAGGCGGCACTTTCCCAGCGGTCGTTGATCGGATCGTACACCTCAACCGCTTCACTCAGACTTCCGTCAGCCAATCTGCCGCCGGGAATGTATAGTTTTTCTCCAAGCACAACCATGCGAACATCATCTACCGGGGTGGGTTTTGGTTTTTTTTCGACCCATGTATTTGTATTGGGATCAAAAGCCAGAACAGCCCGATTAATCCCTTCGGCGTTTTCACCACCGGTGATGTATACAGCCCCCTCGAAACGCTCAACCGCCGCACCCGCCAGAGGAAACGGCAGTTCAGCCGCTTGGCTCCAACGTTCGGCTTCGCCTGCGCCCAATTGATCCGGCGTAATTCCAAAGCGCGCAGTGCGGCTGAATCCAATCACAATCATGATCAGCACAACCAGCCCAACCAGTCCACGCCCGGTACGCAGCGATCTCAGCCAGCCTACCGGGTGACCGTCTTCAACCGCAACTTGAGCCGTGTCCGCCCTTTCGCCATTTGTATGATTGATTTCCCCGCGAACGGCATCGGGCACTAGCCCTATTTTTAAGGCGTATAGCGTCGCCTCGGTACGCGATACCACGCCAATTTTAGCAAAGATGTTCCGCAAATGGACTTTGACGGTATTGGGGCTGATATACAACTGCTGAGCAATTTCCTTATTGCTCGCTCCGGTTGCAACCAGCCGAAGGATATCCTTTTCGCGCTCGCTGAGTCCATTTTCGACCTGCATGAATTAATTATAAATCACGAAAGGGGAGATGATCCACATAATCCGCCAATCATCAGGACGGTTGTTTTGATGCAACTTAATCTAGACAATTGTCATACATCTGTTATTAATCCATCATTTTTTCTCTTAAATGGCTTGCATAATCCTCGAAAATTTCTTACACTTAAGAGTGCTTTCAATTTCATCATTCCCCTGAGTCCGCACATTACATTCACCAACGCTTTTGCCGCCCGATGCGGCGGGTTGCGCATTCCTTCTTTTCCGATCCTGCATCCCCAACCCCTGAGTTGCCGTAAGTGAAAGGAGGTGGAAACCGGTCCAAACCTGTATTTTGCACCCCACTTTATCGGACTCAACCCACACATTTCCCCGGAGGAGAACACATGAAAATCTTTAAGTTGGTGTTAGCCATGGTGTTGCTGGTCGTGGTGGCAGTACAATGCGCCCCGGCAGCCCCGACTCAAGCGCCGCAAGCCGGTGAAGATCAACCACCTCTCTTTTTTGGCGCATTCGCCACTCCAATTGAAGAACCCTGGGACGGCGTCATCCATCAAGCGCTGCAAAAGGCAGCCGATGAAGGTAAAATCCGTTACGAACACACGGATGATATCGGTTATGCTGGCGACATGGAACGCGTCCTGCGCGAGGTGGCAGAAAAACAAAAACCGGCTGCCATTTTTGGCGATGCATTCGGTAATGAGGAAGCCGTTCGCCGGGTCGCCAAAGACTATCCGGAAATCGCTTTTGTTTTTGGCTCCGGTCTTGGTCCTGCCGAACCCAACATGGCTGTATTCGACAACTGGATTCATGAACCGGCTTACCTGTGCGGTTTGATTGCTGGCGGTGTGACCAAGACCAACGTGATCGGCGTGGTCGGTGGTTATCCCGTACCTGAGGTCAATCGCATTGTTAACGCCTTCATCAGCGGTGTCAAGGAAGTCAACCCCAACGCCAAAGTGGTGGTGAGCTTTATAAATTCCTGGTTCGATCCGGCTGCCGCCAAGGAGGCTGCCCTGGCGCAAGTGGATGCTGGCGCAGATGTGCTGTTCGCCGAACGTTTTGGTGTTATTGAAGCCGCCGTGGAAAAAGGTCTGCTCGCCTTCGGCAACATGAGCGACCAATACGAACTGGGACCCGGTCACGTTCTGACCGGACCGGTGTGGAACATGACCCCGACGGTTGAATATGTGATCAAGCAGGTCGAAGCTGAGGCATTTACGGCTCAAGACCTCAAGGATTTCTCGATGGTTGGTAAAGGTGGCGCCTCCCTTGCGCCCTACCATGGCATGGAAAGCAAGATCCCGACTGAAATCCTGAACCTGGTCAAACAACGCGACGAAGAGATTCGCAACGGCTTGTTCCGGGTGGATATCAAGGAAGAACCTCCCGTAACCCAATAGTGTTTCAAAGTGCCTGTGCGGCAGCACAATGCTGCCGCACAGCGCTCTCCAATTTCAGGGGCAATCAAGCGCCTCTCGTTGTAACCAAATCCGAGCCGTCCATCAGGTAGCTCCATAGGCTTACGCAGACAAAACTACATTATGCGCAAGCCTGTGCTGAAAACACTTCGGTGGACGAACGGTGAATCCCCCCTGGAGAGAATATGTTAATTGTAGATATGCAGTCTATCTGCAAGCGGTTTGGCAACCTGATCGCTAACGATCATATCAATTTTCAATTGGAAAAAGGGGAAGTTCACGCGCTACTGGGTGAAAACGGCGCTGGTAAAACCACCCTGATGCGCATTCTGTATGGCTTGTATCACCCCGATTCGGGCGTGATCAAAGTCGATCAGCAGCCAGTGGTCATTCATTCTCCCAAAGACGCCATTCGTCTGGGCATCGGCATGGTAACCCAGCACTTTGCGTTGGTGCCGCCACTGACCGTTGCTGAAAATATCGTTTTAGGCTATGACAACCCCTTTGTACTCAAACAATCTGAGATCGATGACAGCGTACGCGAGGCAGGTAAACGTTTTGGATTAGAGATTGACCCCAAAGCAATTGTGCGTCACCTTTCAGTTGGTCAGCGCCAACGGGTCGAGATTCTCAAAGCGCTGTATCGCAACGCTAAAGTTCTCATTCTGGATGAGCCAACCGCAGTGTTGATCCCGCAGGAAGTGGAAGCACTGTTTGAAACCTTGAACCGTTTGAAGTCAGAAGGTTTATCGGTCATTTTCATCAGCCATAAATTACATGAAGTCACCCAAATTACCGATCGGGTTACTGTGCTACGCGATGGCAAAGCCATTGGCACCGTCAAGACCGCCAATGTAACCCAGCACGAACTGGCTGCCATGATGGTCGGGCGCGAGACTTTTGGAGTCACCCGCCAAATTGGAACGGATTCGCCTCAACAACCGGTATTGGAACTGACCAACCTGTGCGCCAACGATGATAAAAAATTGCCCGCCTTGAAAAACATATCCCTGACTATTCACCAGGGTGAAATTCTGGGCATTGCTGGGGTTGGCGGAAATGGGCAAAAAGAGCTTGCCGAAGTCGTCTGCGGCGTTCGTCCGGTTACAGGGGGCAAGATGAAAGTTACCGGACAGGATGTGACCGGCAAATCACCCACCGATTTGAATCGGGTGGGTGTAGGTCGTGTGCCAGAAGACCGACACGAAGGCATGGTCATCCACCTGACTGTGACTGAAAACTTGGTATTGGAACACCTGGGAGAGTTTACTCGCCGCGGTGTGGTCGATCACAAAGCCGTCCGCAAATACGCCGAGGATTTGATCGAGAAATACCAGATCAAAGCCAGACCCAACGATATCACCCGAACACTTTCCGGCGGTAACATGCAAAAGGTGCTCCTGGCACGTGTCCTGTCACGAGAGCCTAAGGTGATCATTGCCCCGCAGCCGACTCGCGGGCTGGATGTTGGCGCAACCGATTACGTTCGCCAGCAACTGCTCGAGCAACGACAACGCGGCGCAGCGATCATGCTCATTTCCGAAGACCTGGATGAAATCCTGGCACTATCCGACCGGATTGCGGTGATGTATGAGGGTGAAATTGTGGGTGTCCTACCTGCTGCCGAAGCCACCCCGGAACGGCTGGGCTTATTAATGTCTGGCGCCGTCAAGGAGAATTAACTGCATGGAAGCCAATCGCCCGAAATTTCAATTGATTAAAACCGACACGCCGCCGTTCTGGATGCGCGCACTGATCCCGGTTTTGGTGCTGCTGATTACTTTTATCATCACCTCCGGTTTGATTCTGATCAGTAAAGTCAATCCATTTCAGGCATATTATTATTTCCTGGTATCACCCCTTTCCAGCCAGGTATCCTTCCTCGAAGTGCTTGTAAAAGCCACCCCGCTCATGCTAACCGGCGTGGCGATCACCTTCGCCTTCTCGACCGGTTACTACAACATCGGCGCCGAAGGGCAGCTTTACGCTGGCGCGATTGCCGCCGCCTGGCTCGGCATCGTTCTGGGAGGCGTTCCATCCATCATTGCAATCCCCCTCATGTTGATCGGTGGTTTTCTAGCGGGCTTGCTTTGGGCATTGGTGCCCGCCTTGCTCAAAGTGCGCCTGGCTGTTGACGAAGTCGTCACTACGCTGTTGTTGAATTCCGTCATGGCATACATTGTCAGCGCGCTGCTCAACGGACCCTGGCGTGACCCCACCTCCGGCTGGCCGCAGTCACCCGAAATTGCCGCCAGCACAATTTTCTTCAAGTTGATTCCCCGTTCGCGGCTTCACTTCGGTTTCCTGGTCGCCTTAATCGCCATTTTTGTGCTCTGGTTTGTTCTCACCCAAACCTCCTTTGGGTTGAAAATGCGCGCCGTAGGGCTGGGTAAACCGGCTGCACAGTTTGCAGGAATCAATGTGGGGCGCACAACCCTGATTGCCGCGCTGATCAGCGGCGGCATTGCCGGAATCGCCGGAGTAAGTGAGGTGGCGGGCATTCAATACCACCTGATCGGCGATCTTTCTGCGCATTATGGCTACACTGGGGTAATCATAGCCACCTTGGGTGGGCTAAATGCGATCGGCGTAGGTGTCGCATCAGTCTTCTTTGGCTTGATCGACACCGGTGCTCAAACAGTCAGCCGAGCAATGGGTGTACCTGTCTATCTGGGTGAAGTGACTCAGGCAGTCATGCTGCTGGTGGCGCTGGGAATGTACCTGCTGCAACGCTATCGCATCGTCCGGAGGGCATGATGGAAATCTTCCTGGTAAACCTGATTGCTGCCACCTTACGGGTATCCACACCCATCGTCCTCGCGGCGATTGGGGAAACGTACAGTGAACGGGCAGGTATTCTCAACCTTGGCATCGAAGGTATTATGTTCTTCGGTGCATTTGCCGGTTTTTATGCCGCGGATAAAAGCGGCTCGCTCTGGCTGGGTTTATTGGTCGCCATCCTTACTGGCGTATTGGCGGGTTTGCTGATGGGCTTGCTCACCGTTACCTTGGGAGTTAACCAGCATGTGTCTGGTTTAGGGATCACCCTGCTGTTGACCGGGTTAGCTTTGTTTGGATTTCGTCTGTTCTATGGTGGGCGTTCCACACCGCCTTCGATCCCCTCCTTCAAAGCCCTGAGCGTACTACCCGACAACCCCATCTTGGGTCCTATTCTGTCCCAATACTGGATCACCTATGTGACCTTTCTGATTATTGTTCCGCTCGGCTGGTGGATCCTGTACAAAACCAATTTTGGCTTGAAAATCCGTTCGGTCGGTGAAAATCCCGAAGCTGTTGATGCCGCCGGTGTCAGCGTACCGGCTGTGCGTTATGCTGCGCTGGCAATCGGAGGTGGTTTGATGGCAGCTGGCGGCGCCTTCCTTTCGCTGGCGCAACTGGGCGCGTTCACTCATGGGATCATCTCCGGTCGCGGGTGGGTTGCCATTGCCATCGTCATATTTGGCAACTGGCATCCGGTGCGTGTCATGCTCGGCGGTTTGATCTTCGGCGGCACCTTTGCTCTGCAGTTGCGCCTGCAAGCGATGGGCTTGCAACTGCCAGTCCCCTATGAGACCTTCCTCGCCCTGCCATACATTGTTACTATTATTGCACTGGTGATTGCCGGGCGGAATGCCTCCTATCCCGCCGCCTTGCTTAAACCTTACCGGCGAGAGTAACCCCATTTACCTGTTTATAAAAGGAGTAAATCCGATGAAATACAAATACCTTGGCAAAAGTTATGTCCGACCTGATGCAATCAGCAAAGTAACCGGAAAAGCGGTCTTTCTCGATGATATCCGGCTGCCGGGTATGTTGCACGCTGCCATTTTGCGCCCCAAGTACGCCCATGCACGGATTGTGTCTATCGATACGCGCGAGGCAGAAGCGTGTCCCGGTGTTGTCAAAGTTGTCACCGGAAAAGGCTGCACCTACCGCTACGGCGATAATATTCAGGATTTGCAGCCCATGGCGATCGAAAAGGTACGCTATATCGGCGAACCGGTTGCTGCGGTAATCGCGGATACCCCTGCTCATGCCTACGCCGCCCTCGATAAAATTAAAGTCGAGTATGACCCCCTGCCGGTCTATGTGGATGCGCGGGATGCCATGAGCGAGGACGCTGTGCTGATCCATGAAAACACCGAAGAATACTGGCGGCTGCCAACCCTCAAGCCCCGGCACGGCACCAATATCGCCAATACCTATCACTTGAAGAAAGGACGCGGCGAGGAAGGCTTTGACGAAGCCGATGTGGTTGTGGAAGCCGAATTCAACTACCCGCTGGGTTCCTGTGCCGCCCTTGAACCGCACGGATCGATTGTCTGGTTCAAAGAAGATAAAACCATCGAAATCTGGTCATCCTCGATCTGCCCCTTTATCATCCGCGATGATATTGCCCACTCCTATGGCGTTCCGGTGGGCGATGTACGCGTGCACATTCCGGAAATCGGCGGCTGTTTTGGCTACAAGTCCGATATTACCGTCGAACAAACCATCGCTTGGATCGCCAGTTTTGTGCCTGGGCGACCGGTCAAGTGGGTTGCCTCACGCAAAGAAGACATCACCAGCACCCTGCTGGCGCACGGTATCCGTACCGTGATGAAAATTGGCGCCAAAAAAGACGGCAAACTGGTGGCACTTAAAACAACCATTTACCACACCGGTGGTGCCTATGCCGACACAGCGGTCAACGTCACCATCGCCGCTACCCACAATTCGACTGGACCGTACGAATTCGATCACTGCGACCTGACCGGTTACACCGTCTATACCAACACACCACCGGTAGGCGCATACCGCGGCTACGGGCACCCCGAATCGCAGTTTGCCACCGAGCGAATGATGGACCTGCTGGCTCGAAAACTAAATATGGACGGCTTTGAACTGCGCTCGAAGAATTACTTGAAAGAAGGCAAGGTTAATGCGCTGGGTGAGATGATGTGGAAATCCAACGGCGATATTCAGCAATGTGCCGACAAGGTACGCGACGCAGTCTTTGCTCACCCCAAACCCAAGGAAGACGATGAGTTCTTTTACGGGCGCGGGTTCGCCGCAGTGATGAAATCGCCCAAAGGTGCCCCTTTCTCCACCAAAGGCTGCTATATCAAGATGAATATCGATGGCAGCGTGTCAATCAATATGGGTGGGGCGGAAGTTGGGCAGGGACTGCGCACGATCGTTCGCCAGATTGCTGCCGAAGCGCTTAAGATCGCGCCAGAACGGGTACGCGTTTACAGCGAGATCGACACTCAGTTTTCCCCCTATGAATGGCAAACCATCGGCTCGATGTTTACCATGCAAGGTGGTCGCGCCATCGTTCGTGCTGCCGAGAAATTGATCCAGGTGCTCAAGAAAACGGCTGCCCAAGTGCTGCGAACAGATGAAGATTACCTGGAATACGATGGCGAGTTTGTTTTCCTGCGCAGTGACCCCTCTATCCGTGTCCCGGTGACACAACTGGCGCGCGGTTACATTACCGACAATGGCATCACTATTGGCGACCTGGCGCAATCCGTTTCCGATGCGCGCCTACCACGCTATTCCAATCCCGATCAAAATGGTCAGGGCAGCCTGGGTGTGACCTACACCTTCGGCGCACAGGCAGCCGAGATTCGAATTGAGAAGAAAACCGGCAAGATTTATGTTGACCATTTTGCCTCGACATTCGATGTCGGGCAGGTGATTAACCCATTGCAGATACGCGGTTCGGTGCTCGGTGGTGTGACCATGGCAATTGGGGCGGCACTTTATGAAGTTGTCCAATTCGATGCCGACGGCAATATTCTCAACCCGCATTACTTCCAGTACCACATTCCCACATACAAAGAAGCCCCACGCCAGACCATCGAGTTCATCGAAACCCCCGATCCGATCGGGGCATTCGGGGCACGTGGTATTGGTGAGCACTCGGTGATCGGAGCGCCGCCTGCCATCCTCAATGCCATCTACGACGCCATCGGCGTGGATTTCTTTGAGATCCCGGTCACCCCGGAAAAAATTAAAAAAGCGCTCGAATCTCAGAAGGAGTATGCATAATGGTTGAAAAAATCACCTTTACCATCAACGGCGAAAACCGGACTGTCGAGGTGGACGCCGAAATGATGATGATCGACGTTATCCGTGACGTCTTAAATCTGACTGGCACCAAGCGCGGTTGCGACAACGCCACCTGCGGTACCTGCGTGGTGGTGATGAACGGCAAGGCGATCAAGTCGTGCAACACACCGGTCAGTAAAATCGCCGGAGCAGATATCCTGACCGTTGAAGGATTGGCACATGGAATGGAACTTCATCCGATCCAGAAAGCCATCGCCGAGTCGGGCGCTGTGCAATGCGGTTTTTGCACGCCAGGGATTGTGATGGAGTTGTATGGTTTGTTGGAGAATAAACCCAACGCCAGTGAACAAGACCTGACCAATGCGCTCAACAAGCATTTGTGCCGCTGCACCGGCTACGAACCGGTGCGCGATGGCGCGTTGATCGCCCAGAGGGTGATCCAGAGCCGCGAGATCGAAAAAGCCTGATCCAATACCGCCTGCCTGTGAAGGATAATCAACAGGCAGGCGGCTTAATTCCATATTTTTATCTCCCGGAGGGAAAACATGTCTGTGGATGTTCTCATCCAAAATGCAAAAACCCGATTCTCAGGCAACAATTTGCTGCAAATTGCTATTCGCGATGGAAAGATTGTCAAGATCGCGGAAAAGGTCGAAGAAGAAGCCAAACACATTGTGGATGCCGGGGGGCAACTGGTAACCGAGTCATTCGTCAATGGACACCTGCACCTGTGCAAAGTGTACACACTGGCAATGATGGATGATGAAGCGCTGGGCGCTTACACCGGTGAGTCAATGGGTGGCGCAATGACTGCCATTGAACTAGCGGCACGGGTCAAAGAAAAATACGATGAAAAGTGGATCATCGAGAATGTGCGCAAAGCCGTCAATCTGGCGGTTCGCTTCGGCAACACTCACATTCGAGCCTTCGCCGATACCGACACCAAGGGTCGCCTGGAAGGCGTCAAGGCTCTGCTGCGCGCTCGCGAAGAGTTCAAGGACAAGGTGGAAATCCAGGTGGTTGCCTTCCCACAGGACGGTGTGGTTCGCGATCCTGGTGCAGAAGAATACATCGAAGAAGCTCTCAAACTCGGTGCCGACGTGGTCGGTGGTATTCCTTGGATCGAATACACCGATGCTGACGCCCAAGAGCACATCGACCGCATGTTTGCCCTGGCAAAGAAATACGACAAACCGGTTTCAATGCTGATCGACGATGCCGGCGACCCTACCCTGCGCACACTGGAAATGCTGGCTGTCAAGACGATCAAGGAAGGCTGGGAAGGACGCGTAACCGCACAACACTCACGTGCCATGGCACTTTATCCCGAGCCATATTACCGCAAGATCGAGTACCTGCTCAAACGTGCCAAAATTGGCGTAGTTTCAGACCCGCAGACCGGTCCGTTATATGCCCGGGTTAAGTCACTTTACAAAGCTGGCGTACGTATTGCCCTTGGACAGGATGATATTGCTGATGCCTATTATCCATTCGGGCGCAACAATATGCTCGAAGTGGCTTTCCTGGCTGCCCATCTGATGTGGATGACTAGCCGTGAAGAGCTTGAGATTCTCTACGATCTAATTACCACCAATGCCGCTGAAGCATTGAACATTTCCAATTACGGATTGAAAGAAGGCTGCACGGCTGACCTAGTTGTCCTCAATGCCGCTTCGGTTTGGGAAGCCATCTGGAATCACGAAGCGCCATTGCATGTCTTCAAGAACGGGGTCGAAATCACCCAGAAGTAATTACAACCTTACCCAAGCCATTTGCCCCGCATACGAACGGCGCAAAATACACACCGATACAAAAGCGGAGATCTATCAGTCTCCGCTTTTGTATCGGCTTATGACATAAGGCTGGCGGTAAACACCGTGACAGCCTGCCCTTCCAGAATAACCCGCTGCCCGGCATGGCGAATACGCAGTACCCCCCCGCGGGCTGATGCCTGAAAGGCGAGCATCGTGTCACGATTCAATTTCGCTGACCAGTACGGCGCAACCGCACAATGGGCTGAACCGGTCACCGGATCCTCGTTCACCCCAACCGCAGGTGCAAAAAAGCGCGAGACCACTTCGTACTCTCCGCAGCTGGCTCTGGCAGTGACCACCACTCCGCGCGTTTCTACCTGCTGCAAGCGAATAAAATCCGGTCTCAACGCCCGCAGTGCGTCTTCATTTTCCAATTCGATGAGGTAATCCTCCTTGTATTTTCCCGTGTATACGGCACGCTCGATTCCCAGTGCTTCGAGCAATCCCTGCGGGGGGATGACCGGCTCGCACAGGCGGGCAGGAAAATCGAGCGCAATCCAGCCGTCCGGGGTACGTTTCGCTGTCAGCCGCCCGGAAAGGGTTTCAAACACAGCAGTTTCCTCCGCTGAAAGCCGTCCTTGCTCCCAAAGAATATGTGCACTGGCGAGTGTGGCATGCCCGCACAAGGTTACTTCCACTGCGGGGGTGAACCAGCGCAGCCGGTACATCTCGCCTTCAGACAGCAAGAACGCGGTCTCGGACAGGTTCATCTCGCGGGCGACATTAAGCATCCACGAGTCGGGACGCGGTGCATCGAGCAATACCACACCTGCCGGGTTGCCAAGAAATGGGCGGTTAGTGAAGGCATCCACCTGGAACAAAGGTAAAGACATCTTCGCAATGACCTCGTTTCGCATTCAGATCAAATTTTATGACTCATTCAGGTAGATTTGGACTGCTGGTAATCCCTGAATTAACACTAACCCACGCCGTAGGATCCGATATGCCTGCCCTTTGTCGAGCAGAACGTCCTCAGCGTACTCACCTGCCTGGGTCAACCAAGCAGTGCCCTCCAGCACCTGCACTGTCTTTCCTCGTGGGTCGCCTTCCAGACGTAATAATGCTCCCTTGTCCAGGCAAACCAGAGCGCTAGACATTGGCGTATTGACTTTTCTGCCAACAAGTTTACCACGCGGATTTTGAATTGCATAATCCATTGGAAACCTCCGTCACAATCCATTAACCAGTAGAACTATCTGAGCCCATTATAGAAAGGAACTTCTGGCAAGTACAGTTACACGATATTGAAACTATATCCAATACAGATTACAATTAACACAACTGTACCGGTCGATTAATTGGATAAACTGTATCTGTATTCATCCTGATCAGGTGATAAGATCAACTTGGAGGACCGATCCTTGGCGGAAATTCAATCAATCAAGCCATTTACCCGATACGAACAGCTCGCCAAAGAAATTGCGCAGCAGATCGAAGATGGCATATTCAATCCAGGTGACCGTCTGCCCTCGGTACGGCGGATAAGCGACCAAAAGAAGCTGAGCATTTCCACAGTACTACAAGCCTATGCTCTGCTCGAAGACCAGGGAAAAATTGAAGCCCGACCACAGTCAGGGTATTACGTCCGCAAACAGGATTTGCCCGAATCGGCATGTGTCGAACCGCATGCTTCCGCACAGTTGCTTGATCCGGAAACCGTGCGCAGCGACGACATCGTCTGGCAAATGATGCAAGAGGCAAGTAAAGCCAACCTGCTTCAATTTGGAGCTGCCTTACCCGCACCGGATATGATGCCCACCGACCGGTTGAACCGGGTCATTGCCCGGCTATCTCGATCGGGAAAAATTTCCAGTGAGACGTACGGCCCGCCGCAAGGATTGCACGAATTACGTGCCCAGATAGCCCGGCGGGCGTACCTGACCGGCGTTTCGGTTTCGGCAGAAGAAGTGGTGATCACCTCCGGCTGCATGGAAGCCATTCACCTTGCATTGCTAGCTGTCACCCAGCCCGGTGATCTGGTGGCTGTCGAAACGCCATGTTACTTCGGTATTCTGCTTCAACTGGAATCGCTCGGTCTGCGTGCATTGGAAATCCCGACCCACCCACGTGACGGGATCAGCCTGGAAGCGCTCGAATTCGCCATCGAAACCCACCCAATTCGCGCGGTCATCCTGGTTTCGAATTTTTCCAACCCGCTCGGAAGCCTGATCCCCGATAATCGCAAACGCGCACTGGTGGACTTATTGGCACGCTTTGAAATTCCACTCATCGAGGATGATATTTATGGCGAGCTGGCTTTTACTGGACACCGACCCGGTGTCGCCAAAGCATTCGATCGCCAGGACTTGGTCATGCTGTGTTCCTCCTTCTCGAAAGACATCTCTGCATCGCTGCGGGTCGGCTGGATCATCCCCGGACGTTACCGTGACCGGCTGGTTAAGTTGAAGCTTTCGACCAGCATTTCCACTGCCTTGCTGCCCCAGGTTGCCATTGCCGAATACCTGGAAAGCGGCGGCTACGATCATCATCTGCGAAAAATCCGGCGCGCCTATGCCCAAAAGGTGGACTATATGTCACGCGCAATATTAAGATATTTTCCGGAGGGTACGCGTGTATCCACGCCGCAAGGCGGCTATGTATTATGGGTACAGCTGCCAGGCAGTATTGATGCACTTGACCTGTACCAAAAAGCGTTAAGCATCGGTATTACCATCGCGCCCGGCCATATTTTTTCAACAACGGCGCGATACAGTAACTTTATTCGCCTTAACGCGGCTTACATGGATTTTCGCGGTGAACGCGCCATTGAGCAACTGGCAGATATGGTACGCGACCAGTAAGTTCATTAACAAACCACAGATTCTTGATAAACCACGTACAATTTGTTGATTGCCAATTGTAGATGATTGGAGGAACGAATAGATGAACACGAGTAAGGATTCCTACCGCAACATCAAAGTCGAAGCCCAGGTACGCTCGATCGAGAAATGGCGAAAACAGGTTATTGCCGGACAACCGGAAACCGGACGAATGTTTGCTTTTATTGCCGATGAGGGCAATTACATACCCGGCGGTGAAGGTACCGCCCCCACCCCACTGACATATTTTGTATCTGGAATGGCTCTTTGACTGATTTCCCATCTGTCGCAGGTCGCGACAAAAAAGAAATTGAACATCAAAGATGAAATGGTCAAAGTGGTTGCCAGTTTTCACGAACAGGGATCTGTATTGCGCGGCGATGCGGAAGGATTCTGTGATGGCTTCGAAATCGAAATCCAGATCGAATCCAATGAATCCGAGACAGAAATTCGCGAATTGGTTCGCATGGCACGCCAGATGTGCTTCACCGAAAAGGCGTTGCTCTTCCCAACCCCGATTAGTGTAAAAACCCATTTCAATGGCAATTGCTTGACCGACGGTTGAAAAGGTTGGGCTTAACCCTTGAGCTGCAAGATTCGGTATAATGCATTTGGGAGGGCTTGAACATGACTACTTCAGGAATGGATCAAGTCGGAATCAGGATCAGCAGCATAGCAGGGGAATGCCAGGCAGGGCATTATGTTGGGGAGGAGATACTCATCGATAATGTCACATTATCCGGCTATCTCTGCCCGCATGCCCTGCACTCCCTTTGGCCATACGTGATCACCCTGCAAATGGGTGGGAAGTTCACCTGGGGGGACGGCGATTGCACCGACATCGCCTGTCCCGATGCGCAAAATCGGGTCATTTTCAACGTATACCGAATTCGGGAAGAAAGCGAATAAATCTTTCAGAAGAATACTCAGGCATACAGCATTTTTCTGCCTGACCAATGTGTTTAAATGCCCGCATTAGCGGGCTGGTTGCTTTATAAAATGGATTTATTGAATATTTTGGGGAGGAAAAATGGATAAGATTTTTTATCCCAAAAGTCTGGTTGTGGTAGGGGTTTCTGAAAAAGCGGATAATTTAGCCCGGCATATAGCCCGGAATTTGCTTCAATTCGGTTATCGCGGCGAATTGTATCTCTTAGGACGCGACCCAGGTTTTACCCTTGAAAGACCGATCCTCACCAGCGCCAAGGAACTACCTACCGATCTCGACCTGGCAGTGATTCTGACCCCCGCCTGTACCGTGCCTGATTTGCTGGATGAATTGGGTGAGCGCGGAATTCGACATGCTGTGATCGAATCCGCCGGTTTCAGCGAATTTTCATCGGAAGGAGCGCATCTGGAAGAGAAAATCCGCCTGGTAGCAACTAAATGGGGTATCCGGGTTGTCGGTCCGAACTGCATTGGCATCCTTAGCACCGATAGCGGGATATGCACAATTTTCGTGCCCACCGAACCCGGGGAGGTTCGTCCAGGACGCTGCTCGCTCATGTCACAAAGTGGCGGTGTAGTGCTGACTTGCGTGGACATGTGGTCAGCCTGCGGGCTGGGGGTGGCAAAGACGGTAAGCGCAGGTAATAAACTCGATCTCAAAGAGGGCGATTACCTTCGATACTTCATCCAGGATACCGCGACCGACATCATCACACTCTACCTGGAAAGCATCAACGCTGGGCGGGAACTGGTGGATCTGGCATCTTGTTCCCCCAAGCCAATTATTGTCTACAAAGCTAACACCAGCCTGGCAAGCTCGCAAATCGCCCAATCCCACACTGCAGCATTGGCAAACGACGAGCGGGTCGTGGATGCCGCCCTGCGCCAGTTTGGTATTGCCCGCGCGCGCACTTTCCGCCAGTTGATGACTTTTTCCAAAGGATTCTCCCTCCCGCCAGTGCGCGGTAACCGGCTGGCGGTGTTTTCGCGTTCTGGCGGTCATGCCATTATCGCTGTGGATTGCGCCAGCCATTTCCAATTCGAACTGCCATCTTTTTGTGACGAACTGATCGATAAAGCCAAACCGTACTTCCGCGTGGATGTGATCGACCGGATGAACCCGCTCGATTTGGGGACAGTGTTCAACTTTGACGCTTACCCTTTGTTGATCGAGGAATCGATCAAAATCATGCAACCGGATGCAGTGATCTTGATTTTCAACTACCGCCGAGAAACAATTCCCACCGCTCGAGTTGTTGCAGAGAAGATCAAAACCCTCAGCCAGCAATACCAGCTGCCAATCGCCCTGTGTTATTTTAGCGAGATGGAGGAGATCGAATATCTCGAAAAAAATCTCGGTTATCCAGTCTTCACTGAGGTATACGAGGCGGTGGAAGCCTTGGCTGCATCACGCGATCGCTGCTCACGGGTCAATCGTCGTAGTCAGCAACCAGCAGCAAGAGATGTAACCGGGCAAACCACGGAGAGCATTGCAGCCGCACGTAGTATTTTGACACACAGTTCAGGTGGAAATGTGTCAATAGATCAAGCTTTGCAGGTGTGCGATGCCTTCGGGCTACCAATTACACCCTGGGAGAAGATAACCTCTCCTGAACAGGCAGCCCAGACAGCTGCCCGCCTGGGCTATCCACTAGCAGTTAAGGCAATCTCCCGGCAGGCACTGCATAAAACCGAGGTTGGCGGTGTGACACTAAATATTGAGAGTGATCATGCCTTGTTGGATACCATCAAAACCATGCAATTACGCTTCTCACAACAGGGCTTACTTCCACCAGAAGGTTTTATCTTGCAAAAAATGCTTACCGGTGGTCGCGAAATCATCCTTGGCGGAAAGCGCGATCCCTCCTTCGGACCGCTGGTCTTGCTTGGTTTGGGTGGTATTTACGCCGAGGTTTTCGGCGATGTTGCGCTACGCCTTGCGCCGATCCAGGCATTCGACGTTGAGGAAATGCTGAACGAACTGCGCGGTGGGCGATTACTGACCGGCGTGCGCGGTCAACCTTCGATAGACCGCCCGATGCTGGTCGAAACCATGCTTGGATTATCTCGCCTGCTAGTGGAAATGGATGAAATCCTTGAAATTGACCTAAATCCCGTACTGGCTTTCGAAAATGGCGTTCAGATCGTGGACGCGCGTATTATCCTCAAAGATTAAGCACCAATTCCTCGGCAGAGCGCTTCTGTACATGGTGCAATCCGGTTTCATCCCGCCAGAAACCAGGCGAGATACCAGGCGCGCAGGGTTCGAGTACCACTGTTTCCGCCGGAACGCCCAGAGCGATCACCAGCAATAATCGAAACTCCACCGCAACACCTAGCTCTTGTTGCAACGCTACCCGGTTAAAGCCGCTCATCACACAGCCGCCCAGACCCTGTTCGACTGCACCTAGCAGCAAGGTTTGGGCGGCGATGCCCGCCTCCACACCGAAGTGTTGCCCGATACGCGTGTCGCCAAAAATGACGATATATGCCGATGGCTGTTCACTCACTGCTGGCGCAGTCCACTTGCCCAGTCGCGGCCAGGTCAGGTGTGGGAAAATCTGGGCGCAATCTGCCGGTTGATACGCCAGCCAGTAACGCAGCGGCTGGCGGTTATAGGCCGAAGGGATCAGACGCACCAGTTCAATCAAGGACATGAGCGTCTGTTGAGACAAACGAATCTCTGTCCGGTAACGCCGGTAACTCCGGTTGATGCGCAGCAAATCAATCAGCATCCGTCTCTTCTCAACAATCATTCGCTATTTGAACCCCACCATTGATGTTTACGCATTATAGTCTTATCTTCGTTCAAACCTCTATGTGGATTGGGAAGGATTCGAATACCATCCCTCGATGGGACCTGAGACCAACTCTGTTCTTGTGGGCCCGGAAGGATTCGAACCTTCGACCAAGCGGTTATGAGCCGCGCGCTCTGCCGCTGAGCTACGAGCCCTTTCGTCCGGCTGGTAAAAACCAGCCAGTCCGGCGAGTGAAATTATATCACAGCCTGTCAGCGAAATGATGGGGTTCAGCCAACCGACTGTGCAAGCCGGTGCGCCGCCCAACACGCCGCCCCTACCACCCCTGCCTGATCACCCAACGTGCCGGTGACAATCTGCACCAGCTCGACCGGCATAATGCGCACCCGCTCGCGCATCGTTTTTTCCATCGGCTCCAGCAGCAGGCGGCCAGCATTTGCCACACCGCCAGTAACGATGATACGCCGCGGACTGACCGAAGCACACAGGGATGTTGCCGCAACACCTAAAAAGAATCCCGCCTGGCGGTAAATCTCGGTTGCGATTTCATCGCCCCGTGCGGCTGCTGTAGCGATCAGCGCCGGGGTGATGCGATTCAGGTCATATTCACACAACTCAGCAATTTGCGTGGTCAAGCCCTGCGCGACCGCCTTCATGCCCATTGCTGCAATCGCTGGACCGGACGCATAAGCTTCTAAACAACCATAATTACCGCAACCGCAGCGAGGACCATTGTAATCGATCACCATGTGCCCCAGTTCACCGGCTGTTCCCCCAATACCCAGGTGAAGTTTACCGTTAATCACCAGCCCGCCGCCCACGCCCGTCCCAATTGCCAGTACCGCCACACTGTCCACACCCTGACCTGCGCCAAAGCACCACTCGCCAAAGGTGATTGAGCGCACATCGTTCAACAGTGCTACGGGCAGCTCCATTTTTTTCTGCAGGGTTTCGCGCAGCGGAACATGCGGCCAGGTACCAGCCAGATTGGGCAGGAACAAGGTCTCGCCCTTATCGAGGTCGAGAACACCCGGCACGCCAATTCCAATTCCGCCGATCTCGGCGCGAGTCAACCCGGCGTCCGCAATCAAGGCAGTAAACAGCTCTGCCATGCGTGCCATGACCGCATCATGACCCTCGCGAGCCAGAGTTGGCACACTGTTCTGACACAACACACGACCGGTGTCTACATCCACCATAGCGGCGCGTAAATTAGTGCCGCCCAAGTCACATCCAATAAACCGATTCATAGCCTGCCTGTCTAGGATTTTCCGTGACCGATGGATAATCCACCGGTCACGGATAGGAATTTGGTGATGGGTTAATGAATATAGGGTTTAAGCACGTCCCGCGCAAGGTAGAAGCCGCGTTTGACCAGCTCTTCCGAGCCTTCAAATACCCGGTCCTCATGCTCAATGCTAACCACGAAATCGTATCGAGCAGCAGTCAAAGCAGCAAAGAATTTTGCCCAATCCATGTCGCCCAATCCGGGCAGGCGTGGAACCTGCCAACCCATGCCTTGCGATAGCACCCCATGGTTGTACAAACCCTCACGGTCAATGTGCAGGTCTTTGGCATGGACGTGGAAAATTTTGCTAGCAAATTCGCGTACCACCCGTTCGTAATCGATCATTTGCAATACAAGATGAGACGGGTCAAGGTTGAGCCCAAAGTTGTCATCGGGAATAATTTCCCACATCTTGCGCCAGATGGCAGGCGTGCTCGCCAGGTTGTTCCCGCCGGGCCATTCGTCATAGGAGAAGATCATCGGGCAGTTTTCAATGGCGATCTTGACCCCGCGTTCCCCGGCATACTTGACAATCGAGGGCCAGATTCGGGCGTAATCTTCCAGGTTTTGCGGAACTGTCTTGTTCTTGTCCTTACCAATGAAGGTTCCGACCACTTCAACTTCAAGAAGTGCCGCGGCGGCAATGACCTTCTTGAGGTGGGCAATGACCGTTTCACGATGCTCGGCGTCCGGGTGCAGGGGATTGGGGTAATAACCCAGCGAAGAAACCACCAAACCGTACCCATCCAGCATCTTGCGAATTTCACGCGCTTGGGCAGCGTCCAGCGTGGCAACATCGATATGCGTCACCCCGGCATAGCGGCGAGTGGCTTTTTCTACTGGCCAACAGGCAATCTCAATCGCCTGAAAACCACTCTCCGCCCCCCACCGGGCAGCTTCTTCCAGCGTATTGGATGGCAATGCGGCGGTAAAGAATCCCAGTTTCATAGTTCCCTCCGTTCCTGCTTAAAGTTGAACCCACCGGTTTTCCCTGGCACTGCGCTCGATAGCTTCGCATAACTGCATCTCATAATGTCCATCGGCAAAAGTCGGAAAATCGGGTGGTTGGGTAAAGTCACCTGCCAGAATGTAGCGGTACACCTTGTTGTACAATTGTTTGAATGTATCTGGGAAGCCTTCATTATGCCCGCCAGGGTAAGACGTTACTGCGCGGGCTTCTTCCGATAATAGCGAGGGATCTTTCATAAGGATCTGATTGGGCTGCGAGCGGTGCCCAACCCACATTTCATTGGGGCGCTCCGAATCCCACGCCAGGGACGATTGCGAGGCATTGATTTCGAAAAACAGCCGGTTCTTGCGCCCAGAACACACCTGTCCAACCGTCAGCACCCCACGCACATCGTTTTCAAAATGCAACACGATTGTGGCATAATCCTCGGTGAAGATCGGCTGATCAACGTAATCCGAGGGTTGCAGCATCTTGCCGGTGTATGTCTCAACTGGTTTGGCTGGTTTTTTGCGCACCGGGTGAAAGGTCTTGAAATCGGCAAAAACTTCGACTACACGCAAACCGGTGACAAAGGTGATCAGATCCAGCCAGTGGGAGCCAATATCCCCGACTGCCCGTAGTGTACCACCCAGCGCAGGTTCCAATCGCCAGTTCCAGTCGGTTGGCAGCAACAGCCAGTCCTGTAAATACGACCCCTGCAAGATGAACACATCACCCAATGCCCCTCTTTGCACCATACTGCGCGCCTGCTGCACCAGCGGATACATGCGGATATTGAAGTTGACCGCGTTCACTCTGCCGGTTTCTGCCGCTAACCTGACCAGTTCCGCCGACTCGTGGGTGTTCATCGCCAGCGGCTTTTCACAGATTACATGCTTGCCCGCCAGCAACGCGGCTTTGGCATGCGGAAAGTGCAAGTAATTTGGGGTTGCTAGGTGAACCACCTGAATATCAGCATCCGCCAGCATTTCTTCGAGCGAACCATACCGGCGCGGAATGCCCATTTCGTCAGCTTTTTGGGCAGCTTTTTCTGGCGTGTTCTCAGCCAGTCCCAGCACGTTGATCCCATTGCGCCGCAAAGCTTCGACGTGCGCCGGACCGATGAAACCAGTGCCTGCCACTCCGACACCCAGAGTTGATTTGGATTGTGGATTTGTCATGGCATCCTCTTCGTGCGCTTAATATCCGCCGCCAAGCCGGGCATCCCCAGGTTGGGCAACACTGCCTGCCAGACGAGTGGCAAAGTCATCCAAAATGGTCGCAGTCGCTGTTGCGCCACAGCGGGTGACCCCCGCTTCGATCACTGCCAGTAGCGCATCCAGGGTGCGCACCCCACCGGCAGCTTTCACCTGCACATGATCGCTAACTGTACGGCGCATCAAGCGCAGGTCTTCCAGGGTCGCTCCGCCCGGGGCGAATCCTGTCGAGGTTTTTACCCAATCCGCACCAGCTTTCTCTGCCAGCTGACAGCCGCGAACTTTTTGCTCATCGGTCAGGTAGGCATTTTCGAGAATCACTTTGACCTTGACCCCGCGCGCATGGGCAACCTCGCAAACCGCCCGGATATCTTCGAATACGAAATCCTCATTGCCCGAACGCAATTCGCCAATATTCAACACCATGTCCAGTTCCACGGCGCCGTCATCCATCGCCTGGTTTGCTTCGGCAACCTTGATTGCCGTGACACTGCCGCCATGCGGAAAACCCACTACCGTGCTGACCAGCACGTCCGAGTCCCTCAATTGCTCCACCGCCAGGCGGACATGGCACGGCTTAACGCACACGGTGGCAACATGATAACGTGCCGCCAACTGGCAACCTGCCACAACTTCCTCGGCGGTTAATTCCGGACGCAGCAGTGAATGATCGATCACTTTTGCCAGTTGCTGGTAAGTGATTGTGTTTACGTCTATGACTGTCATGAAACCTCCTGAAATAACCTAGGATTTTCGCCACAAATCGATCGGTTTTTCGACCTGTGGCGGATTATACGGAAATTCGATCCGCCGCCCTTCACCGGCTGACTGGTAAGCAGCATATAAAATTTTCAACACTTCGCGCCCATCCTCACCAGTCTCGATGGGTTCTTCCTTCCCCAGCACACAGTTGACAAAATGTTGCATTTCCTGGGGGAAACCATAATTCCACACTTCCTCGAACATCGTGAAGGTCCAGCCTCGGGTGGTTCCGGCTTTCTCGACCGCGTAACCGTATCCTTCCTGGCTGTACGTCCACAAGGAACTGCCTTTGAGCAGGTCTGCACGGGTATTGCCTTTGGTCCCGTAGATTTCACAGCGGTCGTCCACACCACCGCCTTTTGCCCACGAGTTCTCAGCGATATTGATCTTATCACCTTCGTATTCGATGATCATGATCGAATGATCTTCGCCTTTGGTGCGCTCTTTGTGCACAAAGGTATTGCAGTAAGCCGTCACACTCTTAACCTGTGGTTTGCCAAAGACCCAACGCCCGTATTCAACCGAATGGCATCCCATATCCAGCAGCACCCCACCGCCGGATAGGTCAACATTCCAAAACCAGGGCATGTGCGGACCGTCATGTTCTTCTGCCTGTTTGACCAGGAAGGGTTCACCCAACGCGCCTTCCTGAATCAATTGTTTAGCACGCACATACTTTGGCGCAAAGCATAATTCCTCGGCGTACATCAACAAAACACCCGCTTTTTGGGCAGCCTCGATCATCTGGTCAGCTTCTTCCAGGGTCTTGCAAAGTGGTTTTTCGCAAATGATGTGCTTGCCCGCCGCTGCGATATCCAGCGCAGCCTGACAGTGCAGATAATTGGGAATAGCAATGGTTACAACATCCAGGTCTTTCAACGTAAGCATTTCGCGGTAATCCTGGAAGGCGTGCGGGATGCCGTGCGTTTTGGCAAATTCACCAGCCCGGTTGGGCGATGCAACCGCTACAACCTCGGCATTGGGCACAAATTGTTTGAAGGCATGGGCATGAATATCACTGACAAATCCAGCGCCGATCATGCCAACTTTTACAGTTTTTGTCATGACAATCCTCCATTTTTCGAAAAGTGTGAATTTTTTATTGGCGGAAACTGCGTTGCCTGCCGTAGATCGAGATCATTACCAAAAGGGTTGCGCCCAATACCATGCGGCGCACCGAATCGGGCATTTGCATAGTGGTCAACAGGCTGGTAATCAAGGTGAGCACAATTGCGCCAGCCATGGTGCCCCAGTAACTGCCCTTACCGCCCGAAAGGAGCGTGCCGCCTACCGCTACTGCCGCAATAGACGGAAAGAGAAATGGCTGCCCCAGCGCAATGAACACTACGCCGGTATTCCCTACCACAAGAAACCCGCCAAACCCTGCCAGCGCTCCCGCCAGCGAATAGACCGCCAGGTTGGTCGCGGTTACATTCACGCCGGATAGTTTGGCAGTCACCCGATTTACACCAATGGCAAACAAATTTTTTCCAAACGTTGTGCGCTCTAGCAGCAACCACATCAGAATGCCAAAGATGATCCAAATGATGATGGCATTGGGAATGGGTATCTCCGGGGAGAGCGGACGGGCAATCAGCCGGGTCATGATTGGCGCGACCTTGCCGCTTACATTGCCGTGATTGATGATAATAATCAACCCGGTGACCACCCCAGACATACCCAGTGTCATTACAAAAGGGGAGATTTTAAGAAAGGTAATTCCCACTCCGTTAAGAAATCCTATTACCGCCCCAACTACCAGCGAAATCAACAGCGCCAGCAGCACCTTGTCGTCCTCCCCTTTGACCGTGACATAAGTCAGGATCGCCGTCAGAGTCACCACTGAACCGGCAGAAAGGTCGATACCCTCAAAGCCGCTGATGATTACGAGGGTCTGCCCAGCAGCAATTACCCCCAGGAAAACCGCCAGGCGGATGATATTGGTTGCCTGGGCAATGGCAACATTAATATCACTGCCATAGCCGTTGGGGAGCAAACCGGAAAGCAGAAACAGCACTACCGCTAAAATCAGCGCTGCAGCCGGTGGAGAGATACTGAACCGCTTCATGACTTCCTCCTGCGGAACAGGTTGATGATACCCGGCGCCGCCAGCGCCACAACAATGATAGAGGCTTTAACGAAAGTCTCCCACCAGGTATCGATTCGAGAAAAAGAAATAATGTTTTGTATGATGCCGAGCGTAATCGCACCAACCACTGGACCAGCCAGCCCTCCTACACCGCCGCTCATTGCCGTCCCACCGATAACCACCGCCGTAATCGAATTGAGCGTCATCGGTCCACCAATTTCCGCATTACCCGAACCACTCAACATGGTAATAGCGATTCCCGACAGGGCTGCCATGAAACCGGAAGCAACATAGGTGCTAAATGTCACCCAGGTAACCGGGACAGCCGTTTCATATGCTGCTTCCGCTTTTCCCCCAACCGCAAAGAGGAAGTTACCGTAGCGGGTATTACGAATGTAGTACCAGACAACCAGAACAATGGCAATGACATAGAATGCCAGTGGAATTCCCAACGGAGTGGATGTGCGGTAAAGATTGGCAATCGATGCAGGAATACCGCCGCCCGGGTTGGGCAAAACGAACAATGCAAAACCCGCGTAGAGGAAACTGGTTGCGTAGGTGGTAATGATCGGCTGCAAACGCAAAAAGGCAATGAAAAAGCCGTTAATCGCACCTGCCAGGATACCTGCACCAAGTGAAATGAACACGAAAGTCCACATTTTTTCTGGTGAGCCATTTAACCCCACCTGGGTCGCCAGGATGGTATTGACAATCGAAACAATTCCACCCACTGAGATATCAATGCCCCCGCCCAGAATGACAACTGCCTGCCCGGCTGCCAGCAAGACCATAGGCAAAAAAACACGCATATTGCTGTTAAGTGTCTCACGGGCAAACATGTTCGGCTGTAGAATGAAATTGATCACCAGCGCTAGCACCAGCAGAACAATGGCAAAAAATGCCGGGTATCGGGTGGTCAGCCGTTCCCAGGAAAGTCCCTTCACGCCTCACCTCCGTTTGCCACGCCCATACTGGCTGCAATCAGGTTTTCCTTGGTCAAGGAGTCACCCTTTAACTCCGCGCAGATCATTCCGTCATGCAAAACGATAACCCGGTCACATAGACCCACCAGTTCATCGTCATCGCTGCTGTAAAACAGGATCGATTTTCCTTGTCGAGATAGATCTGTTAACAAAGTATAAAATTCCGCCTTGGTGTTCACGTCCACACCTTTGGTCGGGTCGTCCAATAAAAAGCAATCGGGTTCGCGCATCAACCACTTGCCGATCACCACTTTTTGGGCATTACCGCCCGACAGACTACTAACCGGCTCCATCAGGCTTGCCATAACCAGGTTGAGTCGTTTACCCATCTGGGCAGCGTCTTTTTTTGCCTGTCCCATTTTGAGCGGAAAGCCGTACTTCAACCAGGAGGGCAGCATGAAATTTTCCAGAATGGAACGAATGTATAATAAACCTTCCTTTGCCCGGTCACCTGGGACCAAAGCCAGTCCTTTTTTCATTGCCTGGCGCGGGTGGCGGAAACGAACCAACTCGCCGTTGATCGAGATCTCACCGCGGTAAGGGATATCCCCGAACATGGCTAAAAGCAAATCTCGCTGACCTTGCCCTTGTAAACCACCAATTCCAACCAACTCACCTCGCTGAACATCAAAACTGATTCCCCGCAACGTATCGGTTACCAGATCGCGAATACGTAAATAGAGCGTCTGATCTTCCTCGGTGAGCCCTGTTTGGGTACCCGATTTCGTAAATTGGAATACTCTTTCTTTATCCGTCATCAAACGGATCAAGTCTTTTTCGGTAATTTCCTTTATATTGCCTTCCCCGACGGTTTTGCCGTTGCGCAGGACGCTAAAACGGTCGGCAATGCGGAAGATTTCTTCCATGCGGTGGGAAACGAACACAATTGCCTTCCCTTCTTCCTTCCAAAGCCTTACCAATTCGAACAGGCGCTCCACCTGGCGGTTGTCCAAACTGGCAGTGGCTTCGTCCAGAATCAGGATACGCGGATTGAAACTGATGGCTTTTAATATCTCAACGATTTGTTTTTCATCCGGGGGCAGAATTGAAACCGGCGCTTCAGGTCGCAAATCCGGCTTGAAAGTGCCGCGGAATAAAGCCAGCAGTTCCTCTGTTTTGGCGTACATGAGTTTTCGATCCACCACGCCGGTACGGCTTAACGGCTCACGCGTCAACCAGATGTTGTCAGCAACCGTCATCTGAGGAATCAGGCTCAATTCCTGAAAGACGGTTGAAATGCCCATCTTTTTGGCTGCCTGGGGGGAAGAGAACCGCACGGGTTTACCATCAAGGAGTAGTTGCCCTCCATCGAGGACAACTACTCCGTTGATCACTTTACTCATCGTGCTTTTGCCGCTTCCGTTCGCCCCAATCAAGGCAAGCACTTCCCCGGATCGAATATCCAGGTTGCCATCCGAGAGCGCGACAACACCCCCATAACGCTTGACAATATTGCGGGCAGAAAGCGACACGCTCATCGTGGTTTATTTGAAGTACGCGCTCAGGACTTCCGCTTCGCTCATGATGCCATCCAGCAGGTAGGCATCCGGCTTGTCCGCGCAGATCTGCAGCCCTTCCTGCAGGTTCTCCTTGGTGATGATCACCGGCACCG
>DAOUMN010000031.1:0-37153 GCA_034411135.1 Bellilinea sp.
AGTCTGGTACTTCGCCAGGCGTGGCATCAGCGGAACTTCGATGTTCAAGGCAAACGAACGACGCAGCAGGTATGGCAGGTCAAAGCCCAGGATGTTGTAACCGCACACGCGCCCATTCAGCTGGACGAAATTAATCCAGAAGAAGCGCAGTAACGCCGCTTCATCCGGTGTTTCAGGGTCGCCCACCAGGCAGACTTCCGCGGAATATTCCAAACCGCGCTGCATAGCGATGGCGATCACCTTCCCCAAGTCGGCGTCCAAGGGCGCCTGCTGGAACTGTTCGGTCTTCTTTTCGGTGACATATTGAGCGATTTTGTCGGCATCTTTGTAGTTGGCCGGAGCAGCGGGTTCTGGGAGGAACCCAATTGCATCCGGGTTGGTGGCCGTTTCAATATCGAAGAATAAAATTGGCTGCATCTGTTTCTCCTTTGCTTGGTTGGGTGCACACCAGAGCAATAGCTATTCGCTCTGGTGTGCGATGATTACGAAAATCCCATCCCTTTTTCTTTTAGCGATACCCAGCGGGAAAGGCCGATCACCAGGTGATCAAGCACCGAAATGTCGAGCAGTTTGCCTGCCTGAACGATGGCGCGAGTCACGCTGACGTCCTCTGGGCTGGGGGTCGGGTCAGTCGAGGGATGGTTATGGGCGATGACCACTCCAGCGGCATTGCGCTGCAAGGCCGGCTTGAATAACTCGCCGACACGAACCATCGAGGAATTCAAGCTGCCGTGGTAAACCTCCACCACGTCCAGCACCCGGTTGCGCGTGTCAAGCACGACCACCACCAGGTATTCTTGCTCGCGGTGGGCCAGGAGCGGCATCAGGATTTGCGCGGCGTCGGAGGGGGAGTGGATCACCGGACGATCATCTTCCGGCTGGAGCAGCTTTCGCCCCAGCGCCAGCGCAGCCTTAATCCGCAGCGCGGTCTGGTTGCCAATGCCGTCTACCCGGGCGATCTCACTGACGTGCGCCTGGGCGATCTTCTGCATGGTGCCAAACTGGCTGATCAGGCGTTCGGCGTGCTCGATCTGGTTGGAGCCTCCGATGATCACTGCCAGCAGTTCAGGTAGATTGCAGGCATCCGGATCTCTTGCTACCCGGTAGCCCGGCTGCTCGCGCACCGGCAGAAGTTTCAACTTTGGAAGCGCGTACGCCTGGCCTTTGGGGTCTTGCAATAAGGGCATTTGGGTTTGGGTCATTTGTCTGTCTCCACTGAATGAGACGTGGGAGACAGTCGCCCCCGCGTGGGGACAACGTCCCCCACGTCTGGGGTCGGGTAATAGGGTCAGGCAGTCGGGTCATAGCCGGTCTCTTCGAATACCCGGCGGCTGATCGCCGCGCACTCTTCCCAGGTCATGATTTCATCTCGCCGCACGCCGGGATATTCGGGCACGGGCGGGAAGAGCCAGGGGTTTTCTGCCAGGTTCTTTTGGATGCGCTGCGCTTTGGCTTCCAGAAAGTGGCTTAACCCGCCGGTCTGACAACGCCAACCGAGGGTCTTGGTGTACTTTCCATCCCACTTCGGATCTCGGAAAGTTTTTGCGCCGCAGATTGGACAGGCAGCAGGGTCAAGTGGTTCTGGCGCGCGCATGCCGCCGGCTTGTAAATACCGCCGGACCGCGTCGATCGCATCGCAGTATGGTTCACCGCAAGAGCAGGTCTTGTCTTTGTTTACCCGGTGATATTGGGGATTGTCTTGCCGGCCCAAATCCACCAGGTATTGGTATCCCTGAATGGAAACGGTGGGATCCGGTGGATCTGGACCGCGGATTGGAGCCGTGGACAGACCCTTTCGAAATGCAGCGCGCAGGTTTTGCCTCCTTTCTTCTGAGCGCGAATCAATCGATGCAGGTGCGGTCTTCATAGGCCATTTCCAGGAACCAATCCACAAGGATGTGTCGATCGGGCGCAGACTTAACTTGCTCAACCGGCGCAAGATCGCTTGCTAGCGGCTGCTCTTCCTCGGCCACGACTTGCACGTTGCGTACGTGCGGGATCGACCAGACCGCTGTGTCATCCTGATAAGGCCCGCCGTGGCTCATCTTTGTAAAGGGGGTGAGATTATTCAAGGCCCGCACCCAGACCGTTCCGGGACGCGGCCCTTTGGCATAGATCTCGACTGGGATATTTGCATCCCCATAACAGGTGCTCACGGTTATTTCGCCCGTGACCATGTGATCCTCCTTTGGTGTAGAAATGATCAAAGGGCACGCCTATTCGGCAATGCCCTTTGATCCTCTGGTGTTATCGGTTGTCGGTTGGATTAGAAGGGAATGTCGCTGTCGGCCAGACCAGCGCCGATGGCTTCACCTTCCTCTCCGTCCTCACGGCTGGACAGAAAACGCACGGTCGACGCAGTCACCTCATAGGAAGCGCCATGCTTGCCGTTGTTTTCCCATACGTGCGGCCCGCCCGTTTCCGGGTCCGGCGTCAGCCGGCCTTCGACCAGCACCTTGCTCCCCTTGTGGAGGAACTGATTGCAGGTTTCCGCTTGCTTCCCCCAGACGGTCACGCGGAACCATGCGGTTTCCTTCACCGGCTGGCCGTTAGCGCCAGAATAGCGACGGTTGGTAGCGACGGACAGCGTGGTCACGGGCTGCCCAGAGGGGGTGAAGCGCATTTCAGGCTCTTTCCCCAGGTTTCCGATCAGAATCAGCGTTTGAAACATTTGGTTTTCCTTTCCATGACTTCGAGTTTATGCAGCAGTTGGGATGCGGTTGGCGGAAATCCAGTTCCGCAGGTCGGCCTTGGAGGCCGGCTGTTTGCCCATCTTCTTGATGTAAGCGTCGTAAGCTTCCTGCTCGGGCGCATTGCCGTTCACATTCGTGCCATCCATGTACAGGCGCGCAGGCGCAGCCGGTGCAGATCCATTTGTGGGACGATGATCGGATGCTCCATTGTTGCCTGTGTGGCTCTGTTCCGTCCCGGCAATCTGGGCAATTTCCTTGTCGTACAGCGTATTGCCAAACTGGTCACCCAATTGGCGGAAACAACGCTTCAGGCAGTCGGTCACTGATCCGGCCAGAGCCATATCCAGCGCCTCAGGCGTATCGCCGGAAAAGACGCAGCGCCCAAGATCGGCATGGGAATAAACCGCGTCTTTCAAGGTAATACTGACTTTGCCAGTCGCGTACACAATACCCACATCCTCGACCTGAAAGTTACCGTTTGAGTCCAGTTGCGGAACCTTGCGCCGTTCCTGCTGGTTCCAGACCATGATTTTCTTCTGCCAGCGCACGACCACCGGTTCGCCCAGCAGATCGAACGACCAGGCGAAGTCGAAAATGGCGTTGGCGCGATCAATCACGTCATACCCTTCTAGATATGGAACTGTTCCCTGGCCTGGCGCCTGGCGGCGCTTGACTCGGGTCATATCCAGCGGCTGGCGCAGTTCCCACAAGACACGATCCAAGCGGTCCTGCAAGCTTTCTTCTGTGGTTATGTTCGTCTGGTCCATTTGCGTCTCCTGTTGCGATATTTGTTGTTGTGCCGCCTCTGACAGGCGCACACCCTCGATGTGTTTGCAGCGCAGCTCCGGCCCGCGCTGCTGGAAATCTTTACAGGTGCAACTCCACATCTCACCCTGCATGGAAACCACGTAGGGCAGCTTGTCTCCGTTCCTGACCGTCCATTGGAATGGACTGGTGCGGGTAATTTGAAAGCTGCCAGCGTGTATTGCAGCGTAAGCGCGTTCAGTGCGTTCAGTTTGAGCCTGTTCCTGCAAATGTTTCGTGGTGTCCTTGCCATCCTGATCCGTCATGTTCCTCCTTTGGTGTGTAAAATCCAACGTTGAATAAGACTGATGTTTGAACAACAACCCAGGTAACTTCAACTACCCTGAAATGGAAATTCAGAGCAGCAAACGCCAGCCGGCTAGAAAACTAAGCAGCTCGCATTTGTTGCTCTGGAAAATCGTTGTGAGGTGAGTTGCCCCAAATCTACGGGGCAACTCACCCATATCTTTGTTTTCATCTGTGATATGAGCCTTCCAGGAACATTTCTGGCGAACAAGGCTGTTTGGTAAAGTGCTAAATAAAAAAAAGGAGGAACCACAAACCACCCGATAAACGGGTATGCCTGTGTTCCTCCTTTGACCCCGAAGCGTGGTGCTTCAGGTAGAAAAACCGAACCGGATCCGCGCGAGTTTAGGTGTTTATCGCATATGCGGCCGTGACCTGGTTGCCCAGGGATTGCAGCCGGCGGCGAGATTATTCAGCGGTTAGGGATGGTTTCGGCTTTTTCTCTGTGTTATTGCCGTTGTCCATGACGATCAAACGGCGGGCAACGATTTCGATGGCATTTCGGTCAATTTGCACCTGGTTCGGCTTGAGCCCAGTGGCTTCCACCTGAAACTCGTTATTGCTTTGCTTGTGAGCCTTTTCGAGAAATTCTTCCAGACTCTCCTTGAAATCGCGGGATTGGATAAATCCGTGCACCCGCAGGCGCATTCCACGGTGGATCTGGATCAGCCCGTTTGCGCCGCCGCTCACACGTACGTTGACGTAATCGCCGCTGTCGCGTTCGGCATCCAGTTTCTTTGCGGGCATATCGCTATCACGATACACACCCAGACGGAAGAAGAGATCATCCGTGTACTTCCACGGTTCGCGGACGACAATACCTTCCAAAATGACTTCGTTGATCAATCGCTCCTCCAGTTAACGGCTTATTGGGCCATGAAAATCGGTTAAACAGGTTGGCCGGACGGTTGCTCAGGGGAAAAGCAATGTCCGGCCAACGGGGAAAATAGCGTGCAATAGAAAGGGTATTCAGTTTACAGGATCATTATATCGATCTAACTGGCCTCATCCTAGAGAGCGCCAGAAAAAAGGTCAGTGTGTCAGTGCTCTCAGTTTGGCGATCCCAGTTTGGGAGACGATCACATCTGGGACTACGGAGGGGAAGAGTATGGAAAGGTCAGCAGAAACCGTGACCTGCACCATGTTTTCCCCGCCACTCACCTGAATGCCAGTGACATATGCATGGACGCCCTTGTTGGAGAGGCCGGCTGAATTGAGCGAGGCGTAAGATTGGGCGTTGGACCAGGTCTTACCGGTGGGCACCAGGCTGCCGCTGTCTTGAAACGTGCGCGCATTGATTTCAGCCGATGCCGCCACGGCAGCCGCATCCGCGGCCTTCGCCACCTCAGAAATGGCATAGAAATACCGCCCCAGTTCAATAGCAAGCGCAAAGGTTGGCACAAGCACAAAGCCAATGAATACCGCCCAGAAGGTCATGGTGTACCCACGCCGGTCGCGATGCAGCCGGTTCACTACCAACCCTCCTGGCGGAAGGTGGAATCCGCGCTGACAACAAAGGTCTGGCCGGGAAGCCCTGGGAACAGGCTGGTCAGGGGAGAGAGGAAGTTGGTCACAGAGCCGCTGACCTGGATCTGAAGAATGCTGCCGGCGCTGCCGCCGGGTGCAAGCACAGACACAGAGGGGTTCTGGACGATCCCCGCCGCTGAGATGGATGATCGGGCTGCGCTGGTAGCGTAACAGGCCGGACAGGTTTGGGCCACGCTGCCCATGCGTGCGCCATGCCGCGCAGCAGCCTGCACCGCCTGCTGGGCATAAATCACCATTCCCAGGTTCACAATCGCCAGCATGACGAGAATCGCAATCGGGGTCGTGATGGCCGCCTCCAGCATCTCAATCCCGCGATGATCTTTTAGGAAACGCATAAACCTCCGTATGGGTTCTGCCGGTGAAAGAGAAACACCGGCAGAACCGTAGGGATTAGATCTTGCCGGCAATATCGGTGACGATTGCGGCGATGTTGGCGCCGAGCAGGCGATACGCGCCATAGGCTACTAGAACGACCACTGCGATGATCAGGGCAACTTCGGTCGACTCGATGCCCCGATGGTCTTTCAAGAAACGCAAATAAGATCACCTCCTTTCATTTTGGAATTAGGGGAACTACGGTGTAAAGCAGGGTTCCCAGGAGAATAGAGAAAACGTAGGGGACGGATGTTTGCTTGCGAAAGTAGGCTACCAGGCCTTGAAGCCCGCCAACTAGAGTGATGGGGAGGAGGACAATCGGGCTGCCAAATGCCAGAATGACTGCGGCCATTAGTTTCATGTCCGCGCCACCCATTTTGTCTAAATCCCATAGAAACCAGATGAATAAGAGCGTCAGGCAGAGTATCGTGGAAGCGGGTTCGAAAATCGCCGCGAAGACTGACAAAACGACCGCAAAGGATCGCCGCTGAGTTGTGATTGTCATTTCTGCAACCAAGCAGAGAATAACAGTCAGGAGTGCCGGCATCCAAAGGCCACGGAAAACAGCATATGCTCCCGATCCAAGCAGCGTAGTTAGCGTCAGCCAGGCTGGAACTTCGCGGAAGCGCAGATCAAAGTATGTGGCGATAAGAAGGAGAGCGCATATCAGCATAGGATGGGCCTTAAAAAATATAGGCCAGACACCACCTGGGTGGTAAATGTCTGGCCGACGATTTGGTAGATGCGTCTATATTATAGAGATCAAAATTGCCTTATCCTAGCAGGAGCATATTAATATTTATGGCCAATTCTTTTCCCAACCAAAAATGATCTTAAAAAATTTGGTACTATACGCTCATCCACGGCAAATTTAAGTTTGGACCATATATGTGATTATTGTGAATGTAAAATTTTCCTGAATCTTTTGGCCCATAAATATATCCATTTTGAATATAGTAACGTCCACTATTTAACGGGCCAAAAATGTATCCGTTCTGAATATAGAATTCTCCAGACATTTTTGAGCCGTATATGTAATTATTGTTAATGTAATAACCGGTGTACATCCCATCCTCCCATAGCGTTAACCAGTATTCTGAAAAAAAGGTTTTATAGCCAAGATTTTTTAAATCCGTTTATCTAGGAGCTTGCTTGAACGAGGCATAGATGAAATCCCAAGTTTCCTTTTTTGAGATTTAGTGAGAGGCAATGATCTTTGTACGATGGTTACAATAATCAAAACGAGAAAAGACAGGAAAATTGATGTGTTCACAGGCGTGGTAGAAAGACCAACGTGTAAGCGGGCTGGCATGCGACCGAAAGCATATAAGACAACTTCCCAAGAAGAGAAAATCAACGCGGCAACCAGCGAAGCGGAGAGAAAAGGGTAAAAGTGTTTTCTGCGGTCCACGATGTAAGCAGCCAGGCGCATAATCGTTGCAAATGTGAGCCATAAAAGGAGGATGGCAAATAGAGGTGAAATTTCCCAACCTGATTCGATCAATGGTAGCAGCCAGTACTGATTAGGGGCAAACATATTTTTCCTCCTGATCGATTGATTAGCGAACCTTCTTCACTTTTACCCGATCGTTCATACCACTCACCTGAAGGTAAAAACTACCCTGATCTTCGATGATCTGAGCAGCTGGTCGATAGGCATAGTGGTAATGGTATTTGTATTCGGCCTGTTCCCATATTTGCCCAGTGGTGAATTTGAACACGCGACCGCCATCGAAACCATGAAACGAACCTTCGAGATTACTATCTACTATGATCCTCATCATTTCTCCTTTGGTTGGACCTGCTTCAGACTAGAAGCTCTCGAGGCCTTATATGTGGATCAGTCCAGGGTTGAACAAATCCAGACAGGATCGATTTGGAACCACGCAGCTCAATATAGAAGAAGAGCGCAAATCACCATCGATTAGCTCATCGATGCTCTCGCCGATGATGAGGCGGAGGACTTGGGCAATCACGAGCGTCGAAGCGACAGCCCCTACAAAAGAAGCGCCTACGCTGTGACCCGCCAGTTCTATCAAGCCGCAACGATCTGCCCCCTTTTCAAGGAGATCCTGGTAGGCCGGCTGCGTGATGAGGGGGACGGGTGAATAGCTCCCTTCATTTGTGGATTTCCAGCATTGATCAGCCGGTCGGCTTCCAGGAAAGGTATGGATCTTCAACGCCAAGTATTCTTGGGTTCCCTTTCCTAGACCTGCCTCGATGATCCGTTTAAACCCCACTTTATCCAGCACCCGGCGTGCCTCAATATTGTCGACGCCGCACAGGACTAAAGCCGGCTCACTGTCACTGATGTTGAAATCTCCAGCAAATATACGTTCGATGAGCGACGTCTGGAAGCCGCGTTCTTCGCACCAGGCTGCCATTGCCCTCGTTTTCTTTACTCCAACGAGCGCTGAGTTGGTTAAAAGGGAGGTGCTATCATTTGCATCTTCTAGTGAATCAATGTCCTGCAAAACGAGATTTACTTTACTCCCCACTGGATAGGGCAGGAAGCCTAGCGTCCACAAATACGCCTGCCCAAGATGACCGAGACCGATCAGCCATAATTTGGCGGGTAGATATTCTAATCTTGGGCCTGGCTCTGCGGTTTGCCAGTTGGCCGTTGCGCTGGGCTGCCATAAAGATAATCCAACTGAGCGATACCCCGCCAATGGGCTGTCGCCGCGGATCCATTGGAAAGCCTCTGAAACTGCCATCGCGCCGGCCAGAACGCCTGCGGGCGTGAAGGTTTCTTCCATTGAGAAGGAGATTGGATCACAGGCTGGGAGTACGCCGCCATTCCAACCCTGAACTACCGGCCGGATGGCAAACCCGGTCGAGGTGTTTTTCGGGATGCCATCACCGAAATAGATCCACGGCAAGCCGGCTGGTAGCTCACTGACAATCTGCCCTTGAAGATCTTGAGTAGCCTCGGCCAGCGTAGAACAACCCCGCCAGGGAATGGATAATGGAATATCCAGATCCCCAGCAACCTGCACGCCGCCCAGAAAGCAGCGCCGGCCTGTGTTGACTGCGGTGAGAAGAGCAGCTTGATATGCGGGTGAGGCAGCAGACCCACGGCGCACCTGTATTCCCATCCGGTATTGCGCCAATATTTGTTGTGCTTCTTCGACCGATTTTGCTTCGCCCGAATCCATCATCAACTTAACCAACCGGTGCAGACGATTGCTTTGAATCATGTTCTCTGCCATGCTAACTCCATCTACCGATATAAAAGAACGTCGCTGCATCTCGACCCAGATGGGATCGCCACTTGTGATTGCCCTGATATTCGTATACGCCCAGCTGGTTTGTCGCGCTCTCTTGCCTGGCCAAATGTGGAACGATGATGGCAATATGACCCTTTGTTCCCACCATCGGGTTATCCTGATCTGAAGCGCTTTGATAAGGCCGGCCTGGATGGGTATGCACATCGGCCAGAACATCCAACCCGGTCTCGCGGCAGATCCTCCAAAGATCTCCAAAGTAGGCCCCATTAAAGACGATAATGCCAGAGTCAAGGCAGTGCGGGTCCAGGTCATCGTAGTAGATTATCTGGGCAATCCTGCGTTTCTCACCCTCGCGCCGGCCGAGCAGGAATGCGCCACTTTCGCGGCATTCCATCCCACGCTGTTTCAATTCAGACAATCCTGCTCGCCAAAGTGCAGCGGGGCAGCTGATGTGGTGGTCAGGCGCTACGAGGTCCCGTATAGTCGCTCGAATTGAGAAGATCATAGATTTCATTGAGGTACAGGGTTATATCGCTGGTCGGTTTCCAGATCAGGTGTGGATGCAGGCGATGCCAGTCAGTATGGCCATCGATGGATATCCGGTCGCAGGGCAGGTATAGACACTGCCCTGCTTTCCAATCCGGCCGGAATACTTTTGGAACCCGGTTTTTCCCGCCAGGCCATTTGCCGGGGTCTAATGGCGCATTGCGTTCCAGATCCCATGGTTGCGCAGTGACGGCGGTATCTGGATAATTGGAGCACTCAAAGCGGAAGCCGTATGCGACCGGCCATCCCTCACGAACTGCGGCACTGACGCTGATCAGAACATAAGGCCAATCGATTGAGACGAGTTGCCACTTTTTCAGATCGACGCCGCTTTGAAATGGCCCATCCGCCAAATGCGCGCGGAGGATCTGCTCATCGAGCGGCATGCTTACCCCTCAACCCGCTGTTTAGCAACTAGGTCAAAGCAAACCTGGCATTGGCCAGGCTGAACCAGTGAGCCTACCTGGATATCGTCAGCAGGTCGATCACTCATGCCGCATACCTGTAGCGCATATTCACTGGCGTCCACCTCGCTCAAGCCATATTTCTTATCCGCCCATTGTTTGATGGTTCGAATGGTCGCCACCGGTGAGAACGGGTGGTCTTCTGAGCGACTTTGAAAATTCACTGTGACATGGATGCGGGGGCAGGTGTGAACCTGGACACGGCTGCGGGATTGGATGCCAGCTATTTTTAAAGGCTGATCAGGCGTGAGGGGATCATCCTTATCCTCCATCCACACCTGGGGTGTTTGCCCATCTTCCAGCTTCAATCCCTTTTCTTTGGCAATCTCTATGAGATCCTGCACTTTTCCATCTGCAGGCACTTTAATAAGTGCGAGCCGGGCCATGCCAGGTCCTTGCAAGAATACTTCCATCTCGTGCTTCTCTTCCATTGATTTACTCCTCTGCCATATAGGCAACAATAAGATTGGTAGGATCTTCGGAGCGGCGTTTTGATCTCCTGCGGTCCTACCTACATAATCGGTAGAGGATGGAAAAACCGGAAATGGAAAAGAAAAAGACTAGAAAATTACCCGAAATCGAGGGCTGTTACTTTGTGGGTATGGCTGGACAGATGAAGTAATTGGGGCAGCGCGGACAATTACGCAAATCCTCTGGCTCGGGTGGAAACTGGTTGGTCAGAATGTCGTAAATAGCTTGATCATAAGCATCGCGATGGGCTGCAATTTTCTTCTCAGGCAGGTCGATGGACTCAGTCTTTCCATCGGTCAGTGAAAATACTTCCACCAGATAAGGTTCGCTTGTCAACTGTTGGGCGGCAGCATGATACAGCCCGTAGACCCGATGATTCGATTCAGTGGAGCTGATCCGCCCGGTTCGCATCCGGCGAAGAATCGGCTGGCCTCCCTCACTGATCTCAAGGTGATCGGGCGAGAAAAGCACAATCCCATTCTGTAAATGGATTTGAACCGTCTCCCCTTTGGTAATTCTTCGACCCTTCGAAAACACTTGTAGCGCTCGGGAAATCATCCTCTCGGCGGTTTTGCGGTAAATTGGCTCGAAGGGGTGATCGACCAGATCGGTTGTTGACCAGGTACTCTCCAGTTGATGGTAAACGGCTGGAAACTCTACCTCTCCTATTTGACTGTGCTGATCCTGAACCCAATCTAAAAGCTCTCGAAGATAACTATGGAAGCGTAAAAATGCAGTTTCTTCGCTATGTCGACCAAAGCCAAGAACCATTTCATAGTAGTACCTGCGCGGACAGCGGAGGTAAAGATCCAGGGCCTCGACTTCAAATACTTCAGGAGAGCTAATAACCATTATTTCGGCCACGCCTGCCCTCTGGTCAGCAATTTCCACGCGACCTTTTTGCCGCGGCGCGGCACTGGGTGATTGATGTGGTAGTGCTGATCCAATTAATTCCAGGTAATCCGAAGGGTTGCTGCCCCGGTTGTTGTACCGCCTGGCGCGTGATAAGCACAATACATCCCTGGCGCGCGAGAGCGCCACAAAGAAAAGGCAAAGCTCCTCTTCGTTATGGGCATCCTTGGGATCCTGCTCCACCATTCCTTGGGGCGGGAAGCAGGTTTGAGGCTGCATCCGCGATGGGACGATGCCTTTTCCTAACATAGGCAGGTAAACCGCGCGAAACTCTAACCCTTTACTTGCATGAATTGTCAACATGCGGACGGCATCCATAGCCTGACCGGCATCTGGAATCTGGCGGAGCTGCTTTTCCTCGCCAAAGATTTCGAGACGGCGCACATAATCCAAAAACCGCTGCTTTGCATCTTGACTGCCGGCCAGCGTGCGATCCTGTTCATATGCAAAGCGCAGGAACTGGTAAATGGCGATGCGTTGCTGAATCGCGGCCTGGTTGGTATTGGCGAGGAGGGAGACCAGGTACCCACTGCGGTTAAAGAGGTAATGGGCGAGCAGCGCCCAGTTACCGTGCCCATAAGAAAGACCCTGTAAGTGCCGGTCGATCTGTTCGAGCGCATTCCGGCCCTGCTCGGAGAGGCTTGGCTCGCCTTTGAATCGAGTAATTGCCTGAGGAAACGGAACGTGCTCCTTTTCAGGCAGAGCCAGGAGAAGCTGTACATCGTCAGCTGACATATTGTATTCGGGAAAGGTCGCGACCCGGATAAAGCCACGTGCATCGCCGGCCACGAGTTCGAGGATTGACAGCAGATCGCTGATTTCCGAGCGCTCGAAAAGATCACCGATATAAAGAATAGGGATATCGTGTTGTTCAAGAAGTGCGGCAATCCGCGCCAGGTTGGTGTGAGAGCGACAGAGAACGGCCTGATCGCGATATGCGATGCCCTGTTTGAAGCGCTGTTGGATTTCTCTGGCAATAATTTCCCCTTCCGCGTCCAGATCCTCCTCGGTTTGCATGATCACCTCGCCGCCCTCTATTTCCCGGTGGGTCTCCCATTCTTCGAAAGGAATCGTGGTTTGAATTCCCATCTGTGGCGCAAGGGCGGAGAAGGTCTTAACCAGTGGTGGTTGAGTGCGGTAATTTCTGCGCAACGGAACCGTGCTGGCACCGGGAAAATCGCTTGAGAACCAGGTGATATTCTGCGGCGCAGCACCTCGGAACCGGTAGATTGACTGGCGGGCGTCGCCTACCACCCACAAGCCTTCCCCCTCGCCGGCGACCTGTTTTAGCAGGAGCGCGCAGGCCCGGTTGACATCTTGATATTCATCGACGAGGATGTGCCTGAAGATATTGCGAAGATCCTGGCGAATATCAGGATGCTCGGTGAGCAACTGAACCGTTTTTGCGATCAGGTCACCAAAATCGATCAGTTGTTCTTGATCCAGGTGGACCTGATATACCTGGTAAACGCCTGCTACCTCCAATACTTTTTCTGCTCGCTCGCGTTCCTCATCGTTGGAAGCGGTTTGCACCATCTGCTCGGCCATCTGCTGATATTTGATGGGATCGACCAGTTCATCCTTGGCCCGAGATATGGCTTGCAGAAAATCGCGCAGGGGCAGCGTGGGATCATACAAGTTCTGGTAGTGGCTCAATTCCAGTTTTGGCAGCAGTTGCTCCATCAAGAGAAGTGCGCTCACCGGATCAAGCAGTTTAGGGGATGGGGGAAGCCCAAGCACATACCCATATTTCCGGAGCGTTTCGAGACCAAAAGCATGGAAGGTGCCCATCCAGACAGAAGGCGCCTCAACTGGTAATACCTGGGCCAGTCTGGTACGCATCTCCTCAGCTGCTTTATTCGAGAAGGTCAGCACGAGAATCTGGCGCGGATCCACTTTTTGCTGAGCGATCAAAAACTGGACTCGTCCAACCAGCGTGCGCGTCTTTCCTGTACCTGGCCCGGCTTCCACCAAGAGGGGACCTTTGGTAACATAAGCCGCCTTTTCCTGGCTGGGATCAAGTTGGCGGCCGGCCGGCTGAGTATTATCTTCTTTGGAATTTTGTTTTTCTGGAATGGTCGGCAAAAGTAGAACGTCGGTAAGCTGGTGAAATACCAGACTTTCCGGAACGCCGACGTACTGCGCAATCTTTGATGCTGACCATCGTTCTTGAATAAACCAGTTACGGAGCCGTTCTGCCGGTAGAAGGAATTCGCGCGCATAAACGTTCGCTTGCGCTTCGCGGCGCTCCTTAGGGCTGTAACTCTCTACGCGATCAACACCCAATGGCGATTTCTCTTCAGACAGACGTGCAGCCAGATCTGGGTGGTTGCAGGCAACGATCTGCCCTTCGATCCAATAATGCGCATACTCGTGAATTTTATAAACTATCAACAGGGGAGGGTCGACTTCCCGGTTATACCAAATACGCTCTGACTCAGGATCCAGAACAGCTTCCGCACCATATAATAGTGGATCGTCTGCGGGAAGTCCCACACAAGGAATATTGGTCACCACTGCTATAGCAGCAAGCAAGTCTTCTGCGTTTTCACCTTTAGCAAGCAGATCGATTTCGGTACGCTTTTTTCGAGCGAGCTGTCGGATAGATTCCCACAGATTCATCGATATTTAGTTCCCTTATTCTTTTTTTGTTTCGAAGGAGAGCCAGTAGGTTCGTTGTTCTTCGCTGATTGTTGGGTCTGTGCGAATAACATCGAAAAAATTCTGCTGCTGTGCAACTTTGGGCGCTTGGTGTGACTTGAGACGAACGGATTGTGGAATATCTGGTCGACTCTTCAGGAAATGTGAGATGTCGCCGAATGGACGTTGAAGTGTTGTTGCAAAAGACTCAATCAGCCCGGTCGGAATGGTATCGATTAATACGAGGTGGCTTTCGATTCTTCTGATCACAGTCACTGGGATGTTGAGTTGCCTTGCGAGCTCATCCGGAGAATATCCTAGTTGCTTTCCCTCGCGAAAAAAAGATTCGATCGGCGCTCTACTTTGAGCCTTGGTTCTGTGATTTGCGATCACTGCTTGCTTATACGCTTGCCGTGCGATATTCATTCCAATCTGGAGCCTTGCATTTGGATCCTTCTGCGGGTTCTTATTTTCCGGAAAATACTCTGTCTGAGACCAAGCGATCGTAAACTCTGTCAATGCTTGCGCATATTGCGGATAGCGCTTAATCCATTCTTGTAACACTACTCGGCTAGGCGTCGGCGAAGCCGCAATATATGCGTCGAGCACCTCTTCAAGAGTGTATGGCTCGATCGGATTATTCATTGTGATCTCCTCGCCAAATTTTCAAGTCGCTTTTAGCTTTTCTTAGCCAATTGCCGATTGTTTTAGGCGTGACCTGATAATATTTACTCAAAGTCATTTCATCAGGGTCTTTTGATTCGATTTGCCAACCTTCAAGGTAATGGAGAATAAAAGCTGTACGAGTGGGTTCTCCCAATACTTGTAGTGCATCTTCGATTAAGGCCTTGCGCTCAACGGAAGACCACCGGCTTTCTCCCGGAATTAGGTGTTCTGAGCCAATTAGTATTTGTTCCCATTCATCTTTAACCTCTTCAGTTTCTTCGCCAGCTGTATAAGGACTCGATAACAAATTTGCTTCGTCCTGTTCTCGCCGGTGATTACACTGCCGAAATACATCTATTGCGATCCGATCTAATGCATTCCAAAAACGAACTTGCAGGTAATCACTTTGTCCTTCTGCGCCGAATATCTTTTCAAAAAGTTTTCGCATGATCTCGGCATATGCTTCATTCGCCAAATCGGAATCGAGGGACCGAATTCGGTAATCCACCTGCCTCTGACAACGGACTAACAATATCTCTAGAAGGATATCAGCAACCAATTGCCTTTGATTTTGGGCGCTTTCCCTGATTAAGTAGACCAGTGTTTCTTCCTGTAGAAATCCAACTGCTTCTTTATCCGATATTTTCGCCCTGGCAATTACTCCTTCATCGGGTAATCCGATTGAAGAGATTATTTGACTTTCTACAACACTCTCTCGCTTGTAAACATCGCCGTTTAAATTTCTTCGAGTGAGAGGTTCAAGGATTCGTTGGGGAAGCGTAGATGGCGTTTCAGGCAAGGGACCGTTCCTCCAATGGCCTCTACTAAGAGCTTACCCTATAATCATAATCGTTGAAGATAGGGATAACCGGAAATACAAAACTTAGTTTTGACCGTGTGAAAATCAAATCCAATTATTTGTTATTGATTTTCAATATTTCGATTCTATTTTTTTCAATCACTAGAGCCAGCCTTGATAAAACCTGAAAATGTGCTTATAAGCCTCAATGGCATATCGTTCTTGGCTTGTATTAGACACAAGCTTAATCATATCATTAGATTTAGATTACTTTTTCAAATACACATCGCCCAAGAGGCATTATGCGATGAGTATTTACAGAAATCGTCGCATAAATGGCTTATTTGAGCCATTTATCTTCTTAAAAACTGGTCATACAATATTTCAAGTACTTGGCATCGTCGTGAAACAATAAAGCATTCAAAGCGAGCCTTGAATGCTTTATTGTTTATCGGAATCCCTATTCAAAATTCCAGCGTGGTTTTTAGGCAAAAGGACTTACATTTGCATCTCCGTTGGTGTTGCAACCAGGATGGTCATTCCCTGCGTTTTACAGCCTACTGCGGACACATTCACTTGTATGCTTCCTGCCTCCGATCCTGCACGAATCGCTGCTAATGTCCGGCCGTAATAGGTAGAGTGTTCAGAACCTATGAAGCTCTCTTCTGTAAATGGCCTTGCGCTGCCAAAGCCCTGTAATATTCCAGCACCTTCCACTGTAACCGAAATGGAACGGCCTTCCAGCATTTTCACAGTGTCTTGATCATCCGTAATTTCAATCGTCAGAAAAGCCAGATCTTTGCCATTCGCCTGGAGGACGGGACGATCAACTCTCACATTGAGCTGGGTGGTTTCATTGGCAGACTTCAAATAGCTTCGGGAACATTCATTACCCTGTGAATCATACGCAATCGCTTCCAGAATGCCGGGGATATATTTCGTCTTGAACAGCGCATTCATCTTCCGGACTTTCTTTTTCCCGAGCGACCTGCGTTGAGACATAATTCCACCTGGTCCGCATTGGAATACACTTCAACGAGTGCATTCTTGCCTTCACAGCCGGCCAACTCCAGCTCACGATGGCATCGGTACCGCGCCATACCGATTTCGAGGGTCGCTCGCCGGAATGGTTCACCGGACGCACACAAATATACGGCTTTTCTTCCAGTCCCCACGCCACTTTGTTGTAGTACGCCCGGGCCGTGACATACCCGGTGATATCGATTAGGCCCTGTTCTGCCAGGATGCAGGGATACTCCTTATAGAGTGCGCCTTTCTTCTTGCCATACTCCCACATGCGGAGCCCGCTTCACCCAGGTAATCCCATCCCGCCCATTGAAAATCGCCAATCCTTGTTTTCGGAAAAGTACTCTTCGTCTGGCCTACTCAATTGCAGGCTTCATTGAAAGACCGAGCTATAACGAGATCACCTTCCCCGCTTTGCTCATTGCCTCGATGATATCCGGCATCCCGCCGACGATGCCCACTTCGACACGCTCACCTAATCCAAAATAATCAAGACAGGTTTTACACAAGACCAGTTCGACTCCTTTGGATTCTAGCTGTTTCAAAAGGTCAATAATTGGAGAGCCGTTGCAAGCCAGCTTCACGCCGTCGGTATAAAAGAGGATTTTTGCTGGTAGCATGCCAGGTTCATTAATTAAGGTCAGGAATTTCTGGGCCAGCTTGCCCTGAAGGTCTGCGGGGGCATCACCCAGGCCATTGCGTGTAAAAAGCAAGACAGTCTGACTATCCATTGGTTTCACCATTGCTGTTGGATTGAATAGATGGAAGACCATCGCGGGAGAGAATGTCGATAACATCCGCGGCCACTTCACCAGTAATTGTAATGCACTGCTGGATGTGCTCGGGCGAGCCCATCTGGAATTTGCGGATCAAAACCCGACAGCAGACACTTTTTCGGCGGGCTAAGAAACGGTCATGCAGTTCTTTAGCGGCCTCAAACATACCTGGTGTTGGCGCAGCCGCCTGCGTCCGGCCGTATTTCAACCCCAGTGACATAACACCCCCGGTTAGAGCGCCGCAAGCGCACCCAGCCAATCCCATGCCGACGGGAAAGCCGGAGGCCAGCTTGACTACTTCATCGGATACCGGTTTGCACAAATACTCGTTGGCAACCAGGAATACGGCTTCCGAGCAGAGAAACTGGCCATTGCGGTACATTTCCTCGGCTTCTGTCCTGGCTTTTTGGATTGCTTCATCTCGATCCATAACCTTTCCTCCTGATAGATTTGTTTCCGGACGGTTCATCCGCCCGGTGAATAACAAAAACGCTGCCGGCACATGGGCTAGCAGCGATCAAGAGGATTCTTGAAATTAAATCTCAAGTCTGGCTCGACGTAGTGTTCTGCCTGTGCTGGGCGTTTGTAGGCTACCAACTGGCTGCCTGTTTTAAAACGGCTCAAACGTACTGCTGCATAAACGCTTCTCTTTGTTTCTCAAAAAAGATAGGATATAGCCCGAAAACTCAGGGTTATTATACATCGATTTTTTTGAGGAGAAGTGGGTATACCTTATTGACATTCTTGAAATTATTTGTATAATACAAATTATAGGATATACAAGTAATCTATTATGGATAAAGACTCTTTTCAACTTCTGTTCGCTGAAACGCTTCAACGGTTAACCAATGATCTGGTCCGTTATGCCGGGCTGCTGGATCGGGTCTGTACCGAAAATCTCAACATTACCGGTTCGCAAGGCTACACATTGCTGGCCATGCCAGACGGCGAGAGCATTTCCATGAATGATCTGAGCCTGAAGATGAAGCTGGCAGGCAGCACGATGACTCGGACGGTCGATCCGCTGGTCAAAAAAGGTCTGGTGGATCGCTACCCGGATGCGGAAGACCGGCGGGTGGTGCGGGTACACCTGACGGACGATGGCATTCAGGCCAAACGGCAGCTGCATGAGACGCTGCAGTGGTTCTTTTCGAGTGTCATGGAGGGAATTCCAGAGGGTGAGCGAGCGCAGGTCATTCAAAGCCTGGAACGGTTGAATGGGGCGATTATGAATGCTCTGCAGTGCTGCTTTCCATCGACGGAACCATAAATTCGTCTCTTTTTTTGTGGAAATGGTTGTAATATACAAATTTTGCTAATAGCAAGAATAATTAGGAGACCAAGATCATGAATGCTTCAACCGGTGTGGATGCTCGTTTATCACAAAAGGAAGTGCGGAATGTATACAACCGGATCGCGCGGGTTTATGACCTGTGGGGAACGCTGACTGAGACCCGTGCCCGCCAGCGGGGGATTGAATTGGCGGATATTCGGGATGGGGAACAGATTTTAGATGTCGCCGCCGGCACCGGTATGATTCTGACGGAGATCGTCCGCCGAAATCCAACCGGCATGACCGCGGCGATTGATATTTCCGAAGGGATGCTGCAAAAAGCGCAGGCCAAGCTGAAGGATACCCGGGCGCCGGTGGAACTGAAACAGGGCAGCGCGTTCGAGATCTCGTACCCATTGGGAACTTTTGATCTGCTCATCAACGGCTATATGTTTGACCTGATGCCCAATACTGCTGTTCCTCAGCTTCTAGCCGAATTCAAACGCGTGCTGAAACCAGACGGCCGGCTTGTGCTAATCAATATGACGGAAGGAGAACGCTGGGGCAGCCACTTCTATGAGTGGATTTACCGCCAGTCACCGGCGCTGATGGGCGGCTGCCGTGGCGTAAAACTAGCTGGTCCACTTGGACAGGCCGGGTTTAGGGTGATGGTCAGGGAATACCAGCAGCAGTTCTTTTTCCCTTCGGAAGTCATTCTGGCCAAAGCCAGTTGAGGATTAATAGGAAACGAAAGAAAGGAAATGGATCAACCTATTCAACCACGCATAATGGATCGCCAGGCTCGCCGGGCCATCCTCCTCTTAGCTGGCAGCGTGATGCTGATGGAGACAGGCTACGGCATCGTGATGCCCATCTTTGCCAAACGGTTAGGCGAGCTGGGGGCCGGGGTGGAAACCCTGGGCTACATGGCAATCGCCTTTGCTATCGGGCAGCTGCTGATGGCGCCGATTCTGGGTTCACTGGCTGACCGGGTCGGCCGACGCCCGGTCAGCCTAACTGCGCTGGCAGGTGTGGCGCTGGCCAACCTGGGCTTTCTACTGGTCAATTCATCTTCTGGGTATGTCCTGATCCGCATGGCTCAGGGCGCGGTCACGGCTGGCCTGCTGCCAGCCTCGATCAGCTTTGTGGCGGACGCGGTACCCGATACCCAGCGGGCGCGGTGGGTAGGTCTATTGATGGGCAGCTATGGCGCGGGATTTATTTTTGGCCCGGCGCTGGGCGGCTTTCTATACGATCAGGGAGGATTTGCAGCGCCGTTTACCGTCTCTGCCATCCTGGCCGCGGTTGGTTTATTGGCTACCCTGATATTGGTACCCGAAACGCGCATGCAGATATCGCCCGACAAAGAACCTGCACCAGCAATAGACCGGAAGCTTCCTGACCCAAGGACCTGGTTCAATGTTGATTTTCGCATCCTGCCGCTGCTGGTGTTAGATTTCCTTGAGGTGTCCATCTTTGCCTTTGTCGAGCCGCAGCTGGCCGTGTATGCCTACCAGGGGCTGCACTACACCTCCAGCCAGTTCGGCCTGATTGTCAGCCTGTATGGATTGTCATTTGTGGCAGGTCAGTTTGGGCTGGGCCGGCTCAGCGACCGCTTTGGCCGCCGGCCACTGATTGTCCTCGGTTTTATCTTCAAAATCATCTTCTACCTGGGCCTGACCCTGGCGAATGAGTTCTGGCTGTTGGTTCTGGCGGGTGTTTTTGGTGGCGTTGGTGGGGCGCTGATTTCCCCGGCGCTCAGCGCTGCCTACCTGGATCTGACAAGAGAGACTAATCGTTCCCGCGTGATGGGGCTCAAAGAGTCGGCCGCGGCGATGGGCGGAATCCTAGGCCCGATAGGGGTGGTGATCGCGAGCCAGTGGATGCCACCGCTCGATATCTTCCGGGTTGCTGCCGGGTTTACCCTGGTCGGTGTCCTGCTAGCCTTCTTTGCACTCGGCTGCTCCAGGAAAAATGGAGCGGTATGTTCTGGTCGGCCGGTTCGGATCGGCTGCTACCAGCGAGCAGCCGCAGATTAAGCGTGATCTCAAACCAATAAGTGAATTAATCGAGAGGAAACAACGATGATAAAGGCTCACGAATACCAACCGCAGACCATCAAACAGGCCTACAACCGACGGGGCTGGATTTACAGCAAAACCGTCGCCCCAATGGAATGGGAATACCACTTGGAGGCATTGGAACAGGCTAACCTCCAGCCAGGTGAGAAAGTCCTGGAGGTGGCCGTTGGCCCTGGGCTCACTGCTGTAGAAATCGCCAGGCGGGTCGGAAAAGAGGCCGTCTTTTCTGGTATGGACATCTCGACCAGTATGCTGGCCCTCACCGAGCAGCGCCTACGATCAAGTGGGTTTTCCCAGTTTGTATTGAAAGAAGGCAGTGCCACCCAGATACCGTATTCATCCAACACCTTCGATATCCTCTACAATGGCTATATGCTCGATCTCATCCCTGAAGAGGAGATGCCGGGTATCCTGGCGGAGTTCAAACGCGTGCTCAAGCCAGGGGGACGGATGATTTTGCTTAACATGAGCAAGGCAGATCAAGAGACCGTTTTATTTCGAGAGAGGCTGTACCAGTTCCTGCCACCAAAGCTTGTTTTGTACCTGATGGGCGGCTGCCGGCCAGTATTGATGGAAGATCTGACCTTGCGAGCGGGCTTTCATCAAGTGCGGCGGACGTATCTGGGCGGTAAAGCACCGTCCGAGATTGTTACCGCAATGAAGCCGGCAAGCGAAAACTAAATTCGGAGCGGTGCATACTGTTTTTTAATGAGCTGTGCGATAATCTCTTGCTGAGGTGATTCATGCTGCCACAACTCTCCCAAGAGGAAATGATCCGGTATTCGCGCCATCTGCTGATCCCGGAAGTCGGGCTTACGGGTCAGCGCAAGCTCAAGGACGCTTCCGTACTGCTGGTGGGCTCTGGCGGGCTCGGTTCGCCTCTGGGCCTGTATCTGGCTGCGGCAGGTATTGGGCATATTGGCATTGTCGATTATGACGTTGTGGATTGTTCGAACTTGCAGCGCCAGGTCATTCACGATACCAGCCGGGTGGGCAAGCTCAAGGTGGAGTCGGCGCGTCAGCGAATGCTTGATCTCAACCCCCACATTCAGGTCGATGCTTATAATGAGGTTTTCAGCGCTGAAAATGCGGAGCAAATCGCTGGCGGTTACGATATCCTTGTGGATGGCACGGATAATTTCCCAACGCGTTACCTGATCAACGATTTGTGTGTATTGACCGGCAGGCCATATATATACGGTTCGATCTTACGATTTGAGGGCCAGGTCAGTGTTTTTGATGCGCGCAGCGGGCCGTGCTACCGTTGCCTGTTTCCAGAACCGCCCCCGCCTGGGTCGGTTCCTACTTGTGCGGAGGGTGGTGTGTTTGGCGTACTCCCAGGCACGGTTGGGACACTCCAGGGCACGGAGGTGATCAAAATAATCCTGGGCATCGGTGAGTCGCTGATCGGTCGCCTGCTGCTCTATGATGCACTGGATTTGACCTTTCATACGGTTCAGCTGCGCAAGAACCCGAACTGTAAGATTTGCGGACCCAACCCACAGGTGACTCACCTGATCGATTACGAACAGTTTTGTGGCGTTCCAACCCGCGGCGTACACACACCGTTGGGCATCCCGGAGATTAGCGTACGGGAGCTGGCAGCGCGGCTGGATCGGGGTGAGGCGGTTCACCTGCTGGATGTCCGCGAGGAGCTGGAGGGACAGTTTTCACAGCTTACTGGTGCAAAAGTAATCCCATTAGCCAGGCTGCAAACATGCCTGGACGAGTTGGATCCCTCTGTTGAATGGGTGGTGTTCTGTCGCAACGGGGTGCGTTCAGCACGCGCTGTAGAAGTATTATTGCAGGCTGGCTATTCGCGCATCTCCAATTTGCATGGCGGCATACTTGCCTGGGCAGAAGAAATAAATCCCAGCATGTTTGTTTTGTAAATATCCATCTACGTCTACCGATATACTCAGAAATATCCCCAAAATAAGTGCCTCGTTACGTCATTGATGATATAATTCAATAGCGATTGAAATATCCAGAAAGGAACCGCATGGATAATGCAGAATTCTCAAAAGAGCAGGTGACAGATTTAGCCCGCTGGCTGAAGGTGCTCGCCGAACCCAATCGACTGCTGCTTCTGGAGCAGATCATTGAGGGGGTGCAGTGTAACTGCGAGTTGGGGAATGCGCTACAACTTGCGCCAAACCTGATTTCTCACCACCTGAGTGTTTTGCGTGAAGTGGGGTTAGTCAATGTCGAACGGGATCCAAAGGATGCGCGATGGGTATATTACTCAATCAATTTGAAGGCATTTGAGGATTTCCGGCAAACTTTTAACACCTTCTTTGACCCAGATCGCATTCAATCCCGCCGCATCATGTGTGGCCCCCAGGCATTTGAAAACCTACGCTTTGGCATCGAAAAACGTACTGATTGAACGTTTTTTAGCTTTGATACTTCAATGGAGATAGAAATAATATGAGCGAAAATAGTCAGAATTTCAAACGCACCTTTACGTTTTCAAAACCCGGGACTCGCCCAGATGTGGAAATCTTTGATCCGCCCATGTGCTGCCCAACGGGACTGTGCGGGCCGACCCTGGACCAGACCTTATTGGATCTCAATGAAACCATTTTACGGCTGCAGCAGGAAGGCTACCAGGTGACTCGTTACCAGATGGCCTCTAATCCGCAGGCTTTTTTAGGGAATGCGGAAGTGATGCGCTTGGTACGCGAGAAAGAAATGGCGGCGCTGCCGATCGTGGTAGTGCGGGGTGAAATCGTTGCCGAGGGGAAGTATCCGGGTATCTTTGAGATCTTGGGTAAGCGGAACGGTGGGAAGTAATATGGCAACTTCCTATCTCTTTTTTTCGGGCAAAGGTGGGGTCGGAAAGACCTCGATGGCATGCACGCACGCGGTCCGGCTGGCAGAGCAGGGCAAGAAAACGCTGATTGTGACCACCGACCCGGCCTCCAACCTGGCAGACGTCTTTGAGCAGTCGATAGGCCACCAAATCACCGCGATCCAGGGCATTGCCAACCTGTGGGCCATGGAGATCGACCCCGATAAAGCTACGCAGGAGTACATCGACCGGGCCATGGCGCCCCTGCGCGCTGCCTTCCCACCCCAAATTGTGCAGGTGATGGAAGAACAGATGAGCGGCCCATGCACCGCGGAAGTTGCCGCTTTCGACCGCTTCACCGACTTTCTCGAGGCTCCTGAAAAGGATGCTTTGGTTTTCGACGTGGTCATATTTGACACAGCCCCAACCGGCCACACGATCCGCCTGCTGGAACTGCCGGCGGAATGGAGCCAGTCGATCGACGCCGCCAGCGCGGGCAGCGGGCAAACCTGCCTGGGACCTGCCGCAGCGATCCAGGATGCCAAGCACAAATATGAGCGTGCACTGGCGGCCATGCGCGAGAGCGATCAGACCAGCTTTATCTTTGTCCTGCACCCAGAAGCGATATCAATCAAGGAAACCCGGCGAGCTATCAGCGAGCTAAGCAAGTTAGGCATCCATAACTACCGCCTGATCGTCAATGGCGTTATTCCACCCGAAGGCACGCAGAACGCGCTCTTTGCTGCCCGGGCGGAAATGCAGTCCCATTACCTGGAACAGATTAAAAAGGATCTGCCCTATTCCAAGCAATTCATGACCTTGTTGTCTGGGGAAATTAAAGGCATTCATCGGCTAAGCCAGGTTGCGAAAATCTTCTTTGATGGGAACCCCGCGGAGAAAACCTTTCAGGCCGAGGCGATTGAGCCCCAGGTGATGCCCGTGATAACACCCCTGGAGGATGTGCGGTCGCGCCTGCAGCCGAACGGCCACCAACGCACGGTGTTTTTTGCCGGTAAAGGCGGCGTGGGCAAAACGGTAGCTTCCTGCATCACGGCCGTCTGGCTGGCACGGCAGGGATACAAAACGCTCCTCTTAACCACTGATCCAGCAGCACATCTGGGCGATGTACTCGACAGCCCGGTGGGTGACGAAATCGCGCCGGTAGCCGGCCAGCCCAATTTGTGGGCGGTCAAGATTGACCCAAAAGCCGCGGCGGAAACCTATAAGACGCGCATCCTCGAAGATGCCCGCCGGCGCGGACGGCCGGAAAGCGCCATCGCCGTGATGGAAGAGGAGCTTAACTCACCCTGTACCGAAGAGATGGCAGCCTTCGATAAGTTCATTGAATATGCCTCTTTGGAGGAATGGCAGGCGGTGATTTTTGATACTGCTCCGACTGGCCATACCTTGCGCCTGCTGGAACTACCCGTGGATTGGTCGAAGCAGCTGGATGTAAAGATCTTTGCATCGGTCGATGCCACTGCTGCTGACGATGTGGCTAAGCAACGCTTTAGCAAAGTGATCGAGATGATGCGCGATCCAGCGCAGAGCACGTTTGCCTTTGTGATGTACCCCGAAGCTACGCCTATTCTTGAAGCCTGGCGTGCTGCAAAAGAACTGAGCACCGTCGGGATCCGGCCAGGTCTGGTGGTCGCCAATCAGGTGATTCCAGCGCAGCAAGCCAATACGCCCTTCACCCATGCCCGCCGCGCCATGCAGGAGAAGTACCTGAGTGACATCGTGGATCGGTTTGGACTGCCGCTGGTACAAATTCCCCTCCTGCCGCAGGAAATCAAGGGGCTGACAATGCTAGCCGAATTAGCTGAGCAAATTTATCAAAACGACTTTGCTGTTGAAAATACAATAGGTCAGTAAAAAGGAGCCTCGGAATGGTCGAAACAACCTGGAATGATTTAGAAGTTGCTTCCAAAGAAGTGGTGATGCAAGCTGCCAGGCAGTTTGCCGAGGTCCTTGCGGAAGCGCCGCAATTTCAGGCGTTTGAACAGGCCCTCTTCACCTTCCGACAGGATGCGGAAGCTCAAAGCGCCATTCAGGAATTTCAGAAAAAGCAGGCTTCTTTGAAAGCACTGTTGATGTTGAATGCAGTGAGCGCTGAGGATCGCCAGGAACTTCAGACTCTCCTCGACCGGGTCAACCAGCAGCCATCCGTCATTGCCTACAACCAGGCACAAGGAGCATTGGTGGCTTTGTCCCAAGAGCTTGGCGATCTGTTATCGAAGGCCATCGGGCTGGATTATGCCAGTGTCTGCCGGACAGGAGGCTGCTGTGGCTAAGGAGATCGAAATGACATCGAACATCGCCGGGGTTTCCATCACCTTACTGGAAGCAACGTCCAGTCTGGCGGAAAATTTGACCCAATCTGAACCATTTCTGCGCTATATAGCCGCAGTACAAAGGTTGCATGCAGATCCTCAGGCGATGCAATTGCTTTCTGACCTTTCTGCATTGCAGCAGAAAATTCGGAGGCAGCAAAATACAGGCGCTATTTCTCAAGTAGACCTGACGCAGCTGCGCGCACTACAAAGCGCGGTCGGCACAAATGAAACCATTCAGGACCATCTGATGACGCAGGAACTAGCTGTCGCCTTCTTGCGCGAAGTGAATCAGGAGATCAGCCAACAGTTGGGCGTGGATTTTGCCTCACTTGCCCGCCGTTCCAGCGGCTGTTGCTGAGCAAGCGGATCGGAGAGGAGGTGCTCTGTGCATCAGGTTGTTATCATCGGCGCGCCGGTGGCCTGCAAAGAAGGCATTCAAGAAACCTGGCGGGAGGTAGCCGAGTGGGCAGCTGGGCAGATCAAAGCAAGGTATGGGAATGAAGTCACCGTTCGGTACCATGATTTGTTTGACCCTGAATGCCCAGCGCTTCCAGACGAGGGTCAATTGCCAGTCGTTATAATAGATGGAATTGTAATTAGCTGTGGCGGAAAAATATCGATCCCACTTATCTGCAAAACGATCGATCAATCGCATTAAAAGCTTGGTTTAAATATCACTATATGGCATTTGTATAGTAAAGCAGGTCCCGCCTTTTTCTTGCACTGAATTAGAATAAACCGGAGACTTGACCAACACCTTTCCACCATGCGCTTCCACTAGCTGCTTGACAATCGCCAGTCCGATCCCCGATCCGCCACTGCTTCGACTGCGTGACTTATCTGCCCGGTAAAAACGATCAAACACATAGGGGAGGTCCTCAACGGCAATGCCTCGGCCGGTGTCCGTAACATTCAGGATCGCTTCCCCATCCTTTTGAGATGCGTGGACGACAATTTCCCCATTTTCCGGCGTGTATCGCAGCGCGTTCGAAATCAGGTTTCGAAGTACCATATTCATCCTATCGGCGTCTACGAATACCGGCGGTAAGCCATCCGCCACGTCTGTCACGAGATTAACCTTCTGTTCGGCAGCCTGCATCTGGAACCCTTCGATAGCTAGTTCGACGATCCGTCTGGCAGGGACCATCGTTTTTTCGAGCTTCAACTGGCCAGCCTCCGCCAGGGACAGCAAGCGCAGATCGGCGATCAGGCGGGAAAGCAAATCGACCTCATCGCGTAGTGAAGCGATTTCTTCCGGGCTGGATGGCAGGACCCCATCCAGCATTCCTTCCAAATTTGCCTGCAGGATGGTGACTGGCGTGCGTAATTCGTGGGCGATGTCCGCGATCATGCTCTGGCGCAGGTGCTGGTCGCGTTCCAAGGAATCGGCCATTTGATTGAAGGTGCGCGCCAGGGTGCCAACTTCATCATTGGATTTTACCGGAACACGCTGGTGGAGCTTGCCGTTCGCAATGTTTGAAGCGGCCTCGGTTACCGTCCGGATCGGCGAGACAATTTGCCTGAACAGGAAAAATCCTAGAAGAAGCCCTAAAATGCCGGTCATTAATCCAGTGATCCAGGTCGTTCGCTGGACCGCATTGAGAAAATTGGCGCTAATCGAATTGCTGGCCGGTGTGCTGGAGACGGCTAGCAGGGTTCCAACTGGCTGTGAATTGACTTGCAGTGGAATGCCGGCCTGCAGATCATTGGCGGAGAGTTGCTGGTTCACCGCAGTTTGGGCGGTATCAGCGATGACCTTACCCTGGTTATCTGCCAGGATCAGGCGTACATCCATTATCCCCCACATGTCGCCCATCATGCTGCTTGACCCCATCCAGTCTTGCATTCCCCCGTTCCACATCCCGTTATCGCCCATCATGCTTGGTCCCATGCGTTCCGATGGGGAAGTGGTTTCCCCGGTTCCACCCATCATCATTGAACTGGAATTGCCCAGGTACTGATCCACGCCCTGCCAGGTGCCATTTTGCGCATAATAACTGGCCAGCGAAGGCGCCAGGCGTGCTGCCCAGGCCTGTCCGGTAGTCGTCACATACTGGCTGAACTGGCTTTGTGTGAGTTGGTTGATCAACAGCGAATTGACTACGATCCCCAGTAGGATCACGCCGGCGAATGCACTGACCAGTTTTACCCAAAGACTGCGCATGGCTTCCTCAATCACGAAACGAATTTATACCCAACGCCATAAACGGTCAGGATATAACGGGGACTGCGGGCATCATCGCCCAGTTTTGCGCGCAGGTTCTTGATATGTTGGTCTATCGCCCGCTCGTAACCTTCGTAGGCTGCATCCTGGGTGTTTTCTAGAAGCTGCAGGCGGGTAAAGACTTGCCCCGGGTGCTGGAGCAGAGTGGCCAGAAGGTCGAACTCAATCGGGGTCAGTTCCACCGTTGTTCCATTGATCGCTGCCGCGTGCTGCTCGATACTCAAGGTGACCGGCCCGGCTTCCAGCATTCGGGGCGGCTGCACCTGCCCCTGGGTGCGTCGGAAGACCGCCCGAACCCGCGCTACCACTTCCCGCGGGCTAAAGGGTTTGGCGATATAGTCATCCGCGCCTAATTCCAACCCAACAATGCGATCGGTCTCTTCGCCCTGTGCGGTGAGCATGATGATCGGGACCCTGGACGTGCTACGGATCTGCCGGCAGATTTCCCAGCCGTCTTGATGCGGCAGCAAAATATCCAGGATGACCAAATCCGGCCGTTCATGATGGAACGCTGGCATGGCCAGCGCCCCATCTTGGACGGATACAGTTTTGTACCCGGCCTGCTCCAGATAAAGCTTAAGGGTGCGGGTTATTTTCGCTTCATCGTCGATCAGCAAGATCTTTTCCGGCATGTTTCCCTAAGCATACGCGATCATTGTGTAGAAGTTATGAGGATGAGCTGTTGGCGCAGCGACTCCTGAAACGAATAACACAGATTCTCGCTAACCCTTCATCCTGCTTGCGGCATGACTGACTCTTCCAAACCGTATTTATCCCTTAACTTCTGACGCAGCATTTCTACGCTTGGCCAGCCCTTTAATCCGTTTGGGGTAGCGTAGACCCGGCAGCTCATTGAAAAGCGATCCTGGTGCGTGGGCCAGAAATCAACACCCTCTACTTGGAAGGAAGGAGAGCCAAGAAACCGGTGATCCACCGCTTCCTGGCCAGTTGTCACCTTGATTAATTGCACGGATGCATCCAGTTTCTCTTCCGTGATCGCCGTTTTTAGATTCGTCAGCGCCTGTTGCCAGGATGGGCACCCGTCAAAGTACAGCAAATTGATTTTCATCCGGTCGAATACCTCTTTACATTTTCATTGTTCTGTTCCGCTCACTTCTGCCGTAAAAGCCGGGAAGAGTTTCCAAGGATACCCAGATCGGGGAGTGATTGAGCTGCCGCCGCCAGAATGGGCGGCAGAATGCCAATGGCAGCCAATGTCAGCCCAACGATGTTGTAGATCATCGTAAATCCCAGGTTCATTTTGACCACGCGCATGGTCCTCTGCGCAATTTGGAAGGCGCGTGGTAGCAGAGTCCAATCCTCTCGCATCAAAGCAATGTGGGCGGCTTCGATGGCTACATCGGTGCCACCGGCCCCCATCGCAATACCCACATTCGCCTGTGCCAGGGCCGGCGCATCATTGACGCCGTCGCCGACCATCACGACGGTATGACCTTGCGCCTGGTACTCTTTGACAATGCGGATTTTATCCTCTGGGAGCAAGTTGGCGCGATAGTCAATCCCCAACTGTGCCGCAATGGCTGCCGCGGTGCGCTCGTTGTCGCCGGTCAGCAGCTCGATTCTCCGCACCCCCATTCGTTTGAGTTCCGCTAACGCTGCCGGTGTTTCTGGCCGCAGAGTATCTGAGGCTGCCAATATGCCAGCCAGTTCCTGATTGGCACGGACAAAGAGCAGCGTTTTGCCTTGCTTTTCCAACTCGGCTGCTGCAGCAGGGAGGGGTTGATCTCCCAGGATGCGCCAGCTGCCCACTTCAACCAGCGTTTCATCGACGCGAGCCCGGACACCGCGTCCCGGTTCGGCTACAAATTCTTGTGGTTCCAACAAGCGCAAGTCTTGATCGCGCGCCGCCTGGCGCACCGCCTCCGCCAAAGGATGTTCGGAATAGCGTTCCGCCGAAGCAGCCAGCGTGAGCAGGCGTTCCTCGCTCAACCCATTTAAGCGGACCACATCCGTCAGGCGTGGTTTACCAGTGGTGAGCGTGCCGGTCTTGTCAATTAACACCGTATCGGCTTTGGCTAACAGTTCGATGTAACGGCCGCCCTTGATCAGCAGGCCGTGTTTTGCCGCGGCGCCGATGGAAGCCAGCATGGCAATCGGCGTAGCCAGGGCGAATGAGCAGGAACAGGCCACCAGCAGCACCGCGGCTGTCGAGAGGGGATTGCGGGTGACCAGGTAAGTGATCAAGGCAATGCCGGCCACAACCGGCAGATAATACGTGGCAAACCGGTCACCGATGCGCTGCACCTCGGCCCGGTTCGCCTCGGCCTCTTCGACCATGCGCACCACCCGTCCAAAGGTAGTGTCGGATCCCACCAGGGTCGTTTTGACCCGCAGGCTGCCCATCTGGGCAATGGTCGCGGCAAAAACTTTCGCGCCCTGGCTGGCTTCGACAGGCATCGACTCACCGGTTATGGCAGCCTGGTTGATGGTCGCCTGCCCATCCAGCACCACGCCGTCTACTGGGATCTTCTCTCCAGGCCGAACGATGACCACATCGCCTGGCTGCACTTCGCTGATCGGCACGTCTACTTCGCTGCCATCCCGTTCCAGCCGGGCCGTTTGCGGGGCCATAGCGGTCAGGTCGCGGACGGCTTTGCGCGCCCGGTCGGTGGTGAACTTTTCGGCATAATCCCCCACCCGCATAAAGAATACCACTACCGCCGCGGTGGCCCATTCGCCAACCGCCAGCGCCGCGATGACGCCAACCGTCATTAAGGTGTGCGAGATGATCTGCCGGCGCAGGGTGGCCTGTACCACGTTTTTGAAAACCGGGTAACCAAATACCAGCACCAAGGCGAAACCGATCGGCCAGGGCACCAACGTGGTAATCTGTTCAAACCAACCCAGCCATTCGCCAAAGACGACCACAAACAGCACCACGCCGAAGACGATGCCAAATATGGTCAGAACTGGTCGGGTAAAGTCCTGGAGGGTGCGGGCCGGTGGTGTTTGATCTGGTACGCTTTCCGGGACTTTATATCCGGCCCCGGCAACGGCTTTGCGGATCATCGGGAGATCGACCAGAGTCGGGTCAAACTGGATCGTAGCTTTCTCCGCGGCCAGCAGAACATTGACCGACTTGACGCCGGGCAGATCCTGTATGGCGTGGTGGACATGCTGGGTGCATTCGGTGCAATCCATCCCCTTGACGGGAACTTCCATCGTCCTAAGATTAGCCATTAATTTGCTCCTTGGATAAATCTGTCAGTAATTTGGTTTCTGGTTCATAGCGGGTGCATTCGTACACGCCGCGCGCGACATCCGCCAGCAGGCTGCTGGACAGGTTTAGGATTTCGTTGACGCGCGGGTCGCTCAACTGGTAAATCACAAACTTACCCTGCGATTGGGTACTGACCAAACCGCAGTCGCGCAGACAACTCAGGTGGCTCGAAACGTTGGGTTGGCTTAATCCAGTCGCCATGACGATTTCATTGACTTTCCTGGGACCATCTAATAAGGTTTCCAGGATTGAAAGCCGAGATGGGTCGCTAAACCCCCGCATTAATTTTGCCTTCGTGAATAAAGCGGTCTTGTCTGTAATTGCAACCATGTGTTCCTCACGATCGTTATATAAGCATATGGTTATACAATTATAAGACTCTATTTCATCGTGTCAAGATAAACCGTTAAAATCGAAGTGCCCTTTATCGAAAAGGACACTTCTTACAGGGGAAGGAAGATGGCGGTCTTCCCGGCAGGAGTTGAATCTGCCCAGAGCATTGCAAAAACAGCCTACTCTGAGGGGGATGGAGAATCCAATGATATTTTACCCTCCCGCCTGGTATGCAACAGCGATTGTACCCGGCCCAACATGGGTACCAACCACTGGGCTGATCTCAGACAGGATGCACTCGATTGGTGAAAAGCGTACTCGAGCAGTTTCGAGCAAATCTTCAGCAGTATCTCGCGCCAGGGCATGAAAAACTGAAAGACGCACCGGTGAGCGCCCGTTAATACCTTTTTCCACTAAGTGAAGCATACTCTCGATTGCTTTACGCCGTGTCCTGACACTGCTGACCAGTTCGATATTGCCGCCGCGGATCTCGAGAATGGGTTTTATATTCAAGGCTGTACCTAACAACCTTTTTGCACTGTTGATACGCCCGCCGGCGGAGAGGTACTTGAGTGTATCAACAGTGAAGTATACGCCAATATGCCCGTAAGCCTGCTGCGCAGTCTGTTGGCATTCTGCCAGGTTCGCCCCTGCAGCGGCAGCGCGTGCCGCCTCCAGAACCTGAAAACTCAAAGCCATCGAAACCAGTTTTGTGTCCAGCACAGCCACACGTTCAGCAGGGAAGCTTTTTACTACGCAGGCAGCTGTCTGGTAAGTGCTTGAGATACCCCTGGAGATGGGCAGCAGCAGCACATCGTAATCTGCCGCTAGAAGTTCGGAGATGTTTCTTTCAAATTCGCCCGCTGAGATCTGGCTGGTGGTCGGAAGACTGCTCGATTTCGAAAGGCGGCTATAAAATTCGGTTGCCAGAATATCAACGCCATCGCGGTATGTTCGCCCATCCCAGTTCAGTGTAAGTGGGATGACGCGGATCGGTTGGTTGGCGACCAATTCCATAGGTAAATAGGCGCTGCTATCTGTGACAATCATGACAGAGTTCATGATGGGCAAATCCTTTCGAAAATAATTCGATATCCAAACAATCAACCCGAAAATCGACCCCACCCATTCTTCAGCGATTTTAGCACAAATCGAAATGGATCTTAACACACGATGAAGTCGACCCCGATTGCTTTATTTGTCTGCGAGAGTTAATTTTGAACATACAAGTCTGTTCGGCTTATCGGCAGGTTGGTCTTACCGACTAGAGGCTTTGCCAATAATCGACTACCGGCTCTATTGTTATCATAGTAAAGTGTGACATTTTTCCTCCTTAAGCGCTTGTTTTGAACTGATTATCCAATCCTGTCATCCCAACCGAAGTTGAACCAGCATGCAAGGCTTGAAAGGTCTTGTAGTCACCGGACGGGATGCATATCTTGCGTGAGTCAAGATGCTTTACTGTGTAGTTGCTCTTCCAGGTACATCCTGGAATGGGCTATACCCGGCATGAATTGGTCTTTCGATAACCAATCTGCCATCGATTGACGTGCCGTCTCATAGCCAACCCGGATCAATTCCCGGTGTTTACTGAAGTCCCAGATCGGGACGGGAGGGGAACTTTTTAGCAAAATATGTTGGACGGTCACGTTACGCTCCGCTGCCAATGCCATTTCAACGACCGTTTGACGACGGGTGACTGAATAAACGAGTTTCTCCATGTACCGGTTCTGGCGATTGTCAAGATCGAACATCCCGTTTGGATCGTTCAAATCGAGAGCAATGATCTCGGTAGCTCCCAGCGCCATGGCAGGCTCAACCGGTAAACAGCTCACCGCACCGCCGTCCACAATGCAATGACCGTCCTTTTCAATGGGAGAAAACCAGGGTTGCAATGCAGTTGAAGCAAGTACACCCTCTAGAACAGATTGTTCGGGCTGCATACCATAAATAACCGGCTCGCCCGTATCCAGGTCAGCCCCAATCAACCCCAGGCGTACATTCGTGATCTGGCCAAAGCGCAGATCCGGTGTGACCCCTTTCGAGATCAGAAACTTTGCAACCTGGCGGCTGGCGCGCTGATCCGAATGTAGAGAAATGGCTTTTAGGGCAAATCGGGCGAGGCGTGGATCCATTAATTTTGAGACAGCTACCTCCTGGTAGGCCTGTTCCAATGCGCTCACCCCAGTTAGATTTACGCCCCACAACGCTAATCCAGTAGCATTCACAGACCCGATCGAGGTGCCCACGAGCAGGTCGGGTTGATAGCCGGCCTCTAACAAGGCGCGTAACGCGCCCACCTGCAGCGCACCGCGCGCCCCACCGCCTCCCAGTACAAATGCCAGACATGTTTTCATCATAACCTCGTCAACTCCGTCACGATTGGCTTCCGTAATCATCCGGTAATAATCTCCACTGGCCCTGATCTAAAGACTGCGGCAACTCACAATGCCCTTCCGGCTCAGGGACATGTGGTACCGAGCCAACAATTCGTCTCTGGCTGCCTTGCGGTGCTGGACTTGGTCTTCTGAAATGCTGGCAATAACCTTTTCATATTGCTTCCTGCTTCTCGATCAGACGCGAGATGTCCGGAAGGTCACCGATAGAATGATCTGCCGGTCCTACCTCACGTAGATAATGCTCCTGCCAGATGACGCTTGATAAGGATTGGTACTCTCGATCATAGTGGTCCATGCCAGCCGCATAATCCAGGTCAAGGAGTGCCTCTCGGGCACTCTCATCGGACGGTTCTGGTTGATGAACGGCGATCATCTTTCGCAAGTCGGCATGATGATCACGGATGGGACAGGGCATAAGCCAGTTGCCATTGCCGTCCTTATAGGTTTTCTGCCAATCTCGCAATGATGCAAAAAACGGTTCCTTCCACACGTCGTTTAGTGTCTGGCCGCGTTGGTATGCCTCGTTTATATTGACCGGTGAATAAGGCATGAACACGCAGGGACTGACCGTGCCATTCCAATCGATGTAAAAATAACCGCCACCGGTATCGCTCCCCGCAGAAAGGCATCCGTCGCAAACCGTGCCGTGGTTCCAGAAATCCGCCAGGAAATAGCTCTTTTCCCGGATCAATTCCCAGGATTTATGCCACATCCACAGGCGCTGTTGCGGCGTCGGCATCAGATTCAGGGAAACGGACCTGCCGATTGGCATGTAGTGGAAGATCCAACTGTAGATCACTCCCTGCTCTTTGTAGAAATAGTCCATGAATTCATCGGACAGGATTTCCTCGGCGTTTTCGCAGGTAGCGGTTAGCGACATGCCATAAGGAACGCCAGCTTTCCGCAGGCGTTCCATCCCGGCAATGACTTTGTCGAACACGCCTTTGCCGCGGCGGGCGTCCGTCCGTTCGCGCCAGCCTTCCAGCGAAAAAGCAGGGGACAGGTTACCAATTTTCGCAAGGCGTTCTGTTGCTTTCTCGTTGATCAGGGTGCCATTGGTATACATCATGAAAAAGCAGTCGTTATGTTTTTCGGCCATGTCGAATAAATCTTTGCCCTCAGAGCGATACGCCATGGGTTCGCCGCCGCTGATGACAAAGAAACGCACGCCCCATAATATTTTTGCTTCCGTGATGATCCGATCAAAGATTTCCCAGCTCAGCTTTTCGTTGGTCATGATCCCTGCGTTGGCGTAACAACCCGTACATTGCAGGTTACACGCTTTTCCTGGGCTGATGACCATAAAAGTCGGCGCATTGCTTCCTGTTTCTATACGGAATTGTTCGGCAATGTTCCTGTTTTCTCCTTGTTTTAAGAACAAATCCTTGGCAACGATATCAAATAACGTACGCATCACCTTATCAGAAAAGTATCGATTCTCTATAGCCCGGTCCAGGGTATTTACAATGGCTAATCCGAACGCGGTTTTGTCGTCATCAACTCCGGGTACGGTATTGCCTTCCTGACGTTTCGTTTTTAGATCTTCAAACATCTGCTTCTTCAAACGCTTGACGATCATTTTCCGCAAGGGCTTGTTTTGGATTAATTGCGGTCCTGACTGTGCCAACAAATTGGCAATGGGTTTGAAGGTCGTGTTAATCGTTTGGGCTGAGTCTCGCATCTTTTTTCCTCTTTCTCAAATTGCATTCATCCAGATCAGACAGGGCCCGGTCTACTCAAGCGGTTGGTCTCTTTCGAAACCGGGCCCCTATTCACTTGTTCTTTCAGTCACCGTACTTGTAAGCCACAGCCCGTAAACTCGGGAGCATTCTCGAAGATCCATTATCAGGATGTCGATTTCCGCTATGGCGTCCAGGGGGGATTGTCTAGTGGGCACCTACGGATTGAGGTGACTTCGAGCCGAACCACTTGATCCCAGTCCAGACCGCGATGATGGCGCCGATCACCAGTGAGGTCCAAAGCGCGCCTGGGATTGCGCTGAAGCCTAAAATAAACGGGGAGATAAACACCCAGACGCCCAGGACAAAGGCGGCCTTATACCACTTGCCGATACCGGTGACCAACAGTGCGACACCCACAATCAGGCTGGTCCACAAAGCGGCGACGCTGCTACTGAACCCCAGCACGAGGGGTGAGATGCCGAGCAGGATGCTGAGAATGATGATGGTCCAATACATGATTTTTCTCCTTTCAAAAAACGTAAATGGTTTGAAATACGATGGAAGGCGTTCAAATTTGTAGCTGCGTATGTCTGATTCAGGTGCTAAAGCTCGTTGTAGTGGACCAAATCCACCTGCGGCGTTTGAGCAAGCTGTTTCATCAGCCATTGCCGCCTGCGGCAGTCTACGGTGACCAGCACCCGCCTTCCTGGATCACGAGTGAGCGTTTCAAGAATGTTTTTGAAAATTGTGTCATTTGCCTCCTGCCAAACTTTTTTGGCCGTTTGTCCACCCAGGTTCAATTCCGCGGCGCAGGTCAGATTACAGCAAAACGAATAAGCAGCTGAGTTGATCGCAGCCGGGTGGTTGATGACCGCCCACGAGATTCGCTGCATGCCATTTAAGGCACGGATGACCTGCGTCTTCAAGAAACGATCCGCCGGGGGGACACCAAATTCTTTGAGCGCGGACCCTCCCACCGGGATGATGACCATATTCGTATGCCGGCACAGCGGAACGATTGCTTCGCGAATGGCACGGGGTGCAGCCGCTAAATTGCCGGACAGCCAATCGACCCATTGGATTTCAGCGCAAATCAGGTCCGGTTGGATCGCTAATATCAACCGGCGCAGCGGCTTTAGATCGTATTGAACAGCCTCGCCATGAAGATCGGCCAAAACGCCCAAGACTGCGACCCGGTTCGTTGGTTGGTTGTTTGCATCTGCCGTAATCACAATCTCAGGATAGCCGGATCGAGACCTTCCGAAAAGCGTAAGGCTGCTGAATTTCATCCCAGCATAACTACCGATAAAAAAAATCCTACGGATGGCAGGCATCAGTAGGATTACGGATATGGGCGTTTCTATTTTTAGATCAGGGAAGTCTTACACCAGCCCATGCTGCACGGCAAGCAGGGCAGCCTCGGTACGGCTGTGAACGTGGAGCTTTTCATAGATGTGGGCGAGGTGAGACTGCACCGTACGAACGCTAATAAACAGGAGTTGCGCAATCTCTCGATCTGTCAATCCGCGCGAAA
>DAOUMN010000032.1:0-59291 GCA_034411135.1 Bellilinea sp.
GGTATCGGGCGGGTAGCTGTGGTTGGACATGGGTTGGGGGCGTTGGTGGGCTTATTGTTTGCCTTGCGTCATTCTGGGGTGGTTGACCGGGTGATGGCGGTTGGCTTCCCGCTTGAGGATGGAATGATCAGTAACCGCTTGCGCAGCGTTTCGGCGGTTGACCTGGCAGAGGGAATGCTCGGCAAGAGTACCCTGACCGAACCGGTGGTCACGGATGCCGCCAAAACGGATCCACTTGCTATTGCGGGTTCGTTGAGCGATGTTGCCTTGCAGTACGCCACCGGCTTGTGGGCTAAGTTAAACACAGCCTGTCTGCTGGTGCATGGCGGGAAGGACAGTCTGGTGCAGCCGCCGCGCCTGGAGCAGATCGACAATCTGCCGATACATGCTCACCTGATCCAGTTTGAGGAAGGTGGGCATTTTGTGATGCTGGAGGACAGCAGCAAGTTCAACCGGCTGATGAATGATTTTTTGGCGTTGCCTTCCGGCGAAAGCCCGCAGGAATTGCAATTGAAAGAAGAATGGAAGCGGCGGGTGCGCTGAGATTATTCACCTGAAGGATCAGCCAATGCCGGGATAACCTGCTGCTGGAAGGTTTTCAGGCAGCGTTGGCGTGCACCTTGGGTCTCACCGTTACAGGAAAAGATGACTGTGTCCACGCCCGCCTGGCGGTACTGGTGCAGAGCGGCTGCCACCTGAGCAGGATTACCGGTTAACGCACCGACTGGATCATCCGCTGGGGCGTCAAAATCCAAGCGGGCGCGCATACACACGGTAAACGGGCGTGTGCCAAGCAGGTGTTTCACACTGTTCAGCGCTGCAGCGATCGTTTCTGGGGGGTGGCTGTTGGGGTGCCATCCATCGGCGTAATAGACTGCCCGTTTGAGCGCTGCGGGTGAATCGCCTGCCACCCAGATTGGCGGCCCGCCAGCCTGGACGGGCGGTGGGGAGAGCACCACCTGGTCAAATTGGTAGAACTGCCCGCTGAAGGAGATCACCTTTCCGCCGCGCCACAGGGTGCGCAACACTTTGAGCGCTTCGTCCATACGTTTTCCACGGTTGTGGAAGTTGTAGCCCAAATTGGCGTATTCGCCCGCCGACCAGCCAATTCCGGCGGTCAGGATGAGCCTGCCGCCGCTCAAGGCATCCAAGGTGGCCAGTTCTTTGCCGATCTCGAGCGGGTTGCGCTGCGGTAGCACCAGGGTGGAAATGCCCAGTCGAACACGGCGGGTACTGGCAGCCAGGTAACTGAGCGTGGTAATGGCTTCAAAGATGTGTCCGAACCGCTCGGCATCTGCTTGGGGTAGGGCAAGGTGATCGGTCACCCAGACCGAATCAAAGCCCAATTCCTCGGCTGCCAGGGCGGTATCCACAATGGCGAGCCGCGAAGCGTTTTTACCGTAGGTCGGCAGAACGACACCGAAGTTCATTTGTTTCCCTCCTGGTGTGAAGCCCTCCCGCCATCCAGATGAATAGCGGGAGGGTGAGTGGCTTGTAAATCAAACGATGCTAGCGTTTTAGAAACCGTAAATGTCACTGTACTTGCTGCGCAGGTAACGCACATAAGGCTGCGGATCGATCTTTGAGCCGGTCACGCGCTGAACCAGTTCCTGTGGTTCGTATTTCGATCCGTGGGTGTGAATTTTTTCGCGCAGCCAGCCGAGCAGTGCAGAAAATTCACCGCGGGTGATCTGATCTTCCAGATCGGGAATATCGGCGTGGATTTTTTCCCACAACTGGACGGAGATCAGGTTGCCGAGCGCATAGGTGGGGAAATAGCCGATCATTCCCCCCGACCAGTGAATATCCTGCAAAACACCCAGCCGGTCGTTGGGCGGTGTGACACCCAGGTACTCTTGCATGCGGCTGTTCCAGGCTTCGGGCAGGTGTTTAACCTCCAGCGATCCTTCCATCAGGGCAATTTCCAGTTCCAGGCGCAGCATGACATGCAGGTTATAGGTGGCTTCGTCCGCTTCGACACGGATGAGCGAGGGTTCGACTTTGTTGATGGCTTTGTAGAAGGCTTCCATATCCACATTGCCCAGTTGTTGCGGGAAGTATTCCTGCAAGCGCGGGTAAAAGAAACGCCAGAAGGGTCGTGAGCGTCCGACCAGGTTTTCCCACATGCGTGATTGGGACTCATGCACGGCGAGGGAAGCGGGATTGCCCAGCGCGGTGCGGCGCCGTTCCCAGGCAATGCCCTGTTGGTACATGGCATGCCCGGCTTCGTGCATACTGCTGAACATGGCGGAGGTCATCTGGTTCTCGATGACGCGGGTGGTGATACGTACATCGCGGATGCCGAAATTGGCTGTGAAGGGATGTGCCGAGCGATCCTGGCGACCGGCCTCCCAGTCGAAACCGAAGCGGGTGATCACCTCCACCCCAAAGTCCCACTGTTTTTGATCGTCATAATTGAGGTGAAGGAAGGAATCATCCACCTGCGGGCGGGAGGCGATGGCTTGAATGATTTCGACCTGCTGAGGGCGCAGCTGACTGAAGATGTGTTGAACGTCGGCTGTTTTCAATCCGGGTTCGAAATCATCCAATAGCGGATCATAGACGTGATCGTAGGGAGCAAAATAACTGGCATATTCGCGGCGCAGCTCGACAATTTTCTCCAGGTACGGCTTGAAAATGGAAAAGTCTGATTCGCTGCGTGCCTTGACCCAGGCGCCCTGCGCCAGTGTGGTTACGCGGGCAAATTCTGCTACCTTGTCCGCCGGAACGCGGGTTTGTTTATCGTACCCCTTTTTGATCTCGCGAATGGTTCGGGCGACTTCCGAATCTGGGTCCAACGACTGACTGTAAGGCAGTAAATCTTCAAGCAGAGCGCCAATTTCATCCGAAGTGGACATCTCATGAATGAACCTGGAGAGGGTCGCGAGCTGCTCGCCGCGCTCCTCGGCAGCCTTGGGGGGCATGTAAGTTTGTTGATCCCATCCCATCAACCCGCCTGCCATAGACAGATCCCAAATGGTGGCAACTTTTTCGTTCAGCAGCTTTAATTTTTCTTCCATCGAATCAATCCTTTCGAAAAGTCGGAAAATCAACGGCGGGGGTTCGAACAGAAACCCCGCCGTTGATTGTAATTGAAAATCAGGCAACTTTCCAGCGCAGAGGATTACCTCTTAAGGCTGCCAGAACCTCAGTGGCAATGTCTTCGGCGGCGCGCACCTGGGCTTCGACGGTCTGGGCACCGATGTGAGGGGTGCAGATGACGCGAGGGTGCGCTACGAGCGGGGTCAAGCCCGGCGGTTCGGTGGCAAAAACATCCAACCCGGCAGCGGCGACCTTGCCGGATTCGAGCGCTGCCAGAAGGGCTTCCTCATCGATCACGCCGCCGCGCGCCGCGCAGATGATGCGCACGCCGTCCTTCATTTTGGCGAAGGCGGCAGCATCGAGCAGGTTGCGCGAGTCTGCTGTGAGAGGAATGTGGAGGGTGATGATATCGGCTTGTGCCAGCAGTTCGTCCAGCGAAACGGATTTGCCGCCGCGCTGCTGGATTTCTTCCGCCGGGATGAGTGGATCGTAACCAAGGATGGTCATATCGAAAGCCGCAGCGCGCTGTGCCACAGCCGCGCCAATGCGTCCGAAGCCAATTACACCAAGCGTTTTCTTCCACAATTCGCCGCCTTCCATTTCTTTCTTGAGCCATTTTCCGGCTTTCATACCGGCATCGGCGCGTGGAATTTCGCGCACGACCGCCAGCATCAAGCCAAGGGTCAGCTCGGCGACGGCTAGAGTGGTTGCAGTGGGTGAGTTGACCACCGTCACACCGTGGGCTTTGGCGGCGGCTAAATCGATATTATCCACCCCCACACCGGCTCTGCCGACCACTTTCATCTTTCCGGCAGCCTCGAAAACCGGCGGGGTGACTTTGGTGCGCCCGCGCACGATCAGTGCGTCGTATTCGCCGACAATTTGCAACAACTCGTCCGCCGAAATGCCGGGACGATTATCCACCGCGGCGGATTGGCGTAAGATTTCCTGCCCGTTCTCTTCCAGCCCATCGGTCAGCAAGATCTTCCATCCACTCATGACAGGTACTCCTTGTTCGATTGATTAGGTTGGTTTGGAAATATCAGGAACTTCCCCCGCTGTCATTGTACCTTAAGTTTTTAGGGCTTCAACCGGATTGAGAAGAAGATCATCCTGGATTGCTGACGAATATCCATCCGCCGGGTTAGCTTTCCATTTCCTCGATTAGTGCCAAACAGGCGTTATCGGTCTCGTTGGGCTGATAAACGGTATTGAACCAGGCGGTGAGGATCTCGCGCGCCACGGCTTCGCTGGTCAGGCGCAATGACAGGCACAGGACGTTGGCATTGTTCCACAAACGTGCCCCGCGTGCTGTTTCGGCGTCTGCGCATAATGCGGCGCGGATACCCTTGACCTTGTTGGCTGCCAGGCTGACACCGGTGCCGGTCCAGCAGAACAGGATACCCTCATCCGCTTCCCCGCGGGCAACTGTCTGCGCTACCCGGCGGGCGACCGCGGGCCAGTAGTTTTCCAAGGAAGGCGTTTGTGAACTGTGGGAGGGGCCGGTATAAGTGACCTGATGCCCCAGGTTTTCCAGTTCTGCCAGGACAAAATCGACCACATGATTACGCTCATCAGCGCCCACCGCTAATTTCATCTTAGACCTCCTGTGATAGAATTTCGCCTATGAATTTTACGATCCATGAGCGATTAATGCAATCCGAGCCAATGTGCCGCTGCCGCTTGGAGGAATGCCGCGCGGCATGCTGCCTGTATGGGGTGTGGCTGGATGAAGCCGAATGGCAGGGTATTCAGACGAACGCCGGTCTGATTGCGGTGTACATGCCTGTGGATTTGCGTGACCCGGCAGGCTGGGTGGACGGCAGAACGGACCTGGACCCGTTTTCGCGCAGCGGGCGGGTGATTCACAGCCGGGTGCTGCCCGATGCCCGGCATTACGGCGGTTCGGCATGTGTGTTCCTGCGCGAGGATCACAAATGCGCGCTGCAGGTTGCCAGCCAGGCGGCGGGATACCACCCCTGGCACTTCAAACCGTTTTACTGTATTCTGCATCCGCTTGACCTGGACGAACACGGACGTATTACCCTTGATTCGCAAGAAGAATTATTGGCTGAAGCGGGCAGCTGCCTGCGTCCGCATCCACAGGCGCAGCCGCTGATAAAGATTTTTGAGCCGGAACTGCGTTACCTGCTTGGCGACCAGCGTTACGATGAACTTGGCGCGGCGATCAACGCAGATTGAACTGCATCACTTCCGGCGTGTTGGTTATTATAAATAACTGATCCTGGTCGTTGATGGTCAGTCCGAAGGCGACACCGGGAAACTTGATGGTGCGCTGGTACAACCCATTGGCGTCGAACACCTGAATGCCGTGGATGTCGCTGACATACACCCTGCCGTGCGAATCGACGGCAAGCGCGTTCAAGGCGCGGAACAACCCATTGCTGTCCCCGGCGGAGCCCCAGCGGTTGAGGTATTTCCCGGTTGGTGAGAACTTGTACACACTGTCGGTGAAAGCCCCGGTCAGGTAGAAATTGCCAAGCCCATCCACTGCCAGGCTGACCGATAGTTCGCTTTCCTCGGCAACCGCTTCGATGGCATTTTCGACCGTCCATTCCGGGACGCCGTTCGCATCCAGCAGAATCAGATCGTCGTTGTTGGCAGTGGCGGCCAGTTTTCCATCCGCCCGGACACGGATATTTTCAAAGTACACTCCCGGCTGTTCGATGGGGGTGAGAACTTCGCCGCTGGGCACATCGATGCGGTGTATTTTTCCCTCGTAAGCCACGTATAGAATACCGCTGCGGCTGATTTCCATGGATTGGATAATGGGTTTACGATTTGGATTACCTGCCGACTGGACTGTCCAAAGGTTGAGAAAATCCCCCTGGCTGTCGAAGCGCTGGATGCGCCCGTCCTGGTAATTGGCAACGTAGATGTTGCCTTCCGAGTCCACGGCGATATGGCGGGGGTCCTGGAAGGTTCCGTTGCCAATTCCCTGCTTGCCAAATGCTAAAACAACCCGCTCGCGGGCAAACGGATTGGTCTTCAGCCACCAGCCTTCCAATGGACCGTTATCGGAGACCAGCGCCCAGAAAATGATTCCACCGGTAAACAGCAGGATTGCCAATGTGATGATCAGAGAAACGCAGCCCATCCCGCCAGTCAAGGCTACAGCCGTCTTTACACCGCTTTTTACATTGCTGTTTATAACAGTGGATGCCATCCGCGGCGCGGGCATGAAGGCAGTTGCCATTTTCATGCCCTGTACTGCCAGGCGAGCGGTCTGCGCATCGCTACCGGTGAAATTACGGTAACGTTCGATGGCTTCATCCTCCTTACCTGCGCGAATAAGGCTGAATAATTCATCGGCGTTTGCGCCTTGCAGGGTGACGGTTTGAGGGGTAAAGCGGTTCTCCAATCCGGTGACCTGAACCATCTTGCCTTCCTGCATCTGGCGGGTGATGTCGCGGGCTTCTTGCTCGTCAACACTCAAAGTTTCCTGCAAGAGGCGCGTCGCATCCTCGCTTTTTCCGGCGCGGACCAACTCCGCAGCCTGGCGCAGCCCATTGGTCAGGTTGGGCAGGTTGAAAAGGGCTTCCTGGGGGGTTAGAATGGCTTCCGCAAAACTGCTGGTGCGTAATTCGGGTGGGACGATGATGCTGGAATGACAATACAGGCACGAGATGGTGCGCTGGTCGCCGCCGGAATACTGCAGCGGAGCTCCGCAGTTGGGACAATGAAAGGATTGGCTCATCTTGATCCCCTTTATTTTTTTTTTACTATTCGCCCTGACCCAGAGAATACGCTCGTTCACCCTCAAATGTGTACAGGTTTTCTGTTTTGATGATCTGCATCCCAGCCTGGTGCAGTCGGTGAAGCACATCCAGGACAAGGGAATAATTAACCTCCTCGCCCGCGCTGAAACGGCAGCGCCAGTGATCAGTGCGGAAGGTTTCCGGGAAACCTCCCGGATAAACCTTGACCCCGCGGTTGGTGATCAGGCGCAGCGGCAACTCCGGCGGTGTCAATTCTTCGAGGGTTGCGCCAAGCACACGCGGATCGCGTTGCTGTTCGTTCCATTCCAAAAAGACATCCACTCCGACCAATGCCTTGCAGCACGGTGGGGAACTTTGCAGCGGCGGCATCTGCACCCCGCTGCCGTGAAAATGGGCTGGCGGTAAAATCTGTGGCAGCTGCCCTAGTCGGTCGATGACCGCCTGGGCAAACGCCTGAGTACCGACACGCTGCTGGCTGAAGCCTTCGCGGTAAACATCGATGGTATGTATACCGTCTTCCAGGGTGCGCAGCCAGGCGTTGTGAATTGCCTGGGCAGGTGTGGAATGACCCAGGTGGACGAGCATTTGCACAGCAGCCTGAAGCAGCCCGGAGGGGTTGGCGATTCCCTTTCCGGCGATGTCGGGGGCGGAGCCGTGAATGGCTTCGAACATGGCAAAATCGCGCCCGACGTTGGAGGAACCCGCCAGCCCGACCGAGCCTGCCACTTGGGCGGCAACATCTGAGAGGATGTCCCCGTAAAGGTTGGGGGTGACGATCACGTCCAGAGTCTCCGGTTGGGCAGCAACGCGGGCGGTGCCAATGTCAATGATCTGGTGATCGGACTGAATGTCGGGGTAATTGGCGGCGATTTCATTGAACAGGCGATGGAACAAGCCATCGGTGATTTTCATGATGTTGTCTTTGGTCATGCAGGTTACCCGGCGGCGACCATAAGCGCGGGCATACTCGAAAGCGAAGCGGATAATGCTTTCGCTGCCCGGGCGACTGATCAATTTAAGTACCTGGGTGACTTCACCGGTCTGCTGGTATTCGATCCCGCCGTACAGGTCTTCTTCGTTTTCGCGGATCACCACCAGATCCATGCTGGGAAAGGCAGAGGCAACGAACGGTGCGTAGGCTTTGCATGGACGGATGTTGGCAAACAAGCCAAGTGACTTGCGCAAGGTGACGTTGATGCTCTTGAACCCGCTGCCGAGCGGGGTCGTGATGGGCGCTTTGAGCAGAATGCGGTTGCGCCGGATGGTTTCCCAGGCGGAGTCGGGGATGCCGGAGGAGACCCCCTGGCGATAGACCGCCTCGCCGATTTCCACCTCCTCGTATTGGAGGGGCGCACTGCTTGCCGCCAGAATGGCTAAAACAGCTTCCATGATTTCGGGTCCAATGCCGTCGCCGCGGGCAATTGTGATTCGACTCATTTCTCCCATCCTTGATCTTATTTGGCAAAGTTGTTGACCTTATGATACCGTTTTGTGCATTTTTTTTCCACTCCGCGAAGTCACATTGGCGGGTGAAAGAAAAAATCATCCTGTTGCAGTACATGTGGAAGGCAACCTGCCCGAATGGATACGGTGAATTATATGCAGCGATCCCGCATTTGAATGCGGGATCGCCGGAAAGGTTTATGGAACGATGCGTGTTTAGCGCTGCACCATTGGCAAAAAGACGGTGGTATAGCTTTCGCAAATATAGCCGATGCACAATCTGTTTGTCGAGGTGCTGCCGGTGGCGCCAATCATGCCGCCAAACGCGCCGCTCAGGCGATAACTGGCGGAGCTCATCACGCCACCCGGCGCCTGTGCACTGGTCAGGGTGTTGCGCGGGATACGGAAGGAGGCGGATTCAGGGATGATGGCGGCGCTAACGGCGGTTGCCAGGAAAGCCAGCAGTAAAACCACCGAGACCCAGATCACCCAGCGAGGGAATTTTTTCATCTCAACCTCCATCAATGCGGCAGCAGGTAGACTTCGATCACGCCCTCGCCTTCCTGCAGCTCACCCATGGCTTTACCCAGTATTGCGCCGACCTGCGGGTTGGTGGCTTTCATGGCATAACCAGGGATGGAGGAGGTGGTTAACAGGTCGCCGCGCTGAATGGGACCGTTGGCAGCGGTCACCTTGACCGGTACAATGCCCAGCACAGCTACTGCAACGAAACCTTCTTCCTCGGCGAATGCGCCGCCGCCCAGGAAGCCGGGCTTGGTCGAGACCACCCCGGCGAGCATGGTGTCATTTTCGATGCTGGATTTGACCACTGCACGGTCAACCGCTGAACTGATCACCAGCACATCGCCCGGCTCGACCGAGGCAGCATCCCCGTCGAAACGGATCATTTCGGCGTAATCAGCGCCACCGCCGGTAAAGGTACCGTCTGCACGAACATTACCGTTGCCGAAAACGCGGAACACAACGTAGGAATCGGAACAACCGTTGGTGCCGGCAATGGCGCCGCCAGCGCAGGCGCGAATCACTTCCGACTGAATATTATCGGCGATGGCAACCACCAAACCAGTCGTGCCGGGACTGTTTGTATCGGTGCTGGAATAGTTGTTGATCACAGTCAACGCGCCGCGGTTAGGATGCGCCGACACGAGGGGGGCTTCCTGCCCGGCTCGCAAGGAGACGACCGAGCCGCCGACCAGTGTGTAGGCATATGGAGTGCCAAGCAGCTTTTGACGCGGGCTGAGGGTTTGCCCATTGATGGTAAATTCCACCCATAATACCTGCGAGAAGAGACCCGGATCCATGGAATCCGCTTCCGCAACCTGGTCGGGGATGGCAATGTTCAAAATTCCGTTGGTCACGGTTGCGGTTTGGGTATCTTGATAAACCAGGTTGCTAGGGTCGGTGGTGGTTTCTCCTTTCCAAAACTTAACGTTGACGGTATAGTTGCCGTTTGCCACCGGGATACCGCCCGGACCGGTCAGAACAGCCTGATAGCCCAATTGTTTATCCGGAGCGCACGCGCCAAGGACGAGTGCGATCAGAATGCCGACAACAAGGATAAAGGTGGCTTTTTTATTCATGTTTTCTCCTTAGAAGAATAGAAATGGTATTTTGGTTAAGTGAGACCTTTACTATTTTTACAAAGAAAATAAATTAAATCAAGATGAAAATTCTTACAAAATTTCAATAGTTTTACATTCGATATCGTACCGATCATTTCGTAGGGATTTTGTAAGCCCATCCACAGCAAGCGGACGATATAATGGGGATATGTGTTTTCGCAGGGTAGGTTTTCACCAGGCGCAATTCCTTTTACCCCTTGCATTCATCCTGGCGTTGCTGGCTGGCTGCAATGGCGGCGTTCCCGGCTCATGGTTGTTGACGCCAGCCGACCAATTGCCGGTGATCAGCGCCACCCCGTTGCTCGAACCCAGCCAAACCCCGACGCAACCTGAACCACCGACGGATGCGCCTCCACCGGTGACGCTGCTGCCCGAGTCCGAAGCGACGCCCGAGGCAACCCTGACTGCCAGCCCAACCTCCAGCGCCACGCTCGAACCAACTGCCGAGGGTACGCCCACCTTTGGACCCAGCCCGACCCGCACGCGCACGCCCACCCGCACTCGTTTCCCCAGCCGCACACCTACCCCCAGCCGCACGCCAACGGTCACCCAAACCGCCACACCGCCGCTGGCGGATATGCGCATCCAGAGACCGGGACCGTATTCCAAAATATCTTCACCCATTCAGTTGCAGGCACTCGTCAGCCCGGGTGAAGATGGTTACATTTATATTGAATTAGTTGGTGAGGATGGACGGATGATCACTCGCCAGGCGCTGGACTATCGTTCCTTCCGCAACCGCTATTTTTATATCAACCCCGAAATCAACTTTGATATCAATGCCGCGGCAGAAACCGCCCGCCTGACCGTACGGGTGGTGGATCGCTTCCAGCGCCCCATGTACATTGCCTCGGTTGACCTGGTGCTGATGCGCCTGGGCAGGGACGAAATTACCCCGGCGGTAGTTGTCCAGGAACCGTATTTGGTTCGTTCTCCGCGCAGTGGCGAAACGGTCAGCGGCGGGGTGGTGCGGGTGGTTGGTTTGGCGCGGTTGGTCAACGACCAGCCCTTGATCTTCGACCTGGTCGATGAGCAGGGCAGGCTGGTCGGCAGCGCCACGCTGGAGCACTCGCAGCCCTATGGCGACCTGAGTCATGTTCCCTATGAGGTGTTTATTCCCTACCGGGTGGAAAGTGATACCGGTGTGCGCCTGATGATTCACCAGGAATCCGGCACACGCATCCCCGGCACGGTCTGGTTGAACAGTCGGCTGCTGACTTTGCAGCCCTAGGCAGCGGTCAATTCATCGTAGCGCGGATAGGCGCGCAGCGGTTCTAAATCCGGGTCTTGTTTTGACCAGGCGATTAAGTCCGGCTTCAGGCGAAAGGCTTCGGCAAGGTGATCGAAGGCTTTTTGCGGATCGCTGCCACCTGCCAGCAGGCAGGCAATGTCATATTGCAGCACGCCGCGGGCATCCTCGCTGTGATCAAGCTTCATCAGGCTGCGGGCGGCTTCCTCCTGCAAGCGGGCTGCCTGCAGGCTATCCCCCAGGGCAAGGTAGGTTTGTGCCAGATGGTGAAAAACGTGGATGTAGGCATTCCCTAACAGGTACGACATCAAGGGAACGCCCTTGCGCCAGGGATAGCGGTTAGGATCGGTCAGGTCACTGTCCTCGAAGCGTTTGAGTACATCCAGCAGCGCCGCCAGTGTGCTTTCGGCTTCGCGGATCAGCCCTTGCAGCGGCGTGGACTGTTTTTCGAAAAACACCTCGCGGTTGACCTGGTCATAGGGTGGGTATTCTGGCGCGGGCTGGTTGCGGATGGCATACGCCAGAGTTTCGATGGTGCGCCGCCGCCAATAGGTGGTGTGAGCCAGTGTGTCTTTGGGTGCCCAATTTTCAAAGCTGCCTTCGGCAGTGCGCTCGCCCTCGCTCAAATTGTGAATCAAGTCCATCTCCGCCTGGTAGGCTTTGCGCACCAGAGTGGATAGTTGCTCGATCAACCGACTGGTCATGACGGCTCCTTTGCTTAATAAAAAAGAGTATTATTCTCCAATAATCTTTACCAAAACCCGCTTGCGCCGCCGCCCGTCGAACTCGCCGTAGAAAATTTGCTCCCAGGGACCAAAATCCAGTTTTCCGCCGGTGACTGCCACAACCACTTCACGACCCATTACCTGGCGTTTCAGGTGCGCATCGGCGTTGTCCTCGCCAGTGTTGTTGTGTCGGTACTGGCTGACCGGCTCATAGGGCGCGAGGGTTTCTAGCCATTTTTGGTAATCATGATGCAGTCCAGGTTCATCGTCGTTGATGAACACCGAGGCGGTGATATGCATGGCGTTAACCAGGCACAGCCCTTCGCGGATGCCGCTCTCGCGCAGGCACGTTTCAACCTGTCCGGTGATGTTGACGAAACCCATCCGGTTGGGCAGGTGGAACCACAATTCCTTACGGTAGCTTCGCATGTTGCTATCCTTTCCCTAGGGGTTATTCTTCCGACGCTGGAGAAAGGTTTCCTGCGCACTGCAGGCTTCGGCGCCGTCGGCGGGTTTTAGGCGGCGGTAACTGCCATCAGGCTGCATCAGGCGTGCCTTGATGTTGTCCTTTAAGTAGACTTCCAGAATGTCATCGCGGATCGAGCGGATCATGCGCGGGTTTTCGATCGGGAATAATACTTCCACGCGCTGATTGAGGTTGCGAGGCATCAGATCGGCGCTGCCCATGTAGATTTGCTCGTCCCCATTGTTGTGAAAGTAGTAAATACGGCTGTGTTCCAGGAAGCGGCCCAATACACTGACCACGCGGATGTTCTCACTCAGGTTCTTTATCCCTGGTCGCAGGCAGCACATGCTGCGCACGATCAAGTCGATCTTCACCCCGGCTTGTGAGGCAAGGTAAAGGGTTTCGATCATTGGTTGATCGACGATCGCATTCATTTTGAAAATCAGACGCCCGTTGCCGTATTTGCGCTGGTGTTCGATTTCACGGCAGATCATTGCCTCAAACTGTTGACGTAAATTGATCGGCGCGACCAGCAGCTTACGGTAGTCCTCCTTGAGGGAGTAACCGGTCAGGTAGTTGAACAGGTCGGTAGCATCGGCAGCAATTTCATCATCACAGGTGAATAAGGAAAGATCTTCGTATACCTGGGCGGTGATGTGGTTGTAATTGCCGGTGCCCAGATGCACATAGCGGACAATGTGATCGCCCTCGCGGCGCACCACCAGTGCAATTTTGGAATGGGTCTTCAAGCCAAGCAAGCCGTAGGTGACGTGCACCCCTTCCTGCTCCAGCAAGCGCGCCCAGCCGATGTTACTTTCTTCATCGAAGCGGGCTTTGAGCTCGACCAGCACGGCAACCTGTTTGCCGTAGTCACGGCGGGCTTGAAGCAGGGCTTTGACTACTGGCGAATTGGAACCGGTGCGGTAGAGCGTTTGTTTGATAGCCAGCACGCCCGGATCACGGGCAGAGGTGCGTAAAAAGTCAACCACCGGGGTGAAGGAATCGTAGGGGTGGTGCAGGAGGATGTTTTCGCGCTGGATGACCGTAAAGATGGCGTCTTCTTCCGAATCTTGACCGAAACGCAACACCGGCGGGGTATACGGGATAAACGGTCGGTCTTTTAGCTCATGGCGTTCGATGCGCGTCAATTCCGAAACGGTACGCAAATTGAGCGGTGAATCCAGCACGTACACGTCATTCCGATCCACCCGCAGGTTGGAAATGAGCATTTCCTTCAAGTCGTTGGGGATATCCTTGCGCACCATCAAACGCACCACGCTGCCAAAGCGGCGTTTGCGCACGCTCTCCTCAATAGTTTCGAGCAGGTCGGCGGCTTCCAGTTCCTGGATTTCCATATCCACATTGCGAGTGACATGGAACAGGTGCGCACCGAGCACTTTCAATCCGGGGAACAGGTCGTCCAGATTTGCCATCATCAGGTCTGCCAGCCAGAGAAAGTAATGGTGACGCGGCACGGTGCCGTCTTTGCGCACGCTCCCGGAGGAACGCTTGATCGGCACCAGCTGAGGAAGAGTATCTGGCACTTTGACCCGCGCAAAACGCGGATGTTTGTCCTTGCCTTCCAGGATGACTGCCAGGTTCAGGCTCAGGTTGGAGATGTGCGGGAAGGGATGCCCTGGGTCGAACGCCAGCGGTGTGAGCACCGGAAAGACTGTCTCGTGAAAATAGGCATCCGCAATCTGTTTTTGGCGGGTGGTGAGGTCTTTGTAGTAGCGCACGTGGATGCCTGCCTCATCCAGTTGGGGCAGTAGGCGGCGGTTCCAATATTCGCGCGCTTCGCTCGCCAGTTTGAGAGCTGATTTGCGAATTTCCACCAATTGTTGGGCAGCGGTCAAGCCGTCGATCGAAAGATCGACCACCCCTTCATCACGCTGCAGAATCAAACCGCCCACCCGCACCATGAAAAATTCATCCAGGTTGGAGCCCAAGATGCCCAGGAATTTAACCCGCTCCAACAAAGGATTGTTCTCGTCCATGGCTTCTTCCAGCACGCGGCGCTGGAATTCCAGCATGCTCAATTCACGGTTGATATAAAGGGCGGGATTCTTGAGGTCAATCCCGGTTGCCTCGGATTGAATCTCTTCCGGCATGGGTTTGATGCTCGCTTTCTTTTTGTTTTTTACCATGGTTTCGTTTTATGTACAGAGTGATGGAATGGTTCGGGAGGAATCAATTCAAACCGCCCGGGTGGTTCAATGGTGTTGTGCCCTTATTATACTGAATCCGCGGCAACTTATCACCAAACATCACCGCGCCAGGCTGGAAAATCTTATTCGATGCCTGGCAGGGTTGCCTGCTGTTGTCGGTAGATGGCCACCCGGTTGCGCCCCATTTCCTTTGCCTGGTACATGGCTTTATCGGCATAATCGACCAGATGATCGAGGCTTACCGGCTTGCCCGGTTCAAAGAAGGATACCCCCAGGCTGATGGTGATCGTCGCGCGTCCTTTGGGTGTGGCGATGCTGATGGTCTCGACGGCGTGGCGCAGCCGCTCGGCTATGTGCAGGGCTTCATTTATCCCTGTTTCGGGCAGCAGGATGATGAATTCCTCCCCGCCAAAACGTCCGATCGAGTCAAATACGCGCAAGTTGCTGCGACAGCGGCTTGCCAGTGCCTGCAAGACCTGGTCGCCAACCAGGTGCCCGAAGGAATCGTTGACCCATTTGAAGTGGTCGATATCCAGTAATATGATCGCCATTTCGCGGTCATAGCGATGCGAGCGTTCCAATTCGGTTTGGGCAACATAATAGAAATGCCGTCGGTTGAACACCCCCGTCAGCGAATCGGTGATTGCCAGCTCGCGCAATTTGGCTTCGGCTTTATTGCGCTCGGTCACATCGCGGAAAGCGAGCAGCCAGCCAAACTCCTTGCCTTCCACTCGGTAGGAAGTGATCAGACAGTCCAGGGTAAGCCCTTGGTTAAGATCGATGACCACATTCATCGACTCAAAGGGAGATTCGACCATGTTTTCCAACGCAGACAGAAATGGGCTGGCGTCGGACATCTTTTGGGTGAGCATGTCCAGTGGGCGCTTGTCGATGTTGTTGTGCCAGTTGGCAGGTAATTCAAATAATTCCACCAGGCGCCGGTTGTGGAGCAGGACGTTCAATTCCTGGTCGAAGACCAGAATACCGGAGCCGGAGGAATCGAGTGTTGCCTGGGTCAAAGCCATCGAGCGGCGCAGATCGAGCTCAACCTGTTTTTGATCAGTAATGTTGTGCAAGGTGAGCACGTAACCGCTGACTTCCCGTCCTTGCAGCGAAAGGCGGTTGACCTTGACTTGAAAGTGCTGGGTCATGCCTTTGCCGGGGATGGTCATTTCGGTAACCTTGGTGGATTGATCCACGCCGAAATCCGACCAGTTGGATGCCAGCGGCAGCAGGGTGTTGATGTTGCGGGCAATCAGCGATTCCGGCTCGGCTGCCAGCAGTCGGTATGCTGCCGGGTTCGCGTCCATCACGCGGTTACGTGGGTCGACAACGATGACGGCGTCTGCCATGTTTTCGAACAGCATATCGCGTGCGATGGGAACGATATCCAGCAGGTGATAGCGGAACAATGCCCAGGCAATGATCAGGTTGCTGATACCGAAGGTGACCGGAACGACATCGTGTAGAAAAAAAGGAATGACCCTCAACGCGGTAACGATGCTGGTGATCCAGGGAATGATGATGCCAACCAGAAGGATACCAACCTGAACGCGAAAGAGGCGAGGAGCGGCAATATACTTGACGATGAAAAACAATGTGCCGATCACGATCAACGTATAGGCATAGATTGTGTACAGGTTGAAGAGGGGACCATCGGTAAATACCAGCCGGTAAAACAGTTCCTCGCGTACTACTTGCGGGTTGGTGCGGAACAGACCATGAAAACCGTCCAGCCAGATGAAGATGACCAGTCCTGCGGTTAGCACGAACAAATATCGCCAGTTGATACGGTTGAACGAAATCTGGCGAAAGTTATATTCCAGGGAAAAACCAAGGTAAAACACCGGCAGCGTGGCGGCGGCGAGGAACTGAACGTTGTTCCACCACAGCACCAGCTCTAACCGGGCGCTGATTATCTGGAGAATGTATGCAACAATCCACATCGCCTGGCTGAATGCCATGCCCACCAGCGCCTTTGAGGCGGAGTCCTGCTTGCGGGTGCGGGCAAGCCAACCGACCCAAATGCAAACGGCCACTGAAAGTAGATAGGGTAACAGGGCAAGTAGATATTTCAGAATCATCGAAAGGTGGTTTGAATGGCTGGTTTGATTAAGGGGTTGACTGAATTCGGAGTATTTTTTGCCCCCGCCGTCCCATTCGTTGGTGAGACGGTTTTACAGAGAATGGACACGAGCCAGCTGTCCGATTGAACCCACAACAAAGAACAGGGAGCGTGTTTCGCAACCGGTGCGAAACCGATCTAATTATATGATAATGGATTTGTTTCAGGTTTGGTTTAATGAAATTGCAAACTGTATCTCCTTGACAGGCTGGAAGAATCCGCTATAATAGTGTTGCAAATACACTAACAACGATGCAAATGAAATATTTATCGGGTTGTATGGATTGTATCCATGCTCAGAGGAGTGAATATGTCCCCATCGCTGGCTGATCGTTCGCGTCCGTTTCTCGATTTTGTTGAGGATTGGGTTAATCATTTGCCCGTAACGCCTTTGCAGCATGCTGCCCCGCATCCCGAACGAGTGGCAATTCTTTCCGTGGATGTGATCGAGGGTTTTTGCCATATTGGACCGCTTGCCAGCCCGCGGGTAGCGGCGATTGTTCAACCCATTGTTACCTTGTTCACCCGCGCATGGTCGTACGGTATCCGCCATATTTTGCTTACCCAGGACGCGCACGAACCCGATGCCGTTGAATTTGGGTCCTGGCCCCTACACTGTGTGCGCGGAACGCCCGAGGCGGAAACGGTTGCCGCTTTCAAAGCGCTGCCGTTCTTCGACCAGATGGTCGTTTTAGAAAAGAACTCCATTTCCAGCGGGTTGAACACCGGCTTGAATGACTGGCTGCAAGCAAAACCAGAAGTGGATACCTTTATTGTCGTTGGTGACTGCACCGACCTGTGCACTTACCAGCTGGCGATGCACCTGCGCCTGGATGCCAATGCCCGCCAGCGCCATCGCCGCATCATCGTTCCGGCAAATGCGGTGGATACTTATGATCGCACTGTGGCGACTGCTCAACAACAGGGTGGGCTGCCCCATGATGGCGATCTGCTGCATGCGGTTTTTCTGTATCACATGGCACTGAACGGCATCGAGGTGGTGGCAAGGATCGAATAGGCGCTGTATTTCGAGCCTGTTTCACCCATGATCCAAATCCCGCGGCGCACTAATCCGCGGGATTTTATCATTAAGCCGTTTTTTGGCTAAAAGGATTCTGATATAATAAAAAATCTTCGTGGAGGTGAGGTTATGAATCAGCAGAATCAAGAACGTTACGAAGACAGCGAATTATTCCGAGTTCGACATTCGCTGTCGCATGTCATGGCGCAGGCTGTTCTGGAACTGTTCCCGGATGCCAAGTACACCATTGGACCCGCGGTGGAAAACGGTTTCTATTACGATTTCGATCTGCCCCGTACTTTGACTCCCGAAGATCTCGAGACTATCGAAAAACGCATGCGCCAGATTGTTGCCGGGCGCTACGATTTTGTGCGCAAGGTTATCTCTGCCGACGAAGCGCGCCGAATTTTCTCCAATCAGCCATATAAGCTGGAGTTGATTAACGATCTGGAGCGTGGTGAGACGGATGAGCATGGGCAGCCACTGGAAGAAAAACCGGAAATATCGATCTATACTCATGACAAGTTTGTGGACCTGTGCCGTGGACCGCACGTAGCCAACACATCCCAGATTAACCCCTCAGCCTTCAAACTGATGACTGTGGCAGGCGCCTACTGGCGCGGCGATGAAAAGAATCCCCAACTGCAGCGTATCTATGGTACCGCCTGGCGAACGAAAGAAGACCTGGAGCACTATTTACACATGCTCGAAGAAGCCCGCAAGCGCGACCACCGTAAACTGGGTAAAGAGCTGGAAATTTACATCTACGATGACGAGGTCGGACCGGGCTTACCGCTCTGGCTGCCGCGTGGCGGCGTGATGATCGACGAGTTGGAAAAACTGGCAAAGGAGATGGAAGACGCCGCCGGTTACCAGCGGGTGCGTACGCCGCACCTGACCAAGGAAGACCTGTTCAAGCGCAGTGGTCATCTTCCATATTATGCTGAAAGCATGTACCCGCCAATGGAGATGGAAGGTGTGCGTTATTACGTCAAGCCGATGAACTGCCCCTTCCATCACAAGATTTATGCCGCCAAGCCGCGCAGCTACCGTGATTTGCCGGTGCGCCTGGCAGAATACGGCACCTGCTATCGCTACGAAAAGAGTGGTGAACTGTTCGGGTTGATGCGGGTGCGTTCGATGCAGATGAACGATGCCCACATCTACTGCTCGGAAGAGCAGTTCGAGCAGGAATTCCTTGGCGTGGTTGAACTGTACCAAAAGTACTTCACCCTGTTTGGGATCGAGAAGTACGTCATGCGCCTGAGCACGCACCACAAGCGCGGGTTGGGTAAAAAGTATGTCGACAATGAACGCCTATGGTTAAAGACGGAGGACATGGTACGGCGGGCAATGGATAATGGCGGTGTGCCATACGTCGAAGCCGCGGATGAAGCTGCCTTTTACGGTCCCAAAATCGATGTGCAAATCTGGAGCGCCATCGGGCGCGAATTCACTCTGGCGACCAACCAGGTGGATTTTGCCGTGCCGGAGCGATTCGACCTGACCTTCGTCAACTCCAATGGTGAACAGGAAACGCCGTTGTGCATTCACCGTGCGCCGCTTAGCACTCACGAACGCATGATCGGTTTTCTGCTCGAGCATTACGCCGGCAATTTCCCGATCTGGCTCTCTCCGGAGCAGGTGCGCATCATCCCGATCACCGATGCGCACAATGAGTACGCCCTGGGTTTGGAAAGAGAAATGCGTGCTGCCGGTATCCGCGCGGAGGCAGATCTTGGCGCGGATCGGATGAATGCCAAGATCCGCACGGCGCAGTTGTTCAAGGTGCCCTACATGGCTGTGGTTGGTGATCAGGAAATGAACAGCCGCACCATTGCCTTGCGCCGCCGCGACGGCAGCCGTCAGAATGATCTGGACGTGGAAGCTTTCATCACCCAGGTGAAGGAGCGCATCCGGACCCGCTCGGCAGAATTGTGACCATTTTTGCCCAAAATTGGTCTTTCCGGCGGTTGACACAGACAGTATCCTGTGCTAACATTCTGCCCCAGAACAAATAACTAGCCCCAAAAGGCGCTCTTATCCAGAGAGGTGGAGGGACCGGCCCTGTGAAGCCTCGACAACCTGGAAACCCATCCGTCAACGATGAGTATCCAAGGTGCCAAGTCCGGCAGAAATTCTGGAAGATGAGAGGGCAATTCCCTTGAATGCACAAAGTTGCCCCTTGAGACCAGAAGGGGCAACTTCATTTTTTAGGAGGATATCCGTACGATGAACACAACTTTTATGAACTCGCCTCGCTATCTGTTTACGTCCGAATCGGTCACTGAAGGTCACCCGGACAAGGTATGCGATCAGGTCAGTGATGCGGTGCTGGATGCCTGCCTTGCGCAGGATCCATACTCGCGGGTAGCCTGCGAGGCAGCCACGAAAACTGGCTTTGTTATTCTGTTGGGGGAAATCACCACTCGTGCGCAGATCAATTTCGACGAACTGGTGCGCCAGGTGGTCAACGAGATCGGCTACGATGACAGCCAAAAAGGTTTTGACGGGAATACCTGTGCGGTGCAGGTGGCAATTTCCAAACAATCCGGCGATATTGCCATGGGTGTGGACAAAGCCCTGGAAGCCAAAACCGGTGCAATGACCGAGGCGGAAATCGAGGCAGTTGGCGCGGGCGATCAGGGAATGATGTTTGGATATGCCTGCAATGAGACCCCGGTGTTGATGCCAATGCCGATTTATCTGGCTCATAAACTCACCCGTCGCCTGGCGGAAGTGCGCAAGAACGGAACCCTGCCCTGGCTGCGCCCGGATGGTAAGTCGCAGGTCACGGTGGAATACCGCTACGGCCGCCCCTATCGAGTGGACACAGTGCTGATCAGTACCCAGCACGCGCCAGAAATCTCTCAGCAGGAGATCTTCGAGGCGGTCAAGAAGCACGTCATTTTACCGGTTATTCCAGCTGACATGATTGACGACCAGATCAAAATTTACGTTAACCCCACAGGACGTTTCGTCATTGGCGGTCCGATGGGTGATTCCGGTCTGACCGGGCGCAAAATCATTGTGGATACATATGGCGGCATGGGACGCCACGGCGGTGGCGCGTTTTCCGGCAAGGATCCGACGAAGGTTGACCGCTCGGCAGCATACGCTGCCCGCTGGGTGGCAAAGAATATCGTTGCGGCGGGGCTGGCGGAACGGGTTGAAATCCAGGTGGCGTATGCCATTGGTGTAGCCCGACCGTTGAGCATCAATGTGGAGACCTTTGGCACTGGCTCGATTCCCGATGATGAAATTGCCCAATTGATCAGCGAGCAATTCGACCTGCGCCCGGGTGCAATCCTGCGCGACCTGGATCTGCGTAAACCAATCTACCGCAAACTGGCTGCCTATGGGCACTTTGGGCGGGATGATCTGGATCTGACCTGGGAACGCACCAATAAAGCCGAACAGTTGAAGGCAGCCGCGGCGGTCAAACTGGCTGCCGCCGCAGATTAACATCCAACTACCTGCTCTCATAGCCTTCCTGGTTGGTTGAGAAAGGCAACGGGTCGAATGGATACGGGGTAGCCGTGGAGTTCGACCCGTTTTTGGTGTTGGGTTGTAGCACGTCAGGGGTTAACGAATGCTCCGCCGATCAGTCCTGTTTGGGCGGGGCGGTTGGACCGTAATCCAGCACTTCGCGCACCTGTGAATTGGGCAGCGCAGGGGAAATGATGCCTTTTTCTTCCAGGGTGTCGATCAGGCGCGCGGCGCGGGTGTATCCGATGCGCATGCGCCGTTGCAGCATGGTGATCGAGGCACGCCCCTCGCGGCGCACCAGGTCGATGGCTTCCTTAACCAAGGGATCGCCGCCGCTGTCTTCCTCATCCCACAGCGGCGCCTGTTTAAGCGGCAAGCCAGCCGGCAGCATATCGGCAGCGCCCGCCTCGCTGGAAGCCGCACTTTGTTCGCGCAAAGTGACGGCTTGCGTGCGCCAGTAATCCACCAGGCGCTGAATTTCGGTATCGGAGACGAACACACCCTGCAAACGCACTGGGGCGGGGGCATCCGGCGCCTGAAAGAGCATATCGCCGCGCCCCAGCAGGCGTTCTGCCCCGGGCTGATCGAGAATCACTCGGCTGTCAACTGATGAGGCTACCGCAAAGGCTATCCGGGCGGGAAAGTTGGCTTTGATCAACCCGGTGACCACGTCCACCGATGGGCGCTGGGTTGCCAGGATGAGGTGGATACCGGTGGCGCGGGCTAGCTGCGCCAGGCGAGTTATGGCGCGTTCGGTTTCATCCGGGGCAAGCATCATCAGGTCAGCCAGTTCGTCGATCACTGCCACCAGGTAGGGCAACCGGTCAGTCGGGTGGTGCTGGTTGTAGTCCTGGATGTTGCGCGCGCCGGATTGCGAAAACTTGTGATAACGGGCGTCCATTTCGCGCTGCAGCCATTGCAGTGCGCCGATGACCCGTTCGGTTTCCACCACTACCGGGGCGAGCAGGTGGGGAATACCGTTATAACCGGTCAGTTCGACCCGCTTGGGGTCAACCAGCACCAGGCGCATGTCCGCCGGGGTGTTGTTGAGCAGCAGACAGGTGAGGATGGAATTGACACACACCGATTTGCCCGAACCGGTGGTGCCAGCAATCAACAGGTGTGGCATGGCGGTCAGATCGCTGGCAGCAGGCTTACCGGCAACATCCTTGCCGAGTGCGAAACGTAGCACCGAGCGAATGCGTTTGAAAGTTTCGCTTTCCAGTACTTCGCGCAGCGAAACGCGGCTGATTTCGGTGTTGGGTACCTCGATGCCGACATATGCCCTACCGGGCACCGGCGCCTGGATACGGATACGCGGCGCTGCCAGCGCCAGCGCCAGGTCATCCGCCAATGAGGCAATTTTGGAAACGCGCACGCGGGTGCGCCCGGAGCGGTTTTCAACGAAGTCCGGCTCGACCCCAAAGCGGGTAATGGTGGGACCGCGGGAAATATCGACCACATGCACCGGCGCGCCAAAGGATGCCAGGGTTTCCTCAATTAATTTTGCCCGTTCCTGTTCCAGGTTGGTCTGCTGAGCAGCCGGGGTGGCTGGGTCGAGGATGGCATCCAGGGCGGGCAGCACCCACGGTACAGGCGCAGGGCTGGCTTTACGCACCACCGGCTGGGGAAGACCAGCTTCCGGCACTAGTGGGGTTTCTGCTTCGGTTTCCGATCCGGCGGTGGCAGCGGGTTTTTCGCGGCGCGGCGCAGCGATGATTCTTTCGCGGGTGCGTCCGGGCAGGGGTTGAAAGTCCTCCGGCAGCACTTCTTCTTCGGGCGGATGGTGGGTGTCCTGGCTGCGATTTGCCCGCTGAACCTGCGACTCGATCTGCTTTTGCAAGCCGGTTACCAGCGGCTGTGCCCGGCGGATCAATTCGGGAATCGAGAGATCGAAGGTGAACACGATGGCAATCAGCAGCCAGGCACTTAGGATGATCAAACTGCCCGCGCTGCCCACCGTGGAGGTAAACAATCTCAAAAAGAAGGCGCCAATGTAACCACCGCCGCTGCCCTGCGCTGCCAGTTCCCATTCACCGCCAGCGAATAAGTGAAACCATGCCAGCAAGTTGATAAAGAGCAGCACGCCGCCCAGCATTCGCTCGGCGGACAGGCGCGGCAGGCGCTCGAAATTGCGGAACACCAACCAAAGCCCGCCCACAATCAAGATCAAGGGCAGCAGAATAGTCCCCCAACCAATAACCTGGTTTAGGAAAGTGATCCAGGCATTGGTCACTGTTCCGCGCTGGGGTGAGATCAGGCTGAGCAAGGTGAGCAGACCGGTGAGCGCGAGGACGATGCCCAGGATGTCCAGTTTGCGGTCGAGCGATAGGCTGCCCAGGTCAAACAGCGGCTTAGAAATGGGCGGTGTGCTGCGCGCGCGGGTCGAGCGTGCCGGTGCCGCGCCCTTTTTCGCGGTCGAACGGGTTGAGTTGGACCGCCCGCGGGTGGAGCGCGCCGCGGCGGTTTTGCTGGTCCGTGAGCCTGATTTTGGCAAGCAAAACTCTCCCACTTCGGAAAGGTTGTTCTAATTATAGCATGGCGCTGAGAATCGGGCAGCGCGGCAGCCTAGCACTGCCGCCTGAGAGTAGTTTGCACCGGACAGAGCCTCAGCCGCGCCTGGTGCCTATTGGCTTTCAACTCACCAGAACCGCAGCACTTAATTGGTGTGAAACCCAAACTCACGGAGCTGCGAAATTTTTGATGACGGGAAACAACAGCACCTGGTAACGGCGGAGCGTTGCGCTGTTGTTGCTCGGATTCGGATCGGTGACACCCACGGGAGCCGACACGGTCGCCGTGTTTTCAAACACACTCCAGTCCGCCAGTGTGCCGTTCAGCGAGTAAGTTGCCACACTGCCTGCGGGGAAGGTGGCAATGGTCATGTTCGCGGAGTTGTCAGCTGTACAGACCGCCCCGCCCGATCCCACGCAGCTCCCGGTTGCCCCCTGTAAACTGGCAGCAATGGAATTGGACACAGCAGCGCCATCGGCTGCGCCCGGGCCTAAATTGCTGACTTCGACTGTGAATGTGATCTCACTGAGAAAATCCACCGTATAGTTCATGCTCAGGCTCAGGTCGGCGCCGCCAGAGTCGGCAATCACCCAGACGGTGCCTAAGCCGTAGGGTTGGTTCACCACATAGACGCGGTTGGTGTCCGGGTTGATATCTACGTCCCAAGGCATATTCCCCAACGTTACTGTATCTATGACCGTGTTGCTCGCGCCGTCGATCACCGAGACGGTGCCACTGCCTCTATTCGCCACATAGATGCGATTGGTGTTTGGGTTGACGCCGATTCCCACTGGAAAGGTACCCACTGTCACCGTGCCAACCACCGTGTTGTTCGCGCCGTTGATCACCGCGATGGAGTCGCCGCCATCATACGACACATAGATGCGGTTGGTGGTTGGGTTGACACCGACCCGCAATGGGGAGCCCCCCACCGTCACCGTGTTTATGACCGTGTTGCTGGCACCATCAATCACCGAGACGGTGCCACTGTCTCTATTCGCCACATAGATGCGATTGGTGTTTGGGTTGACGCCGACCCCTGTGGTTTGCTCCCCACCGTCACCGTGGACGTGACGGCGTTGCTCGCGCCGTCGATTACCGAGACGGTGCTGCCGCTGATATTCCCCACATAGATGCGGTTGGTAACCGGGTTGACGCCGATGTCACCAGGTAAATTCCACTCCTCCAACGTCACCGAGGCAACGGCCCTGTTGTTTTCGCCGTTGATCACCCGGATGGTGTTGTGGGTGCTACTCCCCACATAAATGCGGTTAGTGACCGGGTTGACGGCAAGGCTATTAATTATCCCCTCCAAAACCGTCACTGTGGCGTCGACCGTGTTGCTCGCGCCGTTGATCACCGACATGGTAGACTGCTGATGTGCCACGTAAATGCGGTTGGTGGCTGGGTTAACGCCGAGCGCGGCGGGGCTCCAGCCCACCGGTACCGTTGCAATGACTGTGGCATTAATGCCTGCTTCGGTTCGGTCATCCATGCTGGGGACGGCTGAGGCGGCACTAATACTCAAGCCGAATAAGGAGACCAACAAAGCTGCTGCCATTGCAATCGAAAATACAGACAGGAGAAAACGTTGGATATTCACGGTCATTTCCTATTGGGTGTCAACGGATGATAAGCCGCCCAATGATTGGGGGGTGTGGTGCCCGTATTCACGGGTATACAATGATTGTATCAGCCGTTGCAAAAATTGTGCCAAAATCACCGGGGTATTTTGCAAGCAGGGGTATTTGAGCCGGATCTGTTTTGCACCGGTGGCTGCGGGTCGAGTCCGCCAGTGCGGATTGGCGTAACGTGAGCCCGAGTTTGGCAGGTAAATCTCTCCTGCGTTGCGAAGGTCGCTTTGCTTATCGCACGGGGCTAAAAAAAGGCGGCGCAGGCAAAGCCGCCCGGCTGGTCCTATCCCCTAGTCTGTGGTTCCAGCCCGAGCACGATGCGTGTGGCGCGGAAAGCCAGCGGCGGCAGGCTGGCACGCGGAAAGAAGGCAGCCTGATCGGCATCGTCCCCGGCGCTCAGTTGACCGCCGGTCACCTCTGCCCGGTAAACGATGACGATATCGGCTCCGCGTTCATGCTCGCGCCCGCTGATCACGTCCAGCAAACCGGTCAGGCATACCTCCAGTCCGGTTTCTTCGCGGCATTCGCGCACAGCGGCAGCTTGCGGATCTTCCAGTGCATCCACAAAGCCAGCCGGAATACTCCACAAGCCCTGCTGCGGCTCGTTGATGCGCCGCACCAGCAACACACTGCCGTTCTGCTCAACCAGCACCCCAGCGGCAACCTTTGGATCGGCAAAATGAACAAAGCCGCACTGCGGACATACCGGTCGCGGCTTGCCAAACATTTCCTGAACAGACAAGCGTGTGGCGCACTGTGGACAATAAATGTATTGGGCGGGCGTCACAGCAATTTCTTTTTCAGCACGATGGAGATTACCCACAACCCGACTGCCAGTGCGAGCAGTCCGCCAGCGGCAATGTAGGGAAGAGTCGACAAGGGTGCGTTGGGAGATTCGGTTTCCGACTCGCTAACCACGCTGGGTGCATAACTGCGATAGGTGTCTTCGAGCGTTTTTCCCTGGTCTTCGCTTTCGCGCACACCCAGGATGGGTCCGCTGCCTTCAAGCGGGAGGGGTTCAATGGTTGTGTCGGGCGGCGTCAGGCTGATAGCGGGCTGGGGGGCTGTTTCGGGAAAAACCTGGGTTTTGAAGCCACGATCCCCGTCCCCACCGCCCATACCGCCGGCATAAGGTACGTCAACTCCTCCACCGCCCAAGCCATTGGCAAGCGAGGGTGGGGGTGGTGGACCGCCCCAATAGACCACCGGCGGGGTTTCCTGAGGGCTGGATTCAGGGCTGACCAGATTGCGTTCGCTGCTGTCGGACGGCAAAGCCATAATTTCCATCGCGGGCTGCTCAGCAGTCAACGGACGGGCTGCCAGACCGGGAAACATCTGGCTGACAAACATGAACACCGCTGCCAGAGTGGCAACTACCGACGAGAAACGCAGGGTGGGCACCCACGGGAAGACCCGGCGTGGCTGCGGCACATCCGCTGCGGTTAGGGTAAAATTGCGCGGCACTTTACGGCGCGATGCGGCGCGTAACACGGCTTTGGTTTGTGCCAGTGAATTGTAGGCTGCCTGGAATTGAGGATTGGATTTAAGCAGGGCTTCAACCCGCGCTTTTTCTCGCGGGTTGAGCTCTCCATCCAGATAGGAAGAGAGCAGGATCCATTCCTGGGAAGTCAACTGCTCTTTCATTGTAATTCTGCCTCTTTCCCAAGACGAAATTGTGCCGGTAAAAGTTCCGCAAATCCAGACAGACAATCGCGCAGTCTTAAGCGAGCGCGCGCCAGCCGGCTTTTGATTGTTCCCAGCGGTTTGCCGACTGCCTGGGCTACTTCGTTGTAGTCCATCCCTTGCACATCCACCAGGATCACCACCGCGCGGAATTCATCCGGCAGATCCTGAATGCAGTGTTGGATGGCGGCTTCCAGTTCGCGGGTTTCGATTTCCTCGTCGGGGGTGGGGTGGTGATCCGCCAGCCAGGCAGGAGATTCGATTTCCTCATCTTCATCGTTGTTGAACGGTTCGAGCGGGATGGAGGGGCGGCGCTGGCGGCGGCGGAGTTCATCGTAGCAGGTATTGGTGACCATGCGCATGACCCAGGCGCGAAACGAACCACCGCGGTATTGCTTCAGGTTGCGGTAGGCGGAAATGAAAGCGGTTTGGGTGGCATCCTCGGCGGCTGCCTCTTCGCTCAACATGCGGTAAGCAAGGTTAAACGCCATTTCCTGGTATGCCAGCACCAGCCGGTTGAAAGCGTCCAGGTCGCCGTGCAGAGCATCTTGAATCAAGCCGGCTTCGTCCATACGCCCTTCTTTCGCGCACTCAGGGTAATCCAGAGGATACGCCCGATGGTCATACCCGCCGCAGTTACGGCAATCATCACCAGACCGAAGACCGGTACAACCACACCTTGCAGCCACAACCCGCGCAGAAGCACTGCCAACGGCGCTGCCAGCAAGGCTGCCAGCGCCACCCGCCACACCTGACTGTACTGCTCGGCGCTGCCGGAGGAATATAGACCCAGCGCCGGTGCAGCCGTCAGCCAGGCAAACAGGAGCGGCAGGAAAGTTGTCAGCCAGCGCCCATCTGTCAGGCTGCTGTTGTGGGTTGCAAAGCCAACCAGCGTTACAGCCAGCAGAAGCAGGCTATCCAGCAGGAACAGGGGCACGCAACGTTTTGCAGGTAACCAGGGCATTTCCTGACTATCCTAACCCAACTACGGGGGGACGTCAAGCCGGTTTTTTAAGAAAAACCCTGCCTGGTTACTTGAGATAGCGATCGAAGAAATCGACCGAGCGCTGCATGGCAAGGCTGAAAGGATTGGCGAGGTTGTGATCATCCCCGGCGTAGGTGTACAACTCAATCAATACCCCAGCGGATTGCCCGGCGGCGTAGAGCTGTTCGGAAAAATACACCGGTACCACCGAATCCCCCTCGGCATGGTGCAGCTGGATGGGTCCGCTCAGGTCGGCAACGTAACGGATTGGGGAAATTGAATCCCAGAAGGAAGGATTTTCATCCGGCAAGCCGTAGGTTTCGACCAACTGGCGGGTGAAACGCCGCCCTGTGGCGGAAAAAGTGGGCACCGGCGTGGCGCGCCAGCGGTACATCATGTCTTCATATGAGCCGACCACCCCAGCCCAGATGACCCCGGCGCGGATATGCGGGGAGACAACCATTGCGCGCAGGGTGAGGTGACCGCCCATCGAATGCCCCCACATGCCGATTTTTTCCGGGTTGACCTGCGGGTAGACGCGCACCGAAGCCAGCGCATTAAGCACATCGATGGTATAGTCTGGGTTGCTGTACGCGCCGCGTGCTTCGCCTTCCGAGTTGCCGTGCCCGCGGAAGTCCGGGCGGAACACCACGTATCCGCGGCTGGCAAAGCCGTTGACGTAGGCTATATACCGCTCGGTGGTGCGGTATTCGCGCGGTGGGATATAGCCGTGGTTGAAAATGATTGCCGGAAAACCACCCGGTGGCGGATCGCCGAATGGGATGGTCATTAAAGCGTAGATTTTCAACCCCTCTGACTGGTAAGAAACCAAATGGCGTTGATAATTGGCGCCGTTTTCCAGGCGCTGCTCAAAGGTGATTGGGCTGCCCGGATAGGACGCCATTCGCATGGATGCGATGGTCAGCGGGTGGAGGGTCGGGGTGGGGCTTGGTGTGATTGTAGGTGTGGCGGTCTGGCTGGGCGAGGGAGTAAGGCTAGGGGCAGGCGAAGGGCTGGGTGTGAATTCAGCCGCAGACACCACTGGCGGCGGCAGATTCACCGGTGGTGACTGGCAGCCGGATGCAAAAATCAGGATGAACAGGAATGTTCCACCAAACAGGGCTACGTTTATTCTTGACATAAATTATCCAAATAAGATTGTAAAGGGCATTTTGTATTTCCGTCAAGAGAACTACTTGTGGAAAGAGGGGCTGCATTGGTTGCGCCGCGGCTGATTCTGGTCTACACTAAATGCATGCTTGCCGATACAAAAACAGTATTTTTGGGTATCGATCCGGGCAGCGGGCGGGATAGCATGGTTTACCTTGCCCTGGATGCGGATAAGCGCATTTTGGCAATTGGCGGGGGAAAGCTCAGCGATGTGCTTTCTTTTGCCGCAGGGCAAAGCCAAGCGCTGGCAGCCGTGCACCTATCCGCCGTCCAGCGCAAAGTGCCTGAAGAAACGGAAGTGCAGCAGCGCCTCTTCCCGGACGCGGAGGCGGATGTGTTTGGCAGGCTGCGTCGCGAGGCAGCTGAGCGGATCGAAAATCCACAAGCTGGGGGAGGCAGTCTGTATCATGAAAAAGAGAGTCGCAGCGCGCGCCAACGCGCCAGCGATGTTATTCAACAGCTGCATCTGCTGGGTTACCAGCCCTACCCGCAAGCGGATGCATCCCGCCAGTGGCTGCGCTTTTCGGCTACCGCAGCTTACACCGCGTTGACCGGAGGACGCCTGTTCGAATCGCGCTCGCTGGAAGGGCGGTTGCAGCGCCAACTGGTGCTGCATCAGGAAAAATTACCCGTGCGCGACCCGTTGGATTTCTTCGAGGAAGTGACCCGTCACCGTCTGCTGCTTGGCAAATTGCCCTTTGAGATGCTGTATGCACCTCAGGAATTGAATGCAATGGCGGCGGCATACACCGCCTGGCTGGCGGTCTTCGAGCCGGAACGGGTGATCGAGGAAGAAGACATCCGCGAGGGCAAGTGGTTTTTACCGCAGCGCCCAACACCAGATAAGGATTGAGACAGGGGAGTTGTTGGCTGTCACACTTCTGCACCACCCGAAAAAGGGTGGTATAGGTATATTGGCTGCCTGTCTGGTGAGGTTAAGGTTGTATGAGAAAGGCTCTACACCCCTTAACTGGCACGAGGTTGTGTGGCATAATATGGATAATAATAATCCGGATTGAGGTGACCTTATGAACGTGAGGATGTGGGTCAAAGCACTGCAGGTCATTCCGCGCATCGAACGGGATGAATGGCAGCGTCTGGACGTGATTTCCAAGTGGCTGATTTCGACCCGCGCGGCGGTGTTGATTATGACCTTCATTTCGGCGGCTATTGCCGGGCTGCTGGCGTTGCGCGCAGGCGAATTCGACGGGCTGCGCTGGGTGATGCTGGTGATTGGTTTGATCTTTGCCCATGCCACCAACAACCTGCTCAACGACCTGACCGATTTCTCACGTGGGGTGGATACCGACAATTACTACCGCACCCAGTACGGACCGCAGCCGCTCGAACAGGGGTTGTGGAGCCGCAAGACGCATCTTCTCTACGCGGCGGTAACCGGCTTGATTGCGCTGGCAGCCGGTATTTACCTGGTGGCGGTCAATGGCTGGCTGGCATTCTGGCTGTTGCTGGCAGGCGCGATTTTCGTCCTCTTTTATACCTATCCGCTCAAATATATTGGCTTAGGCGAGATTGCCGTGTTGATTGTTTGGGGTCCATTGATGATTGGCGGTGGTTACTTCGTCATCACCGGACGCTGGGATTGGTACGTGGCGCTGGCTTCGCTGGCGTATGCATTGGGACCAACAACGGTTATCTTCGGTAAACACATTGACAAATTAACACAGGACAAGGAAAAAGGTATCCGCACGCTGCCGGTCATCCTGGGCGAGACGGCATCGCGTTACACTGTACTGGGCATGATTGCACTGCAATACCTTTCCGTCATTACGCTGGTCGCTGTGGGCTATTTCTCTCCGGTCATGCTGATTGTGCTGTTTGCCTGGTATTACCTTCCGCCAGTACTGCGGGTTTTTCTGCGTCCGCGTCCGAGTCAACAGCCCAGCGATGAGCGCCTGGCGGGTGCATGGCCGCTTTATTTTGTTGCTGCGGCGTTCTATCAGAACCGCAGTTATGGTTTACTCTTGCTGGTAGGGCTGATTATTCAATTGTTTATCCCGTAAGCGAGGTTTTGACCCCTGGGAGACGGGCTGCCCGGCGGTCAAAACCTTGCCTTCGAGTAAAGGGTTTTGGGAAATTGGGTGTGCTTTCAGCGCGTGGTCATCCACGCGCTGAAAGCCATTTTAAGGGGGGAAAGGATTTTGTGTGCTTGGGGTTGACAAACCGAGCTTTTTGATTATAATTACTTATAAATAATTATTATCAATAAGGAAACATTCAATGGAATTGGAAGTCCGATTGCGCGATTTGCTTGAAAGGTTGCATAAGAAAGGGCACCGCATGACTCCCCAGCGGGTTGCCATTCTCAAAGCCTTTCTCAGCGCTGCCGATCATCCCACTGTCGAGCAGGTCTACCGGCGGGTATGCCTGGATTTCCCTATGACCAGCCTGGCAACCGTGTATAAAACGGTTGCCTTGCTGAAAGAATTGGGCGAAGTAATCGAAATTAGCGGCGATGAGGAAGGCAACCGTTACGATGCGCAGCATCCCGAACCGCACCCGCACCTGATCTGCACCCACTGTGGGCGAATTTTCGACGGGGATCGCGCGGATGTTGAGGCAGTAGTGACCGCGCTGCAACGACGGGCTTCCTTCCAGGTTTCCACTTACCGGCTGGATTTGTATGGCATGTGCGCCGACTGCCAGTCGAGATTGGATCGATCATAAAAACCTTATCAGGAGGATTGAAACATGGCAACGGTAAAAGAAAAAACTCAAAAAATTCATCTGGATGCGCGGCAGCCGGAAATCAAAATCAGCCCCACAGAGCGCGAGGTGGTCATTGAGATGCTCAACCGCCTGCTGGCGGACGAGCATGTGTTGATGCTCAAAACCCATAACTATCACTGGAACGTGCTGGGCGAGGCATTCGACCCGATGCACAAGTTCTTTGGCGAACAGTACGATCAGATCGAAGAGAGCGTGGATGAAATTGCCGAGCGCGCCCGCATGCTGGGCGGAAAAGCCGTTGGTACGCTGCGCGAATACCTGGACCTTACCCGCCTGAGTGAACACCCCGGCGAATACCCGGATGCGATGACCATGATCGAAAACCTGCTCCACGATCATGAGACGCTGATCGGCATCCTGCGTGAGGATGTGGATGCCAGCGCGGAAAAGTACGGCGACATTGGCACCAGCGACTTTTTGACCGGCTTGTTGCGTCAGCACGAAAAAATGGCCTGGTTCCTGCGTTCGTTCCTGCAGGGATAAACCGCTTTCACCTTACTAACTGCACAGGCATCGCCCCACAGGATTGCGGGGCGATGCTTTTTTATTGAATATTTAGGCGGAATTTATAGTTCAGACAAACAGAACCGTTTACAATATGTCATATCATCGCAAATGAAGGGACAGACCGGTTGTGGGGATTGCTGGTTGATTAATCGGACAAGTTTTCCATTTATTCCAACATCCCCGCAAGGGTTTGTACGTCACTCGGCTACAATACTCTTGCTCTGGCTCCTCAATTATTGGTTTTTCCCGAACCCGGAGTGGCGCGGTAATATCAGTAATTTTTTGTATGTTCTGACCAATCTGGTTGTTGTGTTAGTGCTGTGGCGAGCAGGACGCTACAGCCGGTTACAAGATCCGGTTACCGGACGCGGGTGGATATGGCTTGCCATCGGTCAATCCATGTGGCTGTTCGGCGACCTGACCTACACCGAGTTGGTTATCTGGTTAAGGATTGAACCCTTTCCATCGATTGCGGATGTGTTTTACCTGTTGTATTATCCGTTTTATTTTTTCGGCGCAATTCAATTAGCTGCCCGTAAAAAAATCAGGGATTTTTCACTGGCGAATGTTTTGACTGTTCTCGCCATCTTTGTATCGATTTTTCTGTATTTGTATATTTTTATGGTTGATCCGATATTGCAGGCTTGGGAAGCTAACCCACTTACATCTCTGATCTCGTTGGCTTACCCGGTATTTGATTTATTTTTGCTGATGAGCGTGTTGTACCTGCTGTTCAATACAAAAAGCGGACAGGAACCCTTGCCAATCGGTGTCCTGAGCATCGGCATGTTTGTGTTGGTTTTTGTGGATATTATCTACGGAGCGCAGGTTTTAACGAGCGAATATCTCTCCAGTTCATCCCTCAGCGGGGCATATCTGTTCAGTTACAGCGTGGTAGGTCTGGCGGGTGTATTGCAATTTCAAACCTTCACGGCTTTGCCATCCGCCAAAAAGCGTGAATTGGGGGAAAATCTGCTCTTTATCAATCGATTTGTTCTGACCATGCTGGCGTTTGTTGGCGTCACCGTGTTGTTGATTTTCGGACACAGTTTGCCCCAATTGGAATCTCGTTACACTCTGATCGCAACCGTCTTTGTGGTTGTGGTTGTGTTTTCCGGCTGGGTGGTCGGTTTGACCCTGATTGAAAATCGGCGGTTGGTACGCGATTTGGCGACGATCAACGAACAGCTCGAAGAGCGCATCCGCGAGCGCACTCGTGACCTGGAAATCAGTCATGCCCGGCTGGAGCAACTGGCGAACCGCGATCCGCTGACCGGATTGCCCAACCGCAGTTATTTCATCAACCAATTGGAGGGCTACCTTATCGAGCTGCAACACACGCCGAAAAAAAGCGGCGCGCTGCTCTTTCTTGACCTGGATGAATTTAAGTCAATCAACGATACCTGCGGGCATGGGGTGGGGGATGAACTGCTGGTCGCGGTTGGCGAGCGGCTGCGCCGCTGCGTGCGCCAGCACGATGTGGTTGCCCGCCTGGGTGGAGATGAGTTTGTCATTCTGCTGGTCGATCCCAAGGACTGTGATCTGGTGCGTTCGATTTCACAGCGCATCCTGACCAGTTTGCAAGAACCCTTTTACCTCAAGGGGCGGGACTTCCACATCAGCGCCAGCATCGGCATCGTTGATCACCGCTTCATGGTGGATGTGTTCACGGCGCTACAAAATGCGGATATCGCCATGTATGCCGCCAAGCATGCCGGGCGTAATCAGGCAGTTTTTTACAGTCCGGCGATCCGATCGAGCATCTCCACCGAATGGCAGCAGGAAACCCGCCTGGGTGATTAAAGCGGTTCGATTTGTGGCATGGCGATTTCCAACCAGGCAGCCGGGTTGGGCTGGGTGCCAAAGCGCAGTTCGCCGCGCGGGGTGAATGCAGCGTACTGGTTGTCGATCCACAGCACAACGCCCAACCTGCCACGCGGTGAGCAGGTTGTTTCCAGTACGGTGTGTCCGCCCACGGCAAAAGTCACCTCTTGTGCCAGCCATTCGATGGTGTAGTGTTTCCATGCGGTAACATCCAGGTCAAGGCGTGCGGCGTCCTGGTGAATAACCCGGCGGGCGCACCGGCGGATCAGCCGGGCAGCCGGTTTCCAGGCTAACCCCGGCAAGAGGAGCAACCCGAATGCCAGCAGTACGGGCGGAAGGGGCGCTGCACGAAACGTGGCTGCCAGAAAGCCGCTGGCGGGCAAATCGTTGCGCAGGCTGAGATAATTGGCGGGTGAAGCATGAAAGAACCAGGCGCAGTTGGGTGGCACTGGCAGGCGGCGGCTTACCCCTCCTAAACCAAGTGAAGCACTGAACGGATCGTTCCACAAGCCGAATCCCCAGGTGCCTGGCAGGTCGTAGGTGGAGACGCGCGCCACCAGGCTGAAGCGCAGCGGCGGCTGCCAGAAGAATGCACGGCGCGGCAGGCGGCGGTAATCATCCAATTGAGCCAGGCGGTACGAACCGCCCGCCCCGGCAGGAATTGACAACCGCCAGGCATGCGCACCGGTTTGATCGACCCGCGCAGCATTGGGGGGAAGAGTGGATGGTTGCATTTCCATTAACAAGTCTTCGACATGATTTATGCCTGGATTAATCTTATAATAGTTTTACTCCCTTGATAACTCTGGCTTTGACTGAAAGAGGTGGACGATGAATCGTTCAGCGTGGACGGTCTGTCTCGCTTTAGGGGTTATGGTTGTATTGAACGGATGCGTTGATCGCGCGCCGGAAATACCCACCCAGCCACTGGTTGTTCCCAGCCTGACGGCAACGTTTACCGAATCGTCACCTGCCACGGCTGTGCCAACATCTCGCCCGCTGCCGCCTACCAACACGCCCCGACCCACTCGCACACCCATTCCCACCCCCGATCTGTTCACCTGCCTACCGGTTAAGCCTAGCCCGCCGGTGGCTCTCGAACCGCTGCGCTTGTTGTATGTCAACGAGGATGAAGTGTGGCTATGGGACGAAGCCAGCAGCGGGCAGAGCCGGGTTGAATTGCCCGCCGAGGCTGCCGCGCCACATCTCTCGCCGGACGGCAGGTATGTTGCCTTCTTCGAAAAAGAGCAAACCTTCAGTCATCCGGCTGCGGTGCTGGATGCCATCCCGTTAGCACTGCTCGACCGCCAGACCGGTCGCGTCGATCAACTTGGAACGTTCAGTACCCTTCAGGCGCATCGTCAGTATCCTGAGTCGAATCGAGTTTACTTGCAACTCGAATGGCTGCATCCGGCGGGCGACCCGCAGCAGGCGCTGGAGCTGGTCGTGGCGGTGGCAGCAGAGCCGTGGGCAATCGATTTGAGCGCGGGAAATGGCTATATCAGTCAGCATTACCGCGTAGATCTGGCAAGCGCCCAGGTAGTTGCCCTGACCCAGAGCGAATATGAGCGCCGTTATTTTCCCGCCTTCAGCACATCCGGCGGATCAGTTCTGTCACTTTCGCCGGATGGCCGCTTTGAGATCCGCGATCATCACGAGGGGGTGGTGGTGATTGACCGTGCCACTAATCGCCAGACGCTGGTTGCCTTGCCGCCGGCTTGCCCCGAAGAAGGTTGTTACCTGACCGGCAGCCGCTGGTTTCACTGGCTGCCCGATTCGAGTGCGTTTTTAACCAGTGCGGCGAAGTCTGCGCATTTCGATGAGCGTGCCGAAACCAGCCTGTACCGGGTGCGCGTCGATCCGCAGGTCGGACTGGAAGCCGAAACCATTGTCCGCGCCAACCCACTCACCTTTGTGTTTTCACCCGACAGCCGCTTCCTGTCGTACTGGAATCAGCCGGACATCGATACGGCTCCCACCAGTCTCTACAACTGGGTCACTCTATGGTTGATGGATATAGAAGAAATGCAGCTGCGTCAGTATACCAGTGCATGGCTGCTGCGTCTGGCGTCATGGAACCCGGATGGGCAGCGATTCTTGCTCACCTTTAGCCCGCACGGTGGAGCCAACCCGGTCATGACCCGGCTGGCGGTGGGCAGCATTTGCCAGCCCCCGGTTGAGCTGCAGGTCGCCGAGCGGCAGACCATCCAGTACGCAACCTGGCTGGATACTGAACGCTTCCTGTTGTGGATGGCTCCGTCCAGCGGCATCCCGAATCGTTACGAGAGCGGGCTGTATTTTTACAACCTGAAAACCGGCAGTGCGCCAGTGCGGATTGCCGGTGTGATTCAGGATTACGACAAACCTTACGGTACACGCCAGGAAGTGATCGTTCTGCGGCGTGAACCGTGATCCTGTAATATAGTTTTGCCTGGGCTTTCTGAAGCCGGCCACCAGTTTTTGTTTCAGGGTTTACCAGTCTTGACATCCCATTCGGCTCAGGTATAATGCCCTCATCGAAAGACTAAACCGGAGAAGAGTACCCCGTGAACTTTACAGAGAGTCGGCGCCTGGTGCAAGCCGACAAGCCAGCGGGCGAAGTCCACTCCGGATGCCCATTTGACGGGCAGGTTGCCTTCGCAGGGGTCGCTAGCGACCGTAAGAAGGACGGCGGGAACCGTTACCTCCCCAACGAGGCTGTATTTCCGATACAGCGAATGCAGGTGGCACCACGAGTTGATCCCCCCTCGTCCTGCGCGGGCGAGGGGGCTTTGTATTCATACCAACGGAGGTGCATTCATGTTCGATATCAATTTGATCCGCGAAAAACCGGAGCTGGTGCGCAAGGCATTGCAAGACCGCCAGATGGACACGGCGGTGATTGACCGCGTGCTGGAACTGGATGTGAAGCGGCGCTCGCTGTTAACCCAGGTGGAAACGATGAAAGCCGAGCGCAACGCGGTTTCCAAAGAAATTGGGCGCATGAGGGATGCAGCAGAGCGCCAGGCAAAGATCGACGCCATGCGCAGCCTGGGCGACCAGATCGCTGCGCTGGACGAACAGGTACGCGTTGTCGAAGGCGACTTGCAGCTCGAAGTGGCAGGTATCCCCAACCTGCCGCATGAAAGTACGCCCTACGGCGTCAGCGCGGAGGACAATCTCATCCTGCGTCAAACTGGCTCGATCCCCAAATTCGATTTCCAGCCTCTGCCGCACTGGGATCTGGGTGCCAACCTGGGGATCATTGACTTCGAGCGCGGCGTCAAACTGACCGGCTCGCGTTTCTATATTCTCAATGGAGCAGGAGCGCGCCTGCAGCGGGCATTGATCGCCTGGATGTTGGATTTGCACATCCGCCAGGGTTATGAAGAACGCTACCTGCCGTTCATGGTCAAGGCGCAGACTCTGTTTGCTTCCGGGCAGCTGCCCAAGTTTGCCGACAACCTTTACCACGACGCCGAGGAAGATTTTTGGTTTGTGCCTACTGCCGAGGTGCCGTTGACCGGTATGTTGATGGACGAAGTCCTCGAAGAGGACAGCCTTCCACGCCGTTATACAGCCTATACCCCCTGTTTTCGGCGCGAAAAAATGAGCGCCGGGCGGGACGTGCGCGGGATCAAGCGCGGTCACCAGTTCGACAAAGTGGAGATGTATATTTTCTGCCGCCCAGAGGAGTCGATGCGCGAGCTGGATAAAATGGTTGCCGATGCCGAACAGACCTGTGCGCTGCTCGGTTTGACCCACCGGGTAGTGCGGTTGTGTACGGGCGATCTTGGCTTCAACGCGGCGGTAACTTATGATATCGAGGTGTGGGCACCCGGCTGCGGCGAGTGGCTGGAGGTATCGTCGGTTTCCAACGTGACCGATTTTCAAGCCCGGCGGGCAAACATCAAGTACCGTCCGGCAGATGGCAGCAAGGCGCGTCTGGTACATACACTCAACGGTTCCGGACTGGGCATGCCGCGCACGATGATCGCCGTGCTCGAAAATTTCCAGCAGGCGGATGGCAGCGTAACGGTGCCGGAGGTGCTGCGCCCGTGGATGGGTGGCGTGGATGTTATTCGCCCCCAGGAATTCAAGTAGGTAACGGCTAAACCATGCAGGAAACGTTGTTGGCGGCATTTCCGTGGATCATTGCCGGTGTGTTGTTGTTTGGGCAGCTTAGCCTGCTGATCCCTATCCTGCCCGGCTTGTGGATTCAATGGGCAGCGGCGTTGGTGTATGGGCTGGTGACCGGCTTCGATCTGGCGGGTGGTATCCTGTTTGGGATCATCACCGTGTTGGTGATTGCAGGCGGATTTATGGACAATATCATGATGGGCGCATCCGCCAAGACGAGCGGCGCTTCCTGGCTTTCGATTGCCGCCGCGCTGGTCGGTGGTCTGGCGGGTTCATTGCTCCTGCCGCCGCTGGGCGGATTGGTACTGGCAATGGCGGGAATTTTCCTGGTCGAGTACTTGCGCATTCGCGACCTGCGTAAGGCATGGGATTCGACCCGCAGCCTGGCGATCGGCTGCGGTTGGGGCGTGGTGCTGCGCTTTTTGTTCGGCTTGTTTGTAATTGGGGTGTGGGCGTTGTGGGCGTTTGTGTTCTGAACTGCGTTTTCCCTGAGTGATTAACCGATTGTAATCACCATTCCACCGGTCAGGCGGGGCAGTTCACCGGGTGGCAGGCGAAACACCGCGTGCGGCGTGCCCGCGGCTGCCCACACCTGCTCGTACTGGAGCAAGTCTTGGTCAATGAAGGTTTGCATCGGGTGGCGGTGACCCACTGGCGGCACGCCGCCAATGGCAAACCCGCTCTCCTCGCGCACGAAATCGGCTTCGGCTTTGACAACCGGCTCACCCAGGTGCTGTGCCAGGCGGGTTTCATTAACCCGGTTGCTGCCGCTGACCAGTACCAGAACTGGCTTGCGACTGGTCTGGGTGCGGAAAACCAGCGACTTGACAATTTGACCAACTTCGCAGCCAACTGCCTGGGCGGCTTCCTGGGCGGTGCGGGTGGAATTGGGCAGTTCAATTACCTGGCAGGTTAAGCCTAGCTTGTTCAACACGCTTTGTACCTTTTGCGCGCTTTCACTGAGGGAATTGGTCATGGTTTCTTCGCGCCTTGTTGATTGGAAGGTTTTTCCGGCGGGGGCAGCCAGGCAAACCCGGCGATCTGGTTGACGTGAACCACCAGCGGGCGTTGACCATCGACAACCCGCACGACTGACAAGGAAGCGGGGAAGATGGTTAGGCGGTGAAAGTCGTTCAAGTCCATATTCAGGTAATGCGCCAGCGCCAGGCGGATCACGTCGCCGTGGGCGACTGCCGCGATTACTGCCTCCGGCGGGTGAGGTTGTTCTTCGTTGGGCTGACGGGTGTGCTGCTGTGCCAGGCTGTCCAGTTTGGCAATCACCCGCTGTTGCACTTCGATGAAGGTTTCACCGTTGGGAAAGCGCACCGCCACTGGCTGTTCCTGGACGGTTTTCCACAAGCGGGCACGGCGCAGCTGTTTGTAGGTGCGCCCCTGCCAATCGCCGTAATCGACCTCGCTCAATGCCGGGCAAATCTGCACAGCCAGACCATGTGCTTCTGCCAGTGGTTGGGCGGTTTGCAAGGCGCGTTCCAACGGGCTGGAGTAGACGGCTTCCAGCGGGGCGTGTGCCAGCGAGCGTGTCAGCTCCTGCGCCTGCTGGATACCGTTGCGGTTGAGGTGCACGCCGGGCAGGCGTCCCGCCAGGCGGCGGTGCATGACGTCGTTTTCACCGTGACGGATGAGCAGCAGCAGGGTCATGTTTGATCCCCACCGTTGAAGGAGTCTAAACCGAGCGCCTTTGCCTGAGCCCGTCGCCAGCGTTCCAGGCGTTGCGCTACTTCGGCTTCATAACCCTGGTCGGATGGCTGGTAGAAGGTTTTACCCAACAGGCTGTCCGGCAGGTATTGTTGCCCGGTATGGTGCCCGGGAAATTCGTGCGGGTACTGGTAACCCTGTCCATGTCCCAAGCCTTTGGCGTCGCGGTTGGCGTCCATAAGGTGTTGGGGCACTGCTCCGCTGCCGTTCTGTTCGATCCACTCGCGAATTTTGAAATAGGTCAGTGATGTGTTGGATTTTGGCGCGGTGGAAAGGTAAAGGGTGGCTTCAACAATTGGAAAGATACCCTCCGGCAAGCCGACGTATTCATAAGCATAGGCTGCCGCGGCGGCGACCTGAATGGCGCGCGGATCTGCAAGCCCAATATCCTCACCTGCCAGGATCAACAACCGGCGCAGGATAAAACGCGGATCCTCCCCGGCGATCATCATCTTCGCCAGCCAGTAAAGCGCGGCATCGGGATCGGAGCCGCGTACGGACTTAATGAAAGCCGATATGGTATCGTAATGAGCATCACCGGCGCGATCGTACAGCACTGCGCGCTTCTGGATCGATTCCTGGGCGACATCCAGGCTGATGTGAATGATGCCCTGCTCGTCCGGCAGAGTGGTTTCGACTGCCAGTTCAAGTGCGTTGAGCAGGTTGCGGGCGTCTCCGCCGGAAACTCGCACCAGGTGGGCGCGGGCGTCTTCGTCTAGCTCGATCTGGCGCATGCCGTAACCGCGCGATTCATCCCGCAAGGCTTGCGCCAGGATTTGTTCGAGATGGGCTTCACTCAGTGGTTGCAGCTGGAACAGGCGCGAGCGCGAAACCAGCGCCGGGATCACGTCGAAATACGGATTCTCGGTTGTAGCACCGATCAAGGTGATCATTCCGCTTTCAACATGGGGCAGCAGTGCATCTTGTTGAGCCTTGTTCCAGCGGTGAACTTCATCCACGAACAGGATTGTCCGTTTGCGGTGCAGGCGGCGGCGCTCGGTGGCTTCCTGGATTACCCGGCGTAACTCGGCAACGCCTGCCAGAACGGCGGAGATGCTTTCGAAATGCGCCTGGGTGCTGTTGGCGATGATCTGTGCCAGGGTGGTTTTGCCTGTGCCGGGCGGACCGAAAAAGATGATCGACGAAAACAACCGGTCGGCTTCAATGGCTCGGCGCAGTAGTTTGCCCGTACCGATAATGTGTTCCTGCCCAATGAACTCATCCAGCGTGCGCGGGCGCAGGCGGGCTGCCAAAGGTGCATCGGTTTTCATCTGTTCTTGCATCGAATGGTCGAATAAGTCCATCAGGGCTGCCTCGTGATGAGTATATCACGGCAGGCTGACAGAGTGACAGGATCAGAATCGGGGTTAAGGGTCTTTTTTTTGGGGTATTTATTTACTATAATGGTAAAGAAATAGTCCATTGGGTATATCGGCGGGGAGAAATTAAAATACGGCGCGTGGTGGGAGTCCTGAAGTGGTGTGAACGGGACGAAATTGCCGAAGCCATCCATGCAGAACTCGTCCAATTATCTCAAGTGGTGGTTTTGTTCGACAAAACGATTCCATCTGAGGCGGATTTGATATTTTCCTATGGACCTTATGGCAGATTATACCCGCTGATGAGCGCCATGCAGCAGGTACGCCCGTTCCACAACCTGGTTCAAATTCATTGGAACACGGAAAACATCCCTCCCATTAGTTTGCCGTGTTGGCTGATGCGCTGGTTTTGCCAGGCGCGGGTGTGGTTTGATTTCCAACAAGGCCGGCAAGATGATTACTTGATTCAGAATGCTCTGCCGCCCAATTCGCTTCTCCAGCGGATCAACCGGCGCATGACCCGTTTTCTTAACCTGGGAGATTACCTGATGCTGGCGCACAGCGGTTTGCTTGGACTGCTGGTGGATTCGTCCCGTCTGTTCACAGCGTATATGCAGCGCCTGTGTCTACCGGTAGTATATGTACCCTGGGGCACCATGCGCAGTGCCTATGCCAGCCTGGACCTGGAACGCGATATCGATGTGCTCTGGCTGGGCAAGAGGCGTACCCGTCGGCGTAGCCGCTGGATTGAAATTATTCGCCGACAGGTAGAAAAACAAGGAAAACGGATGGTGGTGGTCGATGGGGTCGAAAATCCGTTTGTATGGGGCAAAAAGCGAACCGTGTTGTTGAACCGTACCCGACTGGTAATCAATTTGCTGGCGCGCAACCGTTGCGATAACATCTTCCCCTACCGATTTCACATTGCTGCGGGTAACCGGGCGGTGGTGGTTAGTGAGCCGGAGAGAGCGCACAACACCTGTTATACCCCCGGCGTGGATTATATCGAAACGTCGATCGAGCAAATGACGGAGCAGCTGTTCTATTATCTGGATCATGAAAACGAGCGGCGTGAAATTGCCGAGAATGCCTACCGGCTGGCAACCAGCGAATTGACCTTTGCCCGCAGTGTTGCGTCTATCCTCAATGCCTGGTATCTCCGTGCTCCGGAGTTGGGATTGGCAGACAGCGTAAGCCGCTCACACCCGGACGACGGGCATATCTTTGCCGAAGCGGGCAAACCATAGTGTGCCGAGCAATCCGAAAGCGAACGCAGCCAGGAAATTTGCCTGGGGTGAAATGCTCCACCATAGGGCACCGCTGAATGCCGCAATCGACACGATCACATCGCGCAGCAGGTAGTAGGCGCCAAAAACGCTGGCTTTACGATCTTCCGGCGCCAGATCCATGATCAGCGCTTTTCGGGTCGGTTCGCCGAACTCTTTCAAACCACGAATAATAAAGGCGATGACAAATATCTCAAAGCGGTTGGCAAACAGCAGCACCAGCGGGAAAAGAGTGAAGAAACCAAAGGTGATCAGAACAAACGGTTTTTTGCCGCTGCGGTCCGCCAGGTAAGCAACCGGTATATAGACCAGCATGGCGGTGACCATTTCGATGCTGGTCAACACACCAAACTGCAGGGGAGTCAGGTGGTTGTTTTTGACCGCCCAGATGACTACAAAGGCATACGGAATCTGCTCGGCAAAGCGCACCAGGATATCGGAAACCAGCAGGTTGCGTAAATCAGGGGAGATGAAGCGGAATGCGCGCAATGGGTTGCTTTCGGCGCTGGATGATTTATTTGGCGCAGAGGTGATCAAGGCTTGCTGCACCAGCAAGGCAACCACACCCAACACAAAAGCGGCTACAAATGCCAATCGTACACCGTCGCGCTCGCCATAAAGCCCAATCAGCGTGCCGCCGACCAGGGGACCGAGCGCCATTGGCACGCGGCGAACCAGTGAATGCAATGATACCCCCATGGTGCGTTTCTGTTGCGGTAGGACAGCAGCCACCAGGCTCATGGTTGCCGGCAGTGAAATGGCAGACCAGGAGAGGAAAAATACAGCTCCGATCAACACCGCCTGCCAGGTAGGGATGAAAATAACGATCAGGTAGCCAAACAGAGCAATCAAGTTAAAGACCAGCAAGGCACGCTTATAACCCAACCGGTCGCTCAGGTAGCCGCCGGGGAATGAATATAGAGCACTGAGCAGGTTGTCCATCCCGTTCAACAAGCCAACCGAAAGGGTGCTGCCGCCCAGCGCAATCAGGTAAATCGGCAAGAAGCGCTCCGCCATTTTTTCGCCCATGCCAACCAGCACTGCCATCACCAGCATGGCGAGCAGGCTGCGCCGTAGACCCAAAAAGTCGATAAAAAATCGCCTCAGCGGCGAGACGGATGCGGGGGTGGAAGGGGGAAGTTCGGATTTTTGGTTCGACATATTTGTGCCTTACGTTATGAAGTCAACAATGTGGAAATGGAGAATTTTAGGATATTCCCTTATCCTACTCCCGTTTAGGGCGTTGTCAAGCCCGCTTTTTTTAGGTTACAATTCTGCCACAGGTGACAAAAAGCATGATGACAGACTTTAATGATACTCAACCGGTAGCACCGTCAACAGTTGCCCCACCAGCCCGCCCGGCATACAATCCCAATGAGCATTTCCAACCTGTCCCGCTGGTGCGCCCCAAACGGCGCGCTTTGACCGGCTGTTGGCTGTTGTTCCTGCCGCTGCTGGCGGTCATGGCGTTGTATTTTCTGGCGCCGTTGCGCACCAATATCCTCATTTTGGGCATCGACCGCGCCCCCGATGGCAGTGCAATGGGGCGCAGCGACACCAATATTCTGGTCAGCGTCATCCCGTTGAAACCGACCGTGAATATGCTCTCCATCCCGCGTGATTTGTGGGTCAACATACCTGGGGTGGGGGAGAACCGCATCAACACCGCGCATTTCTTTGCCGAAATCGAAAAGCCGGGTTCGGGTCCGCGTGCGACTATCGAAACCATCCGCGCCAATTTTGGGCTGGATGTGCGCTATTACGTTCGTCTGCAGTTTGACAGTGTCGAGCCGATAGTCGATGCAATGGGCGGAGTGACTCTTGAGTTGGATCAGCCCACTGCCGGTTACCCTGCCGGGGTGCATAAACTCAACGGCGAGCAGGCGTTGGCATTTGCGCGCAACCGCAGCGGCACAGACGATTTTTTCCGCATGGCGCAGGGTCAGCAGTTGATTAAAGCGGTTATCCGACAGATGATCAACCCGGCAGGCTGGGCAAGTTTACCGGCAGTGGCGCGGGTGGTGTTGGACTCGGTGGATACCAACCTGCCGTTTTGGCTGCTGCCGCGCCTGGGGCTGGCGGTGCTGCGCGCCGGGGTGGACGGAATTGACAACCGCACCCTTGACCGCGAAATGGTCACGCCCTTTACCACCAGCGGCGGGGCAAACGTGTTGCTGCCCAATTGGGAACGGATCAATCCGCTGCTGCTGGAGATGTTTGGGCAGTAAGCTGGGTCTCGCCTTGTGGTTGGGTTAATTTCTGCCAGTCCTCATCACTGACCAGGGTGAATACGCGGTATGTTTCGGCATAAGCCATTTCCTTGCCCTGGGCGCTCTCGGCTGCCCAGGATTGGATCATCTCTGCCGGGTCCCAGCCATTCATCTGGCTTTTATGCTCGCGCAGCGCGGCGATCTTCACGTCAATGGTTTCATCAATGCTGACGAACAGTTCGCCCTTTTCCCAGGTATTGATGTATACCTTGCGCACCTTGTGGGCAGAAAAGCCCTCTGCGGCGATATCTTCGAACAAATTGGGCTGCCCGGCGGCAGGAAAGACAGCATCCAGCGCGGCAGTGGCGGCCGCGCGGTGATCGGGATGGTTGATGTAGGTATTGCTGGCGAAAACCACGGTCGGGTCTCCACAAATAACCACTTCGGGGCGGAAGCGGCGGATTTCGCGTACCAGTTTTTTGCGCAATTCCAGGGTGGGTTGCAGCAAACCATCCGGCTCGCGCAGGAAGATTACCTCACTTGCGCCGATCACCCGGGCGGCGGCGCGCTGTTCTTCTTCGCGGATGTGCGTAGCTTGCTCGCGGGTCATGCCAGGGGTGGCGATGCCTACATCGCCGCTGGTGCACAGCACATAGGAGATACGCGCCCCAGCGCGTGCCCAACGCGCCAGCGTCCCGGCGCAGGAAAATTCGATATCATCCGGGTGGGCAACAATTGCCATGGCGCTCTCAGGAATATACACGTTCTTGTTCATACTACCCTCTCCAACCTGGGATTTGCGGATTGTATTGTACGCTGCGCGCAAATTAATGGCAAGACAGCTGCTGCTTTGTGCATCGGCACCCGGTCTAGGATCACAAGATCAATGTAAGGAGCAGGGCAACCGCCGCTCCGGCGGCAAACAACATTGCCGGTAGAATCTGCCCTGCCAGATACAATTGCACCGCGCTGAACAGCAAGGCGGAAAAGATGACCGCCCCGCTCAGGCGGCGCAGGCTACGCTCGATGCGCCCCACCTGCTGTTTGAGATCCGGGCTGCGAAACTCCAGGCGTCCTTGTTCCAGACGGGAGAGCAATGAATCGGCGCGGCGCGGCAGGTTGACCAATAGCCGCAAGGTGTCACCTGCCTCGAGCAGCCAGCTGCCCAATCCCTTGCTGCTTTCTTCGCTGACCAGCCGGCGCGCGTAGGGCACGACGTTGATCCATACGTTAAAGTTCTCGTCCAGTCCGGTGCAAATGCCGCTCAAGATGGAAAGGCAGCGACCGAGCAGGATCAGATTATCTGGTAGTTGGAAAGGAGCATCGTACAACAAGTCGCGGAATTCTGCCACAAATGCCATGGCTTCCTGGGTGCTCAACTGCATCAGCTCGCTGGTGGACTTTCCCCAAAAACGTTCAAAGGCGCGTTGGTTTGCCTGGCGCAACAAATCCAGGTCGGCGCCCGGCAGCAGCACGCCCATGATCTGGTAGGCTTGAACCACCCGGTTGGCATCTTGCTGCCCGACGGCGATGATCAGTTCACGCAATCCAGCCAGGATTTGCGGGGTAACCTCCCCCGCCATGCCAAAGTCGACGAACACCAGCTGCCAGGGTGTGGAAGTTCCCTCATCACCGTATGCTCCTGGCAAAACAAACAAATTTCCAGGGTGCGGGTCGGCGTGGAAGAAATGATCTTCCAGGATTTGCTTGAGGTAGATATCGAACAGGCGCGAGGCAACCTGTGCCGGGTCGATACCAGCAGCCCGGATGGCGGCAGTATCGGTGATTTTGATCCCGCCCACTTCTTCCAGGGTCAGCACCCGGCGGGTGGTGTACGTCCAGAAAATGTGCGGTACGACTACGTCTACCTGGTCACTGAAATTGGCGCGGAAGGTCTCGGCATTTTTGGCTTCGTGTAGGTAATCGATCTCCTCGTTGAGGGTGCGGCTGAATTCCTCCAATAGAGCGGGGACATTTGCTCGCCGGTGCACCGGCGGATACAGGTTGACCCAGCGTCCCACCACACGCAATGCTCTCAAGTCGGTGGAGACGATGATTTCAATGTTGGGACGCTGCACCTTGATCACCACTGGGATCGAGTCTGCCGGGCTGGCGTTGGATTCTTCCGGGGTGAGCAAGCCCGCCCTGTGCACCTGCCCGATCGAGGCGGCGGCAACCGGTTCGGTTTCTACATAGGCGAACAGGGCTTCCAGCGGACGGTTGAACTCGGTTTCGATCACCGCACGAACCGCGCTGAAAGGCTCGGCTGCCACTTCGTCCTGCAACCCGGCAAGCTCACTGGTGATTTCGGGCGGCAGAATATCCAGCCGCGCGGAGAGCCACTGTCCCACCTTGATCATTACCCCGCCCAGTTCGATTGCCAGGCGACGGAAACGAGCGGCAATCCGCTGTAAACGCTCTCGCCGGGTGCGCCGTGACCAGGCGCGCAAGCCAACTGCCGGTAAGAAGATGTCCCACCAGATCAGGTGGAGAATTACTCCCCCAAAGAAACCTGTGATGCGGCGATAACGGGCGCGGTACATCCTGCAAGGGATTATAACATTGCCAAAATTAAAAACCAGCGGCAGGGTATCGGTCGCGCAATTAAGCCGGATTTTATGGGTAACACTCGCGGCGAGGGGTATAATCGGTTCATCTCGCCTGTTTGAAATATTTTAACCGACACATGGCAGCCAAATCTTTTTCTTCCGGTGGCGGGGTTACCCTGAACCGTGGGGGAACATTTCGCGCTCTCCGCCACCGCAATTACCGCATCTGGTTTATTGGTCAAACCGTATCGCTGATTGGCACCTGGATGCAGACCATGGCGCAGCAGGTACTGATTTATCGCCTGACCGGTTCCGCGGCGGCGTTGGGCATTGTCAGTTTTGTCGGGTTGATCCCGGTCATTCCACTCTCTTTCTGGGCGGGATCGATAGCCGATCGCTTCCCCAAACAGAAAGTGATTTTGTTCGCGCAACTCGGTATGATGGCACAGGCGCTCATCCTGGCAGTTCTGACGCTGACTGGCGTGGTGCAAATCTGGCACGTTTACCTGCTGTCGTTCCTGTTTGGCGCGCTGACTGCCATCGACCTGCCTGCGCGTCAGGCTTTCACGGTTGACCTGGTTGAGGGCAAGGAAGACTTGACCAATGCGATTGGCTTGAATTCTGCCATGTTCAACACTGCTCGTGCGCTGGGACCCGCGCTCGCGGGTGTGGTTGTTGCCGCCACCGGGGAAGCGAATGCTTTTTTTCTCAACGCAGCCACTTTTCTAGCGGTCATTGCCAGTTTGTTGTTGATGCGCAACTTGCCGGATTCCTCGCGGCCGCTGGGCAAAGATACGGGTACCCTGGCTCACATGGTTGAGGGAATGCGCTTTGTTTTTTCCCAGCGGGCGGTCAGTGTGCTCATCAGCCTGGTGGCAGTCAGCGCGTTTCTATCCATGCCGTTCAACACGCTTATGCCGGTTTTTGGCGGTGAAATTCTGGCTTCCAGCGCTAAGCCGGTCGTGGACTGGTTTTGCGGCGCGGAGCGTGGCTGGCTGAACTGCCAGGCGCCCGAAGCGCTACCGCTGGGTATTCTGCTGACTACCGTTGGTATTGGCGCGGTGATTGCTGCGTTGACGGTAGCCTCGCTGCCTGCCTCGGCGCAGCGTGGGCGCTGGCTGACAGCGGGTAACCTGGCTTTCCCGGCGCTGCTACTGGGGTTTGCCTTTTCGCGCTCCTTCCTGGCTTCAGTGGCGCTCATGCTGGGTGTGGGCTTCTTTTTCGTCATCCAGAATGCGCTGGCGAACACATTGCTGCAAATTGCCTCACCCGATGAATTGCGCGGTCGAGTGATGAGTTTTTACACTATGACCTTCCAGGTGACCATGCGCCTGGGCGGTTTGCAGGCAGGATTGGTAGCGGACTGGATAAGCGCACCATTTTCCATTGGTATAGGGGCGGCGGTGTCGCTGGTGTACGGGTTGATTGTCGCGCTGCGCTATCCGGGGGTGCGGAATTTTAAGTAATAGGTAGGGGACGAGCACATAATTCGGGATAAAATTCAGGTAATTACTGGCTGGAGGCTGGCGCAGACATGATTGATATAGATGGGGCAAATTTCAAGGATGAGCACGGCAGGACGTTGATTCTGCGCGGAGTTAACCTGAGCGGTTCGAGCAAGGTGCCAGTCAGACCGGACGGCGCAACCTACCGCAGCGAAGGTTTCTTTGATCACCGTTCGGTTTCATTCGTCGGGCGTCCGTTCCCATTGGAGGAAGCCGACGAACATTTTCGCCGTCTGCGCGCCTGGGGCTTGACCTTTGTTCGTTTTCTGGTGACCTGGGAGGCAATTGAGCACGCCGCTCCGGGGGAATATGACCAGGAATATCTCGACTATGTGCGCGCCGTGTTGCGCAAGGCAGAAGAGTACGAGATTCAAGTTTTTATTGATCCGCACCAGGACGTGTGGAGCCGTTTCTCCGGCGGTGATGGCGCACCGGGCTGGACGCTGGAAGCCGTGGGCTTCAACCTGGCTAACCTGGGCGAAACCGGGGCAGCCATCGTTCATGCGGTTCACGGCGACCCGTTTCCCCAAATGGTCTGGCCCTCCAACAGCAGTAAACTGGCGGCGGCGACGATGTTCACCCTCTTCTTTGCTGGCAATGACTTTGCGCCGCAGTTAACTGTGGAAGGCGAGCCGGTGCAGGAATATTTGCAGCGCCACTACATCGCCGCGATGCGCACCCTGGCAGAACGGGTTTGTGATTTGCCCAGTGTGACCGGCTACGACACCTTTAACGAGCCGCTGCATGGTTACATCGGCTGGCAGCATCTTGACCGGCGCGAAGGTGTGCTGCAAACCGGTGTGACGCCTACGCCGTTCCAGTCCATGCTGCTTGGGGCGGGTTACCCACAGTGGGTAGATGTGATGGACAGGCGTTTGTTCGGCATTCACCGCGTGGGGCGGCGGCTGATCAACCCGCGCGGTGTGTCCGCCTGGCGGACTGGCCATGATTGCGTATGGCGGCGGCACGGCGTGTGGGATGTTGACCGGCAGGGCACACCGGTGCTGCTAGCAGCGGATTATTTCAGCCACGTCAACGGGCGGGTGGTGGATTTTGCTAATGATTACCTCAAGCCGTTCATCAATCGTTATGCTGTGGCCATGCGCCAGGTGCACCCGGCGGCATTGATCTTTATTGAGGGTGAGGCGTTTCATGACCTGCCGTGTTGGCAGCCAGGCGACGCGCAGCGCATCGTCTATGCCCCGCACTGGTACGACGCCTTTGTGTTGTTCTTTAAGTCTTTTTCGCCCTGGGTGGCGGTGGATGTGCGCGACGGCGGGCGGGTGGTGTTTGGCAAAAAGCGTATCCGACGTTCGTTTGCCGAACAGATTGCCCAATTCCGCCAGCAGTCGCGGGATTGCCTGGGTAATGCGCCGGTTCTGGTGGGCGAATTTGGCATCGCCTTCGATTTGAACAAAAAACATGCCTTCCGCAGCGGGGATTACCGCCAGCAGGTTGATGCGCTCGAACGCAGTTTGCGCGCCATGGATGATAATTTGATGAGTTTCACGATCTGGAACTACACGCCGGATAATTCCAACCAGCGCGGCGACCAGTGGAACGATGAAGACCTGTCCATTTTTTCCCGTGATCAGCAAAGCAACCCGGCGGATATTCACTCCGGCGGCAGGGCTTTGCCCGCTTTATTGCGCCCGTACCCAATGAAAATTGCCGGTGAGCCGCTGGAAATGGATTTCGATTATCGCAGCGGGATGTACCGTTTCCGCTTCCGGCACAATGCGCAGGTCAGTGCGCCGACTGAATTGTATCTGCCTGCCTACCAGTACCCGTATGGCTGCCAGGTGAGTGTGTCCGATGGAGAGGCGCAGGTTGACCTGGCTGGGCAACGCCTGATTTACCGCCATAGCAGCGTGCAGAATGAGCATACCCTGATCATTCGGCGGGCAGATACGCGGGCAGCGGCTGCGGGCTGACCACCTCCAATGAAAGTAAATGCCCATGCTGTTTCAACCAGGCGCGCCGCCGGGTGTAATCTGGCAGAGTTCGCGCCACTAACTGCCAGAAGGCGCGGCTGTGATTGGGCTGGCGTAAATGCGCCAGCTCGTGGACGATCACGTAGTCGATGATTTCCAGTGGCGCCATTGCCAGCCGCCAGGAAAATGCCAGCACGCCCCTGCCGCTGCACGATCCCCAGCGGGTGCGCGCCCGGCTGATGCGCACCCTGGCGGGGTGGGTGTCGGTCGCTTGCGCCAGGGATTCCAGCCGCACGGCGAGAATCAGGTGCATCTGGTTGGCGTACCAACCTTCCAGTACCTGCGCCGCGCGCGGCAGCAGGCTGGCAGATAGCACAAAACGGTTGCTTTCCAGCCGGATTGTTTGGGTGGCTGAGCGAACAATGTGCAGCGGATAGGAGTGCCCGGAGAAGTGAATTAATTCGCCCGTCTGAAACTGGCGTGACTGCAACCCACCGCGTTGCTCCTTCAGGCGGGCGCGGTGTTTTTCGATCCAGGCTGCTTTGTCAGTAACAAATTTGAGGATGGCTGCTTGCGGCAATCGTAACGGAGCACGCACTTCAAGGCTGCCATCCGGGCGAATGATCAGGGCAATGGTCTTGCGCCTGCTGCGAACCAGGTGGTCGATGGCTGGGGTGGTCATGGCGTTGAATCGCTATAATAACGCCGAACGGCATCGTGATTGGCTTCGATCCAGTACACATCCATGCTGCCATTTCGATCAGCCAGGCGTGCGCTGTCAAAATCAAAGAACCCTGCGTCCGGTCCGCGTTCGCGGATCACCTGTTGGAGGGTCTGGTCGTGGGCACGGCTGACCAGGACGTATGCGCCGGTAAACGGCGCATCCCGCCGCAGAATGTCGGCTGGCAGATTGTATTGCTGCAGGTAAAACCAAAGCGGGGCATCTTCTGGCGCAGTGATGATGACAAGCTCGCCATCGCGCAGGTGTTCGTGCACGAACTGGACGCTCTGCTCCACATCGCCGTAGCGTTTTTCCCCAACTGGGGCGACACTGGCGGCGAAAAGTGCACCAATTGCCAGAAAAATCAATGCCCAGCTGGAGAGAAGAACGTGGTCGATCCGGAAGCGAAGATTCAAACGCTGCTGCAAAATAGAAGCACCGGCTGTCAGCCCGGCGGAGGCGGCAATCAACACCAGCGGTACGAGGAAAAGCCAAAGGCGCGGCCAGGGGTTGGCACGCTGCACCAGAACGAGCAAGGGGATGGCAAGCAAACCGGCTTGGAGCGGCACCGGCTCATGGCTCAATTTGGCATTTAAAACCAGCGCAGCGATCCAGCCCAGGCTGAGCAGTCCGGCAAACGGAACGGGGATGCCTTGTGTCCACTCCTGCCAGATTTCAGGCAGCCGGGAGCGCACGGTGGGGAGAAACCATTCCGGTGCCAGTGGTTCGAGCCATTGATTGGCAAAGACTGAAGCTGGTCCGGTGTTGAAAAAGACCGGCAGGTAAAACAGGAAAGCCAACCCCAGGGTGAACATACCGCACAGCAGGATGCCAACCGGAAAGGTTTTACGCCGGATGGGGGTGACCGCACCATTCAACCAGACCAGCCCCAGCCAGGCATATACCATTGCCAGCGGATAGGCAAAGATCGGGATCGTGTACAAACCAAACGCGCCACACAGGGCAAGCAGCAGCCAGAAAAACAGGTTGCCGTTCTGGCGCAATTCCAATGCCAGCGCAGCCGCCAGCAGTGTGAACATTGCCACCAGGCTGTAACCACGGGCGGTAACCGAATACTGGATCAGCACCGGTGCGGTGGCAATCGAAATCCCCGCAACCAGCGCGGCGGTTTTGCCGTACAGACGCAATCCCAGCCAAAAACCCAGTGGAGCGAGCAACGCACCTGCCAGCAGCGCGGGCAGGCGAACCGCCCAGGGAAATGGACCGAACAGGTGATAGGTAAAATGCACCAACAGGGTGTGAAAGAGGTGGTTGTTGGGGAAATGATAATCACTGATGGCGATGTTCAGCGGCTTAGCGGCAAACACGGTCACCGTGTACGATTCATCGTGCATCATCGGCAGGTTGATCAGCGGAACCCGAAATGCCAGCGCCAGCAGCAACAATAGCAATGCAGGCAGCCAAACCTCACGCCGCGCAAGCCAAGCACTGCTGCGGCGCAGAGCGGCGCGCGTATCGCCGGGCAGGCGCGCAAACAGGGAGCGGATTTCAGCTGGCAAGCGCTCGATGGCATGCAATAGGCGCACTTGGAACACGCGCCAGCCCGCGCCGAGAGCCAGCAGGATGATTCCGGCGGAGCGCAGCGGCAGACGCAGACGGGCGAAGGTTTCTTCGGTGAGCGATTCCAGACTACCGTCACGGGCGAATAAATCGCCCACTCCGCGCGCTTGCGGGTAAGGCAGCAGAACGAAGATCAACAAAGCAGCACCGCCCGCCAACAATAATATCCATGCCAACCACCAGATCAGTTTGGTCAGCGGGCGCTGCAAAACGGGGTCGCTCAGCTTCTCGGGGGAAATGGTGTGCCTCCCTGCACCTGTCTCGCTGGCTGCGGCAGTGGCTCAAGCCGGGCGCTTGACCGGGTACACATCAAAATCGCGGGCAACGATGGTATTCTCGAAAACCGGCTGGGCTTCCGCCAGGATGTCTTTTTCGCGGTAGCGGCGCGAAACGTGGGTCAGGAACAACTGGCGCACATTGCAGGCGCGTGCCAGTTCCGCCGAGCGGCGGGCAGTCATGTGACCGAAATGCTTTGCCATTTCGGCTTCCTCTTCGAGGTAGGTGGCTTCGATTACCAGCGCATCTGCATCGCGGCAGATCTCGGTTAAGCCGCTGGGATCGCCAACATCCCCAACTACCACCAAGCGTGTGCCGGGGCGAAATTCGCCCAGCACCATCTCCGGCTGGATGGTCTGCCCGTCCTGAAGGGTGATTGCTCGTCCGGCGACCAGCTCACGGCGCAGGGGTCCATTGGGTATGCCCAGCACTTCGGCTTTTTCGGGCAGGAAGGGTCGCCGCCCTTTTTCTTCAAACAGGTAGCCCAGGCTTTCCGAACCGCGATGGATGACCGGGAAAGCGCTGATGGTGAAGTCGGTGGTTTCGAATACCAAACCGCTTTGAACCGGGCGCAGGCGCAGCGGCATGGGCGGCTCTGCGCCGCGCAGCACCACACCGTAGATCAGATCGTAAATCCGATCCAGCGCCGATTTGGTGCCGATGATCTCCAGTTCCTCGATCGTTTCCCAGCGCATGAAGGTGGACACCAGTCCTGCAAGCCCCAGAATATGATCCAGGTGACCGTGAGTGACAAGGATGTGTTTTAGGTTCTTAAAGCCGATCCCGGATTGTAATATCTGGCGCTGTGTGCCTTCCCCGCAATCGATCAGAAAGCGATATTCATCCCGTTTTACCATCAGTGCCGGTAGATTGCGCCGGATGGAAGGCGCAGATGCAGAAGTTCCCAGAAACACCAGTTCAAACAATGGGGCAGCGATTCCTTTGGTAGAGTGAGCCTTATTTTACCCCATTTTCCTCCGCCTCCAAAATTTCGATCTGCTGCGGCTGGCTGACATGAATGACTGCCCCGCCTTGGTACCAGCCAATCACACCGCTGACCCGCACCCATTGCCCGGCGGTGTACAGCGTTTCCGGCGGTTGGGAAAAATTGCCCCAATCCTCCTTAAGGATGCGGACGATAAAGTCCCTCTGGTGCGGTTCGCTGAAGGTCAGGTAAACCGCCTTGCCGTTGTTAAATACCTTGACCAGATGGCCTTCCACTTGTGCCTGCCAGCCGGCATAGCGGTGAGCCTGTTGGTAGGGGACGGGTTGTTCCAGTACAGGTGGCGGCGTGCTGGCTGCCACAGTCCCATCCAGGGCAAGGGTCAGCGGCTGCGGATTGCCGTGTTCCAGGGCGACCACGCTTCCATCTGTGCTCACGTAGTAAATTGTGCCATTGCCGACCACCCAGGCGGCGTACTCACTCCAATAGGCGTCATACACCGCTCCCTGCTGCCAGTAGATGTAAAAGCCGGGTGACCAGCGGCGGGTGTTTTGCAGACCACCGGCACAATAATGACTGCTTTGAAAGCCACTGTTGCAGACATCCACATCCTGCGAGGTGGCAATGTGCGGCAGGTCGCTGGTCAGGATAGGATTGGTTGAACTGGCGCCGCGGCTGGGTGATCGGTCGTTGATCTGATGCGCAATTCCGGCTTCCCAATGAGCAGCGAAAATCTGATCGCCAGCCATGGAAAGAAACGCCTGTTCATCGGTGGGGAAGAAACTGTTGCGCATGTACCGCACCTGCCCGGCGCTGAAGCCGCTCACCGTGCTGTCGTCGAGCAGTAGTTCGCCGAGATGTGAATCCCAGCGCGAATCACACGGGTTTTGCGCGCAGGGTCCCCCGCGCATGACCACATACGCCACTTCTTTCCCATCTGCAAAGCGCTTGACCACCGGCAGGGGCCCCATGGGCAGGTAATCCCCATCGCCGAAGCCGCCGTTGCCCACATTTACGATAAAGGCTTTTCCGCCATCGCTCAGACGCAGGGCGTACAGCACTTCCTGGGAGGGGTTGGCTTGCAGAAACTGGCGCATTTGCGCGTTGGTTTGCAAGTTGTTGGGATTCCAGTTCCACAGGGTTTGCCAGTCGAGCCGGTAGCGTACCAAAACCAGTCCGTGTTCCTCGGCGACCACGGGCCAGCCGCGCGCTGCTTCAGCCAGGTTAGAGTTGCCGCCCGGATCACCGGGCTGGCGCGGGGTTGGCTTCAGCCGCCAGCGGCGGCTGCCATCTGCGCTGTTGACTGCGTGCACATACAGGTCGCGGCTGACAACAACCGCCGTGGCGGCGTGGGGAGAAAGCGCTGGCGGAGTATCCAGCGGTGAGCCAGCTTCGTACTGCCAGCGTTCCGTCAGGCTGTCCTTGTACAATGCAAACAAGCGGCTGCCCATGCTGAAGTAGACACTTTCGCCGTACACAGCCGGAGGCAGCGGCAGACTGCTGGATGCCCCGGTGTTGAACTGGTGTAGGGTCTGTCCATTAGCGGCGTTCAAGCGATACAGCCGCCCGTTGGCAGAGACGACCAACAGCGCGTCTGTTTCCGGGTCGTATGCTGGCGTCGAGTTGATGGTGCCGATATCTGCGCGGTTCCAGATGGGGATACCATTGGCGTTGTTCAGGGCAAAAACGCCATTCGAACCGGCAGCAATGTACACCCGCCCGCCGCCGGTAACCGGCTGGCTGTTGCGCGGCAGGCGGAATTTCCCTTCTGCCAGGTTCCCCTGGGCGGTGGGACCGTTCCATGCCCACTTCCAGCGCCAGGGAATGGGCACAACCTGTTCGGTGTAGCTGGTGCGCATGGCATCGTGGGCATGCTGGCTCCATTCCAGGCTGGCGGCTGGTGGTGAAGCTTTGATGACCATTGGCAGATATTGTGGTGGTGGCAGCAGAGTCGTTTGAAAGGGGAGATGAGGTTGAATTGTGCTGGGTGGCTGATGGATGCTAAAACCAGCCAGCAACATCATTGCCAGTACTGCTGTGGTAAAAATGCGGGGGGTATTCATTTGTCACCTGAGGGAAGTGTTGCGCTGTAAAACGATGTTTTGATTATACTGAGTCCAATGGCGGTTTGTTCCTATCAGTTAAAAACCCACGGCACGATAGGACTTTCCGTGCCGGGCCGTGGTCAAGAAAAGTAAAAGAGGATCAGGCGGCTGCCTGCGCTTTCGCCGTTTTACGGCTGATGAGGGTATCGAATGGGTACCAAATGATGTGGAATAAGGCGTGCGAGAGCATCGCGGCAAATAACCCGTAGTTGAGCAACAGGTAACTGAACATCAAAGAAGCCCAAAGGTTGAGCACAATCATCATGGTTATCAGGGTAGGAGAGGCGGTGCAGCCTGCACCCTGGTAGCTGGGTAAGTGCCCAATGCCAAATATTACCCCGCTCACCACCACCGCAGCCCAGAATATCACCGGGGTCACGCTGCCAAACAGCAGGCTGAGCAGCCAGACCAGCAGCGGCAAAACGCCCCAGCGGAAAAGCACTTCCTCAACTACGCCACCGTACAAAATGCGCGATCCGATGCCCAACTGGTTGCGCAGCCGCTCGCTGATTTCACGGTTGTGCGGCTCCAATCGTGGACGAAAAATCCAATAATAGCAGGCGATCAAACCCAGCGCCCCCACCAGGCTGACCAGCAGAGTAGGCAACAGGGTTGGCTGGATAGCTTGCCACACCGGTTGACCGGTGCTCAACGCATCGAAAACCGGCGCATGGATGCCAACCTGTGGCGCAAAATATGCCCCTGCCACTGTCGCCAGACTGACCATCACAACGCTTTGCAGCAAAGTGATTGCCATCATCGTCTTGCGCGGCGGTAGTTTCTTGCCTTCGGCTTCGGCTTTTGCAAAGTTGCCTTCGAGATTTTTGAACAAGCCCGGCAGTACGATCATAATTCCTGGCAGACTAATCACTATCAAGATTGCTACCATTGTCCAATTCATTTTTGTGTCCTCCTGGTCTTTCCGTCCCCAGTATAAGGGATGGAAAAATTCTCCGCCTCAATCGAATTGACCAATCGCACCTGTCCAATTGGGTAGTGCGTCTCTAGCCCCCTCAACTTCCATAGTTCCGTTAGAGGATGATTTTGTATAAATTTTTCCGCTTTTACTCTTGCAAAATGAGAAAATTCTACTAAAATAGTCTTAATAGCGAGTTGAAACATGCTTATTCGATTGGAACGCATTATCTGCATCTGTACCCGGCGGGGTTGCTGATCGCCGTTGTTTCGACTCGAATCACCTCCTGACGATTAACCAACCAAACAACGAGCGGCTGCTCCCCGACCCCTAAAAACGGTGTTAGGCAGTCCGCTTTTTTTGTTAAGCCATTCCGATTGCTTCACAGGAGACAACCATGAAACCTTTGCAACCGATTGACCATTCTGCACTGCGCACCAACCAGGCGGTGATCATCCTGGGGCTGGTGCTGGCGTTCATTCTAAACGTTCCTGCACTGGCAGGAATGATTGGCGCGCTGATGTTACTCGGCGCGCTGGTGAAACAGCCAGCATTCGGCTGGCTGTACCGCCGGGTACTTAAACCACTGAGCGTGGTTCGCCCGGATGTTATCGAAGACAACCGCGAGCCGCACCTGTTCGCCCAGGGGTTTGGCGGTGTGGTGCTGTTTGCCGGTTTCATCGCTTTGCTGAACGGCGCGGCGGCTTTTGGATGGGCATTGACCTGGCTGGTGGTTGCGCTGGCAGCGCTCAACCTGTTCATTGGTTTTTGCGTGGGCTGCGCGGTGTATTACTGGCTCAACCGCCTGAACGTGCCCGGTTTCAGCCAGTCACCCCCACCGGGCAGCCAGGCGGGTTGGAGACCGCGCCGCGAGGAGCGTTGATTTTATGGAAGATGCACTCAGTCGTTTCCTGCTGGCGGTTTTCCTGATCTGCGCCGGTTTGCTGGTATACCTGCTGTTCAACCGCCTGATTCTCCGCCGGGCTGCTAAGAATAAGCAGTTGCCCGGCGCGCGGCGTGGTTTGCCAGTTATTGTGTATTTCACCACTCCCGACTGTGTTCCCTGCCGCACGGTGCAGCGCCCGGCGCTGCAAAAAGTTCAGGCGGTGTGGGGTGATCGCTTACAGGTGATCGAAGTGGACGCGACCCGGCAAACCGAGCTGGCAAGCCGCTGGGGTGTGCTCAGCGTGCCGACCACTTTTCTGCTGGATAGCCGCGGCAAGCCGCGTTTTGTCAACCACGGAGCAACACGTGCCGAGAAATTGCTGGAGCAGTTGAATCAGTTGGTTCGCGGGTAACCGAATTGTAGAGTTTGTTTGCAACTTCCCAAATGTCATTGCCCCGCCAGAACCGGGCGGGGCCAGGCGCGGTTGCGAAGCCCGGTTTTTGTGCTGACACAGAAGCCACCTTGATCGCGACCGCCTGTACGGAAGCGCCAGAAGGACGTGGACATTAGCAATTGTGCCTGTTAGCAGGCAACTTGGGGCTATAAACACCGTTTCGCATGAGACAGTGCGAGAAACGCTCAAAAGAAAGAACTTATGCTCTGGCAGCAAGAGATGAGATGCATTCCGCAGGCTGGATCTGATTGTGTGGCGTGCTTGGAAGATGTTTTGGATCTCTATGAGCAACCTTTTGCTCCCGCGACGCAGTCCTTCGGTCAGCAGAAATCGCAGCGGGTTGCCTAACGTATCTAAGCAGGTGTGCATCCTGGTGTTGAAGCCGCCCCTGCTGTGTCTGGGCGCTTGGTTATCTTGTCGATCTTTGGAACAAACATTTGGTACAGAAGAGATTGATATGCGTCAAGAATATTTGTACAATAAATGCAATTGCAACAACTAAGTAATCAGTCGAATGTACTTTAACAAACGTGATAAACTATGGGCATGCCAAAAGCCCGAGATTATCACCTCACAGAACAAGAATTGATAGCGG
>DAOUMN010000033.1:0-86040 GCA_034411135.1 Bellilinea sp.
TCATGCGCAGCAACTAGCCAAGAAAGAGGACGACTTCTCGGCTCGTAATCGAATGAGCATAAACCGTCAAAAACAACTTGCCTTGGGGCGTGACCGCCCCGATGAGCGAAAGATGCTTGTAGGACAGAAATTCCTTCAAGATCGGTGTCTGGCTGCAGGGCGCATACGTACCCACGACCATCGGCAGCAGATATACTCCTGACTCATCTATAAAGACGATCGTTCGTCCTTCTTCGACCGCCTTTTTTCAACTCTGGCCAGCGCACATCCTTCCAATGCTGGATTTCGGCTTCTTTGCGCTGTTTGGCCCGTCGGATCGGTTTCTGGGACGTCCAACCCAGGTCTTTGAGAATGCGGCTGACATGGGCGGGGTGGTATCGCACGCCAAACTCGCGCTCGATCAATTTGCCCACCCGTGCACAGGTCCATAGCTCGCCGCGAAACCCAAAGCTTTCCGCACCCCTTTCCAGCATACCGGGGAGCTTCTGGCGATCGGCTGCACTCAAACGCACCGGAGCGCCTGATCTGGCTGCTCTGTGAGCCCCGCTTCGCCACCTGCCCTGCCGCGTTTGATCCATTGGCTAACGGCACCTTGGGTCACCCCGAGAGCCTCGGCGATGTCCTTTTGCTTCCAGCCTGTCTGGTATAAAGCCCAGGCTCGCTTGCGGCGTTCTTCTTTCCAACTTGTCGTTTTGTCCTTAGCCATGTGGCCAATCAGACCACACTTTAGTTACTTATGCAAGGATCAGTAGATTGTGAAGATGAAACAACCCAAGCTACCGGGGAGTATCCTGGCGCGGGACAGCGAATAAACCGGGCTGTGGAGAAGTATAGAACAATGACAGGATTTCCTCGGTTGCTTTTTCGATCAGGCGCTGGTAGCGGTAGTGGTGGATCTGGCGGGTGCTTGCCGGGGCGATGTGTACCCCCGGCTGGGCATACCAGAACTGCAAACGCATTCCTGGGCGAACAATGTGCCCCTGTGCCTGAAACTGGAGGGCAGCCCGAGCCGCTGGGCTGGGCTGGCGATAGGCTTCCGGCACACGGCTGAGTATTTGGGAAATCTGCAAATCCTCGAGTGGCACTCTGCCCTGGCGCAGACGCCGCAGTTGAAATTGGATGATCGAACGAGCTTCCGGAACTTTTTCAAGCGGATTGTTGGACTGAGCCATAGTTTTGAGGATGCGTAACTGAGTTTCGGCTACGAAGCGGCAGGTGTCATGGCGGTGCAGGGCAATACCGCGGTACTTTAGTTCACCATCATGGAATGCGCCGAAATAACGATTGGGTACCGGTATACGCGAGTCTGCCTTGGACGGAGCAAAAACCAGCCATTTGAATATCCCTTCCAGGGCAATCAGTATGCCAGTTTTTTTGTTCAATCTGGTGCAATAGCGGGGCGAAATCCTGTGGCTCACGACAGCCGGGTTTCTTGACGAACAGACAATCAACATACATATGCAACACCTCAAAACCGGCTGCCTCGGCAGTCTCCTTAGCCTGGAGCAGTAATTCGCGGCTGATGGCAGTCACCGATTCGTGGGACTCGATTTTGCCGAAGCGGGCATTTTTATAACCCAGATAACCAAAACAGACCACCAGCAGCCACTTGAGCGCTGCGGCGCGCTGCTGGAGGATCTTGACACGGCAATCGCGAGAGTCGGGTTGGGCGCTTTCGCGTTTGAGAGCCAACCGTTTTTCCAGCAGGGGGCGTAGTGTGCGCGGAATTAAACCTGGTGGCATATCGCGCACAGCGGGTGTCCAACGTCCAAAAGCGGCAATGGTTTCCAGCGAGATGTTGTAGTTAACAATGATCGCCGGTACATCGAGGCGAAATCGATCTGGGCAACATCATAATACACGCCGGTCAGCGGCTGGTAGATCAGTCCGCCCTTGTCTGCGCGGATTAGTTCGCTAAGGGATTTATTACCCTCGGCTTGTTGTTTTTGTGCCGGGATAAGTATCCCATCCTTCAAGGCGGTGATCATCTGCAGGGCGGTGATTCCTGCGCCGGGCGATTTGCGCGCCACTTCCTGCACTCCCAGGTTGGTGACACGTGCCTGTTCGAGTACCCCTTCTAGCCCGTATTCATCAAATATGAAGGCATTTTTGCGATCGATATGCCAGCGCCCCAGCAAATGGGTTTGTTCGCCGCGGTAAATAACCTGCCCGTAAGCGAAGTAGCTATCGGCATGGCGGGTGATTACTTCACGGTTGCCATCACGGTTGAGGTTGAGGTCAAAACGGTCATGCCGGCACCAATCCAGCAAGCGGGGAAACAGCCAGGTGTCCCCATATTCTGAGAAGATCAGGTCGGGGTCACAGCGCTGCACAATGGCGCGCAGATTGATCAGGAAAGCGCGACGGGGGTGGAGGTCTAGCGTGAAAGACAGTCGTCTGAAGCGCACCAACAATTTCTGCGGCTCGGCGCGAGTGGGAGCGCAATCCGGTTTGAGTTCCAGGATGCGCAGTGGCAGGGCGTGAGGGTGTAGGTCCCAGGGTGAATCGAGTGGCTCGATGGCTGTTACCTTGCTGCCATCCAGCTCCATCTGGCAATGCCCTAAAAGGTGCACCTCGCTGCGGGCAGCGAAACGTAGACTAAGAGGAATGTCGGCGTCGTAATAATCCAGGGTGGGGAAGATGTTGACCAGTGTTTGGTAGAGCGGGGCGACCGCGGTAGGTGATGGCAAGCTTACTTCCAGCAGATCGCGATCACCAAAGAATAAATCATGCCGTGTGGTGCAGGTGAGTCTGCAGCCCTTCTGGCTCAGGAAACGCCAAGCGCGGCGCAAAACGGAACGTTCACCGGCGGCGAAAAAGGTAACTGGAAAATTCATATGCGTGTGAAGACGCTGGCTATCGTCGTCGGGGAGCAGCCAGAGCGAGATTCCAACCTGAGGGTTGGGGTACAGATCGAACAGCCAGCCAGTGTGCACCACCATATCCGGTTTTCACTTCTTTGGGTGCAGAGTGTGCAGAGCACGGGATAGTTCGACCTCATGCTCAAGGCGCTGGATTTGGCGTGCCTGTTCCAGCAGTATGGCTAACAGCACGGCTTCGAACGGCAGCAGCGCATCGGATTGACTGATGGCAGCAATGTGGCGGTGAGCGCCGGCAAGCAATCCGTCGAGAAGATATTGGTCATTTTTTCGCAGCGCACGGCGGAAGCCTGCCAGTAGCGATTCGGTTTCGGCAAGTTGACGAGTGATGGTGGGAAGTGTGCGTCCCATAATGATCAGTCTCCAAACAATGAGGGTTACTGCAAAGCAGGGGTGGGTGGCTCGATCAGGAAAAGGTGGTCGGCGCGTTGGCGAATTTTCCCGGTCAAAAAAGCACGCTCTGGAAGTGGCGCGAGTGCCAGGGTAATTAGCAGCGGTGCTGTTTTGCGCAGGCGTTCCAGATGGGAAATGACAGCATTCAGCACCCGGTGGATTTCAGAGATGGAGACATGAGCGTCGTAAAAGCCGCCCAACAAGTCAGTAATCAACATGGGGTGAGATTGCGGCGGCGTGCTTTCAAGCATTGCCATCATCTGGTAACAGGTGAAAGCCCGGCGGATGGAGATTCGCTCCGCCGGCACCTGGATATCTTTTGTCCAGCGGCGTAGCAGACGGGTGATGGGATAAGGCTGTAACCGATCGCCGCCGTCCAGCACGGTAACTTGCCCGCGCAAGGCAAGGCGGGCGATAACTGCGCTGATCTCTTCACTGGCGGCATGGGGAGCAACCAACAGGACAAGAGTACCGCGTTGTAAAACCGGAAGGATTTCCATGTCCCTACAATAAGTCTGTCAGCAGGGGATGGGAATCCCCTCCCCAGGGCATCATTGTGCGAAATAGGGATTAACCTCTTGGGGCGATCAAGTCGATTTCGTGAAAAAGGGTGCTTTTCAAAGCGGTGTGAAAAGCGTATAATGAATTTAGTACTCGATTTCATAAATAATGTACAAGTTTGCTTGTATCTGCACCATCCCTTTGTCTGATCATTCGATCCAGCACTACAGAGATCGGGTACGGCGAGGAGAGCAGAATGTTTTACATCATTGTCGCGTTGTGGGCAATCGCCTGTGTGGGCTGCTATCTGCTGCGACGATTGCAAAAGAAAGTGCTACGTGCCAGCTGTATTGCAGTTCCGCTCGTTGGCGCTCTGACTTCCTGGATTTTTACGGAAAGCCATGCCAATGGGGTTGCGATTGCGGTTCTGCTGTTAAGTGTTTATGTTTTCGTGGTATTCCTCTCGGCATTGATCACCTACAGGACAAATCAAAACGGCCGCAGCGCATAAATTAAAGGCAAGTGGTTTGCAAATGGGGTGGTTGTACCTTTGAGGAGATCGGAAAACTCACTTCGCGGGCAGTAAAGCCCTTGGCTGCCCAAGGATTCATGATTGTTTATGGCGAAATATCCGATGAGGTTGTCCTGAAGGGGACAACCTTGTTTCATTTAGTAGATACAATGTGTTGACCTGTATTCTAAGAATAAATAAAAGTCATGGAGGGCGTTTGAGGTAAAAATTTGGTAGAATTCAGGTGTTAATAACATGTTCGAGGTGCAATCTTGAAAATTTATATCACTGGGATCAGCGGATTTCTCAGCATCAACCTGGTTCGCTATCTGCTTAGCAAGGGTTATGGAGACATTGCTGGAATCGATTTGGTCGATTTCACTTATCCGGAACGGGATAAAATCCAATTTTTGCAAGGTGATATCCGCCACCCGGAAGAAGTGCGCCAGAGCATGGCGGGGGCGGATGTGGTCATTCATACGGCGGCGGCGCTGCCGTTATACCCGCCGGAGGAAATTTTTTCCACCGACGTGGAAGGGACGCGGATTGTGCTGGAGCAGGCGCGCCAATATGGCGTGAAGCGCTTTATCCATATTTCCAGCACTGCTGTATATGGTGTACCAGATCATCACCCATTGTACGAAACCGATCCGATGATCGGAGTGGGACCGTATGGTAAAGCCAAAGTTCAGGCGGAAGAAGTGTGCCTGGAGTACCGTCAAAAGGGGATGTGTGTACCGGTACTACGTCCCAAGTCGTTCATTGGACCGGAACGGCTTGGGGTGTTCGCCATTTTCTACGAGTGGGCTAGTGAAGGGCGGCATTTTCCAATGATTGGCTCAGGCAATAACCGCTATCAGCTTCTGGATGTGGAAGACCTGTGCCAGGCGATCCTGGCGTGCATGACCCTGGAAGAGGGCAAGGTTAACGAAACTTTCAACATTGGGGCAGCGGAATTTACCACCATGCGCGAGGATTACCAAGTGGTGTTGGACGATGCTGGCTTTGGTAAGCGCATCATTCCCTTCCCGGTTACACCGGTGGTGGCGGCTTTGAAGGTGCTGGAAGTGTTGAAACTTTCCCCGCTTTACCCGTGGATCTACGAGACTGCGTCCAAGGATTCGTTTGTTTCGATCGAAAAAGCGCAGCGTATGTTGGACTACCAGCCGCGCTACTCTAACAAAGATGCGCTGCTGCGTAATTACCGGTGGTACCTTGCCAATAAGGATACATTCGTGGAAAGTGAAGGCGGGGTAACCCATCGGGTGCCGTGGAAACAAAAAGCCCTAAAACTGGCAAAGGTGTTTTTCTAAGGCCGCCGGGGTGACTTTTGTTTGTGGCGGGAGCGACGGGATTCGAATATCACCCCTCGATGGGGCGCGCGGTCTAGATAAAGCAAAAAGCCGCCGGGGTGACTTTTGTTTGTGGCGGGAGCGACGGGATTCGAACCCGCGGTCTCGGCCTTGACAGGGCCGCATGTTAACCACTACACCACGCCCCCGCGAGCGAAGCCAATATTATCATGGAGTAGGTGCATCGTCAAGCGTTTTTCACCATTTCCTCAAGCCGATTTTGGGTGCCCGCTTAAACGCGCATCATTAAGATTGATAAGAGATTGAAGTGAAAAAGATTTTAGAAAAACTTCGCATCTAATTTTGACCTGAAATCCAATTTTCATTGCTCATCGTCCAAGGAATAATTTCTTTTTCCCCAAACCAGAGAGCGATCTCGGTGGCAGCATTTTCAGGGGAGTCGGATGCGTGGGTCAGATTGCGGCTAACCTCCAATCCGAAATCGTGTCGAATTGTACCCGGCGCAGCTTCAACCGGGCGGGTGGCACCCATTGTCTGGCGCACGGCAGTAATTGCCTGAGGACCTTCCCAAATCATTGCCATTACTGGCGCGGAACAAATGTAATTGACCAATCCTTCATAAAAAGTTTTACCCTTGTGGATGGCGTAATGTTCTTCTGCCAGCGACCTGTCAACCCGCACAAATTTTGCGGCGATCAGTTTAAGACCGCGCCGCTCCAAACGGAGGATAATTTCTCCGATTAATCCGCGTTGAACAGCGTCTGGCTTTGCCAGTACCAGCGTTCGTTCCACAGTTTCCTCCAATAAGCATAAATTATCGAAGCAATTCTTCGGCTTTGGTGTAAGCTTCCAGGGCTTCTTGTAAGCGATTGCTGCGCATGTAGGCATCACCAAGGGTTTGCCAGATGGCAGTGTCGATTGGGTAGCGGTACAATGCGTCGCGCAAATCGTGAATGGTTTCTTCTAAGTAATCGCCTTTGCTAATCAAATGATTATAGGACTGTAGCGCTCGTTCGACGTTGTGCGCTTCAAGAGCTGCCTGAGCGGCTTTGAGCAGGTCGTCGCTGCTGGCGCCTTCGAGAGATGGTTCAGATTCTGCAATGATGGCTGCTGGGATTTCTTCAATCGGGGGCTCAAATTCAGGCACCCATTCGGATGGCGCAGGAGACGTAATTGTTTCATTTTCCTTTTCCAGTGTTTGCAGCCAGTCTGGTACGCTTTCCTGTTCGGCTTCGCTGACGTAAGTGTCCGATGTGTTTGAGGGTTGGGTGGTTTTTTCTTCCGTTACCCCCGAAGGGAGTGGTTTGCTGGTGCGCAATACTACTGGCTGAGTATCTTCAACGGTTTCTTCTAATTCGACTGTTGGTTCCACAGAAGTGTCGTTTCTTTCCGGCAGAATCTGGGGGATGGGGACTTCATGCACAGACTCTTCAAACGCGGCTGGCGGTTCAGTTTTGGACAGAGACTCTTCCTGCAGCCAGTCTGGTATGGCTTGTTCGCGCTGTTCGGGTGGGACAAGCAGCGTGTCTTCTTCCGCTCCCTGGCGAGCAGCCAGGCTTTCCAGCCAGGCAAACGTGGCATCTTCGTCGAGTGGTTGAGTGGATACTGATTTGTCGCTATCTACTCCATGCGCTTCAAGGGGCGCGGACTGGGGGGTAACGGCGTCACTCCATTCGGTTTCAGCCGTATCGGGTGATAGGGACTGCTCTTCTTCCTCAAGCGACTCAACCAACCAATCCGGCAGTTCTTCTGTTGGGGCACTCTCAATTTCGTCGGTTTTTGCGCTCAAGGTTAAATCCACACCGAGAGCCGCCAATTCATCTTCGATGAGAGAGGTTTCATCGGGCTGGATTTCCATATCGGTTGGAACGATTTCCTCGATAGCCTCGATAGTTGGCGCTGTTTCATCTGTTGTGTTGAACATCCCCGGCTCGCTGACCTGATCGCCGAGGGCTTGTACCCATTCCGGCGGCGTTTCCGGACGCTCCTCCGGCGGGGTGAGCAGGGTTTCTTCATCGGCACCCTGGCGGGAAGCCAAACCCTCAAGCCAAGCCATGGTTGCGTCCATGTCATTCACGTCGAGCATGTCTTGTGGCGCCTCAGTCGGCTCGGATGGTACTTCTTCACCCTTTACGATTTCGATGGGGGTTTTTGCCTGTGTTTCCTCGATCCAATTGGGGGCTAATTCGGTTATGGAAGTGTCAGCAGGTTCGTCCGGGAGTGGAGAATTGGACAGTTCTTTCAACCAATCAGGTCGCTCTTCTTCCAGAAATGGAGCGGTTTCTTCGATTTCCGAAGGTTGTTCGGATTGGGGGGTGAAAATATGCGATTCGGTGGATAGATCGATTATTGGCTGAACAGTTTCTTCATCCGGCGGTTGCTCCTCCAATTCCGAAAGGTTTTCATCGACCAGTAGAACATCCTGAACAGGGGTTTCGCCTTCATCCGCTTCGAGCGCGGCTTCTTCCTGTGGCAGGATACTTTCCAGCCAATTCACACCTTCTGCTTCTGCCTCAGATTCAGCGGCTGCCATTGTTTCGGAATCTTCCGGGGCAATTTCCTGCAGCCATTCTGGAATATCGGCAATTTCCAGTTCTTCCTCTGGGATATTAAATCCCGCCTGAACTGCTTCATCGGTAGATTCGGCGGGAGCCCAGCCGGCTTCCTTCATCCATTCTGGGATTTCTCCTTCCGGCTCGGCTTCTATTAATGGGAGGTCGACATCTGGTACAACCTGGCTAGATGCAGATTCGGCGGATTGGACTTCCTGGAATCCTAGAGTTGCAGCGGCGGAAAAATCGGGCGGTGCTTCGTTTCCCTCCGCATCCGGTTTAAGGGCTGAGAACCAGTCCGGCAGGGTTTCCTCACCAGCTTGCTCTTCCTTCCAATCCACGCCAACCGTCTGAGCCCATTCGGGCAGCTGACTGGTTTCTTCACCAGCTTCTATCTCCAGTTGATCCAATGTGACAGCATTGTCAGCTACTTCGGCGCTGCTGATGGCATTGGGAGGTAGATAGGCAAGGTAGGGGTCCATGGCATAGACCCTCTGCTGGTAAAGTTTGGCATCATCAGCACGGGAAGTGGTTGGCAGTACTTCGGCAAGGATGCGGTTGGCTTCGAAACAATACGGCAATTTATTGACCAGCCGGCTGCACACCTCGATGGCGGCGACCGTTTGCCCGGAGAGATAATACATGCGTGCCAGGATGACTTCCAAGTCAACCCGCAAAGGGTCTTCAGCCAGAGCAGCGCGGATTTCCGCAATTGCCTGTTGATACAATTCTCCACGGGCGTACATTCGCACCAGCGCACCGCGGGTTAATCGTATTTTGGGAGGCTCGACGCCATCACGACGACCATACAACCGACGCAGCTCATCCTGTACCGCGGTGTTGGAAGGTTGTGCCTCGAAGGCTTTTTCCATGTGCCAGATGGCTGCATCCAGGTTGCCTTCATCTTCGCGAATTATACTCATGCCGATCTGGGAGATGAAATCGTCCGGCACGGTGGACAATACGCGTTGTAAAACGTCCGCGGCTTCGGCATAACGCTGGGTTTCTAGAAATGCTTTACCCAACAGTCGATAGGTATCGATGTGCTTGGGATAATACTTGAGAATGTGGCGACTGTGCGCGATTGCAAGACTGGCTTGCCCGCGGTCAATCATCCCTTCAATTTCCCGGTTATAGGCACGCAGTGGAATTTTAGCCATAAGCCACCTCCCATTGGTTAGTATGCACTAACTCTGGCGATTAAGCAAGTCATTTTGGATTCCAGGTCGCTTCAAGTAAAAAATACGACCTTTGGTGATAAAACATTGACTTTAAAGGACAACCGCACAGAATCTCTGTGCGGTCTAATCATCAAGTTTTGTTTACTCACCGAGGTAATCGCGTAATTTGCGACGAATGGTCGGGTGACGCAGTCTGCTCAGTGCTTGAGCTTCGATCTGGCGAACACGCTCACGGGTGACCCCCATTTTACGCCCGACCTCCTCCAGCGTATATGCCTGACCGTCGAGCAAACCATAACGCAATTGCAGGATGCGCACTTCGCGTGGTGGAAGTGAGTTCAACACTTCTTCGAGGTGCTCGCGCAGCAAATTGTAGGTGGCTGTGTCGTCGGGGGGTGGAGCCTCGTCATCTTCGATGAAATCGCCTAAAACGGAATCTTCTTCGTCGTCGGTTGGTGTTTCGAGAGAAAGAGGGCGGCGGGCAACCTGGATCATGTTTTCCACTTTTTTGGGTGGAACGTCCAAAGCGACTGCCAGTTCGTCCACCGAGGGCTCGCGCCCCAGTCGCTGGGTTAACTGGTGCTGGATGCGCAACAACTTGTTTATTTGGTCGCCCATGTGAACGGGCACGCGGATGGTTCGTCCCTGGTCAGCGATAGCACGTGTTACTGCCTGGCGTATCCACCAGGTTGCATAGGTGCTGAACTTGTGCCCGCGGCGGTAATCGAATTTTTTGGTGGCGCGGATCAATCCGATGTTACCTTCCTGAATAAGGTCCAGAAATGGCACACCGCGTCCCATATATTTTTTTGCAACACTGATGACCAATCTTGAATTGGCAGTGATGAGGTGTTCGCGGGCTGCCCAGCCGTCTTCGATTAGACGGCGCAGCTCATGCCGGCGTCGGTTGCCAACATTCCCGCGCGCCAGTTCCTCGCGTGCCAGTCGTCCGCGCTCAATTCGTTGCGCCAGTTCGACTTCTTCTTCGGCGGTCAGCAGGGGTACCCGGCTTACTTCCTTAAGGTATAAACCGATGGTGTCATCGGTGTCGATGTTTTGTAAATCATCGAATACGATTTCGTTGGCTGGTTCTTCGGGCTCTTCAATTTCTTCATCGAGAGACAGCTCGTCTTCGCTTGGTTCGGGGATCAGACTTTCGTCTTCCAGGTAGGGGATCCCGGCGCTCATCAAGGCTGCAAAGGCTTCTTCCAATTGTTCAACATCCTGCTCTGCTTCGGGGAAGAAATGCAGTATGTCATCGATGGTAACGTAGGTTTTTTGCCGCCCGAGATCGATTAAACGAGCAATAGCCGGGTATTCGTCCTCTTCCTCGTCTACCACATTAATTAACGGATTGTCCATACGTTGTGCCAGATTCCTTTTATGAGAAAAATATCTCAAAATTTTTTGAATTTTGCTTCTATTTTCAAGCATTTTTTTGCCCAGTTTTTCTGTCTATTCAGAATACACGTTTTCAACCCTAAAATCAATACCTTGTGACAGCCTAGGAATTTCAGCGGGATGCGCTGTCCGTGACGGCAATTCTGTTTGATTTTGGGACAAACAAACGAGCGGAAATACCTTTCCCGCCCGCCGTTACGTTTTGTCTGAGCTCGTGGCGATAATCAGCCGCATAACACTATATAACAAAGTAAACCGAAATTCAATAGGTTTGAGAAACTCTAATCCAACCTTAATATTTCAATAGACATGGGAAGACATGGGACACAATTCTTGTTTGGCCGGTGCATGGGGCGAATTTTCTGGGGCTATGGAAATCCATCCGGATGCCCAGAATTATGCAGATTGGCTGCGAATAGATGATTATGCTTTTTGTCATTATCACGCTTACAGGAAGATTATTACCAAAAACGCATGCAAAATACTAATTGACATTCAGAAAGGATGTTATACAATGTTTTAGTGCTTGTCTGTCAAACGGCAAGCACATTAGGGGTATACCCCCTAAACATTCCCCTATCTCTCCGGAGGCAGTATGGATATTTTGGGTCTTTCCAGGCATGGTTTGCAGACCCCATTTGAGCAGATCGCGGTGCTCAGTGTTCTGGTTGTTGCGTTGCTAAGCCTTTTGTATGCATGGCTATTGCGCAACACGGTCCTTAGAAAGGATAAAGGTACTGAAAAAATGCAGGAAGTGTGGGATGCCATTCGTCAGGGTGCGGATGGTTACCTGCAGCGTCAGTTGAAAACCATTTTACCCGCGATTGCTTTATTGACCATTGCGCTCTTTCTTAGTGTTGTGGTGGTTGAGCCCAGCCTTGAAGCGAAAAATGAATTTGGGCACCTGGGCGAGACCAACGTGATGCTGATTGTAGCCTTTGGACGTACGATTGCCTTTATTATGGGCGCGTCTTTCTCGCTGATTGTTGGTCAGCTGGGCATGCGGATGGCAATTCAAGCCAGTGTTCGTGCTGCTTCAGCCGCAAGACGATCGTTCAACGAATCGCTTTCCATCGCTTATTATGCCGGTACAATTACCGGCATGCTTACCGATGGACTGGGTTTAATGGGCGGCACGTTGATTTTCATTATTTTCGGACGCGCTGCACCGGATGCCCTGTTGGGGTTTGGTTTTGGTGGCACATTGCTGGCTTTATTCATGCGGGTGGGTGGTGGTATCTATACCAAAGCGGCTGATGTTGGTGCGGATCTGGTTGGTAAAGTTGAAAAGGATATCCCGGAAGACGACCCGCGAAATGCGGCCGTTGTGGCGGATCTGGTTGGCGATAATGTTGGCGATTGCGCCGGCATGGCGGCGGATATCTTTGAAAGTTACGAGGTGACGATTGTATCCGCGCTGATCCTTGGTTTGGTGTTGTATCAATCAACCGGGCAAATTCATTTCATTGTATATCCGCTGATCGTTCGTGCTATTGGAGTCATTAGTTCGATCATCGGTACGTTTACCGTACCAATCTGGGAAAAATTCCCCATTAAGTTTCTACGGGCGCACGACGCAGAGGAGGCAATGTTCCGCTCGTATGAAGTGTCCAGCGTAAATACAGTCCTATTCTCTTTCTTGTTGGCATTTTTATATGCAGATGATTGGCGGCTGGGTTTGTTGACCACCATTGGCGTTGGGCTGGCGGTGGCCTTTAATCCCTTAACCTCCTATTTCACTGCCACCCGACGCGCGCCGGTACAGGAGATTGTCAAATCTACCCGCACAGGTCCAGCGACGACTATTCTGTCTGGTCTTTCAGTTGGGATGGAGTCGAGTGTGTGGGCGTTGGTGGTCATTGCTATTTCTTTCCTGGCTGCTAAATTGATCTACCAGGCGGAAGGAGCGGATCACGTCCTGTATGCGGTGGCTATGATCGGTATTGGTATGCTTAGTCATACCGGTAACAACGTTGCGATGGATTCCTATGGGCCAATATCGGACAACGCCAACGGTATTGCTGAAATGGCCTGGCACGGAATGGATGACAAGGATACCTTGAAAGCGCGTCAGATTATGGCTGATCTGGATGCGGTGGGTAATACAACCAAGGCGATTACCAAGGGAATCGCGATTGCCTCGGCGGTAATCGCGGCAGTAAGCTTGTTTGCTTCCTTTATAACGGATGTCAATCGAGCACAAAGTGGCGCCTTGGAAGCCATTCGAATTTCGGATACAACCGTTTTTATTGGCTTCCTGCTCGGCGGCGCACTACCCTGGTTGTTCAGCTCGCTGTCCATTCGCGCGGTTTCGCGAGCTGCCAGTGAGATCGTCGAGGAAGTGCGTAAACAATTCCGTGTCCCTGGAATTATGGAAGGCACTGTAAAACCCGATTACGCCCGGGTGGTGTCCATCTCTACCCGCTCGGCGCAAAAAGAGTTGATTCCGCTGGCAGTGATTTCGATCGTCATGCCGCTATTGGTCGGCATGGTGTTGCAGGTCGAGGCATTGGGTGGTTACCTGGCAGGTGTTATCCTCAGCGGTCAACTACTGGCGGTGTTCATGGCAAATGCCGGTGGAGCATGGGATAATGCTAAAAAGGCGATCGAAGACGAACCACGCAGCCTGGAGCACAACACTGGCAAGGGATCAGAGCGGCATAAAGCCGGTGTGGTCGGCGACACTGTTGGAGATCCCTTGAAGGACACAGCCGGACCGGCTTTGAACCCGATGATTAAGGTGGTTAACCTGGTCTCCTTACTGGCAGCACCAATCATCGTTAAGTTCACCTTTGACTCGGTAATCAATTGGGTAATCGCAATCGTTCTGTTTGCCGGGTTCATTTGGGCGATCTGGCAGAGCAAACGCCCGGTTCCGGATGTGGACAAACCCATTTAGAGTCGGACGATTTATGAAACAATGATTCGGATTGGCGGGTGGGGCTATTATGCCTCACCCGCAGTGACTATGCCATCCAGTGTAGATTGAAAATCTTGCGGAAGAGGAGCCGTAATCTTCACCGGTTGTTGAGTTACCGGGTGGATGAAAGCAATGCTCTCGGCGTGCAGTGCCAATCGTTGAATCGGCAACTGTTCAGCCAGCCGACGATATTCGATTGGCAAGTGTGGACGGGCACCGGTGATATGTGGGGGCTCATTCCATGGGTAATACAACCGGTCATGGAGTAGCCAGAAACCCGCAGCAGCTGCGTGTACGCGGATTTGGTGCGTGTAGCCAGATAAGGGTTGTGCAGTCATTTGAATGACACCGCTTTGAAAAACGTTACATACCTGAAAGTGGGTGCTGGCTGACTTCCCGCGTCTCATGTCAATGACGGTTCGGTGGGCGCGGTCGCCATCAATCCGCAGGGGTAATGAAATTTCCCAAGAATTCGACTTGACCTCCCCTATGGCGAGCAGACGGTAGAGTTTCTCAATTGTCCGTTGAGTAAATTGTTTATTCAATGCCCGATGCATAGCAGCAGTGCGGGCAAACAGCAGTACCCCACTGGTCTCTTTGTCCAACCGGTGCACTACCCAGATATTCTCATAGATTTTGGATAGATGATCTCGAAGGTTGGGTAGACTCGGTTGGTAGCGGTCTGGAATTACCAGCCAGCCGGACGGTTTGTTAACCGCGAGCAAGTCCGGGTCTATGAACAAGATTTCGAGCATGGGTGTTTTGCTGGTTACAAACCTGCTTAATGATTTTCTACCAGGCGTAGGCTTGCGGAGCTTCTCCGCCGGGACCTGGCCAAATTTCATCAAGCCTGGAGAGGGTGGCAGCATCCAGATTGATCTCCAAAGCCCGCTGGCTTTCTTCCAGTTGTTCGAGTGTACGTGGTCCAATGATGGGGCTGGTGACCACAGGGTTATGCAACAGCCACGCCAGCGCCACAGTGGCTGGTTTTTCACTCAATTCGGCGCATAAGGCTTCGTAGGCTTCCAGTCTGGCGCGATTTTTCTTGATGTTCTCCTGGATCGAATTGGAGGCGCGCCGCCCTTGACGTGCTTTTTGTAATACACCGCCGAGCATTCCGCCAGCCAACGGGCTCCAGGGAATTAAACCAATGCCCAGTTGGCGGCAGGCAGGGATCACCTCCAGTTCAATGGTTCGTTCTGCCAGATTATACAGGCTTTGCTCGCTGATCAGACCCATGAAGTGCCGCGCACGGGCTTCGTATAGTGCCTGGGTGATATGCCAGCCGCCAAAGTTGCTACTGCCAACGTAAAGAATTTTTCCTTGCTGCACAAGCACTTCCATTGCCTGCCAAATCTCCTCCCAGGGCGTTTCCATGTCAATGTGATGCATCTGGTAGAGGTCGATGTGATCGGTGTTCATACGCTTGAGACTTTCATCGCAGGCACGCATGATCTGGTAAGCCGACAGGCGACGGTCGTTGGGACCTTCTCCCATCTTTCCAAACACCTTGGTTGCCAGCACGATATTTTCGCGGCGCCCTCCACCCTGGGAAAGCCAACCACCGATGATCTTTTCTGTTACTCCCTCGCCGGTTTTCCAGCCATAGACGTTGGCAGTATCGAAAAAGTTGATACCCATTTCCAAGGCGGCATCCATGATCTTAAAACTATCTTCTTCGCTGGTATGAGGACCAAAATTCATGGTGCCTAAACAAAGTGGACTGACCAGTAAACCGCTACGGCCTAAATGTCGGTATTTCATTACACCCTCCCAGATATTGTTTCCATATTTATAACATAATAGGCTGAATAACATATCCGTGATTGGCTGACGGTATAATATAGTCACTTGCCTGCAGTTTCATATGTCTTGGGGAGGGAGAAATGCACATTGTTCTGGTTCACGTGCATGTTAAACCGGAATATCTGGATCGATTTATCGAAATTACAGTTGAAAATGCACGCAATAGTATCCAGGAGCCGGGTATTCTGCGTTTTGATTTCTACCAGCAAAAAGACGATCCCACTAAATTCACCCTGGTTGAAATTTACTATAAGGAAGAAGACCAATTGAAGCACCGTGAAACTCGTCATTACCAGGTCTGGCGCGATGCAGCGGCTGAAATGATGGCAGAGCCGCGCCAGGGTGTACGTTACACGAACCTTTATCCACGGGATGATGCATGGTCGATTTAAGCCCTTTCGATTTCCAAACCGCAGGGCGTATCCTGTTTGGTAGCGGCGTTGCTGACCGCCTTCCTCAACTCGCTCGCAGTTATGGCCAGCGTGTATTCTTGATTGGCGGCAGCAACAGCGCTGACCTGGAAAGGGTCGTTGCAGCATTGAAATCAGAGGGGTTGAAGGTCGCCAGCCGATCCATTGAGGGGGAACCGCGGCTGAGTGATATGGCGGCACTGTCCGATGCCGTTCGCGCAGCGGACAGTCAATTAATTGTGGGAATGGGTGGAGGCAGTGTGTTGGATTCAGCCAAAGCGGTGGCTGCCCTGGCGGTAAATCCGGGTGATCCGCTGGACTACCTCGAAGTGGTTGGCAAAGGGCTTCCGCTACAGAATGATCCGTTACCGGTAATTGCTGTTCCCACAACAGCCGGCACCGGAAGCGAAGTAACCCGCAATGCGGTGCTGGGCATCCCTGAAAAAGGTGTCAAAGTTAGCTTGCGCAACGCGAAAATGCTGCCGGTAATTGCCCTGGTAGATCCCCGGTTGACGCTCTCTTTGCCACCCGCATTGACAGCCAGTACCGGTATGGATGCCCTGACCCAATTAATTGAAGCCTATGTGTCCCGGAGGGCAAATGCATTTACAGACCTGTTTTGTGAAGCGGGTATTCACTGTTCGGTGCGTTCATTGCGAACAGCCTACCATGACGGTGGCAATCTGACTGCCCGTGAAGACCTGTCCTTTGCCAGCCTGTTGAGTGGATTAGCCCTGGCAAATGCCGGTCTGGGTGCAGCGCACGGATTTGCAGCCCCAATTGGCGGCATGTTTGCCGCGCCACACGGTGCGGTTTGTGCGCGGCTGTTACCACCGGTGTGCCGGATAAATATATTTGCAGCACAAGAGCAAAAAGACCTGCCGGAGGTACTGCACCGCTTCCAACGTTTGGCTGGCTGGTTGACGGGTAACGAGAGCGCTACGCCGTTGGACGGAGTCGATTGGCTGGACACGTTGTGTGCCGACTTCGGTATCCCACGCTTGCGCGATTATGGTATTCGGCAGAGTGAGTTTCAGCTATTGATCGAAAATGCGGCACAGGCGAGCAGCATGAAAGCCAACCCATTTGTGCTCACGCCGACTGAACTGGAGAAAATTCTAAACGAAGCCTGGTGATCAGTTGCCCTGGGTAAAAAAACTGACCGCGATCACCCCCGGTCCGGCGTGGACGAGGATGGCTGGCGGCAAGTCATAGATGGGCAGACTGCTTAGACCCAATTGGGTTTTGAATTCGTTTGCCAGTATTTGTGCTTCGTCGGGGACATCGCCGTGCATAATACTCAGCAAGGCACCCTCATTTTTGGGACATTCGGCATACACTAATTCTTTAAGCCGCGCCATGGCGCGCTTTTTGGTGCGCTGTGATTCCACTGGCTCGGTGCGCCCATTTTTCAATTGAAGAATCGGTTTCACCTGTAAAATGCTGCCGACCAGCATTTTTGCGCCGCCAATACGTCCGCCTTTGTAGAGATACTCCAGTGTATCCACGACAAAGTAGACTCTTTCACGGCTGGAAAGATCCTGAACGCGTTTTACAATGGTATCTGCATCCATGCCCTCTTTTGCCCATTGGTGAGCCTGCAGCACCATGGATGCCAACCCGGCTCCGATCGAGCGGGTATCGACGATGCGGATATCCCGACCGGGAAATTCAGCAGCAGCCACTTCCGCGCTGCGATATGTGCCGGAAAGGTCTGCTGAAGGAGTCAGAACGATGACCGTGTCTCCGTTTTGGGTGAATTTTTCGTAAACTGGATTGTAAAGAGCGGGCGGCGGGGCAGCGGTTTTTGGGAGGATTGTTGCTTCACGCAAACGCGTTAAGAAGGTCTTGCTATCCATTTCGGTGTCATCGCGGTAGGTTTGGTCACCGAAAATGATGATTTGTGGGATGTAGGGAATGCCCAATTCAGACGCCTGAGGTACTGGGATACTCGAAGTTGTATCCGCCACAATCGTGATCATGGATTATTCCTTTCACAGTGGGAAAATAGGAGAAGCATCAACAATGACTGATGCTATTATACCAACGGAAATAGACACACAGCCTATTCTGAAAGATAGGGTCTTCCCCACTTTCCCTGAAAGGTGAACTGATCGAGGGGTTTGCGTGTGCGCGGTTGCCGTTCCTTTTCCTGTACCACTTCTGGTAGGAGTTCGATATTGCCGGGGTAACCAATAGCAATCATGACCACGGGCGTATATTCAGGCGGGATGGAGAAAAGTTCGCGCGCTTTTTGAATATCGAAGCCGCCCATTGGACGAGTATTCAGTCCCATCGCGACGGCTTGCAGGAGGAGGTTTTCATTGGCAAGACCCAGATCGTGCAGGGCTTTGCCGTTTTTCCTCCCGTCTGGGCGAGTTTCCTCGGCAACTGCCAGAATCAATACGGGAGCATGGTTTGCCCACACCTGATTATCCGGATTTAGGCAAGCGCGGGCTTTTTCCAAAGCATCCGGATTAGAGTTGTCGAAAATCAAATATACCCATGGCTGGCGGTTATTGCTGGAAGGCGCTGCCTGGGCAGCTTTCATTAACACACCAAGTTGTTCCCGGCTAAGCTGGCGGTTTTGGTCGAACACACGCGAGGAGTGACGCGCAGTGATCAATGGGTGCACAGTTACAGCAGCGTTTTCAGGTTTTTGCTCGATTAAGTTCGAGTAAGTATCAGTCATTGGACGTTTCATACTAAGTCATAGAATTGGTGGAATATTTGGTTTATACTTTACTTTGTTAATTTTAATAAATAACCGTAACGAATTCACGTCGTTGTATCATCTTGTCGTTCTAATTTTTCAGGATATTATGGGATGGAAAACAGCAATCAGGATTCGAACACCGCTTCGCTCGCCATTGTAATTTTTGGGGTTACTGGCGATCTCACCCGCCGTAAATTGTTGCCGGCGCTGTATGAGTTGATGAAAGCGGGAAAGCTGTCTCAGCCCGCTTATTTGATCGGTTTTGCCCGCAGAGATTGGGACGACGATCGGTTGCGAACTCAATTGAGCCAGGGGGTGCATGATTTTTCGCGTACCCGCCCGGTCTTGGCGGATATCCTCAACCGTTTACTTGTCCATACCCATTATATCCATTCGACTTTCGATGATCCTGGCGGATACCAAGCCTTGGGGCGTTTTCTGAATGAGCGCAAGATAAAAAATGTGCTTTACTACTTGGCGACTCCCCCGGAAGAATACAGCACGATCGTCGAGTTGATTGGAAAGAGCAAAATCAATAAACGCGAATCAGGATGGACGCGGATCGTCATCGAAAAACCGTATGGGGAAGATATCGAATCGGCGACACAACTTGAACAAACTGTTCACCGCGTGTTTTCAGAAAAGCAAGTTTACCGCATTGATCATTACCTGGGCAAAGAAACTGTGCAAAACATCCTGGTGTTCCGCTTTGCCAACGCAATCTTTGAACCTTTGTGGGATCGGAGGTATGTCGATCATGTGCAAATAACCGTGTCCGAAACCAATGGGGTGGGCACACGAGCTGGTTACTATGACAATGCCGGCGTAATCCGAGATATGTTCCAGAACCATTTACTGCAATTGGTTACCCTGACAGCTATGGAAGCGCCGGTTGGTTTCAACGCGGATGCGGTGCGAGATGAAAAAGTCAAAGTGCTGCGTGCATTGCGCCCTTTGAAAGGGAAGGATGCCCTGCTCAATACTTACCGGGCACAATATGTATCGGGAACAATCGATGGCGAGCGGGTGCTTGGGTACAAGGATGAAGCCGGTGTGCCAAGCGCATCACTGACCGAAACCTTGCTGGCGGCACGCCTGTATATCGACAACTGGCGTTGGGCTGGTGTGCCGTTCTTTGTTCGCTCTGGCAAGCGCCTGCCAGCCCGTCTTACGGAGATTGTAATTCGTTTTCGACAGGCGCCTTTGTCTTTATTTGAATGGCACAATCTGGCAGGGGATGCGCCCAATACGCTGGTGCTCAGTTTACAGCCCAACGAAGGAATCACGCTCGAATTTGGTGCAAAAACACCTGGACCGGTAAACCAGATTGCTCCGGTCAAGATGGAATTTAATTACCAACAAACGTTTGGCGGTGAACCGCCGGAAGCCTATGAGCGTCTTTTATTGGATTGCATCCAAGGAGATGCTACGCTGTTCACCCGTTCAGATGAAGTCCTTGGACAATGGGAATTCACCTCGAATATTCTGAATGCCTGGCAGCAATCGGCAATCCGGAATTTACCAGTATATGAAGCCGGTACCTGGGGTCCGCCCGGACTGGATGAATTCATCCAGCAGGATAGCCGCACCTGGCGGAATCCGGTTTAGACCCTGACAGTGTTGGGATTGCCGCAATTTGGGCAACGAGGTTCGTTAAAGCGAATGACAAAACCGCATTTTCGGCAGGTCGTTGGCTGAACGTTGCCGAGCGGTGCACCGCAAGCGAGACAATGAGGTTCACCCACTGGGTTGGGGGTGTTGCAAAAATCGCAAACCAAGCGGCGCAGGCGCTCGCTCAATTCGTAAGTGCTGTTGAGAGAACGGGCGGTCTGGTCGATAATCTGCCAAATTTGCTCGGTCAAGCCCAAGGATTCAATATCCTGTGCCAGATCGTCGATCCGGTGGAGTAAATAAAAAGGATTACGGAGCGCGAAGAGGGCGGTTTTTCCGAGGCTGGCAGCCACACCCAGCCAGGCTTGTTGTCCCATGTGAATAGAAACTCCATCATCCAATGCTTCAATGGTCACGGTAATTGCCGTTTGCCCGCCAGATTCCGATTGTTCACGGGTTGCCACCTGTACCGCAATTTTGTTCCCATTTCCAATTTGTTGGGCTCGAAAGTTGCCCCGGTTGAAGGCAGCAAACAGGCTGCGGGCGACATCCGTTGGGGTAATTTTTCCGTGATAGGTGCGTTGCTGCTGTTTGGATGGGTTATAATTTGGGAACAAATTCATGGGTTCACTTTCTTTCGGGTTCGTTAATGCGTTCAATCAAAACTCGTATTGCTATCACTGCATGTATTATAACGACAATCACTGCTGTGGGGTTGCTTTCCTGGCAAGATTATAGTGTACAAGCCCAAATCCCAACCGTAGATATCGCCACGGTGACCGGTACGCCGACGGGACCGATCGTCTCAGTCAATCCTGGTATTAATGAGCCATCAATCAACGTGCGCAGTGGTCCAAACGTACTCTATCCGCGAGTTGGGGTTTTGCTGGTTGGTCAGACTGCGGTTGCCAAAGGGCGCTCGCCCGGCGGCGAATGGATCTTAATCGAATATCCGGGCGCGCCGGGAAATGTTGGCTGGGTTTACAGTCCAAATGTCAGTATTACGCCAGGAGAATTGCCGATTGTTGAGCCACCGCCGACGCCTACCCGCGATATGACTGCAACAATCAATCCCACTTTGGCGGCTCAGTTCATTGTCACTACTGCGCCAACCCGGTTACCGACCTTCACCCCACCACCACCGCTGGCAATACCAACCTTTCAAGCCGTTGCTGGTACCAGTGCCCCGCCTGTGCCGGTTGGACTGATTATTGTGGTCTTTTTCACAATTGGCATTCTGTTGGGCGTTTTTTCGTTCGTGCAAAAGCGTTAATCGGCAAAAAACTGCCCGAGTTGTTTGAAGCAGCCCGCACTGATGCGGTGGCTGACTGGTGCTTTGCAAAATTGGACTGTTGCGTGTTGTTGTTCAAGAAAATACACAACTTCCTCGGCTCGTTCAATCGGCACTATATCATCGTGGGTACCGTGGGCGACAAAAAAATTAATTTGGGAGAATGGACGACTGGGTTGGTAATTTTCTGGCAGGTAGGGTAAAAAGCCTGCCAGGACAGCTACTTTACGCACCACCTGCGGATAAAGAAAAGCAAATGTAAGACTTAATGCTGCACCCTGACTGAATCCAACCACATCCAGCGGTCGATTGCCAAGCTGATAATCCACTCGTAGGTTTTCGATCAAGCGGTGTAGAGCTTGCGCTGGGGGTTCGAAGGCTTCCAGAGTGGCGTCCCTGCCTGGGCGGTGACCGATCCATCCATAGCCGCCTTCGCCGGTTTCTAATGGACCGCGTGGAGCAATGATCCAATAATCATCAGGCATTTCGCGTTGAAAGATAAGCATCGAATTTTCGTCACCGGTCCAACCGTGAATCATGAGCATAAGACGTGATTCAGGGCGGTAGGCAGTATGTAGGCGCAGGATCCAATTGTTGTACAACAATACTTCGGATTTATGAATTCTGTTCACGTTTGACGATCCATTCGATCAAAGCTAGGATGAGAATGATCAGTACGACCGGGGTTAACCCAGCGAAGAAGCATAAAAACCCCATAGCAACCGCACCGCTGCCGTAAAAATAAAGAATTAACCCGCCGCCAACCAGGAAGATCAACAACAACGCTCCGATGATCAATCGACTGGTGGTTTGGCGGGCGTAACGACGCAGATCACGAGTCATGGAATTTATATCGGATAGGAGTGATCGTCCTTAAGCAAGACACCCGGTGGTTCTTGACTGCGAAAGCGACGGACAATCTGATAATACCAGGAGATGGCTTCGTTCAAGCGTGGCAAGGCTTCGTCAACACTGGTTTCACCCAGGCGGATCAATTCGCGCGGATCGGCTTTGTCCAGCGGGGCAATGTGGTGAACTTGTGGGCGAATAATTACGTCCGGTTTTTCGACCTTCATGCGCAATTCGGTTACCATGCGGGTGGTAATGTCCATTGCATCAATAAAGGTGCGCAACGACTGCGCCAATCGGGTTTGTACCAGCTGATCAAGCAGTGGACGTGGGATGGGCGTTTCGAGAGGCACGCTCAGTTCTGGCATGACTTTCCATTCATCGGGTGTGGGGGATAGACACACGGCAACAACCGGCAGTTTAGGCGCCAGCCAGCGGGCTACAGCGACAGGTACCGGATCGAGCACACCGCCATCAACCAATTCATAACCCTGGATAAGTACCGGTGGAAATACACCCGGTATTGCCACGGTTGCCAATACCGCCCGGGTTACATCACCCGTATTCAGAATAATCTCCTGCTTTGTGTGTATATCCACAGCGGTTAATGCCAGCGGAATTTGAAGATCGGAAAATGTTTTTTTGTCCAGGTATTTGGCGAGGAAGTTTATCAATCCACTCAACCCAAGCAAGGAGGGGAGATCGTCGGGTTTTCGTGAAAAAAAGTGTTTTTGATTAACTGCAGACAAATCCTCAAGGATTTGGTTAAGGTGGATTCCGGATGCATACACAGCACCAACGATACCGCCAGCGCTGGTACCGGCAATAGCACGGATTTTAAAACCTTCCTCTTCAAGTCGGTTGACTACACCAATGTGTGCCATCCCTTTTACACCGCCGCCACCCAAGGCGAGCGCGATGTCAGTCATAGGATAATCCTCCAGATCGTAATATTGCTTCCTTTCGAATGGTCAAAGTATATCAAAGAGCGCATTATTAAGCGCCAGAACATCTGCTGCGGAATTATAAATTTGAATTGAGAAACGAATTAAGGTGAGGTTGTTCCAGTTCAGTACAGGCACCTCAATACGGTATTGCTGATAAAGCAATTGCTGCAGGCGTTCTGGCTGAGACTGGTATGGGAGGGGCATAACCGCCATTTGCCTGAACCAGTCCGGCGATTCTGGGTACAGAGGAGGCATGCCAGTGATCTGGAGAATGTCGTTTCGGATCGCGCATACCAGCATGTAACAATGTGCTTGAAGGTTATCCCAGTCGAGTTGATGGCGAAAATTAATGGCTTCCGGAACGGCAAGGAAAGCCGAAAGGTCTCGAGTTCCCGTCCATTCGAGATAATCGACGAAGCGGGAAGTGCCGGGGTTGACACTATCCCAGCCCCAGGAGACGATAAGTGGTTCGACCAGGTGTTGGACTTCGGAACGGGCGTAAAGGAATGCCGCGCCTTTTGGTGCGCATAGCCATTTGTGGAGATTGCCAACATAAAAATCGGCGCCAAGTCTTTCCAGATTAATATCAACCTGACCTGGCGCGTGGGCACCATCGATCACGGTTAGAATTCCTGCCTGTCTGGCGCGTTTGCATACTGCTTCAACCGGGAAGATCATGGCGGTTGGCGAGGTGATATGGCTTAAAAAGATCACCCGTGTGCGTTCGGTCACGCCTTTCCAAAATTCATTGACAATTTCCACCGGGTTTTCGACTGGGAGATTTACCGGCTGATTGATATACTTGAAACCGTTGTGTTGGGATAGGAACTTCCAGGTTCGGTCAAGCGCACCATATTCGTGGTCACTGGCAAGGACTTCATCGTCTTTGGTCAAGTGCAGGCTACGGGCAACAATATTCAAACCGGTGGTCGCGTTGGTTGTATACACCAGATTGTCTGCCCGGGTGTGCAGGTAGGTTGCCAGAGCGGATCGGGATTGCAATAGAAGGTCTTTGGCGCGCCTGCCTAAAAATTCAACCGGCTGTCGTTCCAGTTCCATCTGCCAACGTTGGTAGCATTCAAACACCGGACGTGGCGTGGCTCCAAACGACCCATGATTGAGAAATATTACATCTTGATCCAAAAGGAACAAATCCCGGTACGAAGAATCTCGTGATACGGACGAATTTGTCATAAGTTCAGGAAACCTCTCAATGCGATTCAGATCGATTTCAATGTTGCCGCCAGGAATTTCCGCTTTGTCGCGGCGGAATTTTTTTCACCTTTATGCGGACACCATCTGGTTTGGGGTGTTAAATGGCAGCGCGATCTCTTTTCTGGCGGTTTATGCTGCCCGGGTTGGGGCTACCAGCGAGCAAGTCGGCATCATCAACGCTGCACCGGCGCTGATGGCATTGATTTTTTCACTTCCGTTTGGGGCATGGATCGAGCCGCAATCCAAACGCCGGGCTGTTTTTTTGACGGCTTTTTTGATGCGTATTTATTATTTGCCTTTAATTCTAATTCCAAATCGACTGCCTGAGGATTTGCAAGTTGGTGTGATCTTGATCATGGTATTTCTGATGAATATTCCTGCAACCGGACTGGGGGTTTCGTTCAATGCGCTCTTCGCCGAGGCGGTTGCGCTGGAGCATCGGGCGCAAATCGCTGGCATACGTAACGTATTGTTTGCAATTGTATCCATTGTCACTTCGATCGGTGTTGGTCAAATTTTAAATACGCTGACCTTCCCTACTGGCTATCAGATTGTCTTTGCGATTGGATTCCTAAGCGCTGCGTTATCCACATTGCACCTGGGTTTGGTGCAACCTCCCCGACGGGAGAAGGTGGTCAGTCCTGAAGAGGGTGAAAAAATTGAGTTTGGCAAGAAAGAAAATTTAGCATTGGGAAATGGAATTGTTCAACAGGCATTGACTCGAATTCGACGTGTTCTCCAATTGGAAATTGTCCGCAGCCCATTTCGAACCGTATTATGGTTGATGTTTGCTTTCCACCTGGCACAATTTCTCCCCTTGCCGCTTTTTCCGATCTTTGCTGTTCGGGTATTGGCAGTTCCTGATCGCACGATCAGTATCGCCAATGCGATTTTCTTTCTTGCCATGTTGATTGGTTCTAGCCAGGCACCGCGATTGGTGGCAAGGATTGGCAACCAAAAACTCACCGGATTGGGGTTGGTTTTTCTTGCTGGATATCCGTTGGTTTTAAGCCTTTCCTATGATCCTACACCTTACCTGGCAGCTCACTTGCTCGGTGGCACTGGATGGGGATTTGCCAGCAGTTCAATGTTCAATTTTGTGCTCGAAAAAGCTAAGCCCTACACGCTTGCTGCTCACCTTGCCTGGTTCAACCTGTTTGCCAATGCTGGTATCCTGCTTGGCTCCGTGACAGGACCGTTGGTAGGTAATCTGATTGGTATACGCGCTGCTTTGATGGTCTTTGCCCTGATCCGAGTCATGACTGGGTTCAATATCCTCCGCTGGAAGTAGGATGTGTTAAAATCCACTCTATGTCAGTCAGGATCGTCGCCACCAACCGCAAGGCAAGATTCGAATTTTTTCTGCTGGAGCGCTTTGAAGCCGGGCTTTCTCTGCAAGGCAGTGAAATCAAATCCATCCGTGCCGGTCAGATCAGCCTTGCTGAAGCCTATGTTCAGACCGATGGCAAGGAAGCCTGGCTGATCAATGCTCATATCGCGCCTTATGAACAAGCCAATCGTTTCAATCATGATCCGCGGCGGCCGCGGCGTCTATTGTTACATAAACGCGAAATCCGCGAGTTGTGGGATGCCGTGCGTCAAAAAGGGGTGACCATTGTACCGGTGCAGGTCTATTTGAAAAACGGGCGAGCAAAAGTGGAGGTTGCAATCGCCAAAGGCAAGAAGCTATACGACAAGCGGCACGAAATTGCGAAACGAGACCAAGCCAGAGAGATCGAGCGCGAACAACGTGGTGGATATTAGCATCAAAATGATCCCGCTGCTTAAACAGGAAAACCGTTATGCTGGGTAATAATGTGCTGGCTCTGGTTGTGACATTGCTGCTTGCGCTTGTCTGGCTGCGCTTCAATGATTTTTTAGCTCACCGTGGTTGGATCAGTTCGCATTTGAGCAGGAAAATCATCCATGCCGGCACGGGGCCGATTTTTGTACTCTGCTGGCTGCTGTTTACGGACGATACTGTCTCGCGCTGGTTGGCAGCCCTGGTACCACTGGGAATCACAATCCAGTTCTTCCTGATTGGCATTGGGGTGATTAAGGATCAGGCTTCGGTTGACGGCATGTCGCGAAGCGGAGATCCGCGAGAAATTTTACGCGGTCCATTATTCTATGGAATCGTTTTTGTAATTTTGACGATTATCTACTGGCACGATTCGCCGATCGGGATTACAGCGTTGATGATGCTGTGTGGTGGGGATGGTTTGGCGGACGTGGTTGGCAAGCGCTTTCCAAGCCGCGCATTGGGCTGGTCGCCTCGCAAGACATGGCTGGGAACCGTTGCAATGTTTCTGGCAGGCTGGGTGTTTAGCCTGGTTGTTCTGGCGATCTTTGTTTCTGCCGGGAGGCTTGCCTCAGAATTCTCCGAATTGATTCTACCGGTAACCATCGTCGCATTGGCGGCTACAGTGGTCGAATCGCTACCTATGAAGGATATCGATAACATCACTGTACCCCTGATGTGTATTGCATTGGGTCATCTGGTTTTTTGAAAAAATGAGGGAGTGAATGATTCAACTCGATGGAAATCGTCTGGATTTAGAGAGCGTGATAGCCGTTGCGCGGCGCCATGAAAATGTGGCTATTGCTTCCCAGGGTTATGAGAATATCCGCCGCTCTCGGCAGGTTTTGGAAAATATCCTTACCGCCAATCAGCCAGTTTATGGGATTAACACCGGTTTTGGGATTTTCTCTGAACGGCGTATTCCAATAGAGGACAGCAATCATTTGAGCCGAAATTTGATCCTCAGCCACGCGGTGGCATCCGGTCAATCCTTGCCGCGGGAGGTTGTGCGCGCTGCAATGCTTGTGCGTGCAAACACCCTGGCAAAGGGCTTTTCCGGTGTGCGGGTAGAGGTGGTTGAAACCCTGGTTGCAATGTTGAATCGCGGTGTGACACCACTGGTGCCCGAGCAAGGTTCGTTAGGATCCTCTGGGGACTTAAGCCCGCTATCCCACATGGCACTGGTGTTCACCACCGATGATCAGGATCGCGAGGAAGAATCAGGTTGGGCAGAATTTGAAGGCAAAATCCTGAGCGGGAAGGCAGCAATGCACGCGGCCGGAATACCGCGTATTGTGCTGGGTCCCAAAGAAGGGCTGGCAATCAATAATGGGGCAACCTTTTGTGCTGCAATTGCAGCATTGACGGTTTTTGATGCCTTGCGACTGGTACGTATTGCCTCTCTGGCAACTGGATTGAGTCTGGAAGCGATGTTGGGGTGTTCGTCGGCTTTTGACGAGCGCATTCATCATGCCCGCGGGCAAGAAGGGCAAATGCGAATTGCCGAAGAAATCCGTGCCCTGACCCAGGACAGTACCTACCTAAATGCTGCTTGCCGCGTACAGGATGCCTATTCGCTGCGTTGTGTTCCACAGGTGCATGGGGCGATTCTGGAAACGATCGAATTCGCGCGCAAGGTTGTCGAGCGTGAGATCAATGCTGCAACCGATAACCCACTCCTATTTGCACCGGACACAGCGATTTCGGGCGGCAATTTCCACGGCGAGCCAGTAGGGTTGGTGATGGATTTCGTTGGGATTGCGCTATCGGAACTGGCTGCAATTTCGGAGCGGCGAACTTTTCGGCTGCTGGATGCCAAATTAAACAGCGGTTTGCCGGCGATGCTGGTTGACTCGGCGGAAGCAGCTGGATTAAATTCGGGTTTAATGATGCCGCACTACACAGCCGCAGCCCTGGTGCTGGAGAACCAGACCCTGGCGCATCCAGACAGCGTCCATTCACTGCCAACATCCGGCGGGCAGGAAGACCATAATGCCAATGCTATGACGGCTGCCCGGCATGCCCTGAAAATTCTGAACAATACCATGCGTGTACTGGCTATCGAATTGTACACTGCTGCCAGGGCGATGGACTTGCGCATGCGCCAGATGCCACAGTATTCCATGGCAGGGGGCACCCGAATGATCATTGAAAAATTGCGTCAACAAGTGCCTTACCAGCCGGGCGATGCCTGGTGGTCACCGGAGATCGAAAAAGTCCATGCAATGATCCTGGATGGTATTTTCGATACATGATCTCTTAACTGTTTTTAATCCCGCTTTGATTGACAAAACCGGTCTTTGTGGTTATCTTACTGGCTATGAAATGGGCTGAAACGCGATTTTCTCGCCGTGAGTTTTTAAGACTTGGTTTGCTGAGCTTTGGGGCGTTGGCATTAAGCCCCTGGCGGGTGTGGAGCCAATTGTTGCAGGAATGGCCCGACGCAGAACGGCTTGGGCGGGTGTGTGTTGGCAAGGTCAGCGTACGCAAGCGCCCATCGGTGGATGCGGAAGCGGTTGGTGAACTTTACGAAGATGCTGTTGTTGTCTGGCTGCGGGAAGTGGTGGGCGAAGCCCCACTTGGGCGGCAAAGCCGACGTTGGGTGGAAACCCCGGATGGATATATTTACGCCCCCAGCCTTCAACCTGTCCAAAACCTACCGAACGAACCAGTCGACGAACTTCCCAAGACCAGTCTGGGTAGAGGCATGTGGGTTGAGGTCACCATTCCGCATACCCAGATTTTTCTGGAAAGTCGTTCCCCGGCGTCACCCTGGTTGAAATACACCATCGAATACAACACAATTCCGCGGCTGCATTATTCGCAAATTCTATGGGTGGATGATATTCGCACCAATTCGCAGGGTCAGCGGTTATACCGAGTGAATGAACGATTTGGCTATGGTGACCTGTTTTGGGCAGCCGCCGAGGCTTTTCGCCCATTAACCACGGAAGAACTGGAGCCCATCCGTCCTGAAGTGGAAAACAAACGTCTGGTCGTGGACGCCAGCCCCAATCGACAGATTCTTTCCTGCTATGAAGGGAAAAGTGAGGTGTTTTCCTGTCTGGTCTCAACGGGCGCAAAGTGGAATGCGAGCGGAGAACTAGTGGAAGCCTGGGGCACACCGCTTGGGGCGCATCCGATTTGGAGAAAAGCGATTTCGATCCATATGAGTGGCGGTCAAACGGGCACCGGCTACGATTTACCTGGCATTGCTTGGACGACCCTGTTTACCGGTGGCGGCGTGGCGATTCACTCCACTTTTTGGCACAACGATTTTGGTACGCCGCGCTCGCATGGCTGCGTCAACTGCACTCCCGAAGACGCCAAGTTTATTTTCCGCTGGACATTGCCGGTCATCCCGTATGACCCTGGGGATCTAACAGTGTCCATGCCGGGGGGGACGGTTGTGGACGTGGTTGAATATTAATAAGATTATGGAGCTTACATGGTAGGATTGGATGTGTCGGTTGGATTGGCATTTCTGGCGGGATTGGCTTCGTTTTTATCACCTTGCGTTTTTTCTTTGATACCGGTGTATATCGGTTATTTGAGCGGCAGATCGGCGGCTGCCATTCGCGGCGGAGAGTTTCAGGCTAATACACTGCAAACCTTTTTCCACGGGCTGGCTTTCGTGTTGGGTTTTAGTGCAGTCTTCCTGACACTGGGATTGACTATGTCCGCTATTAGTAGCCTGTTATACGACATGCGTTTCGTGCTAGCAAAGGTTGGTGGGGTGATTGTGGTGGTATTTGGTTTACACATGACCGGCATCCTGCGCTTGAATTTCCTTGAATATGATCTTCGACCACAGAGCAAGATGCAGCAGCGCCGCAGCCTGCTTTCCTCCGCGCTGCTCGGCGTAACCTTTTCAGCCGGGTGGTCTCCCTGTATTGGACCTGTGCTGGGGATGATTCTAACCCTGGCAATTACCAGTGGTTCCGGCAACCAGGGACTTTATCTGCTGGGATTTTATTCCCTGGGGCTTGCGATTCCCTTCCTGGCTGCTGCGTTGGGAATTGGTTGGGTGACGAAACTGATTCGCAAGCACGGCAAATTGATGTTTTACATCGAAAAAGGCACCGGCGTGGTAATGATTATTGTGGGGGTGATGTTGTTCTTTGGAGTCTTCAACCAATTAGCCCGTTTTGGTACTTTCATCGATTTTGGCTTGTGAAATGAGGACGGAGTGAGTTGGAAAACCGTCCTTTTACTTGCAAGCGGGCTGTTGGTGGGGATTATTCTGGGCGGGGTGATCTTCCTCAGCGGAAATTCAGCCGGAGCCCAGGTGCGCAGTCGGGAAATCCCTGAAATTGGCAAGGTCTTCCCGGATTTCACCCTCGAAAAATTGAGCGGCGGTAAACTCACCTTCTCGGAATTAAGGGGAAGACCCGTATTGTTGAATTTTTGGGCAACGTGGTGTGAACCTTGCCGGGATGAAATGCCTCTGTTGCAAAATTTAGCCCAGGAAAACAGTGAACTGGTGGTGCTCGGAGTTAATAACAATGAGCCAGCGGCAGTCATTGAACGTTTTGTTCGCTCTGTTCAGATCACCTTCGACATTCTTTTGGATGTTGATGGTAAAATCGCTGGGAAATTCCAGGTATTTGGGTTTCCTACCACGTACTTTATCGATCAGGAGGGTATATTGCGGGCAATTCATGTTGGGCAGCTGGATGAGGAATTGTTGACCAGCTATCTTGAAAAGATGGGGTTGCAGCCATGATGGTTGTGACGTTATTTATCAAAGATGGCGACCCAACAGGCGAAGAGATCAAACACCAACTGGAAGCGTTGAACTCGGAATTTCCACATCAACTTGCCATAGTCTCCATTGACAGCGATCCGGCTCTTCAGGCAGCCTATCAGAACCAGGTGCCATTAATTCAGGTCGGACCTTATCGCCTGCAATCCCCCTTTTCCGAAATAGACCTAAAAGCCACCCTGGGAGCAGCGCGGGATCGCAGCCGTTACCTCGATCAGGTGGGTGATTCGGCTCACACGCGCCGCGTACAGCGTGGCAGGCAGATGAGCTCTGCCGACCGAATATCCCTGTGGATTAGCCACCGGTACATGTTTGTGATCAACCTGTTTTTATTTATTTACATTGGCTTGCCGTTTTTGGCTCCATTGTTGGCGAAGAACGGTATAAATTCTCCGGCGCGGGTGATTTACACCATTTACAGTCCATTGTGCCATCAATTAACCTACCGGTCATGGTTTTTATATGGCGCTCAAGCATATTATCCGCGAGAATTGGCGCATGTATCCGGGTTGGCTACCTATGAACAGTTGTTTCTTTCGGATCCGGCTGATCTGACCGCTGCACGCCGGTTTACGGGCGGGGAACAAATCGGTTACGGGAGTTTGCCAGTAGGATACAAAGTTGCGTTGTGCCAGCGGGATGTTGCCATTTATGGAGCGTTGTTACTCTTTGGCGTGCTGTTTAGCCTAACCGGTCGCAAAATCAAAGCCTTGCCGTGGTATTTTTGGATTGCTTTTGGTCTGGTACCAATTGGCTTGGATGGTTTCTCGCAGTTGCCAGGGTTGCTTACGTTTCTGCCGGAGTGGATGATTATCCGCGAAAGCAATCCGATTTTGCGTACGGTTACCGGCTTGTTGTTTGGAGGGATGACAGCCTGGTATCTCTTCCCGATGATCGAGGAAAGTATGCGGGATACGCGTGCTTTATTGTCGGGAAAATCAGCTGTAGTTTCTCAAATCCACAAACAGGGATAAGCGGAATGGAGTATCGCTGCGCTAACGGATTGGAATATCTCACGTTCACCATCTTCAACGATGAGGTCATACACGGAGTGTTCACCCGTAAAGGTGGGGTAAGTCCAGCGCCCTGGAATTCGCTGAACACTGGTGGTACGGTTGGGGATCCACGCGAGAATGTAATTACCAATCGCGAGCGTATCTTCACTGCAATGGGGCTGGATGTGGACAGTATTTATGATGTCTGGCAGGTTCATTCCGATCATGTTGTCATATCTAATACACCGCGTCCATTAGATCAACCGCACGAGAAAGCGGATGCCATTCTGACACAAAATCCCAACGTGACCCTGTTTATGCGCTTTGCGGATTGTGTACCAATCCTGTTATACGATCCTGTTGAGCAAGTTGTCGGGCTCGTTCATGCAGGCTGGATGGGGACGGTCAATAAAATAGCCCTTAAAACCATAAGAGTAATGAAAGAACATTTGGGCTGCCAACCTGAAAACATCTTTGCCGGTATTGGTCCGTCGATTGGTCTCGACCATTATGTCGTACAGGAAGATGTGGCGGAAAAAGTGAGTGAAGCCTTTGGCGCATCTGCAAAAGAGTTGCTTAAGGCAAATACCACCTCGTTTCATTTTGATTTGTGGCAAGCCAACCGTCTTTTATTGCAGCAAGCAGGAGTATATGCAATTGAATTGGCGGGCGAATGTACTGCATGCGACACAATACGCTGGTATTCCCACCGGGCAGAGCGGGGGAAGACCGGACGGTTCGGAGCACTAATTCGTCTTAAGCATACCCGTGCAAACAGCCTGGAGTGACCGGGGATGACTATCACCAGCGCAGCAATTCGAGAAAATTACATCAGAGTCCGTGAGCAGGTCATAAATGCAGCTATCAGTTGTGGACGCAGGCCGGAGGACGTGAAATTGGTTGTGGTCTCCAAGGGGCATCCGGTGGAGGTCGTTCGGTCAGCCATCGAGGCGGGTATTACTCTATTTGGGGAAAATTACCCCGAAGAGGCGGTATTGAAAATATCATCGATTGGTTACCAACCTGGATTGGAATGGCATATGATCGGTCATCTGCAAAGCCGAAAAGCCAGGCTGGTTTGTGCTCACTTTGATTGGATGCATTCGCTCGACAGCCTGCGATTGGCAGAAAAAATGGCGCGAATACTGCAAGAACAAAACCGCCGATTACCGGTTCTGTTGGAATTCAATGTCGGTGGTGAAGCGAGTAAATACGGCTGGCAGGTGGCTGACCCTGATCAATGTGAAGTCTTGATACCCGAATTGGAAGCAATTTTTAATCTTAAGGAATTGGATATTCGCGGGCTGATGACTATGCCGCCGCTAACCGTTTCGCCTGAAGAAGCCTACGGGTATTTCATCCGCTTAAGCCAATTGCGTGATTTTCTCCAAAAAGTTTTCCCCAGTGCCAAATTAACCGAGCTTTCCATGGGTACCAGTGCAGATTTCATACACGCGATACGGGCTGGCGCGACTATGGTTCGTATCGGTCAGGCGATTTTAGGTGCACGACCACCCAAATCCATTTCGAATCAGGTGAATAATGATTAATTTTCTTATTACTCTCGTGCAAACGCTTGGCACGGTATTATTCATTGTTGTTATTGTGAATGTCGTGCTGTCCTATTTTCTGTCGCCATATCATCCGGTGCGGTCTGCCCTGGATCGAATTGTTGAACCACTGCTAAGCCCCATCCGGCGGGTAGTCCCTCCGTTGGGAATGATCGATTTCAGCCCGTTAATCCTAATCATCTTGATTCAGGTGGTTGAAATGGTGCTTATCATGATTCTTAATTCACTGAGATAGAACCATGCCCGGACAAAAGAAGCATCGTTTTCATGATGGTCGATCTGGTTCCGCGATAGCGGTTCACATCATCTTGAAAGCAAAGGAAAACCGCATTGAAAAAATTGCTCCGAATGGCATGATTTGGGTAGGTATGACCTGCCAACATCATGATGATCATCTCAATAAGGAACTGCTTGCATTTCTGGCGCGTGTCTTTGAGGTCAAAGCGGGCGATCTGGAACTGATTGGTGGAGAAAACAGCGTGGACAAATGGATCACGGTGATTGGACGAAATCCGGAGCAGATTCAGGCTATTCTGGAAAAACAGTTTAATTTATCTTCGAGAAGCCGTACTTGATCAAGTCCGGCATTTCTGTGCCAGCCAGACACATATAGCGTAATGCATAATAAGCGCTATCGCGCAGTTCGATACTGGTATCGAACAACAAGGGGTAAATGCGCGAAATGACACCTTCGTTGCCGAAGTTGCGCAGGTACCAGAGCGATGCAAGGCGTTCGTCTTCATTATCGGATTTTAGTGCTTCCAGAAGAATAGGCACCGGTGAATCGGCGCGCGAGATGCCAACCCCGCGTTTTGCGCCAAACGCGATCAGCCAGGCTGAATCGGCTGGATTAGGCAAGGGACGTGGGATGTACGGATTGGGTCTTTGGCGGTTTTCGAGTGCCTGTCCGGCAGCGTTGCGCACAACCCATTGACCATCTTCCACAGCAATCTTTTCGAGTATATCTACGACCCACTCCTCATCGATCAAAGCTAACCCGAATACTGCTGAGCGGCGCACGAGTAAGTCTTCGGAATGTACCAGCTCTTTGAGCTTTTCCCAGCCGATGTGTGGATCGAGAGCGAGTGTTTCGGCTGCTGCCAGGCGCAAGGATTCATCGGCGTAGTGAATGCAGTTTAGGCGAGCTTCCAGAGCTTCGTTGTTCTCAAAGCATGCCAGCGCAAAGCATGCTGAATAGCGAACTTCCGCGCGCTCATCATTTAGCAGAGTTTGCAAGTCTTTGATACTCTTGTTGTCTTGGAGCGCACCGAGTCCGAGAGCCGCGAGGCTGCGCAATGAACTGGATGGTGAAGTGATGAATTGTTTATAAAGCAGGGCAAGTGCCGGATCATTGGAGGTGGCGCTGGCAGCCAATAATTCAACCCGGATTGCAAATGGGAGGGTATCATTCTGAAGCAAGTTGGCAAGTCGCCGCATGACTTTGGATCGTCCCAAATGATTTGAAGGGGTATCGCGCATCCAGCGGGCTGAATTGATCAGGTTTATGAAGAGTGGCGGCTGATCGTTTGTCAGGTAGGTTTCGAGCCACGCGTCTGGATGGTAAATGGTCAGGTAATGAAGGTATTCAGCCTCAAGTGCGCTGCTCGGATTGCTGTTAATGTTGGGTTGCGAGTAAGGTTGCTGGCTGGCTGCCAGGTAACCCGCCCAAACTGGTGAGGTAAAACCCAAAGTATCGTTTTTGTGCTCGACCAAAATGCCGGCACCCACCGCCAGGGACAGGATTTTTCCACCGGAAGTAAGTGTTTTAGCTTTGGCATCTTTATGTGGGATTGGCGCGTGAATGGTGGCGTCTTCCTGGAGAAGAGGTTCATCCTCCAGTTGAGCGACCTTGTAACCGGCAAGCAGTTTCTCGGCTTCCGAATAGTCCAGGCAGGCTTGATGTTTTTCGATCACTGTCTTTGACAACAATCCCAATGCGGCGAGTGGGATCCGGTTTTGGGTAACCCGCGCAAGATATGCCAGTATGGCATCCGACTCGCTATCACCGGGTAGATCGCCCGCCAGTGCCCCCCATACTCTGAGTGTCCATTGCAGCGGTGAATAATACAGCGGATCGTGGCTGAGCCAGTTGGTTAGCAGCAAATCGTCCAAAATTTGAATTTTCGTCTGCTGGGTTACATTGACCCCTATCAGATTGTTCCATAACTTACCCCAACGACTGATGAAATCCTCAATTTGATGTGGAGTCCAGCCTGCAAGCATAAGTGGTTCAAAGCCCAAACCAGTTAACCCATCCAGGTAGTGATTGGATGCTGCGATGACCCAGCGAATTTGGGGATATTCCGTCAAAATCTGCCTGACAAACTGATGAGCGGTTTTAAGCAAGGGGGCGCTTAATTCGTCAAAGCCATCCACGATCAATATGATCTTGCCTTCTTCTGCAACGCTGCGGATGAAACCAGACAACTGTGGAAGTGCGGTGACTGGGATGGATTGTGATGCCGATTTGATCAGCGGATCGAGTAAGTCCTTGCGTTCAGCAGGTTCGAAATCGACGTCGAGAATATGCAAATACACCGGGATGTATTGTGACAGGCTGCCCAAGGCGGGGTCCTGGCGGGCGAGTTGTGAAGCCAGATACGCCAGAGCGGTTGATTTTCCACTTCCGCCGCTACCGATCAGAGCGATATTGCATCCGCCTTGAAGCGCTTGGGGAATACTTAGACGAACGCTGCCAAAGCGAGCAGAGAATTCTGGAAAATCGGATTGGTATGGCACAATGATGGATGAATACCGTTCAAGGCTAACCGGGTTTTCGGGGTCTATCTGTGAAGGGGGCGCCAGAATTTCAGGTTTGACCACAATTTCATCCAAGGAAAAAAGGGTAGAACCGAGATGATTGCGCTGCGCGCGGCGCAGGACATCCTGGCGGAGAGCGCTTTCAACCCCTGACATGCGCTGGCGGCGGTTGTTCTCCACGATTTGCTGCACGGTTTGCTTTATAAAGGGGAAACCTTTCCACAAGCGTTGAAGCAGAAACCAAAACAAGGTCCCGCCGATAAAGCCAAGCCAGAACGAAAGGCGATCCAGAGCAAAATTATCTAATCCGAACATGGGTGGTCACCCTGCATAAATGATCCTGCCGCAAGAAGGGCAGTATACAATTGCGGCTGGCGAACGGGCTGCCTGGCATTGGGCAGGGGTTAATCCTGCGCCGCAGGCGGTACAGGCATAATCCTCCACTGCTGCGACAGCAATTCCCTGCTTGCGCTGGCGTAAATTGTTATACTGGGTCAAATTGTTTTCAAGAACCTGAGAAACGACCGCGTTGCGCTCGATGAGCAAGCGCTCTTTGTCGTTTTCAAGCCGGGATTGTTCACCGATCAAACCGGCATGTTGCTGAGTGACCAGGGCTTCGGTTTGAGCCATCTGCTGTTGAGCATCCTCGTATGCGGAGCGTACAGATTCCAGTTGGATCATAATTTCCAGTTGCTGGTCTTCTAAACCGGATATACCGCGCTTGAGTGACGCTACCTCACTTTGCAAGTCTTGCAACTCTTTTGGAACCTTGATTCGCCCAGAATACAGGTTGGCTTCACTTTGTTCCAGTTTTAACCGCCGGCTTTCGACTTCGTGCTCGATCTTTTTGAGGGAACGCTGTACTTGCTCAACCTGGGCATGAATACGATTTGATTCTTCGCGGGCGGACACCAAGCGGGTGTCGTTTGCGATCTCATTTTGAATAACATGAATTCGTTGCCGAATTTGATCCAGCTGACTATCGATTTTCTGCAATTGGTATAAATGAAAAGATTGGCTCATAATAATTCTAATGCGGCGAGTTGTGAAAAGGTGAGTCTATTAACGATTTTCCGGGAGTTGCGGACTGATATTAACTCAAGTATACTTCAATTCGAAATCCCAATGGTTCAAAAATCGAACGGGTTCCTACTGGCTGGAATACTCTTCCTGATCACCGCACCCTTCCTGGCTGGCTGGTACTTGCAGGGGGAAAATTTCGCATACACGGGATTTCTGCTCAACCCGATCGATGGAAACAGCTACCTGGCAAAGATGCAGATTGGACTGCGCGGCGAATGGTTGTTTCAGCTGCCGTATACCGCTCAGCAAGGTGAGGGCGGATACCTATTTTTATTTTATATATTTCTGGGGCATCTTGCCCGATGGACACAAATCGAACCGATTTTCATTTTTCACCTGGCGCGAGTCCTCGGTGCAGTTTTTTTGGTTTTTAGCCTATCTCGCTACGTGTCTGTTTCATTGGGGAGTGTCGATCGGAGTGTGCTGCGTCGAATCGTTCAATTGCTTCTATTTGGTTCCGGGTTGGGTTGGTTGGCGGCATTTGCAGGTGGCTTTACAATGGATTTTTGGGTCGCGGAAGCCTACCCGTTCTTGTCCATGCTGGCAAATCCGCATTTCCCGCTGGGATTGGCGATCCTGCTTCAATATTTGTCCGCCCTGCAGATGGATCGTTTGGAAAATTATGGAGTGTGGATCGTTGCAGGCGTGCTGATCGCCATCATTTTACCATTCGGTGTGGTGGTGGCTGCTGTAATCAGTGTATTGGTGGTTGCTATCCGGTTCTGGCGCGAGAAAAGGATCGCTTGGCGGTTGCCGTTTGTATTTCTGTTTCCAGCAGGGGGGCTGTTACTGTACCAATTTTTAGTAATCCTGAACGATCCACTGCTGGCTGCCTGGAACAGCCAGAACCACACTCCTACACTACCTGTGTGGGATTTGTTGATATCTTTTGCACCGGCGATTTTGCTGGCTGGGGCTGGTTTATGGCAATGGATACGGAAACGCAGCGATCCGAATCTGGATAGTGCAGCTGCCTGGCTGATTGCAGGAGTGGTGTTAGCTTATATACCATTTCCCCTGCAAAGACGTTTTTTGCTGGGTTTATATATTCCCATCGGCGTCTTTGCGGGTGTTGGGATGCTGGCGTTAGTGGCTAACAAAATCCGCGCATTTAAGCGACTGTTTAGCATTGTTTTTTTGTTCAGCATCATGACCAACGTATTCATCTTGCTTGGGGGGATGCAGGCGGGCAGCCAACATGAGCTTTGGTTGTATCAGCGAAGCGACCAGCGGGCTGCCTTGATCTGGCTTGACAAACAAGCGTGTGCGAATAGACCCGTGGTATTAGCCAACCCGGTTCTGGGCTTATTTATCCCTGCCAACACCCAATGCCGGGTTATTTATGGTCACCCCTTTGAGACGGTTGATGCGATTGCACGGGAAGAAGAGGTTCGGCGCATCTTTTCCGCTGGGATGACCGCTGAGGATTTACAAGTTTATTTGGAAAACTGGCAGGTCAGTTATATTTTGCTGGATGAGATCACTGATCAAATGGCTTTGGAGCGATTGCGTGAGATTGGGTTGTCAACAGTTTACCAAAACCTGACAGTCTCGATCCTAAAAATGAGCGCCGTGCCATGAATCGCCGCCAGATTGCGACCCTTGTATTACTTCTGCCTTTCGTGCCCTGGCTTCTGGCAGCGGGTAATTTTTTCTATCCTCGATTTTCGGAATATTCTGACCTGACGATCAGCCATTTGCCAAATGCTCTGCAACTCTTGCATGCCCTCCGCGACAGTGGACAGATCCCAATGTGGTCAAATACCATCCTTGGCGGTTATCCGTTTTCAGCCAATCCCCTGGCGGGACTATGGTACATGCCAGGCTGGCTGGCGTATTTATTACCGCAGCCGTTTGGTTTCAATGGGGTCGTGATACTTCACATTTTCTGGGGCGGATACGGAATGCTGACCTTGCTGCGAGCATACGGACTAAAAGAAAGTTCAGCTTTGTTGGGGGCACTCAGTTTTCTGTTGATGCCTAAATTATTTGCTCATTTTGGGGCTGGGCATGTCACGCTGCTTTATGCATTTGCCTGGACGCCCTGGCTGTTGGTTGCAGAACAAGCGCGATTAAAGAGCGGGTTGTGGTGGCTGCCCGCTGGCGTATTGGGATTGATTGCCCTGGCAGATGTTCGTTGGCTGGCTTATGCGCTTGTTTTGTGGGTTGGTTACTCGGTTTGCGCCTTTTGTACACAGTCCCAAATAGAGCGCCGGTGGGGAAACGTTGCAGGTTGGTTTTTACAATCCGGCGGTGTGGTTATTTGGAGTTTGCTCTTAGCGCTGATACTGTTATTACCTTTATTCGAGTACACCCAACTCTCAACCCGCGCCTGGATGTCGAGTTCTGATTCGTTGCAATACTCGCTCCCGTTTGAGGAATTGCTGGGGTTATGGATACCGGATTTTGGCGGTTTTGCTGAATGGACATTGTATCCGGGCAGCCTGGTTTTTTATTTAATAATCTACTGTCTGAGTATTCCGGATGTGCGTAGAAAATGCGCATTCTGGCTGATCGTGCTGGCCGGTGGTATTCTGCTGTCGTTGGGCGAACAATTGCCCCTGATGAACTTGGTCGCGCAATTGCCAGGTTTTGATTTGCTCCGTGTTCCAACCCGTTTTTACTTTTTATCCGGGCTTGCCTTGTGTATCATTGCGGCTTATGCTCTGGATGATTTACTGAAACGCGATACACTTCATCGCCCAGATGCAGTATTTTTTATGACTCCCTTTGGTGCGTTCGTTTTCTTTCTTGGTGTCGGTATTTTGATTATGGGGGGAACGCTTGCGGCAAATTTGATTTGGGCGGCTGGCGGTTTTCTGATCTCGATTGTGATTTTATCCCTGGCACAGCGAGTACGACGATCTTTGCGTTGGGTTGAGTTTGTCTTTCCGCTGTTCCTCGTACTCGACTTAAGTGGTGTCAACGCACAAAGTTTATCGATCTGGTCCTCAGATGTGATTTTCGATCAAGGAGAGCCAGCTGCCAGTTTTGTGGCAAGCCAGCCTGGAGACTTTCGCATATACACACCATCGAATAGCATTCCGCAGCATAAGGCAGCTTCGATGGGTATTCGTATGGCAAACGGAATTGACCCGCTGCAGTTGCAAACCTACTGGGAATATATGCGAACCGCGAGCGGTGTTCCGGAAAGCGGATATTCGGTTACGCTTCCGCCACTGGAGGGGAAAGACGTTCGATTAGCTAACCGAAAGGCGATCCCTGATGCGGACAAATTAGGGTTACTTTCAGTGCGTTACATAGTCAGCGAGTTTCCATTGTCGGTGGATGGATTAAACCTGGTGTTTCAGGACGGCGATACCCGCGTGTACGAAAACGATAAATTTGTGCCTTGGGTGCGGATCACTGACCAAAATGGCGCGGTGAAGCCGGAATTTCCAACGTATATCTCAAAGCCGGGCTACTATAAAATCCAAGTTAACGAAGCGGGTCTGTTGACGGTTGCCGATGTGGATTATCCTGGTTGGGAAGTGTATATTGATGGCAAGCCAGCTAAAAAAATTCGCGTAGCCAATTTGTTGGTCGGGGTGAATGTGCCCAGGGGGGCTCAGCAAGTTGAGTTTATTTTTCGGTCGGAAAGTTTGATATTGGGAACGATTGTCTCGATTACCGCCTGGCTGGGTTGGATGGCTGTAATGGTTTTCTCATGGATGTCGTTTTTGAAAAGAAAACTAAATTCGAGAGGGGCTTAATCTGTGAGACACCTGGACCGATCGTTTTTTTATAGAATGCTACCGTATGTTTTGGTGTTTTTTGCTCCGTTGCCGCTATTTCTATTTGCATTGATCAACGGGCAGGTTTTATTTTGGGGCACTCCTTCGTTGCAATTTATTCCCTGGCGGGTATACGGATATGCGCTGCTGGAACAAGGAATTCTACCGTTTTGGAATCCGCTCAATGGGATGGGCGCACCATTGTTTGCTAATTACCAATCAGCATTTTTGTACCCACCTTCATTAATCTTGTATATTTTCTATCGATTGGGGGATGCGCCTGCCGTAGCCTGGGGCAGCACGTTGCTCATTCCGTTGCACCTGGGTTGGGCGGGGTGTGGGATGATGCTCTTGGTGCGTCAACTGGGGGTGCGGCTGGGTGGCCAGATAATTGCCGGACTGGCGTTTGGCATGTGTGCCTACCTGGTAACCCGTGGCATGTTTTTCAGTATGATTTGGGCGGGAGCCTGGCTGCCCTGGCTGGTTTGGGCAGCCGACCGAGTTGTCACTGCCGCTCAGATGCGCCCTTTGCTGCGCAACATGCTACTGCTGGCTATGGTTTTTGCCTTTCAACTGCTGGCAGGTCATGCCCAACTGACCTGGTATTCGGTCATTCTTGCCAGCGCTTGGGTTGTGGTGCGTCTTGTTGGGCAGGAGCGAATTCGTGTTGTTGTCAGCCGCTTGGGTTTATATACTGCCGGTTTGATCATCGCCGTGATGATGGCTCTGCCACAGTTGTTACCGACTTTCGAATATTTGCAGCAATCCCAGCGCTCCAGCGCGGTGAATTTTGACTTTGCCATGACATATTCACTTTGGCCATGGCGGCTATTGGGTTTCCTGCTGCCGGATTTATTCGGTAACCCGGGTAGCGGAAATTATTGGGGATACGGTGCTTATTGGGAAGATGCGGTTTATATTGGTATTGTCCCATTTTTATTGGCTGCTAGCACCCTTGTGTGGATCCCACAGCAGCGAAGCCGCATCGAAAATATGGGGCAAGCACGCACCATCGTTTTTCTATGGTCATTAATCTTTCTTTCGGTTTTACTGGCATTGGGCAAGAATACCCCGCTTTTCCCCTGGCTGTACGAACATATTCCGACTTTTGATATGTTTCAAGCCCCCGCACGTTATTTGTTTTGGACGACTTTCGGATTGGCATGCCTGGCAGGAATTGCTGCTGATCGCTGGAAAAGACCGATAGGGAAGAGCAGAAAAAATTATACTCGGTTGATGGTGGCTAGCCTGGCAATTATGCTCGGCTCTGCAGGAGCGGGTTTATTGCTGCCTCAAATTGAATCCAGCTTCATTCGCGCCTTTATTCTACTGGCAGTTTTTCTGTTCTGCACTGCCATATTGGCATTGAAAACCCCGTTGGATATGGATAGCCCGGCTCAATCGCGACGCTTGTGGGTTGCTGCTGTGCTCGGAATGGTTGTAGTGGATTTATGGCTGGCATCAGCCAATGCCAACCCGGTAATTGAGGCAAGTTTTTATAAGGTATCCACAGAGGGATTTCATGTTCCCGAAACGCGCACCTTCATTGCGAATCAGGATGAGTACAACTTGAAATTCGAACGCTACCTATCGATGATGGATTTTCATGCCTTTGCAGATTGGCAGGAAATGCGAGCTGTTCCGCTGCCAAACCTGAATTTACTGGACAACATTGCAATGACCAATAATTTTGATCCCTTGTTGCCGGGTTGGTTTGTGCAGTGGATGACGCTGATTGGCGATTTACCTGCAATGGAACAAAGCGCAATATTGACCACAATGGGCGTGGAATCCATTATAAGGGTGGAAAAAGACGAAACCCATTGGTGGGTGGAACACATCCAGCCGGGGAAGCGAATTACTTGGAAATCCTGCGAGAATCGCGTTTCGTCGTTACAAGAAGCTTTACAAGCGATGATTGTACAGGCAGGCGGACAAAATGCTTTTTCAGAGTGTATAATTGTCGAGTCGAATCAACCATGTGCCGATGAAGCACAACCAGCGAACACTGAGCTTAAGTTTATCGTGGATCGAGCAGATTTAATGGTGATCGATATCAAAACAAACGCATCGGGTTGGATGCGAATAGCCGATAGCTGGTATCCGGGCTGGAAAGCCAAATTGGATGGGAAGGAGGTTCCCATTCAACGGGCAGATGCTGTTGTAAAAAGCGTGTGCATTCCCGCTGGTGAACACCAGCTAACCCTGTCTTATCTGCCAACGAATATTATCCCGGCTACCTGGGTCAGTTTGTTGACCATTGTCGCAAGTGTTGCCGCAGCGGTTATTCTGCGAAGAACTTGATTGAATCGCAGTTCTAACAAGGAGCTTTTCATGGAGAATTCCATCGAGAAAGTGCAAGCCTTTTCACGCAAGATTATGGATAATCTTGAAACGGTCATTGTTGGTAAATCCCACACGCTTGAATTGGTGATTATCAGTTTACTATGCCAGGGTCACCTATTGATCGATGACGTTCCCGGGGTCGGTAAGACGGTTCTGGCACGCAGCCTGGCAAAATCTCTAGGTGTCAAATTCAGTCGCATTCAGTTCACGCCGGATATGCTACCCAGTGATGTGACTGGTGTTTCAATTTTCAACCAAGTTACCCGTGAGTTTGAATATCGCCCGGGACCGATCATGGCGCAAATAGTCCTGGCGGATGAGATCAACCGCGCGACGCCCAAAACCCAGTCGGCACTCCTGGAAGCCATGGAAGAACGGCAGGTTACCGTAGACGGGGTGACTTACTCGCTTCCTTCGCCGTTTTTGGTTCTGGCGACTCAAAACCCGATCGAATACGAAGGTACTTTCCCGCTACCTGAGGCGCAACTGGACCGCTTCTTGATGCGGATTAAGATAGGTTATCCTTCCCTGTACGATGAAATGAAAATTCTTGAGTTGCAGCAACTGCGCCACCCGATTGAAGAGTTGCAGGCTGTGGCAGAGATCGATGAATTATTAGAGGTTCAGCAGATCATTCGAACCGTTTTTGTTTCCAAGCCGTTGCGCCAGTATATTGTGGAACTTACGCGTTCAACTCGGGAGAATAATGATGTTTATCTCGGCTCCAGCCCGCGTGGAAGCCTTGGATTGTACCGGGCAGGTCAGGCACGGGCTGCCATTCATGGCAGGGATTATGTCCTGCCGGATGATATTAAAATCCTGGCGGAAAATGTCCTCGCACACCGCATGGTCGTACAACCTTCAGCTCGGTTGCGCAATCTGAGTGCGGATCAGATTATTCACGAATTGGTTACTTTTGTCCCTGTTCCGGGCGGTGAGCTGGCAAGCCAGCCCACCAAATAATCTGATGAAAATTCGCCCTCCCTTCTTTTTGTTTTTATTGTTGCTGGGGGGCGCTCTTGCGGGTGTGTACTTAACCCAGCAGCCGACCGTTTTTGTGTATTACCGCATCATTTACTTGTTGTTGGGTGTGTTGTTGTTAGCGTTCCTTTGGGCATTCACATCATTGCGTGGGTTGTCCGTTATTCGAAGCGCACGTGTTTTGCGTCTGCCCGTTGGGCAAATATTTGAAGAACGATTCGAAATTCGCAACGATTCCTGGTATGGGCGCTTATGGATCGAAATCAAGGACCAGTCAGCGTTGCCAGATAAACAGGGTTCGCGGGTTATCTCCAGTATCGGTCCACGCCAGCTGCGTTCGTATTTTTCGCGCACTTTGTTGGTAAAGCGTGGTGCATTTACACTCGGTCCTACCGTGTTAGTTTCGGGGGATCCGTTTGGTTTTTTTGCGGTTCAAAAAGTGATACCTGCCGAAAAAACTCTCCTGGTATTACCGTACATGGTCAATTTGCAGAAATTTCCGGAACCGGCTGGCATTCTTCCTGGCGGACGGGCGTTGAGACGAAAAAGCCTCGAAGTAACTCCGTATGCGGCTGGTGTGCGTGAATATGCTCCGGGTGACCCACTCAGCCGAATTCACTGGAAAAGCACGGCACGAAAAGACCGCTTGATCGTCAAGGAGTTTGAGCAAGACCCGCAGGCAGACGTTTGGATTTTACTGGATGCACAATCGGGTACGCATTTTTCTTTGCCCGATCTTCATCGCGTCGACAGGACCGGTCCGTTCTGGCTTATTCCGCAGCGGCTAGTCATGCCGCTTCCACCAAGTACGTTTGAATATGCAGTCTCATGTGTTGCCTCGATTGCTGATTACTACCTTGCCCAAGGTCGGTCAGTAGGATTTTCGTGTGCTGCACAAACGCTCAGTGTTTTACCGGCAGAGCGGGGTGACCGCCAGCTGGCAAAACTGCTCGAAACACTGGCGTTTTTACAACCAGAGGGTGGCTTGCCTTTACCGGGTTTGATTGAAGCACAAGCCAACCAGGTTCCGCGCGGCAGCACAATTGTTCTGGTCACGGCGGTATGCAATCAAAACCTGGAGCTGGCGCTGGAGGTTATTTTACGACGCGACCTGAGACCGGTTGTTATCGGTGTTGATTCAGCTAGCTTTGGCGGTTATGAGGATGCCTGTGTCACTTTTGAGCGCTTGCGCGCTTATGGCGTTCCCCTAAGAATGATCCGCGAAGGCGATTCGCTGCAGGAAATCCTTGAAAATGACCAGCATTGAAAAGGAATGGCGATACACGAAACCCACCGGATTCAGCGCACTCAAATTTCACTCCAATTCGTTCGAGTCCGATTCGGAATTCAATTAAGCCTTCAATCTTTTGCCGATCCTTTGAAATACGATTTTTGGTGTCCCAACTCGGCACCAGGAGCGTCGTTTAATAATTCCATAGCATGGGGAAGGACTGGCAGAACCACATCGAGGTTCTCTACGGCGCCTTTTGGACTGCCAGGTAGGTTAATTATCAGGGTTCGTTTACGGATACCCGCTACAAGGCGGGTGAGCATGGCGTGGGGAGTGATTTTCAGGCTGCTGGCGCGCATGGCTTCCGGTATTCCTGAAACGACCTTTTCAATAACTGCCAAGGTAGCTTCAGGTGTGATATCACGCGGCGCAACGCCAGTTCCACCGGTAGTGAGAATCAGATTGCATTCCTCCTGATCGCACCATTCTATCAGAATGGTGCGAATCTGGTCAAAATCGTCCGCCACAATAGCTGTTTTAACCACCGTAAAACCCGCAGTGCGGACTTTTTGAACCAGAGCAGGTCCGGATAGATCTTCTCGCTCCCCGCGTGCGCTTCGATCGGAGATCGTTAAGATTCCAACCTGGATCATCGCTCGCCATCATCCAATCCGGTGACGGTGCGCCATTCACCGTGTATACCATCATCAGTGACACCAAAGAAAAAGCGGTAGTTTTGTCCAGCGCGTAAAATCAAATCATAGCGGGTGATGTTGCCTTGTTTGTGCTTTCGCAGCATTCCCAGGTCGCCGCGCCACTTAACTTGCTGGGGATCAAAATTTTTCATCGTGGTGGTATAACGGTCGATGGCATAGTGCCATAACTTGCGGGCTGAAACCCGGGTGACATTTTTGACCACATTTCCGTTGCGCAGGTCGCGCATGGTGAAATATTGTTTTCCCTGCCGTTCCTCTGGTGGTAAAACCTCAACCCCGGTACGCGGCTCTATTGGATTTTCCTGGTTGGGGGTTTCGATGGAGGCAGCCGTCTTTTGGGTTGAATACGGTTCCGCAGCCGGCGTGGTGGCAGGCATTGTGGCATTTTTATTACGTAACACCAGGCTGACGATCTCGTCCCTTACCGCAAGCCCTGTTTCTGCTTCGTCACGGACGTAGATTTTATTATCATCAACTGCATAGGGTGGTTCATCGCCTCGCGGAACCAGAATACGGATAATTTTCTTCCCTTTGTAATCGTGGACGTCGATTGATATATGCAGTGGCGGGCTGATGCGATTGTTGATTTCTTTTTCCAGGACATGTATCCCTTGCTCGATATCCGTAACTCCAACAGGCGGTTTTTTTGCATCATCTGCAATGCCAATATACAAGGTGCCGCCGTTGGTGTTTGCAAAGGCACACACGTCCGCAAGAACGGCGTACAGTTTTCCCCCGCGCACGGTCATGCTTTCATGAAAGTCCTGGATGATGTTTGCGCCTTCTTCGCGGGCGGTTTGAATAAAGTCAAAGATCGGCTCTTCCTTATGGCGGTGAGGGCGGGTACGAGAAAAATCATTGCTCAAAAAAAGGTCTCTCAATGCCTCAAAGCTGCATTCGGGTAGTAATACGTCCGTGGCGCGATCGCCAACCCCCAGGTTTTTCTTGCGCACGAGGTCTGTGGTGAGCCGATGCGCGTCCGACCCTTGGATGCAATGCATCCGGCGCGGATATTCCGGCTTGGTGCCGTTAAAAAACGCTGCGGTTGTTCGAGGTCCTTTTTGTTCTAGATCGGTTACCTCGAGGGCGTGCAAATGAGAGTCCTGGGTAAAGGCGATCTTAGTTTGTCCGCCAAAAGTGAATCCGCGCATGGCTACCCCGTTGCTTGAATTGGCGTGCGCGGCAATCACCAGACCGCCGTTTTCATGGACAACCCGATAAACGGTCAACACGTCCTCGGTAGCACCGACAGTTTGGGAACCTTCATCCAGTTGATCGGGCGGGATGTTCAAACTGAGCAGCAAATGTTCCAGCTCACGCACTGGTTTATGGGGGGGAAAAATGCATAGAATGTGAAATCCAAAGGTTGCGGTGAATTCAAAACCGGGCAGAATCTGAATTTTTGATCGTAGTCGGTTGTATTCTTCGAGCCGTCGTTGCTCGGCGGGCATTAATCGCCCCAATTTTTGCAGTAATTCGAGAGACTGGATCTCCTCGATCATTTTGCGGTAGCCGGCCACCGTATTGTGATCGGTGATGGCGATCATATTCAACCCACGTGCTTCCGCCTTTTGCAATATATCCAGTATCGTTGCTTCGGATTGCTGGTAGTCGCTGGACGCGGGTGTGTGCAAATGGAGATCAATGGTGTACCATTGTGAATTGGAATTATTTTGACGTTTTGCCAAGAAATTCTCCTTTTTGGCTTTTATTTCAATTGATTACATGCAACTTGCTGATTAAATCTGCCGGCATGTACGGTTTTAACAGGAAATCATCGGCACCCGCCAAGAGACATTCCTGTTTGCGATCTTCTCCGGAGGTCATAATGATGCGCGTTTGCGGATTAACAATACTGCTGGAACGGATCTCACGCAGTACGGTGATGCCATTCGCTGTTTTTAAGTTAACGTCCATCAAAATAATTTCAGGCTGTTTTTCGCTGATATTTTTCAAAATATCATTCGGACTGGATATTTCTATCGTGGAAACCTGAAATCGCTCGATCTCCAGTAATGTCTTTAGCAACGCCCGCATGGATGTGTCGTCTTCGATGATCAGTATGTGAGTCATATCTCCCCAACAATGATTATTGCTTTCTGATTTCTAGGCAGGTTGAGCGATTTTTTCCTCTAGCGCATTAGCCAGAACTTCATCCACGCTCTCGACCAGAATAAACTGCATGGCTTTGTGCACCTCTTCTGGAAGATCTTCCAAATCGGCTTCGTTGTCTTTAGGTATGATCACTGTTTTTAGACCAGCTCGGTGAGCTGCAAGCACTTTTTCTTTGATCCCTCCAACCGGAAGCACCTGACCGCGTAGGGTAATTTCACCGGTCATGCCAACTTCGGAATGCACCAGCCGCCCGGTTAACAGCGAGACCAGAGCAGTTGCCATGGTCACACCAGCCGACGGACCGTCTTTGGGTTGTGCACCGGCGGGAATGTGAAGATGAATGTCAGATTTTTCAAAGATATCGGGTTCAATCCCCAGTTGAGCAGCCCGTGAGCGTACATACGAAAGTGCGGCCTGTGCGGATTCCTGCATCACTTTGCCAACCGATCCGGTGGTGATGAAACCCTTATTTCCTGGCATAAGGGTAGCTTCGATAAATAAAATATCACCGCCAACCGGCGTCCACGCCAGACCGGTTGCCACTCCGGGTATCTCGGTGCGGCGTTGAATTTCTTCGGTGCCCAAGTGTTTGGGCCTGCCGAGCAGTTCACGTACAGCACTTTCATCGATCACTTGCGAGGTGGTTTTCCCTTCAGTTATGCGTGTGGCAACCTTACGGCAGATCGATCCGATTTCGCGTTCCAGGTTACGCACCCCGGCTTCGCGAGTATAGTGGCGAATAATTGCAGAAATTGCCTTGGTTGTGAATTGGATTTCCTCGTCGCGTAAACTGTTTTCTTTGAGTTGGCGGGGAATCAGATAGCGACGGGCGATTTCGGCTTTTTCGCTATCGGTATACCCAGACAATTGAATGATTTCCATTCGGTCAAGCAGGGGACCGGGGATGGTTTCAAACTGGTTGGCAGTGGTGATGAACATAACCTGAGAAAGGTCAAAGGCAACTTCGAGATAATTGTCCCGAAATTCCAGGTTTTGTTCCGGATCGAGCACTTCCAACAAGGCAGAGGCTGGATCGCCGCGAAAGTCGGAGCTCAATTTGTCGATTTCGTCCAGCATGAAAACAGGGTTTCGCGATTCGACCCGGCGCAGTGCTTGTAAGATGCGCCCCGGCATGGCGCCGATATAAGTGCGGCGGTGCCCACGAATTTCGGCTTCATCCCGTACTCCGCCGAGCGAAATGCGCACAAATTTTCGTCCCATTGCCCGGCTAATGGACTGCCCAAGAGATGTTTTGCCCACTCCCGGCGGTCCAATGAAACACAGAATGACGCCCTCGCGTTGACGACGAATAAGATCGGTGGAGGTTTGTTTGTTGAATTCTTCGTGTCGATCGAGGCGCAGTTTTCGTATAGCCAGATATTCCAGGATTCGTTCCTTGATATCCTCTAACCCGTAATGATCTTGATCGAGAACTTCGCGGGCGTGGGATATATCCAAATTATCCGAAGTGACTTTCGACCATGGTAATGAAACCAACCAGTCCAGATAGGTGCGTATGACCCCATATTCCGCGGCAGCGGTGGGTAAACGTTGCAAGCGATCTAGTTCTCGGTCTGCCAGTTTACGGGCTTCTTCGGATAAACCGGCTTCCTGAATCTTTTTTTGAAACTCTTCCACATCGGCGGCTTGTTCATCGGTCTCGCCCAATTCGCGCTGGATCGCTTTGAGTTGTTCGCGCAGGAAGTAATCACGCTGGACTTTGTCAATTTCGGAACGCGCCTCTTTTTGGATCTTCTGACTTAGTTCCAGTACTTCGCTTTCGCGCGTAAGCAGGTTGACCAGTTTGTGCAGTTTCTCGGAGATCGTATCCAGTTCAAGAATTTCCTGCGCGTCACTGATCTCCATCCGCTGTAAATTGGCAATGGTATAGACGGTTTGAAGCGGATCAGTCAGCGACGCCACGGTTGCCACCAGTTCCCGTGGCATGGAGGGGATCATTTCAGCAATATGGGCAAATTGATCGCGGACATTCCGCGCCAATGCCTCCACCTCCAAACCGCCATCCTCCGTTTCCGGAATTGGTTCAACCCGGGCTTTTAAGTATGGTTCAGTAGCAACGAATTCGATAACCCGGAAACGGATCAATCCTTGCACCAGCAGACGGATGGTACCGTCCTGAGCGCGAAACATGCGATGGATCAACCCCGCCGTGCCAATTTGATACAACTGCTCAGGGTCGGGACTTTCAATTTCTGGGTGCATCGAGGCAATCAAGCCAATAAAGCGGTCACCAGTGACGACATCATCCACGAGCCGAATGCTTCGAGGTTGTCCAATTGTCAATGGTACGCCGGTTTGAGGGTAAACCACAAGACCGCGCAGGGGTAATATGGGGAGGATATCCGGCAGTTTGATCAGCGATTCGGTTGGATTATTTTCCACGTCTTCTAGATCTTCTTCGAGATAAATTGTATCTTCCCCATCGCTCTGTGAAAGCAAAATTTCTTCGAAACCGTTCTCTTCGGCGTCATATTGAAAGTAAAACTGGTTGGGATCGATGTTCCACCTGGATGCTGGCATACTGGCTGGCTATTCCTTGTTTATCGGGATAATGCGGGGTTGGGTTTTCGGGAGTGTTATCCGCAGAAAGCCTTGCTCATAAATGGCTTCAATCCGTTCATAATCAATCGGGATCGAAAACTGGACTTCGACACTGAATTCGCCGTAGAGTATCTCCATCTGATGGATAGATCGGGGGGATTCGTATGGCGCATTGCGGACACCCTGGATGAGCATGGCATTTTGATTTGCCATGAGGTTAAGATCATTCTCCTGTATGCCCGCAATTTCGATCAGGATGACAATTTTCTCGTCCGTTTCATAAATATCCGTTGCCGGCTGCCATGAATGCGAACGGTTGTTATGCCAATAATTGGTACTCTTGCCAAACGCACCGGAGGAATCATCCAATCCTGAAAAGTTGGTGCGTGGTTTTTTAGTTGAATAATAAACTGTAATCATTTTACCTCCACTGATATAGCCAGTGGAATTATAATGCTGCGATTGCTGCCTGTAGCACCGCATCGTAGTTGGGCTCGGCGCCAATGGTGGGCATATAGTCCGCGTAAGTAATTCGATCGTTACGGTTGACCACAAATACGGCGCGGCGCATGGTGCGAATTTCCTTCATTAGAACGCCATATTTTTTACTGAAGTCCGCTTCCATGTGGTCGGACAAGGTGATAACCTGATCCACACCTGCTGCTGCACACCAATTCCTCAGAGTAAAGGGTAAATCCATACTAACCGCGAGAATGGCTACATCTGTGCTTAGACCAGCCGCCTCCTGATTAAAGCGGCGGGTTTCGCGATCGCAAACCGATGTGTTGAGGGAGGGTAAGGATAAAATAATGCGGACCTTTCCTCTGGTTGATTCCAATCCTTCCACCATCGACCAATCCTGTGCCTGAACGGTAAATTCAGGTGCGATATCGCCTGGTTTTAAGTCCGCGCCAACGATGGTTACATCCTTGTTGGCAAAAGTGATAATGCCATTTCGTTCAAGAAAACTCATGGAAACAACTCTCCTTTGGCAAAATATCGAGCGCCCCTGGTGAGATTCGAACTCACAGCCGACGGTTTAGAAGACCGGCGCTCTGTCCATTGAGCTACAGGGGCAAGTCGAAATATTTTTTCAAGAATCACAATAGATCAAGACTAACTCTGTTCATAGAACAGCTTCACATGTCAAAAATAATTATAGCACACGCCTGATTCCCCTCATCCATAGCAAGGGAAAGAATCCTTTTACATTAACTGCTCTGTTGGGGGCGGATGCCTTGATACACGCGCGGACCGGAAAGCGTTTGTAGAATTTTCTCGGGTGGTTTAGCGATGATTTCCGAGAGTTCTGAGGGTGTCAGCGGCTTGTTGCCATTAGACAGGAATACCCGGAAAACGGCATTAACCAGTGTTGTGTCTTCTGATAAAAAGCCCGGTTGGAGAGCGCAATGAACCATTAATGTATGTTGGATGCCGTCCACACGAGTCACTTCCGCCGTAACGGGATCGACCCAGTCGATCCAGGAATGTTGCTCCAGGTTCTCAAACGCGCTCTGATGTTCGGAACAAAGAAAGCCGAATAAGAATCCCCGCCAGTTTTGGTCATGATTTTTCCACCAATCGAAGTCAATGTGGAACGGCGTGTTGATGGTTGGTTTGATCAGACTAAAACGAACGGTTTCTGTCATCGCTTCATTCCTCTGTGTCGATGTCGTTCAGACGGTAATACAAATCGCCCAGATGAATGACATTGGGTTGATTGGCAAGTATGCCCACGATCGTTCCAGGCGGGCAGCGGCGGATGATGTTTACACCCGCATATAATTCCTGGGCGTGTACATGTCCCTGGGGGGAAAGTTTAACCAGTTCACGCATGATGTTAAGGACAGTTTTTTCCAGTGTATTACGCTGGCGGTTGTTAGGGTTCCACAGCTGGTCAAGTGCTTCGAGATCGGGGATGGCGATCGCCATGCGATCATCATATTCATTGCTGACCTGCTGTTTGAGCATGGAGAGGACGATACCACCATCAGTGCCTATCAGGACCGTGCGAATCCATTCCTTAGTCGGACGTTTCTTCAACGCTCGCAATCTTACCTGTCCGGGTTGTTTTCCATGCCGGATTACGAACAAGCTGCCGGGTATCAAATCTTTTTCCTCGAACCATTCACGCAGACCAAAGACATAACGGTTGGGACGTACCACCCAGCCGGGAAATTCCTTGCCGGTTTCCTCATCAATGAAGGTAAAGCGCACACGTGGGGCTTCATAGGCGGTTGGGAATAAACGGGCAACACTGCGGGAAAGTGGTACTGTACCCGCCCGCCAATGCGGGAAGATCAGACTGACCTCGATTTCTTCAGCTTTGCGGGGTAGGTCGCCTTCGGATTCCAATTCATCAAAGACCAGGCGGTTGAGCGCCTGTATCTCGTCTTTGGCTGGTTCGGGATCGAAGTCAATTGGTTGATACCGCAAGTAATGAGGCGGATTTTGCACCCCTTCGGGTTCGAGTCGGCGAAGGAACCACATGGTCTTTCCTGCTGGTCCGACTTCGTCGAAACGATCATCTTCCTGCAGTGCCAGATTCATGGAAAACTCGGTTAGTTTTCGATTAACATCAGTTGGCAGTTCAATCTGCTCAAGAATAGCATCGGTTGGCAGGGGGCCGCCTTGTGCCATTTCGAGCACAGCTTCAGCGAGATTGAGGTGACCTATGCTGACATCAACCAGCAGGGAGCGTGGAAACCAAGCGCCGGCAATGCGTACCAGGTCGGGTACCTGCTCGAACGTTTTGGTAAGCAAAAAGCCAATGTCTTCCCCGTAATTTTCAAGGATGTATTCTGAGTCAAGGGATGGATCGGTGACTTTTGGTTCAATGGGCAGGTTGAGTGCATGGTCAGGCAAATCTGCGGCAAAATGCCGTGTGCCTACACCGTCCAATTCAACTTCAATGACTTTGAATGGCGGGAAATCCGGATTAATTCCATCGCGAACGGAGAGCACCTTGCCTTTTGCCCAATCATAAGCCGGAAATTGAAGGCGTTCACCTGCTTTGTATGAATTTTTGGGCTGGTAAAGCGCTCCACCGGCAGCTTGCTGTGCTAACATCTGTTTGGTTTCGCGCTGTATGCGTTCACGAATTAATACTTCGGCAAGTTCCCTGGCGGTTAGAGGCGTTTCAATTTCCAACAGATGGTTGTAAAGAAATTCCAGGTCTTCTTCTTGAATTTCAAATGTTTCCCAGTACGATTCTTTCAGATTTATTGATTGGATCGGCATGTTCCTCTAACTCGCAGGAAAATAAAAGAATTACTCTTGGTGATTTTCACAGAGTATTTTAATTATACCCTGATATTTTTGTTATCACGAACGTCAGGGATACGTTTTTTCCAACCAGTCCAGTGGTTGAACCTGAACACCATTCGCCCATAATTCCCAGTGAAGATGCGGACCCGTGGCGCGTCCACTGCCACCGATTTCGCCAATTTTTTGCCTTGTTTCTACCCGGTCGCCCACACTTACATTGGCGCTGGATTGATGCCAAAAACCGCTGTATACTCCCCAGCCATGATCGATGATTGTTGAGAGTCCGCGGACGGTTAAGTCTCCGACAAAAACAACCACACCCGGTGCGGGGGCATAGATGTTCAAATTATTGGCGCACACGCCATAATCCACGCCGGTATGAAAGTAGATATAAGGGCTGCCGTTGTACGACCGTCGACTGCCAAACCAGGAGCGGATGCAGGGTTCGTCCACTGGTACTGTGAATACATCCGACCAGTATCGGAGTGGAGTTGCTGGTTCGACAACCGTGCGGACGATGTCGTCTTCCGGTGCGGTGATTGCCGGGTCAAGTGTTTGCGGATCGACAATCAAGGGGACGTCCTGGGGGTAATAACCCGGCTCAAGCAGGATAGCCTGTTCGAAGGAAAAAACCTTTTGGTCGGGCAGTGTACCCTCGATTTTGATCGTGGTCAAACCTGGCTGAGCCATGGCGTGAACTCCCTGAATGGCAACATACTCGTTTTCTGCGATTTGAAAAAACGCCATTGATTTGTCGTTCAACAAGCCGCTCAGGGATAGCGGCTGTGTGGTTGTTACTTTTACCAGATGGGTTTTACCCTGGCGGAGCGGCAAGGGTAGAATTTCGATCATTTTGATTAAAGGTGAACCGAATAATCCGGGCAGTGGTTTTGTATCATCTGCATAAACCACCTCGCCGGGCAAGAACGCCCAAGTATCCTTTTTTTGGTTGGTTTGTGCCAGTTTCCAGGGATTAGTGGATAAGCGGATGGCTTGCTCGAAATGCGTCTCGCCTTCGGTAAAAATACTTACCGGATTTACCGGACTGGCATCGGGATTCTCAGGCAGGATCAAGGTCGAGCCAATATAGATTTGGGAGGGACTGGTTAGTTGATTGAGGCGCACCAGAGTCGCTGGCGGTATGTTGTACTGGCGGCTGATACCGGACAGGGTCGCGCCCAGAGGTGCGACTTCGAATTTCAGGGTTCCGGAAATTCCTTCGTAACCGGGGATCTTCAAAGTAGTCCCCACAATCAGAATGTTCGGATCGGCGAGCTGGTTGGCAGCAATAATATCCTGAACGGCAATGCCAAATCGCAAGGCGATTGTGTTGAGCGTATCACCAGGTTGGACGAGGTAAACTGGTAGTTCGCCAGGTGATTGTCCGCGTGCTGTCTCGAATGGGACAAAAAGAAAGAATACCAATAAAAAGATAGAAAGCGGTTTACGCATACTCAAATTTTACCTCATCCCCATTACGAAAGTCGAGGATTCGGTCTGGATGAGCTTCGAGAATATAGCGTGCCGGCTGAGATGCGGTGTACATCGGGTGCCAGGTTTTTGCTATTTTCGTATCCACGACGAAGAATTGGGATGTGATCCAGATAGCAGCAATATCAAAGCGCATAAAAAACATATGGATCGATGTCGCGGCTATGCTGTCTTTGCCTTCATCAATCAAAATCCCTTCATCCTGGGCAATGGCGGGCTGCAACATCAATCCGCAAAATTTAGACCAAAAATTGGCGCAAAGACGCGCTCGAATTGGCTGAATATCAGGATGCGAAAGGTTGTATACGGTAACCTGATGGTTCATTTACCATTGCTGTCTAAGGAGGATTTTTCCCCTGCACCTCCAAGTACCTTTTCAATGCTTTCGAGTAATTCCTGGGGACGGAATGGTTTGCTGATGTAATCATCTACGTGGGCAATGTGCAAGCCAAGAACACGGTCGATGGCTTGGGCTTTGGCAGTAATTACGATCACCGGAATGGCGCGAGTGGTTTCGTCCGATTTAAGCTGTTGATACACTTCCCAACCGTCCATGTCCGGCATCATTAGATCCAACAGGATCAGTTCGGGCAATTTTTCCTTAACCAATTCTAAGCCTTTTTTTCCACCCGGTGCACCAAGTATTGAATATCCCCGCCGGCTGAGAATCATAGATACCAGGTCAATCATTTCCTGATCATCTTCAATATAGACCACTACGTGATTCGTCTTTGTATTCATAACATCACTGCCTTCCTGGCAAGGATATTCACTTGCTCTTAATTATAACCATCCCTTGTAAATAGTTTACCACAGGCATCAGGGAAATCAAATGTAAATTATCTGTGAAACCGAATACAAATGTCGTCCGCAACGAATGAGGTTGGTTTGGGGGTGTATTTTTCCTTGTCATTCAACCTGTTATTGACTATACTTCCTGCCGGAGGCAACTATGGGCAAACAGCGCATTGTACTGGTGGATGATCATGAAGTGGTCCGTCTTGGATTAAAGGCTTTGTTGGAGCATCACACCCAATTTGAGGTGGTTGGCGAAGCCGGCACTGCAAAAGAAGCGTTGGAGCAGGTGGCTCAGTTGCATCCTGACGTTGTACTGCTGGATATCCGGCTTCCCGGTGCATCCGGGATTGAAGCCTGCGAGGAAATTACTCAAAAATACCCGGAAACTAAAGTAATCATGCTCACATCCTATGCAGAGGATGAAATGTTGTTCTCCGCTATTCGCGCCGGGGCATCGGGATATGTATTAAAACAAATTGGAGGCGAAGACCTGATCCGTGCCATCGAAGCCGTGGGAAGAGGAGAAGCCTTGCTTGACCCAGCGGTTACCCAGCGTGTATTTCAGGAAGTCCGGCGGGCAGTAAAAGAAGAAGAGGCCTCTGCGTTTGCCAATTTGAGCCAGCAAGAAAAGCATGTCCTGCTGCTGGTTTCCGAAGGTAAGACCAACCGCGAAATAGCCAAAGTATTATTCTTGGGCGAGGGCACAGTGCGCAATTATGTGTCCAGCATCCTGTCCAAGCTGGGGGTCAGTAACCGGGCAGAAGCGGCTGCATACGCGGTGGAACATAACCTGAAAGAATATCTATAAATTATCCCAAACCGATTTCATGTAAATGGCATCTTCTTCCATAATTGGGCTCTCACATAAAATTCGCCCAGAACAATCCATTTCACGAAGGGCTGTGAACAATTCAGCCAGGGCAAAATCGGACTCTTGAAGCGGAAGGTGATTTTTTTCTCCCTTGCTGCCATATTCAATTCCGGAAAGGTGAATATGCAGGCGGTGAAGTGCATCCTTGCCAAGCGCCTGCTGGTAGACATCCAGGACTTGCAGCCATTCGTTCTTCGTATTCATGGAGCCATCCCCTGCCCGAGCATGGAGATGAGCGAAATCGAGGCAGGGTTCTACGCCGGAAAGAGAACGGCTCATTTCCAGGGTGTCCTCCAGTGAGCCCAACATGGCGGATTTGCCCATCGTTTCAGGGCGCAAGGTTACATGAATTTGATTTTTGCTCAGGTCTTCAACACAACCCGCCAGGCGTTCAAGCGCAATTTTCAAAACAGTGTCGGGAGACTGCCCGAAATATGAGCCGGGGTGAAAGATGATATCTGTTGCGCCAGCCAGGAATCCATAATAGGCGGCATCCATCAGGCGTTTGCGCGATTTTGGCCATTCCTCTTCGTCGGCGTTGAGATTGATAAAGTAAGGGGCGTGTACGCTGACGGCTACATCTAAGGTGTACGCAGTTTTTTTGATCTGCTGACAGGTTTCCTCGGTCACACGAACAGACTGCACCCAGCCGAGCTCCAGGGCGGAAAGATTCAACGCGTGGATTTGCTGAACAGCTCCGACACTGCCGCCCGGTTTTTTGGGTGTGGAGATTGGAGAACCGACGGTACCGAAACGAAAGGAAGACATGATGACTCCTGAGATCAACCCGATATTTGAAAAACTTCAAGGATACGCGGTAAAAAAACGATTATACCGAGAATCACGGCAATGATAGCGGCGAACAACACTGCGGCAGCGCCAGTATCCTTGGCGACTTTTGCCAGTGGGTGGTATTGTTGAACGACCAGATCGACCAATGCTTCGATCGATGTGTTGAGGATTTCAGCAATCCAAACCAGGGCAATCGCGATCATGAGAATTGCCCAGTCTATTCGGTCAACTCGGAAAATAATTCCTAGGGCTATCACGAGTACCGTGATGAGTAGATGAATCCAGGCATTGCGTTGGGTGACCAGAACATATCTCAGTCCCTGAAAAGCGTTCTTAAATGCCGGACCTCTACCCATGAAGAAAGACAACATGATTACTCTGGCAATTGCTTGATTTCGATGTTCAAACCGGCAAGGACTTCCGCCTGCTTTTTCCACATTTCGGCTTTGTTCGTTTCGTTGTCATGATCGTAACCAAGCAAGTGTAATATGCCATGCACCACCAACAGGCAGACCTCGTTTTTTACCGGATGCCCTGCAATTTCTGCCTGTGCCTGCGCACGTGGATAAGAGAGGACAACATCCCCGATATAAGTCAGCTGATCATCTGGGTCGAATTCTTCCGCCGGGAAAGCGAGCACGTCTGTTGGGGTTGGTATGTTAAGATGTTGACTATTCAGTTCTGCCAGGGTTTCGTCACTGGTCACGACTAGGGTCAATTCCACCTCGTTGTGGGGGCGTTCAGCCATGATTAGAGCGTGGGCACAGGTGAGAATTGACTGTTCGTCTAAAAATTGTCGGTAGGGAGTATCGATTTGAAGGTTAATCATTTTCGCTTCGAGGAAGAGGTTGGGTGGGAGAAAGGTTTTTTGATACGGAAACCTGGGTGGTGTTTTGGTTGCTTTCAGTTGGCGTGATTGATTTGATCTCCGGGTAGCGGATGCGAGGGTGATAAGTGTTGCGCAGAGTTTTAACGAAAGATTCGGTTATCAAACTTAAATCCCTAAGTGTCAGGTTGGTATGATCGAGCTGACCTTCCTTTTGACAAAAATCCATCACGCCGCGGATAAGTGCGCGTAATTCGTCGTCTTCCCTGGGCAGTTCAGCCCGGGCGCGAGCTTCGACTCCGTCCGCGAGCATTAAAATTGCGGTTTCACGCGATTGGGGTGGCGGTCCGGGATAACGGAATTTGTCAGCATCCACCTTGGAAGCATCCCCCCCGGCTGCGCGAACTGCCTGGGTGTATTGATAGCGAGTCAGCAAAGTACCGTGATGTTCGAGTATGAAGTCCTGGATTCGGCGGGGAAGGCGGTATTTTTGCGCCAGTGTGACTCCGTCGGTAATGTGGCGGATGATGATTTGAGCGGCTTCTTCAGGCGCAAGGTCATCATGAGAGTCGATTTTATTACCCACCTGGTTTTCGATAAAGAAGGAAGGGTTAAGTGATTTGCCGACGTCATGATAAATGGCGCCGGCGCGAGTTAGCAGGGCATCAGCGCCAATGGCTTCGGCTGCCTGCTCTGCCAGGTTGGATACCTGCAGTGAATGCTGGTACGAACCAGGCATTGTGCGCAGTATATGCTGCAACAATGGATGATCCGGGCGCAATAAATCCATCAATTGAAGTGCAGTTGTTATACCGAGCAATTGCGAGAAGAGGAATTGAAACAACAAGGTCAGGCTGGCGGAGGCTAATCCGTTTAGGAAAGATGCACCGCTCAGCGTTGCAATCCCCAACAGATCAGTTATCGAATCGGGCAGCCGGTAGGCGAGAATCACGGCTACCCCGGTAATCCCAATGGCTATACCTGACCAAAAATAATTCGCGATACGCCTGCCTTTGCCCATAACCAAAACACCAACCATACTGGTGAGGATGTAGTAGAGGGTCAAATCAAGACTGTTGGGTAACCCGTATGCGGTCAGAACGCTGAGAATGAGCGGGAAAATCAACCCGGCTTCCAGGCTGTAAAGACTTGCAAGGGTGAGAGCAAATGCAGGGATTGGAAAAATGTAAGGGATAATTGTGCGATTAGGGATGATGATTTTTGCCCCGTACAGAAAAACGAGAAAAGTAATTGATAAAAGTAGCAGACCTTTCAGACTTTCCAGCAATGTAACTTTGCGCCGAGTAAAGTACAAGCCAATAAAGACGGACATCAGACCGGTCAAGGATACGGCAGCCAGGAAATCTTCCTGTTGGCTTTGTGGTTGGATGAGGTTGTAGGCAGTGAGCGCTTCCCAGGTCAAGGGGGTGATGATTTGACCACGGCGAACGATAGTTTCACCAGTTAGATAGGTGCGAATCAGCGGTTCAACTTTTTTGGCTTCTTCTTCGCGTGCTTTTTCGGTCAATTCCTGACTGTAAAGACTGTTGGCTACCACAAAGGGGGTAACCAATTCAGAAACGATACGCGCCTGATCCTCCGGTAAGGAAAAGCTGATCAAGGTGGGTATGCTGCGGCGGGCGTCTTCCAATTGATCCTCACGGATCGTTCTTCGCATAACCTGTTCCAGAACAGCGAGCGATTCTTGCTGGATGGTTTGCCAGCGGCTATCACTCAACTCAAGGATCGCTTCGGCTTTTTCGTTGGAAATATTCAAATCTTCGATAACGGAAAGATCAGTAAATTTTTGTTCCAGGGATGCAAAGGTGTCAAATCGAATGGTAGTGATGTAGTTTAAAGCCACACGTAGTTTCTCAATTTGCCGGCGGGCTATGGACGGATCTGTCGGCAGGTAATAGGGCGCAACCTTGTTTCTGGCATCCTGGCGTGCCTGTTCGGTGAGCACTTCGCTAGCGTAAGAAAGGTCGAAAGGTGCTTGGATATCCTGCGAAGCGACATCGCCAATCTGCAAGGGGGCGATGGGCTGGCGGATTGCCAGCGGCAGAACCAGAGCACCCCAAGCCAACACGCTTGTGAGAATGAGCAAGACCAACCGAAACAGGTTCCGATTGGCACGCCGCTCAAAAACACCGTTCGCGGATAACTTCATGACGGTTACTGCTGGAGAATTTCCCGCACCAGTTGGCTAATTCGGTCGCCGCTGGCTCGCCCCTGAATTTTGGGCATCACGACTTTCATGACCTTACCGGTATCGCTAACGCTGGAGGCATCAATCTCCAAAACAGCATTCCGAATCATGGTGCGCAATTCATCATCGCTCAATTGCCTGGGCAGGAAGGCTTCCAGGACAGCCAGTTCATCCAGGGTTGTTTCTTTTAAATCCTCACGGTGAGCCTGTTCTGCGCCTTCGATGGCTTCTTTGCGAATCTTGATCTCTTTTTGAATGATATTCATCACACCGGCATCATCCAACGGTGCCCCTTTTTCGATTTCGGCGTTTTTGATGCTTGCCAGAATTAACCGCACAGTTCGCTTGCGGGTTTCGTCCGCGGTTTTCATTGCATCCTTTAAAGCAAGCTCCAGTTGTTTTTTAAGTTCCATTGCGGCTCCCTCTCCTATTTTGGCAACTCGGATACAAAAATCAAATCGCGAATTTTTTCGAACATTGCCGGACCAATCCCTGGCACATTTTGAATATCTTCTATTGTAACAAATCTGCCTTGATTTTGTCTGTAAGCAAGGATGTCAGCAGCTTTACTCGGACCAATGCCAGGTAGTCGTTCTAACTGTTCCTGGGTAGCAAGGTTTATGTCCAGTTTTTCGGTTGGATTGGATGAATTGCCTGGGTTGGTTTGCGTGATCATTGTCTCGCCAATGCGGGGAACATAGATTTTTTGACCATCGGTAAGGCGGGCAGCCAGATTAAGCGCATTTGTCTCAGCGTCCGCGCTCATTCCACCAGCAGCCTGGATCGCCTGCTCAACTCTGCTGCCTGGCGGCAGAATTACAATACCAGGGTTGTTGACCATGCCCGCTACATGCACATACAAATTGGCTGGCGTGCCAGTTGGCAGGATCAGAATTGGGTTGTTGCGTGCCGGCGACGCGATTAACAAGACCAATCCGGCGGCAAGCAAACCAATCACAATGCCCAGAACAAGTATGTAAATCGTTTTTGCCATTGTTTCCCGCCCGGCAGTTGGACTGTGATCTTCTGTATAATGGGATGAAAAACTATGCAGTGTATTTATTATACAGGAAGGGCATGATGAGAGTAGTGTCGAGCGAAGTTCATTGTTCAACCCGCGGGAATGCAGATATCCTGGATTTGACCTCACTGGTTGCGGATGCTATCATGGAATCGGAAATCAGGGAGGGCGTTTGCGTCTTGTTTACCCCTTCCAGTACCAGTAGTTTAACGACGATCGAATATGAACCCGGCTGCCTGGAAGACCTGAAACGAATTATCGAACGCATTGTGCCATCTAGTGAATCGTATGCACATAATGCTCGCTGGGGGGATAGTAATGGTCACAGTCATGTCCGCGCAGCATTACTTGGACCGTCTGTAGTCATTCCCATCCGCCAGGGGAAATTGACCCTGGGTACCTGGCAGCAAATTATCCTGGTTGATTTTGATAACCGCCCGCGCCAGCGGAAGGTGTTGATACAAATTCTGGGGCTGTAATATTCTCAGCCAATCTTTTTTCCTGTTCAAGCATGGCGTGGAATGAAGCAAGGCTCACTTCCAGCATATCCAGTGTGGGTTCACGGGTGGTCAGCGCTTGGAGGGCTAAATTTGGCTTGATCAACCAGCGAATCAGCGGATGGTCGAGGTGATTAGCGGTCATTCGAATGTATTCATATGCCAGCATAGCCAGGACGGGAATCAACAGTACCCGTGACAGCAGCAGCCAGCCAAACGGCAGCGACCCAATCATGGTAAACACAAAAATGGATAGGATGATCAGCGTCAGCAAGAACGACGTTCCGCAACGGGGATGTTCCAGAGGAAACCGCTTCACCGACTCGGGTGTTAATTCCGCACCTGCCTCGAACGCGTTGATGGTTTTATGCTCCGCGCCATGATATGCAAAAACCCGCTGGATATCGGGCACCCGCCCGATTGCCCAGATGTATAAAACGATTCCGCCCAGGCGGATCAATCCTTCGATCAGGCTCATCAGCAGGGTGGAGATGCCGGTTAAGTTCTGAATCCCTTTGCCGATAGCCGCGGGCAACATAAAAAAGAGAACAATCGTTATGACTAACGATGCGGCAACAGTCAAGAAAAGGGAAAATCCCTCGATTTTTTCGTCTTCGCCGCTTTGCAAGTTGGCAGAACGAGTCAAATAACGGGTGCCCAGTCCGAGTGCATCCCACAGAAGTACTAATCCGCGCAGGAAAGGGATTTTGGTTAATTTACTATGGTAGATACCACCCAGAGTTTCTTGCTCGATCACAATCTGCCCATCTGGAGCGCGCATGGCAACTGCGAGACCTCGTTTGCCGCGCATAAGAACGCCTTCAATCAGTGCCTGTCCACCGTAACTGGGCAGTTTTAATTTATCTGTGCTCATTCGGTTTGCATACCCTTAAGATTGGTTGTTTGCGCCATAATTGTAAAAGAAATGGATCAGGGTCGAAATGCCCTTGTACCAGGTTGGCAGGTGAAGTTTCTCGTTTGGTGCGTGAATATTATCATCTGCCAGACCAAAGCCTGTCAGAACTGACTCGACGCCCAGGATGCGCTGCATATTGCCAACCACCGGAACACTGCCGCCTTCGCGTTTGAACAATGGGGTTTTCTTCCAGATAGCCTCGAATCCTTTTGCCAGCGCTTGGGTGGCGGGGTGGTGTATATCCGAGATGGATGCCGCGCCGTACGGCATCTGGATCAATTCCCAACGAACTGTTTTGGGTGCGTGTTCGAGGAGGTATCGCTTGAGTTGGTCGTACACTGCTGCTGGGTCTTGATCGGGCACCAAGCGCATCGAGATTTTTGCCATTGCCCAGGATGGAATGACAGTTTTTTGACCGGCTCCGGTAAATCCAGCGTACAAGCCATTAACATCCAGCGTAGGGCGTGCACCAACCCGCTCAACCGGCGTATAACCTGCTTCGCCGTACAAGGCGGGGACACCGGTTTGCTGAAGATAATAGGTTTCGTCGGTTGGTAATTGCGCTAATGTGGCGCGTTCCTCATCGGACAGAGGGCGAACACGATCATAGAATCCGGGCAAAGTGATGCGACCATCTTTGTCGTGCATCCCAGCAATCAATTCACTGATCACTTGGGCGGGGTTGTGCACGATGCCGCCAAAAAGTCCTGAGTGCAGGTCATGGTTTGGACCATAAATGCGAATTTCAAAATAAGCCAACCCACGCAGTGCATAGGTGATGGTAGGCATGTCAGCTGAGATCATGCCGGTATCAGGATTCAATGCCACATCACAACGCAGCAGTTCCTTGTGAGTTTCCATAAAACGATTTAAATTGGGTGAACCAATTTCTTCTTCCCCTTCGATCATAAACTTTACATGGACCGGCAATTTGCAGCAAGTCAGGATCGATTCGATGGCAAATATGCTGGCAGCCACCTGTCCTTTCATATCCGAAGCGCCGCGGGCGTACAGGTAATCGCCGCGGGGCGTTGGATCAAACGGAGGGCTTTCCCACAACTCGTCTGGGTCTGAAGGCTGAACATCGTAATGCCCGTAAATCAACACGGTTGGGGCTTGTGGTTTGTCCGGATTAATGAATTCGCCATACACTACCGGATGTCCTTCGGTTGGATAAATTGCCACCTTTTGCATGCCCAATGCATTGAGTTTATTAACAATCCACTCGGCAGCCTGCTGCATATCGGCTTTCTTTTCGGGGTCTGTTGATATGGAGGGGATACGAATGAATTCATTCAGTTCCTGCAAAAATTTATTTTGGTTCGCTTCGGCGTACCGAATGGCTTCCTGGCGATTATCCATGTTGATTTTTGGCTCCTGTCGAGTGATGAGTTGATTATATGCCAAAAACCAACAAAGGTATAGAATTATTGCGCGGCGGCAGAAATCTGCTACAATATACATACGGGTTCGGTGGTCAGCTCAAGATGATCTTGACTGGCGTCGGATAGAATGGGTGTCCGTCGAAAAGAGCCGCCTTCCTTTCTCCACCGATCCTATGATTAATACCCTATCCGATCTCACCTTGTCTTCCTGGCTTCCGGGCGTATGCTCGGGCATTGGCGTTCAAAACCGAAAGGGTCACCTTTCGGTTTTTTAATCTATTTCCATGTTGATACTAAAAGGAGGCTGTCTTGATTATCGTTAACGCAAAATTGATTACCTGGGAGAATCCCAACCGAATTCTTGAAAACAAAGCGTTATACATTCGGGATGGCTTGATTGTGGAAATCGGGGACGAGGAAATCCTGCGCACGAAATACATCTCGGAAGAAAGGGTCGATGCAGGTGGGCAATATGTGATGCCCGGAAATATCTGCGCCCACACCCACTTTTATGGCGCGTTTGCCCGCGGGATGGCAATACCCGGAAGGTCCGCCGAAGATTTTCCGGAAATCCTTGAAAAATTATGGTGGTCGCTGGACAAATCTTTGACTTTGGAAGATGTTCGCTATTCAGCATTAGTATGTTTGGTGGATGCGGTCAAGCATGGTACTACAACCCTGATCGATCATCATGCTTCGCCGGCTGCCATCGGTGGTTCGTTGGATGAAATTGCCGAGGCAGTTTTGGCGGCTGGTGTGCGTGCTTCGCTGTGTTACGAAGTAACTGATCGGGAAGGCGAACAGGGCGCATTGGCGGGGATTGCGGAAAACCAGCGTTTCATTCATCTGGTTCAGAAAAACAATCCTGCGCCGGGCAAGCTTGCAGCAACATTTGGTCTGCACGCCAGCCTGACGCTTTCCGAAAAAACACTGGAAAAGTGTCGTCAATCTGTTCCAGACGAAACAGGCTTTCATATTCACGTTGCCGAACACCCGGTGGATGAGTATGACAGCCTGGAGAAATGTAATCAGCGCGTGGTTGACCGGCTGAAGCGTCACGGAATCCTGGGCGAACGCTCGATTGCTGTTCATGCTGTGCACGTTGATGTGCGCGAGATCGAAATCCTCGCCGAGACCCAGACGTGGGTAACGCACCAGCCGCGCTCCAATATGAATAATGCTGTGGGGATGTCCCAGCCGGAAGCCATGCTGCGGGCAGGGGTGCGGGTATGCCTTGGTAATGATGGATTCTCCAATGCGATGTGGGAGGAATGGAAAACGACCTACCTGGCGCATAAATTGTGGAACCTGGACCCGCGCCGCATGCCGGCTACCACTCTGGTGGAAATGGGGGTCTACAACAACCGCGCGCTGGCAGAGCAGCAGTTTGGTGGTGCGCCTTTAGGTGTGATTACCGAGGGGGCGCAAGCGGATTTGATTTTTGTGGACTATCATCCCTTTACGGAGCTGAATGCTGGCAATCTTCCCTGGCATATTGTGTTTGGATTCCACGAAAGCATGATCACAGCCACCATGGTAGCGGGTAAATTCCTGATGCGCAATCGGGAGCTGCTCACCTTGGACGAAGAAAAAATCGCCTTCGAAGCGCGTCGTTTGTCCGGGAAAACCTGGCAGCGATTTCGACAATTATTCTAGTCATTGATTTGGGAACAAGGGAGACGGCAAGCATGGAGTCAAACAAACGCTGGACAATCGGTATCATTGGGGGCACGGGAAAAGAAGGAAAAGGACTTGCCTATCGTTGGGCAAGGGCGGGTCATACCATCCTGATCGGCTCGAGGCAAGAGGAAAAAGCACTGGCAGCAGCAGAGGAAGTAGGTCTGTTGCTTGGTTCCGCAGGGGCAGTGCAAGGGATGATGAACGAGAAAGCGGCGGACAAAGCAGATATCATTGTGCTGACTGTGCCGTTTGCCGTTCATGTAGAAATGTGTGAGAAAATTAAACCTTTTGCCCAGGGAAAGATAGTTATCGATGTGACTGTGCCGCTTGTTCCACCCAGGGTTACGCGAGTGCAAATGCCGCCGGAAGGCAGTGCCACCCAGCAAGCCCAGCAGATCTTTGGCGAGGAAGTACAAGTGGTGGCAGCTTTTCAAAACATATCCTATGAGCATCTCTTGAATGACGAAGAAGTGGAATGCGATGTACTGGTGTGCGGGGGAGACAAGGAAGCCCGTGAAACTGTGTTGAGTCTGGTTGAAGATGCCGGGTTGGTGGGATGGAACGCGGGCCCGGTTGAAAATTCCATCGTTGTAGAAGGATTGACTTCAGTCTTGATTAATCTGAATAAACAATACGGAGTCAGCTCCTCTGGCATTCGTATCACCGGTATCCCGCGTAAGACTGATTAGGTGGTTGGTTCGATGATGAAACTCGAGTTGAGCCCAGTTGCGAATATCCCGTTAATCCAGCCCGGTGACGATCTGGTTGAGATCGTTTTGGCAAGTCTATCCGCAGCGCCCATTGAACTTGTGGATGGAGATATTCTGGTTCTGGCGCAAAAAATCGTTTCCAAAGCCGAAAACCGACTGGTCTATCTTCCGGAGATCCAGCCGTCCGAGGAGGCGACGATACTTGCCGGGCAAGTGCAAAAGGATGCCCGTTTTATCGAACTGGTGTTGCGCGAATCGAGCCGTGTACTGCGTACCCGCCCAGGCACAATTATCGTCGAGCATCGTCTGGGCTTTATATGCGCTAATGCAGGCATTGACCATTCCAATGTGCGTGGACCGTACGGCGATCCGGATTTGTGGGTATTATTGTTGCCCGAAAATCCGGATGAATCCGCCCGGCAAATTCGCTTGGGGATCGAAACGCGTAGCGGAGCCCATATAGGGGTACTGATCATCGATTCGCACGGACGTGCCTGGCGGATGGGAACAGTAGGTGTAACCATTGGTTTGTCGGGTTTGCCAGGTTTAGTGGATTTGCGGGGAGAAGAGGATATGTTCGGTTACCGCCTGCAAGTTACTCAGGTAGCGGCGGCGGATGAATTAGCGGCAGCAGCATCCCTGATGATGGGACAAGCTAACGAACGAACTCCCCTGGTACATGTGCGTGGATTTCCTTATCCGCTGCGTGAGGGATCGTTCAAGGAGCTACCCCGACCAGCGCACATGGATTTATTTCGGTAACCAGGAGCATTAGGAAATGAAGGTCACGGTTCTGGCTGGCGGCGTGGGAGGTGCAAAACTGGCATATGGAATGGCGCATTGTTTGCCCGCTGGAGCATTAACCGTTGTTGTCAATACCGGCGATGATTTTTCGCACTTTGGTCTGACCGTGTGCCCGGATCTGGATACGGTATGTTATACATTGGCGGGAATTGCCAATCCGGTCAGTGGTTGGGGATTGCAAAATGAGACCTTCAATGCGTTGGATCAGATTCAAACTTTGAATGGTCCTACCTGGTTTAAGATCGGCGATCGTGACCTCGGTACCCATCTGGAACGTACGCGCCGTCTGCAAGCAGGCGAATGCTTAAGCCAGATAACCCATGATTTTTGCAGGCACTGGCAAATAGCGTCTATGGTACTGCCAATGAGTAACGATCCGGTGAGAACCATTGTATATACCCGAGATGGCAGGCGGTTGTCATTTCAGGAATATTTTGTTCACGAAGCCTGTCAGCCAGAAGTAGCTCGCTTTGAATTTACGGAGGTGGCTAAGGCAGTTCCTGCACCGGGAGTATTGGAAGCGCTTGACCAGAGTGATTTGATCGTGTTTGCTCCATCTAATCCGTGGGTCAGTATTGATCCAATCCTGGCGGTGAGCGGGATACGCGCAATTATCGAGCGCAAGAAGGCGCTGGCGGTCTCGCCCATCATTGGTGATGCGACCATTAAGGGACCAGCAGCGAAAATGTACCGTGAATTGGGCATCGATCCATCTGCGCTGGCGGTTGCGCGGCATTACCGATCCCTATTGTGGGGTTTTGTTTTCGATAAATTGGATGCAGAACTCGAGCCGCAAATTGCATCTTTGGGTATAATCCCATTGAGCAAACAAACCATTATGCGATCTGATCAGGATCGGGTAATGCTTGCACAAGCGATTCTCCAGTTTAGCGAAAATCATTACCTGAGAAGGGAGAGATGACGAATGGGCTTATGGGCGATTGTCCCTGTAAAACCCTTGCGTCGTGGTAAGTCTCGACTCGCCAGTGTTTTGTCCGAAGACGAACGAGCATTGTTGAATTTCACCATGTTGAGCAGCACGTTGCGAACACTACGTGAAGTCGATGAAATCGAACAAATCCTGGTTGTCAGCCGTGATCCAGCCGCCTTGTCCCTGGCGCGCGACTTCAATGCGCGCACCGTACAGGAGGATGGGCAGCCCGAATTGAATACGGCTTTGCAACGGGCAACGGTAGTAGCGCAGATGTACGCTGCGCAGGAAATTCTGATTTTACCGGCGGATTTACCGCTGCTCTCTGCCAGTGATGTTCGCAAGATTCTGGCTCACGCTAAAAATCCACCGGTGATTGTCATAGCACCTGACCGCAGAAATGACGGTACGAATGCATTGTATATGAACCCAGCCGGGATCATTGAATATCGCTATGGTCCGGGTTCATTCCACCAACATACTGACCAGGCAGCCCGAAAAGGCATCCGGGTGGAAATTTGCCAGTTGTCCACGCTCAGTCTGGATCTAGATTTGCCGGAAGATTTGGATCTGCTGAAACAGATTGAAGCCTTGCAAACAGAGCCTTGAGATTCAACCCCATATCCCAGGAGGAAACCATGACGGAGAGAGTAGCGCTTTATTTACAGGATGCCCATGACTTGCGGGATGGGCTGGATTACGTACAGTATGCCGAAAAATGCGGTTTTGAGGCCGTCTGGCAGGCAGAAAGCCGGTTGGTGCGGGATGCGATTGTTCCGATGGCAGCCTACGCCGCCGTGACCGAAAAGATCAAGGTTGGGTCGGGGGTGATCAATAACTGGACGCGTAATATCGGCCTGCTGGCGTCTACGTTCCTGACACTGGACGACCTGGCGCCCAACCGCATCATCTGTGGAATTGGCGCGTGGTGGGATCCCCTGGCGCGTAATGTAGGCATTGACCGCAGAAAACCGCTGACTGCAATGAAGGAAACGGTACTTGTATTGAAACGTTTGCTTAATATGGAACGGGTGACATTCCACGGGGAATTTGTACACGTTGACGGGATTGAACTGGATGTGGTGCATGGCAGACGCGAGCCGCGCAATGTGCCGGTCATGATTGGTGCTACCGGGGATATGATGATGGAAATGACCGGCGAGATCTCAGATGGGGCGGTATTGAACTACTGCGTTCCACCGGAATACAACATCAAAGCACTCGAATTGCTCGAAAAAGGAGCCAAAAAAGCAGGAAGAACCCTGGATGATATTGACCGTCCTCAATTGGTGGTTTGCTCCGTAGATCATGACCATGAGCGAGCTATCGATACCACCCGTGGCTTATTGACCCAATACCTGGCGCAACAGCCGCATATTGCCAAAGCTTCCGGCGTATCTGAGGAAGTGGTGCAAAAAATCCAGGCTATCCTCGGCTGGCCCGCCACACATGAACAAATTCAAAAAGCCAAACACCTGGTGCCGGACGAATTGATTCACCGTATTACGGCATCGGGAACTCCCGAAGAAGCCCGAGCAAAGGTGGCTGAATACCGTAAATATGGCTGTACCTGCCCGATTCTCTACCCGGTGGGTGGAGATGTCAAACTGCTAATCGATACATTTGCCCAGCAATAGCCGGGAAGTATATATGCCATACGGTCATCGGGTGAAGTGAACCAGGAGGCATGCCAATGATACGGGCTTATTTTCGACCCAAGACGCTTGCGGATGCAGTCAAGCTGTTTTCGGAGCCGGGTGAGCAGCGTGTACCGCTTGGGGGAGGAAGTGTGTTGAGTCGTGCGCGGGACGAGTCTTACGCGGTTGTGGATTTGCAGGATCTGGGGCTGGACTCCATTGAATTGGAAGGCAACCGGTTAAAAATTGGCGCCGTTGTAAAACTCGAAAAAATGGTGCAATCCAGCCTGATCCCGCAAGAGATGAAACCGATTTTGCTCCACTCTGCCAGTTTGAATATTCGCAATCAGGCAACCATAGGCGGTTATCTGGTTTGCGCGGATGGGAGGTCGCCGCTGGCGATTGCGCTACTGGCATTGGATGCCGAAATGGTTTGGCATCCGGGCGAAAAGAAACAATCCTTGGGTGATTGGCTTGCTCTTCGGCAAAGACAGGGTCTATTTGTAACAACGGTTTACATCAACGCGAACAGCCGCCTGAAATATGCTCAGGTCGCACGTTCCCCTATGGACCAGCCGATTATTGGGGTGGCAATTGCCCGCTGGGGGTCCGGCAGGACGCGTATTGCACTGGGTGGATTCGGGGCTGCGCCTGTGTTGGCATTGGATGGACCTGAGCCTGGCGGTGCGGCGGAAGCAGTTCGAAATGCTTGCTCGAATGCAGGGGATTGCTGGGCAAGCGCGGAATATCGACAGGATGCGGCATTTACCTTAACACATCGGTTGATGGAAGAATTGGCGGGTTGAGTATAGTTTGCCAATCGAGGTGACACGCGATGATCGTCAAATTGATATTAAATGGTCGTGAACAGGAATGGGATGTCCAACCCGGCGAAACTCTATTAAGCACCTTGCGCAAGTCGGGATATTTTGGCGTGAAGTTTGGCGGGTGCGAAAGAGGGGAATGCGGCGCCTGCGCCGTGATCATCGATGGCGCGCCGGTTAATTCCTGTTCGCTTTTGACCGTCCAAATAGAAGGCAAACGGGTGGAAACCATCGAAGCCATGGGCGATCATCCGGAACAGGGGTGGAAGAAAACGTCCGGTTTACATACTATACAAAAGACTCTCATTGACAGCGGCGCAATCCAGTGTGGGTACTGTACACCTGCTTTCGCGCTGGCAGCCAAAGCGCTTCTGGATGCAAATCCGCAGCCGAGCGAAGCAGAAGTGCGTGAAGCCATCTCCGGAGTGTTGTGCCGCTGCACTGGTTATCTCAAGCCGGTGCAGGCAATCCTGCGGGCAGCCGCAATCTTGCGCGGCGAAGTTGTGGATGAAGATTGGGGTTCTGGTGGCGAGGAGATGGTTATGCCAGTGGACTGGCCACTACCGGACCACCCGGAACAACCGCAGTCTTTTCCCAGCCAGGTACCGCAGGGCGCAACCCTTACCAGCCGGAAACTGTTTATGCCAAAAATCACCTCTCTGCCGGACGCGCGCGAAAAGCGGATGAGCAAAATTGGCAAGCCCGAGCGCAAAGTGGATGCTATCAAGCTGGTGCAGGGCAAGCCGGCATTTACAGCGGATATCGAAAAGCGTGACATGCTGGTTGCCAAGGTGCTGCACAGTCCGGTTGCGCATGCGCGCATTAAGCATATCGACCTGAGCAAAGCCCGGGCACTACCCGGCGTGGCTGCTGTCTTGTGTTACCTGGACATTCCGCGGGTGGTCTATTCGACAGCTGGACAATCCGATCCGATCCCGGGTCCATTAGATACCTTTTCTCTCGATTCGAAGGTTCGCTTTGTGGGCGACCGGGTTGCTTTTGTGGCTGCTGAAAATGAGCAAATCGCTGAACAGGCTTTGAGGTTGATCGAGGTCGAATATGAACCTTTACCTGCCATTCTGGATGCGCGCAATGCGATGAAACCAGGCGCCCCGGTTTTGCACGACGAGCCGGAATACGTCAATTTTGCCGATTCAAACCCACAAAAAAATCTCGCTGCAGAAATCCGGATAGACATTGGCGATGTGGAAAAAGGCTTTCGCGATGCCGACCGGATCTACGAGGAAGAATATGTTGTCCCAAAGGTGCAGCAGGCGCATATCGAGCCGCATGTTGTAGTGACCTACTGGGACGAAGACGATCGTCTGGTAATCCGCAGCAGCACACAGGTGCCATTTCACACCCGGCGTATTCTTGCGCCGGTGTTGGGTTTACCGGTCAAACGTATCCGCGTGATCAAACCGCGCATTGGGGGTGGTTTTGGCGGCAAGCAGGAAATTCTCATCGAAGATGTTGCTGCGCACCTGACCATTGCCACCGGACGGCCAGTGCTTTATGAATACAACCGCGAGGAAGAGTTCATTGCTGCCCGGTCCCGTCATCCGATGCGTATCCGCATGAAAACGGGAGTTAAGCTGGATGGGACGATCACAGCCAACCAGATGAACGTGCTGTCGGATACTGGGGCTTATGGGTGTCACGCACTGACCGTAACCGGCAACACGGGTCACAAAGCTATGGCGTTATACGTTGGAGACGGCGAGTACCGAAAATCGCCTAATATTCGATTTTATGCCGATGTAGTTTACACCAATACACCACCTGCCGGCGCATTTCGCGGGTATGGTGTTCCGCAGGGCTATTGGCCTGTCGAGCGGCACATGGAACGAATTTGCCGAGACCTCAACTTAGATCCGATCGCTTTTCGCTTGAAAAACACCCTTCGCCCGGGCGAATTGCATCCTTTCAGTACCGCCTGGAGCGAAGGACGAGAGCCACGCCCGGAGATTATCCATACCATTGGTCTGGAAGAATGCGTTCGTCAGGGAAAGGCGGTTATTGGCTGGGACCAGAAGTACAATAACCCAGATTGGCACACAATACCTGGCAAGCCGTATTTGAGGCGTGGCATCGGGGTCGCGCTGGTTATGCAAGGCACCGCCATTCCCTACCTGGATATGGGCGGAGCAAGTATAAAAATGAATGATGATGGATCGTTCAATCTGTTGATTGGTGCAACAGACCTGGGTACCGGCTCGGACACAGTCCTGGCGCAAATGGCAGCCGAAGTGCTAGGTGTGCCAGTAGAGGATATCCTGGTCTATTCTTCAGATACGGACTTTACCCCCTTCGACAAAGGGGCGTATGCATCATCGACAACCTATATCTCCGGAGCGGCGGTGGTTAAAGCCTGTGAAGATGTTGCTGAAAAAATCAAACGCCGGGCAGCTAAAATGCTTAACAGCAGCAGTGGGCATTCGACTTATACCGCTGAAGATATTATCTTGGAGGATAGCAAAGCCATAGCTCCTGATGGCAATTTTGTAACCCTTGGCGAGGTGGCTTTGAATGCATTGCACCATAGCGACCAGGAACAAATTATGGGGATTGGCTCGTACTATTCTCCGGTTTCCCCGCCTCCGTTTGCTGCCCAATTCGCGGAGGTGACGGTGGATGTCGAAACCGGTCAGGTGGTGGTCGATCGGCTGGTCATGGCAGTTGATTCAGGCATAATCGTCAACCCGATTACAGCATCCGGGCAGATCGAGGGCGGTATGACGCAAGCGTTGGGATATGCCGTGTGCGAGGAAATGGTATATGACGAAAACGGTGTTGCCCGCGAAAAGGATCTGGTTGATTACCATATTTTCCGGGCAAACGAAATGCCGGCGCTGGATACAATTTTCGTACAGACCTTTGAGCCGTCCCACCCGTTTGGGGTCAAAGCAGTTGCTGAGATTCCTATGGACGGGGTTGCGCCGGCGGTCGGCAATGCCGTTCTGGATGCCTGTGGAGCGGATGTGTTGGAAAACCCGGTTACACCGGAGCGGGTCTGGCGGGCTTTAAGAAGTCGACCCAAACCGGTATTGGATTAATTGTTTAAGAGGTCTTCTGATGAGTATTTACGATGAAGTGGCGCGTGTCATTGCTGAAAACAGAGCGGCTGCCCTGTGCACCATCATCGAAACCAGTGGCTCAACTCCGCGACATGAAGGCAGTAAACTGTTGGTGTTCGAAGATGGCAGTTTCACGGGCACTGTTGGCGGTGGTGAAGTGGAGAGCCGTGTCATTCGTGAAGCTTTGGAGGCTATTCGCGAAGGAAAAACCCGTTTACTGCGTTACAGTATGGTTGATCCTGCGCAGGGCGATCCTGGAGTATGTGGAGGTACACTGGAGGTGTATGTGGAGCCAATTTTGCCAAAACCGGTCATGGTCATTATTGGCGGCGGTCATGTAGGTAAAGCCCTGGCGCATCTGGCAAAGTGGTTGGAGTTCAAAGTAGCAATCTCGGATGACCGGGTCGAATTTTGCAATCCGCAGGCAAATCCGGATGGAGATTTTTTCTACCCTCTCAAGATGGAAGAACTGCCAATGAAAATGCCAATCAACCCGCGCACTTACCTGGTTTTGACCACACGGGGAAGCAATGTGGATATCGAAGGGTTGGAACCCTTGCTCAGGACCGATGCGGCATATATCGGCGTAATCGGTTCGAAGCGGCGCTGGTTGACAACTCGCAAAGCGCTGCTGGCAAAAGGCGTCCCGGAAGATTTGTTGAACAAAGTACATTCTCCAATAGGTATTGAATTAAATGCAGAAACGCCAGAAGAAATTGCTGTCAGCATAATGGCGGAGGTTTTGATGGTGAAAAACGGCGGCAGCGGCGAACGAATGCGGATCTAAGGAGAAGTTCATGTGGCATAGTGTTTATAGCGCGATACAGATCGAACAGGTGCTTGATATTCTCGCTGAGAAGAAAGAAAAAGCCAGAATCGTGGCTGGCGCAACAGATTTGATTCTTGAGATTGAACGGGGTGCCCGCCGCGGGATCGAAACGCTGGTGGATGTATCGCGAATCCCGGGTCTCGATCAAATTACTCTGGACAAAAATGACTGGATTCATCTGGGACCGCTGGTTACCCATAACCATTGTGTAGCGTCGCGGTTGATCGTTGAGCGCGCCTTTCCGCTTGCCCAAGCCGCCTGGGAGGTGGGATCACCGCAAATTCGCAACCGTGGCACCATCGCGGGCAACCTGATCACGGCATCGCCTGCTAATGATACGATTACGCCGTTGATGGCGCTGGGAGCGCGCGTTACGCTACAATCCAGGCGGGGAAGCCGGGTGCTGCCATTGGAACAATTCTATCTCGGTGTGCGTAAGGTTGACCTGGATGCGGATGAAATGATGGTAGATATCGCATTCCCGGCGCTAACACCAAGCCAGCGCGGGATATTTATAAAGTATGCTCTGCGCCGCGCGCAAGCGATTTCGTTGGTCAATGCAGCTGTGATTCTATCCTTCGAAGGTGAAAGGGTCGCCAACGCAAAAATCACTCTTGGCGCAGTTGCCCCTACCATCATTCATGCTGTGGATGCGGAAACCTATCTGGTAGGTAATACGCTGAACGAAATGACAATCGAAGAAACAGCCCAGCTGGCAATGCAGGCTGCACGACCGATTTCGGATGTGCGTGGTTCCGCGCTATATCGTAAGCGAATGGTCGCGGTCATTACCCGTAGAGGGCTGAAAGCAATCGCTGCCAACGACGAGCGGCACACCTTTCCACAATCTCCGGTTCTATTATGGGGAGGCGATCATTTTCCAAAGCCCGCTTTACACGATGCCGTATATCATCAGATGGGCACGTTAATCGAAACAACTATCAATGGAAAAAAGATTAAAGTTGCTACTGGTCAGGATAAAACCCTGTTGCGATTTTTACGTGAAGATGTTGGGCTGGTGGGCAGTAAGGAGGGCTGTGCGGAGGGTGAGTGCGGCGCATGCACGGTTTTCCTGGACGGTATAGCGGTGATGAGTTGTATGGTGCCGGCGACACGAGCACACCAGGCAGAAATCGTTACAGTGGAAGGACTGGCGGGTGAAACTGGACTGCATCCGGTGCAGCAAGCGTTCGTCAATGATGGCGCAGTTCAGTGTGGTTACTGCACCCCGGGTTTCTTGATGGCAGCCGCGAAGCTGCTGGAAGAACGGCCCATGCCGACTCAAGAAGAAATCAAACAAGCACTGACAGGTAACCTATGCCGTTGTACGGGTTACTATAAAATTATACAAGCAGTGGAAAATGCAGCTCAATTGAGCAGACAGAGAGGGAATGGCAATGTCCAATAAGTATGGTTCCTACCAGCAAAAACAACAGGAAGCCATTCGGGAAGCACGCAATTATGTTCACCCGATCTGGCGGGGGGTGGGGTTCTTGTTGATGATCATCACACCGGTTATGGGCTATTTCGGGGCATTGGTCTTAATTGACGAAAATACCAAACGAAAATGGTTCACCATTCCACCGGAATTCATTGCACCGGGACAAGACCCAATGCTGTACATGAAGATTGGGCTGACGATCCTGCTTGCTTTTCTGTTGTATTTTGTTTTTCAACTGATCAGCATGATTTTACTGCGCGTGTTTGGTCAGTCACGTTATGGCCCATTTGATATCCCCGCTGTCGGGTACCGTGGTAAAAAGTATAAACGCTGATTTCGCACTTTAGGAGATTTTCTAATGGCAATTGTTGGAGAATCGGTAATCCGAATTGATGCAGTTGGTAAGGTAACCGGCGAAACGCAATATCCGGGCGATATCAATTTACCCAACCAGGCTTACATGAAAATCCTGTTTTCCAACCGCCCGCATGCGGTAGTTAAGCGGATTGACACCTCGAACGCTGAAAAGATGGATGGCGTGTTGGCTGTGTTCACCGCGAAGGACGTGCCCAACAATGAGTATGGGTTAATTTTTCCAGATCAGCCGGTTTTATGCGGTCCAGGATCAAACAAGCCATTTGGCGACCGGGTGCGTTTCATCGGGGATCAAGTGGCGTTGGTTGTGGCGGAAAGCGAACAAATTGCTGCCAAAGCCTGTGATCAAATTGATGTGGAGTACGAAGATTTACCGGTGGTGACGAATGTACTGGCGGCAATGAGGGAAGATTCTGTGCAAATTCATCCAGACCGAGACTCAAATGTACTGATTCATTACCGTGTCCGCAAAGGTGATGTGAACTCCGCATTTGAGCAGGCTGAAGTGATCGTTGAAGGCGTATACGACACCCCCGCCCAGGAACATGCCTATTTGCAGCCCGAAGCCGGTTTGAGTTATATCGACGATGAGGGGCGGGTGACCGTGATCGTTGGTGGTCAGTGGACGCATGAGGATCGTGAACAAATCGCTCATGCGCTCAACCTGCCCGAAGAGAGGGTACGGGTAATTTACCCGGCAATTGGCGGCGCATTCGGCGGGCGGGAAGATATGTCAGTGCAGATTGTGTTGGCACTGGCAGCCTGGCGTTTGCACCAGAAAGGGATTAACCGTCCGGTCAAAATCATTTGGAGCCGGGAAGAGTCGATTATTGGGCATCATAAACGCCATCCCTACCATATTCGTGCCCGCTGGGGAGCTGACCGTGATGGAAAACTGCTGGCAGCGGAAGTGGAGGTGATCGCCGACGGTGGGGCGTATGCGTATACATCCACGAAAGTTTTAGGTAATGCAACCTTGATGTGTACCGGACCGTATCTGATTCCAAATGTTAAGGTCGATTCGTATGTTGTTTACACCAACAACATTCCGAACGGGGCATTTCGTGGGTTCGGCGGTCCTCAGGGTGCTTTTGCGGCGGAAATGCAAATGAACAAACTGGCGGATGCTCTTGGCATCGATCCAGTTGAGATTCGCATGCGCAATTTGCTGGATGAAGGCGATTTGCTCTCCGTGGGTACTCCGCTGCCCAAAGGGGTGAGTATCAAAAAAGTGGTCGCAGAGTGTGCCCTGGCTGCCGGTTGGGTTAAGGATCAGCAAGGCTTCCATCGTCCACAGGGATTTGCATTGGCGACCGATCATTCCAACCTGCGGCGCGGTATTGGTTTTGCCTGCTCGTTCAAGAATGTTGGTTTTTCCTTTGGCGCTCCGGAGAATTGTTGGGCAATTGTTGAACTTCATGGGGCGGCAGAAATCGAGAAGGCGATTCTTTATCACGCCTCAGCGGAAGTTGGTCAAGGGACGCACACCGTGATGGTGCAAATGGCTGCTGAAGCGCTGGCATTGCCGCTCGAAAAAATTGAACTGGTGGCTTCGGATACAGCACTCACCAAGAACTCTGGCAGTGTTTCCGCATCACGGATGACGTTTATGTCTGGAAACGCGATTCGCGGAGCCGCTGCGCTGGCGTTGGAAAAGTGGCACAACGAAGAACGACCTGCACGGGCGGAATACCAATATCGCCCACCCAGGACCACGCCATACGATTCGGAAACCGGAAAATCCGAACCGAACTTTGCCTATGGATATGTTGCCGAAGCGGTGGATCTTGAGGTTGATATCGAAACCGGTCAAATACATCTCGTAAATGTCATTTGCGCCGATGATGTTGGCAAGGCGGTTAATCCGCAACAGGTGCAAGGGCAAATCGAGGGAGCGGTTGTCCAGGCGGCAGGTTATGCTGTGTTAGAGAATTTCATTCAGCAAGAAGGTCAGGTATTGACCAAGACACTCTCAACCTATCTGATCCCGACTATTTTGGACATTCCGGAGCGAGTCGAATCGCTGATTTTGGAATACGCCGATCCAATCGGTCCGTGGGGTGCTCGCGGAATGGGCGAAATGCCGTATCTTCCATTTGCACCAGCCGTTGGGGCTGCCATTCATGCCGCAACTGGCAAGTGGTATGACCGCTTCCCTTATACGCCGGAACGAATTCTGTTCGGTCTGGAAGAGGTGTGATTTTGGGCGGGCTTGAATGAGTCTACGAGTGGTAATCCGCGGCGGCGGAGATTTGGGAAGCGGTGTAGGGTTGCGCTTGCAGCGGGCGGGTGCACAGGTGCTGGTTTGCGAGCTACCCCAGCCGCTGGTTGTCCGCCGTTACGTTTCATTTGCGGAAGCGGTGTTCAGCGGAGAGACCCTGGTTGAGGAGGTGCCTGCTAGGCTGTGCCGTGAGCGTGAGGAAGTATTGGGACTTCTGGAAACGAACAAGGTAGCTGTGTTGGTTGACCCGTTTGCTGAATGCCTGAATTGGATAGAGACGGACGTGCTGGTTGATTGCCGACTGCGAAAAGCACCACCGGATTTGGGTATCGATGCTGCCAATCTTGTTGTTGGGCTGGGTCCTGGTTTTATTGCAGGAGTGAATTGCCATGCGGTGGTGGAAACAAAGCGCGGTGCGACCCTAGGACGGGTCTACTGGCATGGAACATCTGAAGCTGATACACGCATCCCGGAGGGGGTGAACGGGTTTGTCGAAGAACGTGTGCTGCGCGCTCCTCAAGCAGGCGCTTTCAAGTCAGCGGTGCATATTTGTGATTTTGTCAATCGTGGTCAGGTTGTTGGTCAAGTTGGCGATTCGCTCATCCTGGCGGCTTTCGATGGTGTTGTACGTGGATTGGTGGCAGATGGGTTGATGGTGGAAGCGGGGATGAAAGTAGGTGATATCGACCCGCGCAGCGATCCCCGACTGTGTAGCCTGGTTTCCGACAAGGCGCTGGCTGTGGGAGGTGGCGTTCTGGAAGCGATCCTTGCCAAGCCGGAAATGCGCCGCCGGTTGTGTAATTGCCCAGCATGAACCTTCGCGATTCGCTTCGAATTCATTCGGGATCGAGACTTGCATTGGTTGGCAGCGGTGGGAAGACGACCTTGTTGTTCAACCTGGCGCGCGAAATTCGTGCTCCGGTTGTTCTTTCAACAACAACCCACTTGAGCGTAGATGAGCTTGGGTTAGCTGACCGGCATTGGGTGGTTGAGAACAAGCGGGATGTTGAACGAGCGTTTTCTCAGTTAACTGATGAAATATTGTTGTTGACCGGTGCGGTGAATGAACAGGGCAACCGGGTTCGTGGTCTTTCAGATGATCAATTGTTGGTGGTTAAACAACACTGTGATGCACTGGATTTGCCTTTTTTAATAGAAGCCGATGGATCGCGCCGCTTACCACTTAAAGCGCCTGGAGAGCACGAGCCGGCTATCCCTGGCTGGGTCAATCAGGTGGTTGTCTTGGTTGGGTTATCGGCAATTGGGCAGCCACTTGACGATAAGATCGTGTTTCGGTCAGAGCAGTTTGCTGTGTTGTGTGCGGCTAAATACGGCATACCGATTACACTCGAAATTCTGACAGACTACTTGCTCCATGCACACGGAGGATTGAAAAATATCCCGCCAAACGCGTTGCGAAGTGTTTTTTTCAACCAGCTGGATGCTCAATCGATTAGCACAGAAAGTCTGCAGGTTTGTTCAAGCCGATTGCTGAAACGATATGATCAGGTAGTTTGGGGTTCTGCCGCGGCTTCTAACGAGCAGGAGCGTGTGACTGTGCGCGATGAGCCAATCGCGGGTATTATCCTGGCTGCCGGTGCGTCAAGCCGTTTCGGACGCCCCAAACCATTGCTCGAATGGCATGAACAGCCTTTCATCCGGCATGTTGTTCTGAGATGCATGCATACCGGATTGCAGCCGGTCGTGGTTGTGGTGGGCGAAGAATATACTAAAATTCGGGCGGTGATCGAGGATTTGGGGGCGCTAATTATTCCCAATCTTGATTGGTGTAACGGGTTGAGCCAGTCGATCAAAGCTGGTTTAGCAGCTTTACCCAGACGGGTTGGAGGCGCGCTGTTTTTGATGAGTGATGTTCCTCAATTGCCGGCAGCTTTGATCGAGACTTTACTCATGAAAAAGCGCCAAGACACAGCGCTCATCCTTGCACCACGAACCGGGGAAGGATATGCTAATCCAGTCTTGTTCGATTACAGTTGCTTCGGTGACCTTATGAGCCTGAGTGGTGATCGGGGAGGTAAAGCGTTATTTCAGCGCTATACCGTGAAAGATATTCCCTGGGCAAATGCACAGGATCTGCGCGACATCGACACGCCTGCGGATTACGATTGGCTGTTGAAGTGGAGGTAGAAATTTGCGCGTAGCCGATGTGGTTGCGATTGTATTAGCAGCGGGAATGTCCACACGAATGGGCGCGCCTAAGATGTTGCTGCCATGGAAGGACTCAACCGTAATCCAGGCGGTATTATCTGCGCTTCACGCTGCCGGGATTGAAAACATCATTGTCGTGCTGGGCGCGGCTGAAAAAGAAATTTCCGATTTGCTCAAACAGCTACCCATGAATGTCCTAACAGCATCTAATCCGAATTATCAAAATGGCGAAATGACCGATTCGATCAAAGTTGGTGTGGCGGCAGCGCCCGTGAATGCCCGGGCAGCGTTGATTGCCTTGGGGGATCAGCCGCAAATCGAGGTTGAAACTATTCGCGCCATTCTCCTCCGATATACACAAAAGCGCAGCTCGCTGATTGTGCCTAGTTACCAAATGCGTCGCGGTCATCCCTGGTTGGTAGATCGAGCGCTGTGGTCGGATTTATTCTCTTTGAGCCCGCAATTTACCATGCGGGATTTTATGCACAAGTACAGCGAAAAAATTGACTACTTGGTGGTGGATACGGCAACTATTCTTCAAGATTTGGATACCCCTGAAGAGTATGCCCGTTTTCGTTCCGAGGGGGATCAGGGGGCGGATTGACCTTGCCCGGATAATGCTCCAAAAGTGGCTTGCAGGTAACGTTGGTTAATTGTATCGGCGGGATCATTGTCAATCCAGATGTCCGGAAGAATACCGTGATCTTTGACTGGTGGTTCAAGTCCTGGAATTGACCAACGCGCTGAGGTGACGTGCAGAGAGGAGCCATCCTGCAGGTCGAAGACCAGTTGAATGCTATCCTTGCCAAAGGAGGGGGTGCCGATGGTTATTGTTCGCTGGCGAGCTTTGAGTGCACCGGCGACAATTTCGGCTGCGCTGGCAGTGCCGTTGTTTATCCAAACCACCAGCGGCAGACCAGTAAAATCGCCATCCCGCTCGGCAGAAAGGGTTTGGGCGACTCTACCGCGGTATTGTTGTTCGAGGATGGCATCCCCCTTGTGGAGGAATAAGCGTGCGATATTTACACCGGCATCCACCAAACCACCGGAATTGTTCCTCAAATCGAGAATAAAGAATTGTGCACCCTGGCTGCTTAAGTCGCGAATGGCGTTTGAAATTTCCTCCGCTGTAGAGGCTGCAATGATATTAATTTGAACAATTCCAAAGGTTGGATTGTCCGCCGTCAGATTCCAGGTGACCGAGGGCAGGGCGATTTCTTTGCGTCTGACCTTGAAAGTGGTTTCTTCATTGTCCGGTGGACGGATAATCACGATTTCTACGCTTGAGCCGCTCTCACCCCGCAAGGCGGCGAGAACAATGTCTCGCGGGGTATTCGATAGTATCTCAATTTTATCAACCCGGACCAGGATATCACCATCCCTAATCCCGGCATCTCGGGCTGGTGAATCTGGAAAAGGGAACAGGCGGTATCGGCTATCCGCATCTTGCTCAACCCGCGCCCCAATTCCTCCAAATCTGCCCTGCAACTGGTTAGATTGCAATTCGTGTTGTGGAGGTTCGACCAGTACGGTATGTGGATCGTTGTATGCCTGAAGAAGTCCGCGGATCAGACCGTATTCGATTTTCGATTGTTCTGGCAATGGTGAAAGACCGTACTGCTCTAGGAGGCGATAAGCCTGGTCGAACAGTGGGTATTGGGATTTAGAAAACAAAAACGAATGGTCATTGAACCAGTAACCAGCCAGAAACGAAAAAGCCACTAATAACAGCAATCCAAGCGCAATAAGCACTGAGATGAAGAGAGAGAATCGTTTCAGATTATGGTTCATATCGTTGTACCTTATCTATTGATTCTAAATCATAAGAGTATAATCGAACAAAATTTGTACTAAGGTTACTTTGCGAATGCCAAAAATTGAGGTATTTCGAATTCACATTGGAAAAAGCGAGCTGACTAACGTTGAGCATCAGCCTGACTTTAGTGAGTGCACCCTGGATGAAGCGACTCGTCGATTGCCGGCTGGTGTATATACGACCTTCCGAACATACCAGAAAACTTCGGTTTTATTATTACAAGATCATTTCGACCGGCTGGAAGAGTCAGCTCAGCTCATTGGTGTCACAATGAAGCTGGAGCGAGAAATCATTCGCATTGCAATGCGTGGTTTGGTGGCTGTGTTTCCGGCAAATGAGTTGCGTATTCGTCTGTGCATTCCAATCATCGATAGAAAATTTGAATATCTGTACATAATGCTGGAAGCGTTAAGGTTGCCTGATGAAAAGGATTACCGTTATGGGGTTCAAACAAAAACAATCGTTATGAATCGCGACCAACCAGCAGCAAAATGGAGTGGCTTCATTGAAAAAACAAGCCCTATCCGCGCGAACTTGTCTTCCATGATTAACGAAATCTTGATGGTCGATTCGAACGGTCGAATTCTAGAAGGTTTGAGCAGTAATTTTTTCGCTATCCGGAGTGGCGTGATATACACTGCAGAAGGGAATGTGCTGGCGGGAATTACACGAAAATTGATCCTCGATGTTATTGATAATTTGGGCTTGCCATTGGTGTTGGAAGGTTATCGAATTGAAGAATTGCGGTCTGTAGAAGAAGCTTTCATTTCCAGCACCAGCCGAGGTGTGCTGCCTGTTACCCAAATTGATGATACGCAAATAGGAAACGGTCAACCAGGGCGGATTACCCGACATATTGCTGAACTTTTTGAGCAAAAGGTTAAAGAAAATCTCGAACCGATTTAGGTCAGGGATTCATCTGAATAGCGAGTATCCTCGTCATCTATCTGCTCCAACTCCCCTTTGTCCATTGCCTCAATTAAGTCGGCTGCTTCGGCAAATTGATCTTTGCGTACGTAAAGCAGGACTTCGCCAAGAGGTCCAACCGTAAGACCGTATACAGCGCCTGCGCTTTCTCGGCGCAGGATGACTTGAATACCCGCCGCTTCCAACATCAGACGTACCATATCGGCTTCCAGTTGCCCGTAGGCGGTATAAACCTTCTCAAAATCGGTTGACATCCTACGACTCCTTAGATTCATCCGGCGCAAGGATTTGCTTAACCAGTGTGTCAATTTCAACCAATTGGTCCAGATAACGAAGATATACTCCGGCAACGCGTTGAAGGCGTGGTTCATTGGTTTGAACAACTACTGCGGCGGCTTTGTGAAGATCGTCCATGCCCGGAAATAATGAATAGTTCCCTTCTCCACGAAAAGCATGGAAAACCAGGTTACTCAGGTGTTCATCATAGGCGCGAATGGTTTCGTACAAATGTTCAAGTTGGGGATGAGGTATTGGCGGGGACAGATGAGCGGATTTCTGATGTATCACCAGTTGTTTCAAGTGTTTTGTTGATTCGGAGATAGAAGGGTTCAATTTATCCTCTATTTTGTCCACCGTCGATTTTCGATTTAAGCCGCTCGATGCGATGAGCTATTTCAGCCTGCTTTTGTTTCTTCACGTATTTTGGCAAGATGGAAGTTTCAAGTCGGGATAGCGCCAAGCTTGACCATTGGAGGGCTTCGTCCAGGTGTTTTTCACGGTGTTCAGCGTGTTTGGCTATCTCGATGCAGGCGTTGATTTCATCGAACTCGGCGGCTTTCTTCCACAGGCGCAGTGCATCCTCCATTCTGCCTGCTTTGCGATACAGATCGGCAAAGCGATACAAGGTTTTTACAAAAAACGCATGTGGCAGCCCCATATTTAGGCTGGCTTCATACAAAGCAACGGCTTTATCAAACTCTCCCAATTCTTCGCTCAAGCGGGCAATTGCAGCAGTGTCGAGACTTTGTGGATTTTCCGAGTTGAGGGGATCTCTTAATAATTCCGCCAGGCGCAAGAAGACTGCAGAGAGAGAGAGAATGTCCATTTGGTTGTGGTAAAACACACCATATAATGGGCTGGCGTTGCGGGTTTGCAAGTATTGGAAATACAATTCTGGCACCATCCAGCCGGGGATTTCCTCCTGCCCACGGGGCAGGTGAAGAATTTCCTGTTCCAGGTTGCCGAGCGAACGGCTTTCTAATCGATCCCGCCATACTCGCCTGGTGAGACTCAGTAAATCGATATGGTGTTTGTCGTGGAGAGGGGATTGGAACCCATTAAGTACAAAACGATTATTTAACAATGGCGCG
>DAOUMN010000034.1:0-44785 GCA_034411135.1 Bellilinea sp.
GCAACCTGAGCCGACGACGGGAATCGAACCCGTAACCTACCACTTACAAGGCGGTTGCTCTGCCGATTGAGCTACGTCGGCCTGAATTGTTAAGGGTCACTACAGCGCGCTAGATTATATCAGAGGGTTAGTGTGAAGGCAAGGTTTACAAAGAGGAATCGCAATGAATCCGGCGAATCACACCCTGCTGCAGCCTAAATCGGTGCTTGACATTGAAAAAATAATCCGGTATAGTGTTTAGGATTACCTAAATTTTATTTTAGGATAACAATAAAAAGGCAATTGCAATGCCAACAGACCTGACCGAATCGATCGAAAATTACCTGAAAACGATCTACGAACTGACCAGCAGCGGTCAGCCCGCCAGCACGTCCAGCCTGGCGGAACGGCTCAACATCAAACCCGCCTCGGTGACCGGCATGATCCAGCATCTGGCGGGTATCCAGTCGCCTCTTGTGGAGTACAGTAAGCACCGCGGCGTCACCCTCACTCCGGCTGGCGAGCGCGCCGCACTGGAGGTTATCCGCCACCATCGCCTGATCGAAACCTACCTGGTGGAAATGCTGGGTTATTCCTGGGACGAAGTCCACGAGGAAGCCTGCCGCCTGGAACATGTTATCTCGGAGGACTTCGAGCAGCGCATTGCCGCCGCGCTCGGGCATCCTGCACGCGACCCGCACGGCGATCCAATTCCCACCACCGACCTGGTCATGCCTTCCGACCCGGAATTCCCGCTGCCTGCGCTGGAAATTGGCGCCGCTGCCGTGGTGCGGCGAGTCAAAGCCAGCAACCCCGCCTTGCTGCGCCACCTGAAAGGGTTGGGCATCATCCCCGGCGTGCGCTTGACCGTACAGGCATTTTCGGAATTCGACCACAACCTCACCATTCACCTGCCCGAACAGGGTACCAGTTGGGTGCTCGGCACCGCTATTAGCGAACAAATTTACGTTGACCGCCTGGAGGAAACCTAGTCCATGCAACCCCTGTATTGGCTGTTTTTAGCAATCTTTCTCTTGATCCTGATCTTTCTGCCCCGTATCGGGCTGTTTACCCGCTTGCGCAAGTGGCGCGCCGCGCTGGAACGCGAACAGGTGGAAGACTCGCTCAAGCACCTGCTTGACCGTCAGAGCGAAGGTCGCTTTGCCTCGCTCGAATCGCTCGGCGGCGCACTGGGCAGCCCTGCCAATCAGGTAATGCGCCTGGTGCAAAAAATGGAGACCCAGGGCTTGCTGGTGACCCGTGGCGCACAGCTGCAATTGACCGCCGAGGGAGAGCGCTGGGCAATTCACATCGTCCGCGCCCACCGCCTGTGGGAACGCTACCTGGCAGACGAAGCTCGCATGCCGCTCAACCAGATTCACCGCGCCGCGCACCGCCGCGAGCACACCCTTAGCCAACAGCAGCTCGATGACCTGGACGCCGCCCTGGGACACCCCGCCCGCGACCCGCATGGCGATTTCATTCCCAGCCGCAGCGGCACACTGCCGGCGGCTGCAGGGGTGCCGCTGACCCGCTGGGAACACGGCAAGCCTGCCCGGATCATCCATCTCGAAGATGAACCGGCGCTTGCCTTTGAACAAATCCTGGCTGCCGGGTTGCAACTGGGACAGACTATTCACGTTGTCGAACGCACCCCTCATTCGCTAATCCTCTCGGATGGCGAGAACGAATACCGCCTTGCCCCGGCAGTCGCCAGCAACATCAGTGTGGCAGCCCTGCCGGAAAGCAGCCCTGTGCCGCAGGACGCCATGCGCCTGAGTGAACTTCCCTTCGCCCAGCCGGCTGAAATCGTCCGTCTGGACGATGCCGTGCAAGGTTTCACCCGCCGCCGCTTCCTCGACCTGGGACTGACCCCCGGTGCGATGGTTTACCCGGAGTTAAAAAATTTCTTCGCCGACCCGCGCGCTTACCGCGTGCGCGGCACCTTGATAGCCCTGCGCAAGGATCAGGCTGCCCAGATCTGGATCCGTCCCCTGCATAATCTGGAGACTCAATGAATAAGCTCTCCCTGCCCACCGAAAAATGCGAAACCTGCCCCGCCTATGCCCACCTGGAACAAATGGGTATCAAGGTCGGCGATTTCGACCGGGTGGTCGCGCTGGCTGGCAACCCCAATACCGGCAAGTCCACCCTGTTCAACACCCTGACCGGACTCAAGCAGCACACCGGCAACTGGCCCGGCAAGACTGTCACCCGTGCCGAAGGCGGCTTTCAGTTCAACGGCGTTAAGTACAAACTGGTCGACCTGCCCGGCACCTACTCATTGCTCTCTGCCTCGCAAGATGAGGAGGTCGCCCGCGATTTCATCCTCTTTGGGCAGCCTGACTGCACCATCGTCGTCACCGATGCCACCGCGCTGGAACGCAACCTTAACCTGGTCATTCAGGTGATGGAAATCACCAACAAGGTGGTCGTGGCGATCAACCTGATGGACGAAGCCCGCCGCAAGGGCATCGAAGTCGATGCGCGTTCGCTCAGCCGCGACCTGGGCGTGCCGGCAATCCCGCTGGTTGCCCGCAGCGGCGAGGGCATCTCCGGTTTGCTCTCCACCATCGCCGACGTGATCGAGGGAAAAATTTCTACCAAACCGCTGCGCGTGGAAGGCACTCCGGAATTCCAGAAAGCCGTCAACGAATTGATCCCGTGGATCGAAAAGATTGCCCCCGGCGTTCCCAACCCGCGCTGGCTGGCAATCCGCCTGCTGGATGGCGACGTCAGCGTGCAGCGCGCCCTGTTGAGCGGCGAACTTGCGCAAATCGTTGCCCGCCAAAAACGCGAGGATGTTCAATTCAGCGCCAAGATCTCCGTGGAGGGACGGCTATGAGCAACCTGCCCCTAACCTCGCCTGAAAACCCCGCCGCGGTGCAGCCGGAAGAAATTCTTGCCCGCGCCGAGGTGCTGCGCAACAGCCTGAGCAGCAGCTTTCGCGACGAGATCGTCAAATCACTGTACGCCGAAGCGGAGCGCATTGCCCGCCGGGCGGTAAAGACCAGCGCCCAGAAGAAATATGACCTCGACCAGAAGATCGACCGCCTGGTCACCTCGCCGCTGACCGGGCTGCCGATCATGCTGCTGCTGCTGGCTGCCATCATCTGGCTGACCGTCAGCGGCGCTAACGTCTTCTCGGATGCGATTGCCAGCGTCCTGTTCGCCATAGGCGATTGGGGACAGACATTGTTCACCAGTCTGAATATGCCCTGGTGGCTGACTGGCTTTATCTGGGACGGCACTTACCGCGGGCTCGCCTGGGTGGTCAGCGTCATGCTGCCGCCCATGGCGATCTTCTTCCCCGCCTTCACCATCCTGGAAGACCTGGGCTACCTGCCGCGGGTCGCCTTCAACCTGGACTGGCTGTTCAAGAAAGCCGGGGCACACGGCAAGCAATCCCTGAGCATGGCAATGGGTTTTGGCTGCAACGCTGCCGGGGTGATCTCGACCCGTGTGATCGACTCCCCACGCGAGCGCCTGATCGCCATTTTGACCAACAACTTCGTCCCCTGCAACGGGCGCTTCCCGACCCTGATCATGCTGGCAACCGTCTTCGTTGCCGCCGCCTTCCCGCCTGCGCTGACTTCCTTCATCGCCGCCGGGGCAGTGGTCGGCGTGGTGCTGATCGGTGTGGGCTTCACCTTTCTGATGTCCTGGCTGCTTTCCAAAACCGTGCTGGTTGGTGAAGCTTCCGCTTTCACCCTGGAACTGCCACCCTACCGCCGCCCCAACATCGGGCGCATTCTGTACACCTCGATTATCGACCGCACCATCTTCGTCCTGTGGCGTGCCATTCAGACCGCCGTACCGGCTGGCGCGGTCATCTGGGTCCTGGCAAATATCCCCCTGGGCGATTCCAACCTCGCCCGCGCCATAGCCGACTGGCTGAACCCATTCGGTTATCTGCTCGGACTGGATGGGGTGATCCTGCTTGCCTACATCATTGCCATTCCTGCCAATGAAATCGTCGTTCCGACCATGATGATGATGTACCTGGGTGCCGGGATGATGGTCGAAGGACCGGGCGGCAGCGAAGCCATTCGCAGCCTGCTGATTGGTCAGCACGGGTGGACAATGCTGACGGCGGTCAACCTGATGCTGTTCGCCTTGCTGCACAACCCGTGCGCCACCACCATCCTGACAATATATAAGGAAACCAAATCGAAGAAGTGGACGGCATTGAGCGTGGTTATCACCCTGGGTATGGCGTTCCTGGTCACGTTTTTAACCGCCGCGCTGGCGCGTGCCGCCGGCTGGGCGTGACCGGCAGCCATCCCCTCCCTGCGCTGTTCACCCTGCCGCCCGCCGCTTATCGGGCGGCGGTTCGCTTGCTGCCAGCCGCGCCTTTGATCAAGTCCTGGCTGCCTACGGCGGGAAATTCCGACCAGTTTCAAGTATAATCAGATCAGTTTTATGGAGGCTGCATGGAAATTACCTGGTATGGACATTCCTGTTTTCGAATCACCGAGCGCAACCTGGCAACCGTGGTCACCGACCCTTACGATCACCGCGCAGTGGGGCACGACCCGCTCAAACTCAAAGCCGATATCGTCACCGTTAGCCACGCTGCACCGGGGCACAACTACCTGCCCGCGGTTAAAGGTGACCCCTTCACCATCAACGGACCGGGCGAATTCGAAATCGGCGGTGTGTTCATCACCGGCGTGCAAACCAATGGACACACCCGCAAGAATCAGGACGAGCCGCGCAATACGCTCTACCTGATCGATTACAACGGGATCAACGTCCTGCACCTCGGTGCGATCAACCGCGTTCCCACTCAGACCGAGGTAGAAGCGCTGGGACCGGTGCACGTCGTCCTCACCCCGGTCGGCGGCGGCAGCGGATTGAACGCCGCCAAAGCTGCCGAGATTATCAGCCTGCTGGAACCCAACCTGGTTATCCCCATGCATTACCTGACACCGCAGTCAACCATCAAACTCGATCCGCTCAACAAATTCCTCAAAGAGATGGGGCTGAACGCCGTTGCCACTCAACCATCCCTTAAAGTGACTTCGGTGAACGCACTGCCGGAAGAAACCCAGGTGGTGGTGCTGGATCCTGTTCGCAATTGAGGAGAGAACCCGTGTCCGTTAAACTGATCATGTCCTGGGATATTGCCCCCGACCGCGAGCAGGAGTATTTCGAGTTCGTTGTGCGTGAATTTATCCCCGGTGTACAACGCCTGGGGTTTGAATTGAGCGACGCCTGGGCAACCGTTTTCGGCAACCAGCCGCAAATTCTGGTTGGCGCGGTCGTTCCCAACCCGGCACAGGCGCGCAAGATCCTCAACTCGTCCGAATGGAAAAGCCTGAACAACCAGTTGCAGGATTATGTGCGCAACTACCAGATCAAAATCGTCGAAGCCCGCAGCGGATTTCAATTCTGATTTTCCGCACCGCCTGCTGGAATGGTACCGGCGCAGCCAGCGCCGGCTTCCCTGGCGCGGCAGCCGCGACCCGTACGCAATCTGGGTGGCGGAGATCATGTTGCAGCAAACCCGCGTGGAAACTGTCATCCCTTATTTTGAGCGCTGGATGGCGCAATTTCCCAGTTTGGCTCACCTGGCGCAAGCCAGCGAACAGCAGGTGCTGACCGCCTGGGAAGGGCTGGGCTATTACAGCCGTGCGCGCAATCTGCACCGCGCGGCAAAGATGGTCGTGGAGCAGTTCGGTGGCAGTCTGCCCGACACGTTGGAAGGCTTGATGCGCCTGCCTGGCATCGGACGCTATACCGCCGGGGCAATTGCCGCGATTGCCTTTGGGCAGGATGAGATTGCCCTGGACGGCAATTTGCGCCGGGTGATTTCCCGCCTGTTCGACGTTGCGCTGCCCGCCCGCTCGTCACAAGGTGAGCGGCGCATCGCCGGGCTTCTGCGCGCCCATCTGCCGGTTGGTCAGGCGGGAGATTTCAACCAGGCGCTGATGGACCTGGGCGCCACGCTGTGCACACCGCGCCGCCCGCGCTGCGCCGAATGTCCGCTGTCTGACGGTTGCCGTGCCCGGGCGCTGGGGGTACAGGAGCAACGCCCGCTGCTGCCGCGCCGCGCGCCAGTCCCGCACATCACTGTTGCAGCGGCGGTCATCCAGCGCGGAAGCCAGGTGCTGATCACCCGCCGCCCGTCCAACGGCCTGCTGGGCGGGCTGTGGGAATTCCCCGGCGGCAAACAAGAAGCCGGAGAAACGCTGCCAGACTGCCTGCAGCGCGAAATCCGCGAGGAACTGGGGGTGGAAATCGCCGTGGGCAGCCCGCTGGGGGTTTACCAGCACGCCTACAGCCACTTCAAGGTGACTCTGCACGCGTTTACCTGCCACTTGCTGGAGGGCGAACCGCAAGCCCTGCAGGTGGATGCGCTCGAATGGGCACACCCGCGGCAGTTATCTGCCTACCCGATGGGCAAAATAGACCGACAGATCGCCGAACGGCTGGCTGACGCGGGTTAAAAACCCCTCTTGACAAACGCACATAATCGGATAGATTTACTCTATTGGTCAATAATTCTGGAGGTAATCCGATGAAAACCAGCCGAATCCTGCCCTGGGCGCTGGTGGTGGTGTTGAGCGTGGCGCTCGTCTTCGTGCTCGCCCGCCAGAATCTGCCACAAAGCCCTGCCCCGCAGCAGACACCCCCCACCCGCACCGTTGAAAATGAGCAAAATCCACCCGCGACAGTCCCGCCCAGCGAGCCGCCGCCTGCCTCTCCAACCAGCCCGATGCCGGTGGAAAGCACGCCAACCAGCGCACCAGCAGCAACCACGCCAGCCGAACCTTTGCCTTCACCCACCAGCGCGCCGCCCGCGGCGCTGCTCTCCCGTCCGCTGCCAAGCCCCCCGATCCCGATCAACATCATCGATCACACCAGCATCGCCCTGTATGATCAGATCCCCGAACGTTACCTGCGCGAAGCCGAGAAAATCCGCATGGTCTTCTTCGACCGCAGCGTGGGCTGGAACATCAGCGGCGGGCTGGACTGCCTGGCATCGCCATCGTGGGCGCAAAGCCCATCGCACTGCCGGCGCTACTTCAGCAGCCAGGTGGTGTGCAACCCCGACCCGCAGTCCAACCAGGTTAAAACCTATACCGGGCGGGATGGCACCATCCCGCAACCGATCCAGTTTCCCGGCGGCAACGACCGCAGCAACATTGAATACGCCTTCAGCCAGGGAGATTACTGGTTCGACGAGGTCAAGTTCTTCGTGGACAATTTTCCCACCTACACCGACCGCCAGATCGTCACCTACGGGCACAATTACCTGCAAGTCAACGAAGATTCGATCATTGCCGATGCCTTTTTCGACCCCGATTACGACGGTTACAACCTGGTCGATCTGCTCGCTCTGGAAGAACAATACCCCGACAAGACCTTCATCTACTGGACATCTTCCCTGGCGCGCACCATCGGCACCCAGGTTTCGCAGCGTTTCAACGACCAGATGCGCGCCTGGGCAAAGGAAAACAACCGTATCCTCTTCGACCTGGCGGATATCCTTAGCCACACTCCCGAAGGCAACGCCTGCATCAACCAGGATGGGCTACCGGTGATCTGCTGCGAATACACCACCGAAAGCAGCGGCGGACACCTGGGCAATGTTTCGGCGGGTAAACTGCAAGCTGCCAAAGCCATGTGGGTCATGCTCGCACAGATCGCCGGGTGGGATGGAAAAACGCCCTGAGTTCGGCAAAGCTACGCCTTTCAATCAACCAACAAAAACCGTAAAAATAGCGCTTTTACGGTTTTTTCTGCTACAATGGGCTGGCACAATCTATACAACATGGAGATACTTAGTCAATGAAAATTAACCGCATTGCGCCGTGGGGGATCTTAGCGCTCATCCTACTGGCTACAGCGGTTTTTCCGCTTAAAGCACTGGCACAGACCGAACCGCCGGTCACCCCGCAGGACAACGGAGTCGTTTTCCTGCCGCTGGTCAGCAACGGGTCTAGCACCCGACCAACCCCCAACCCCACCCCGCGCCCGACCATCATCCCCAACCCGCAGTTGGGCAACATCATCGATCACACCACCCTGCCGCTCTACGACCAGATTCCCGCCCAGTACCTGCGCGCCGCCGAGCAGATCCGCTTTTACTTTATCGACAGCAGTGTCGGACAAAATATAAATGAAGCCCTAAGCTGCCTGGCAGCGCCCAACTGGGGCGCCAGTGTCAGCGGCTGTCGCCGGCATTACACCGACTCATCCCTGACCACCTGGAAGACCTTTACCACCAGTGACACCAACATTCCCGCGGTGATCCAGTTCCCCGGCGGGAACAACAACAGCAACATCCGCTTTAACTTCATGGGCGATGTCCCCGAAGAACTGCCTTACAGCGGCACCTGGTACGGCCAACTGGAATACTTTGTCACCACTTACCCGTCGGAAGCCAGCAACTGGGACATCATCACCCTGAAGCACAATTACCTGCACGTGGGTACGAGTTCGAACATCGACCAGGTATACTTCGACCCCAATTACAACGGCTACAACATTTACGACATTCTCGAACTGGAATCCCGTTACCCCAACAAGGTATTTGTTTATTGGACCACTTCGCTGGCGCGCACGATTGGCACCAGCCAGTCCGAAAGCTTCAATAACCAGATGCGCCAGTTCGCGCGCAACAACAACAAGATCCTCATCGACGTAGCGGACATCCTCAGCCACACCCCGGAAGGCAATGAATGCCGCAACAGTCAGGGTTACCAGATCATTTGCCGCGAGTACACCACCGAATCGGCTGGCGGGCACCTGGGCAGCGTTTCAGGCGGCAAACTGCGGCTTGCCAAGGCAGTCTGGATTTTGCTGGCGCAGCTGGCAGGCTGGCAGGGACCCTGAGCCCTTGATCCGCCGTGCTCAACAAGTCCGTGTTGATTTACCCACTGCCGTACAGCCGCCCCTGGTTGCGCGGCAGATTTTTTGCAGCCAGCGGGGCGGTAATTTTATGGTATAGTTAGGCTGTTTCAGCCGTTTCCCAGTCCGTTGATCTTTACGCCATGCCAAAATCATTCCGCCCGGCACAGCTGCCGGAGCGGGATTTGGATTAACCGATTCCATGAATGCCGAAACTCCCCTTCCCACGCTTGAACTGTTCGCCGAGTTGCAGCGCCTGAACCAACAGGCGCTGGACTTGCTGGACGCCGATCCGGCGGAAGGGTTGAAAATCATCTACGCCGCCATGCGCCTGGGCGAGGCTCACAGCCAGGAGAATGCGCAAATCCAACAAGCACTGGCAGAGTGCCGGGTTACCCGCGGCAGGCTGCATATGAAAAACGCCGCCTACGATGAAGCGCTGACAGACTTCAACCAGGCGCTGCGCCAGTTTCAGGATCTATCTCGCCAGCGGGATGCAATTGTGGCTCGCTCGTACATTGGCGTGGCTTACGCCCACATGGGCGAATACGCCGACGCACTGGAGCATTTGTTCGAATCGCTCAAAAAAGCCCAGGCAATGGGAGAGCGCATGCTCAGCGCCGAGATCACCAATGATATTTGCTACACCTATGTAATGATCGGACAGCCGGAACTGGCTATTCCGCACCTGCACGATGCCATCCAAACACTGCGCGAATTCAATGAGCCGATGCGCCTGGGCTGGGCATTAGACAGCCTGGGCATGGCTTACCTGCACACCGGTGATCCGCAGCAAGCGCTACAGTACGAGAACGAAGCCATCCACATTTCCGAGCAGATCCAAGCCTGGCAGGACCTGGCAGCCTACCTGAACAACAGCGGGGAAATCTACCTGGCGCTCGGCGACGACAGCGCGGCAATCGCCGCCTACCAGAGTGCGCTGCAAGTATCGCGGCGCTACAACTTCCACGCCGAGACGACCATTACGTTGCTCAACCTGGGCAAGCTGCACACCGAGCGCGGTCACATGGATGCTGCCGAAGCCGCACTGCAGGAAGCGCTGGCGCTGGCACGCCAGACCCGCCGCCAGCAGCAATTAATGGAATCTTACCGCGCGCTTTCTGACCTGTACGAGAAAAAGGGACAGCCAGCCGCCGCGCTGGAGATGTTCAAAAGCTACCACTCCCTCGCTCAGGCAATGAACGACCAGGAAACCGACCGGCGCATCCGCCGCATGCAGGTACTGCACCAGTTGGAAACACTGCGCCGCGAGGCAGCCGCCTTCCAGCAGAAAGCCTTCGAACTGCAGCGCAAGGTCGAGGAACAGCAGCGCAACCAGGTAAGGCTGGAAAAGCTTGCCCGCACCGATTCGCTCACCCGCAGCCTGAATCGCCGCGCGCTGTTCGATACCGGGCAGGCAGCCTTCCAGGAAGCGCGCAAAAACGGCCAGCCGTTGACGGTGATTATGTTCGACCTGGATAATTTCAAGGAAATCAACGACCAGTACGGTCATCTGGTTGGCGATCAGGTGCTGGCAGTGCTGGTGGAACGCATCCGCCACCGCCTGCGCGACAGCGACTCACTGGCGCGCTACGGCGGCGAGGAATTCAGCATCCTCATGCCGGGAATGACCCTGGAACAGGGCTTGAACGCAGCGGAACGTGTGCGCGCGGCGGTATCCGAATCGCCGGTGCGCATCGGCAATACTCAATTAAACGTAACCATCAGCCTGGGAGTGACCACGGCAACCCTGCCCCACTTCCCGCGCACCTTCAAAGACCTGCTCCGCCAGGCGGATCAGGCGCTGTACGCGGCAAAGAACAGCGGGCGCAATTGCGTGCGCGCCTACAGCGGCTAAGAAGCGCTAACGGGTCAGCTTGCGGTAGGTGATGCGGTGGGGCTGGTCGGCGGCAATCCCCAGCCGTGCGCGGCGGTCGGCTTCGTACTGGGTGTAATTGCCATCGTAAAAGACCACCCGGCTATCGCCCTCGAAGGCAAGTATGTGCGTGGCGATGCGGTCGAGAAACCAGCGGTCATGCGAGACAACCAGCGCGCAGCCGCCGAAGTTGAGCAGAGCATCTTCCAGCGCGCGCAGGGTGTTGACATCCAGGTCATTGGTGGGCTCATCGAGCAGGAGGACATTGGCGCCTTGCTTGAGGATACGCGCAAGGTGGACGCGGTTGCGCTCGCCGCCGGACAAGGCAGCCACCTTTTTTTGCTGATCGCTGCCGGTGAAGTTGAAACGGGCAACGTAGGCGCGTGAATTAACCTCACGGCTGCCCAGGCGCAGCATCTCCTGCCCATCCGAGATCATCTGCCACACAGTTTTTTCGGGATCGAGCACGTCGCGGGATTGATCCACGTAGGCTAATTGAACCGTCTCGCCAATGCGAATGCTGCCCGAGTCGGGCTGCTCCTGCCCGGTGATCATGCGCAGCAGGGTGGTCTTACCAGCACCGTTGGCGCCGATCACACCGATGATTCCACCAGCGGGCAGCGAGAATGACATATCCTCGATGAGCAAACGCTCGCCGTAGGCTTTGCTGACATGATCGGCTTCGATGACGAGGTTGCCCAGGCGCTGCCCGGGGGGAATGTAAATTTCCAGGTCGCGCGCCAACGATTCGGTTTCCTGCCCAAGCAGGCGCTCGTAAGCCTGGATGCGGGCTTTGGATTTGGCGTGCCGGGCGCGCGGCGCCATGCGCACCCACTCCAGTTCGCGCTCCAGGGTGCGAATACGTTCCGATTCGGCTTTTTCTTCGTTCTGCAGACGGGCTTTTTTCTGTTCCAGCCAGCCGGAATAATTGCCCTTGTAGGGGATTCCGCGCCCGCGGTCGAGTTCGAGGATCCAGCCCGCCACGTTGTCGAGGAAGTAGCGGTCGTGCGTGACGGCGATCACCGTGCCAGGGTATTGCTGCAGGTGACGTTCGAGCCAGGCAACCGTCTCCGCGTCGAGGTGGTTGGTCGGCTCGTCAAGCAGGAGGATATCCGGTTTTTGTAACAGCAGTCGGCAAAGCGCGACTCGGCGGCGCTCGCCGCCGGAAAGGACCCGCACCGGGGTTTCTGGCGGCGGGCAACGCAAGGCTTCCATTGCCATTTCCAGGCGGGCGTCAATATCCCAGGCGTCCAGGTGGTCGATCTGCTCCTGCACTTCGCCCTGTTCCTGGATCAGTGCGTCAAGCGCATCGGGATCAAGCGGTTCGGCAAAGCGGTCACTGATTTCGTTGAAACGCCGCAGCAAATCGAAAGCACGTTGAGCACCTTCGGCAACAATTTCGCGCACGGTGCGAGTTTCGTCCAGCACGGGCTCCTGAGGCAGGTAGCCAATGGTGTAACCCGGAGCAAGCACCGTTTCGCCATTGAAATCACGATCAACCCCGGCAAGAATACGCAGCAGGCTGCTCTTGCCGGCACCATTCAATCCAATCACGCCGATTTTGGCGCCATAAAAATACGAAATGTAAATATCCTGCAAAACCGGCTTTTTATCGTAGAACTTGCTCACGCCGATCATGGAATAGATGATTTTATTCACTTCACTGGTCATGGCTGCCTCGCTGAAATTGTAACCGAAATATGCCTGTAGAGGTCGTTCCTGAACGCAGGAGACACACGAAAATAATGGTGAGGAGAGCTCTTAAGCCGCCTGCTCAGTCCATGCACGTCACAACCCGGCTGGCTTTTTCGCACCGAGGCAGGGCTCCAGTCCGCATTGAGCAGATTGTGTTATGATTTTACCGAAGGACGCACCGGATGGATACGGATTTCACCTTTCCAATCATCGTTCCATTTATTTTCATAGGAGGCAAGGAATCATGCGAACGATCAAACTAGGTATCAGCAATCTGCAGGTTCCGGTAGTGGCGGTGGGTTGTATGCGCATCGACCGGCTGGATGCCGCCCAAGCCGAACGGTTTGTTAAAACGGCGCTTGAACTGGGGGCAAACTTTTTCGACCATGCAGATATCTACGGCGGCGGAGCGTGCGAGGAGATTTTTGCACGCGCTATTGGGATGAACCCCGCAGTGCGCGATAGGGTGCTTCTGCAGTCGAAATGCGGAATTCGCGAAAACCGCTACGACTTTTCCAAAGATCATATTCTCAACGCGGTGGACGGCAGCCTGAAGCGCCTGCGCACAGACTACCTGGACGTACTGCTGCTGCACCGCCCGGATGCGCTGGTCGAGCCGGAGGAAGTCGCCGAGGCGTTCGATATTCTCGAATCCAGCGGCAAGGTGCGGCATTTCGGCGTGTCCAACCAGAAACCGATGCAGATCGAGCTGCTCAAAAAGTTCGTCCGCCAGCCCATCCTTGCCAACCAGCTGCAATTGAGCATCACTCATGCCAATATGATCTCCAACGGCATGCAGGTCAACATGGAAACCCCAGCGGGCATAGACCGCGACGGGAGCATTCTGGATTACTGCCGTCTGCACGAAATCACCATCCAGCCGTGGTCACCGTTCTTGTACGGCTTTTTCGAAGGGGTCTTCCTGGGAAGCGATAAGTTTCCTGCTCTAAACGCCAGCATCGACGAAATTGCCGCCCGCTACGCGGTAACGAATACAACCATCGCCATCGCCTGGCTGCTGCGCCACCCGGCAAACATGCAGCCGGTGACCGGCACGATGAATATCGAACGGCTGCGCGATTGCGTCAAAGCAGCCGATGTGTTCCTGACCCGCGAAGAATGGTACGAAATCTACCTGTCAGCAGGCAACATTCTGCCTTAAACGGAGGGTTTCTGGCATTACTACCTGGCTTGGCTGCTGTCGATACCGTTAAGTAAAAAAACGGTTTATATTAACGAAATTTTTATTCATTTCGCTGCCGCATCGTGCATATAATTTACTCACCGTGTAATCATATTCATCAGCACTTGCAAGTTTTCGGGTCACGGGCTATCGAGTTAAGCCGTTATGCAGCAAGCGCCAACTGTTCTCATCATTTTGCTGGGGATTTCCGGCATGATCCTGGTCTACATGGCTGCCTGGGCGCAATTGCGCCACCGCGTTCCGGCAGCGCGCGAATTTTCGCTGCTCTCCCTGGCAATTGCGCTCTACACACTCGGCTATGCCATCGAAATCACCCGCATTGACCTGAAAGGGGCACTGGAAGCCATCCGCATCGAATATCTTGGGCTGGCGTTCTTGCCTGCGCTGATACTGATGTTCGCGCTGACTTTCGTGCGTCAAAAACGGCTGCCCGCGCACGTAATTGCCCTGCTGTTGGTCATTCCGCTAATCACCCTGGGATTGGTCTTCACAATCGAACAACACAATCTGTATTATGTTAATCCGCAGGTCGTACAAGGCGAATTTTTCGCCGTGTTGACCTTCGAGCGTGGACCCTGGTACAACATTCAGATCACCTACCTGATGACCGCGGCAACCCTTGCGGTGATCCTGTTCTTTATCAACGCCGTGCGTTCGGAGAAGAAACGCCGCCGCCAGGCAGTTGCTGTAGCAATTGGTTCGTTGATTCCGGTCGTAGAAGGTTTTTTGTACTTCAACAACTTGATTCCCGGCAATATTGACGCCGCTCCATTTGCCCTTGCCCTTTCGGTGTGTGTCTTTGCGGTCGCGCTGTTCAAACTGGGCTTGTTCGAAATCGTCCCCGCCGCACGCGAAATGGCAATCGATTCGGTTCGGGAGGGCTTTCTGGTGGTCGACCGCCTGGGGCAGCTGCATGATCTGAACAAAGCCGCACGGCTGCTGCCCGGCGCGGAGGAACTTAAGATCGGTCAACGCCTGCCGCCGGATAACCCGCTGGTGCTCAACCTCAGCCCGCTGCTGGACGGCAGCAACGAAAATGTCGGCTTTACCGTTGACCACCCCTACGGTAAGGCATGCTATTACAATGCCCGCGCCTACACGATCTCCGACCCGTTCTCTGGCAGCGGCGGAATTGCCATCTTAATTAGCGATGTGAGCGAGACCACCGGTCTGGTGCGTCAGCTACACCACCAGGCAAACACCGACGAACTCACCGGCATTTTGAACCGCCGCCACCTGATGGAACTTGGCTCCCACCAGGTAGATCTGGCGCAGCGCACTGGCATGCCGCTGGGGGTGATCCTGATCGACCTGGATCACTTTAAGACCGTCAACGATCGATTCGGTCACCAGGCGGGGGATGACGTGCTGCGCCGCGTGGCGGATTGTTTTCGCCATGGCGTGCGGAGCGTGGATATCCTTGGGCGTTACGGCGGGGAAGAATTCGTTGTCTTTCTGCCCGGCGCCGACCTGAACGGCACCATCCATATTGCCGGTCGCCTCAAACAGGCGCTCGCCAGTGCGGATATCCGCGCCAGTCAAGAACCGTTGACGATCACCGCCAGTTTCGGCGTTCATTCGACTGTGCCGTGCGAGGGAGAAACCATTGACGATCTGCTAAAAAGCGCCGACCGGGCGCAGTACGAAGCCAAGGCACGCGGGCGTAATTGTGTGGCGTGGCTAACCCCGGAAAACTAGGCATCTGCCCGGCATGAGTCGGCGCTGCGGGGTTTGGCTTTCCAAATGCCGCAGCCGTGGCGCTCAATGCCGGTATAATACTATCACGGCTGCCAAACTTCTCCGCGGCTTCAAAATCAGAAGAAAGATCACCATGCAAACGTTAATCCACCAACGGGTCGCCGCCGCCCAGGCAGGACAAAATCCAACCATCATTTGCCGGATGCCGTCTGGCTGGGCAGCGCTGGGCGATGCGCAATTTCTGTGTGGTTATTCCCTGCTCCTGCCAGACCCGGTGGTTGAAGACTTGAACGCGCTCGACCATCCCGCGCGGATGCGTTACCTGCTGGATATGAGTATTATCGGCGATGCGCTGCTTGAGGTGACGGGCGCGTATCGTATCAACTACGAGATCCTTGGCAATTCCGATCCGGCATTGCACGCGCATATCTTCCCGCGTTACCTGTCGGAACCGGATGCCCTGCGCACGCGTCCACCCTTCTTCTACCCACCCGAACAGCAGTACGCGGTGCCGTTCGACCCGCAGCGCGACCGTGCGTTGATGATCCAAATTGCTGCGGCGATTGCCCAGCGGATATAAGGCGCGCTCCGTGTCCGTTGAGGATTAGCGAGGTTTGCGATGGTTAGCGAAAACGCCCTTCAAATAGTTCGAATGTTCAACCAGGCGCTTAACGACCATGACGTGGACGGTATGCTGGAACTGCTGACCGAAGACAGCGTTTTCGAAAACACCGCTCCCGCCCCAGACGGGACGCGCTACACAGGCAAAGCCACGCTGCGCGCCTTCTGGAGTGACTTTTTTCGCGCTGCGCGCGATCAGCGCATCGAGATCGAGGAAATGTTTGCCGTCGGCGAGCGCTGCGTCATGCGCTGGACGTATCACTGGCGCAATGCCTCCGGGCAGATGAGCCGCGTGCGCGGGGTGGACATCTACCGCCTGCACGGCGGGCTGATTGCCGAAAAATTATCCTATGTCAAAGGCTGATCAGAGCATGCAAATCGGCGACCTCGACCCCGTGGATAAACGCGCCATCCAGCAGACAGCGGCGCTGCTGCAGGCAGGCTTTGCCAGCAGTGGCAGCCAGGACTGGCAGAATGTGCAGGATGCATTGGAGGAGATTCACGAATCGCTCAATCCGGGCAGGATCAGCCGCGTGGCGCGGGCAGCGGACGGAACCGTCATTGGCTGGATTGCCGGTGCGCCGCTCTATGATGGTCAGGTGTGGGAGTTGCACCCACTGGTGGTGGCGGTTGAGCAGCGCGGCAAGGGCATTGGGCGGGCGCTTGTAGCGGACTTTGAGGAACAGGTACGCCAGCGCGGCGGCGGGACGATCTTTCTCGGCACGGACGATGAAAACCAGCGCACATCGCTGGGCGGAATCGATCTGTATCCCAACCCGCTGGAGGCGCTTGCCAGCCTGTGCAACCTGGGCGGGCACCCGTTCGAGTTCTACCGCAAGGCAGGGTTCAGCGTGGTGGGGGTAATCCCCGACGCCAACGGTTTTGGTAAACCGGATATTCTGATGACCAAACGGGTGTCCGCCAAACCGCAGAGGACAGGCTAAATATCATTTCAAGCGAGAGTTTCGGGGATGCTTTTCAAACGCAAGTTGTGGATAACAGCCGCCAAAGCCGTCGTTCTGACCGTCAGCCTGGTGCTGATTGGGCTAGGCGTGCTGATGTCGATTGGCGGGGCAGCCGACGTGTTCATGTTCGACCTGTTAAGCTCCTGGACCGGCGCGCCGCCAACTCCGGACTGGCTGGTCAAAATGCACGCCCTGGGGGTGGAGTTGTGGTTGAGCGGGTTGGCAATTCTGGCAGTGGGCTGGCTGGCGTTGCCACGCCGCGCACAGATTGCCGGGCTGGCACGCCAGACAAACATCGCCATCCGCGCCGCGCTACTCTTGATTGTCATCCTATGGCTGCCAGTGGTGCTGTTCGGTCAGTCAACCGTGATTGGCGGGGAGCGCTACTGGTGGCTGGGCGACGATGCAATGATCTCGATGCGCTACGCGCACAACCTGGCACAGGGTCATGGGCTGGTATGGAATCCCGGTGAGCAGGTGGAGGGGTATTCCAATTTGTTGTGGACATTGTTGATGGCATTGGCGCACATGCTGCCGCTGCCACTTTCCCGCACGGCATTGGTTATCCTGCTCGCCAATCTGCTGCTCGGACTGGCACACATTCCGGTGCTGGCGCGGCTGGCTGGCGTGCTGAACGTGCGTGGATTGGGACTCGCTGCACTACTGGCAGGCTATACGCTCAATCGCAGCGTGGTGGACTGGACAACCAAAGGGTTCGAGACTGCTCTGCTCAGCCTGTTGTTTCTGCTTGCAGCCTACCGCATTGTACGCGAAGCCCAAACCGAGCAGGTCAACCCGCTCACCTTTGCGCTGGTGGGGCTGCTTGCGCTGGTGCGCGCAGATGCGTTGCTGCTCTCTCTGGCGTTGATTGTGTTGGCGTTGTTGTTGAACCGGCGGCGCGGGCGGGTTGTGCTGTTTGCCGCCCTGGCGCTGACCTTGCCGATTGCCCAGCAAATCTTTCGGCTTGTGTATTACGGCGAATGGATGCCCAACACCGCCTACCTGAAGACAACCGGCTGGGACGGGCAGTTTGCCGCCGGTTGGCAGTACACGTTGGCGTTTTTACGCGAATATGCGCTGTGGTTTGTGTTCGCCGCGGCGGGTGTGCTGGTCACGCGGCGGCGCGAAAACATTTTCCTGCTGGGCATCTGCCTGGCATTCATGGCATACGTCACCTACGCCGGTGGGGATGCCTTCCCCAATTACCGTTTCTACGTTCCGCTCATTCCGCTGCTGATGGCGCTGGGGCTGGCAGGCATCCAGGCACTGCCGCTGGAGCAGCTGGGCACATGGCTCGCCCGCCTGCCGGGGCTGGCAGACTTGAATGCCGCATGGCTGCGAATGGGAATCGGGGCAGTCTGCCTGTTGAGCCTTCCGGCGGTCTTCCCCGGTTACAGCCAGTTGCTGATTCCCAACCGCAATGACTACGAAAACATTAAGATCGCCCTGCTCATCCGGCAAAACACTCCGCCTGATGCGCGGGTGGCTGACAGCTGGGCTGGTTCGCCGTTTTATTTTTCCGAGCGCCACGGCATCGACCTGCTGGGCAAGTCCGACCCGTACATTGCCCGCCTGCCGGTTACTTCGGACGGGACGAAGCCGGGGCATAACAAATTCGATTATGATTATTCACTGGGCAGGTTGAAACCGGACGTGGTTGTGGCAAACTTCAAATTGCCGCTCTCGGCACAGGACGTGATCGAAATATCCAGCGGGGATGCTGCTTTCAGCGGGCAATTGTATCTCAACCCCACTTTCCAGCAGCATTGCCTGAATCAGCCGGTCGGGCTGGACACGGCGCGCACAATCTTCGTTTGCGACTGGTCGCCGTTGGTTGCCCGTTACTCATCCTGGGAGGGCTTGAAATGATCCAATACCAATATGATCTGAGCGGGGTTACCGCCGCACAGTTGACCGGCTTCTTCGAAGGCTGGAAAAATCCGCCCTCACCGGAAACCCACCTGTGCCTGCTGAAAAACAGTGCCGCGCTGGTGCTGGCAGTAGCAGAATCGCATGGAAAGGTGGTAGGATTCATCAACGCCTTGAGCGATGGTGTGTTGAGCGCTTATATCCCGCTGCTGGAAGTGCTGCCCGAATACCGCGGGCAGGGCATTGGCTCGCGGCTGGTGCAGGAAATGCTTGCCCGCCTGGAAGGGTTGTACATGGTTGACCTGCTATGCGACCCGCCGCTGCAAACTTTCTACGCCCGGCTGGGCATGCAGCCTGCCAGCGGGATGATGCGGCGCAATTACGCTGCTCAGCACGGAAAACCACAACCAATATCGTTGTAATCTGCGTCAGATGTATTGTGTTGGCTCGTTTTTGTGGTATCTTTATAAGCAAGCACATTGTACTAAATTATGGTCATCAAGCGCAGAATAAGGGGCGCGCCTGCAGCGGTAGCACAAAGCAACATTCAACACGATACCCGGCGATTTTTTTTTATCGACGCAGCGTACCAGCGCCTGAACAGGGGCCGCCATCAGGGAGATGCGTATGAGCCAGGAAACGGACACACCATCAAATTCAAAAACGCCGCAAAAGCCGTTCGATGAAGCCAAATCACTGCAGGGCAGCAGGTTCCTGAGCGGCATCTTCGAGACCATCCGCCAACCGTTGATCATCCTGGACAGCGAATTGCGCGTGGCAAGCGCCAACCCGGCTTATTACCACGCCTTCCAGGCTGCCCCGGCAGACATCCAACAGCATCGCCTGTACGAGCTGAATAACGGCGAGTGGGACAAACCCAAATTACGCCGCCAGTTCGAAGCGCTGCGTGCGCAGGGCGAGCCACTCAACGATTACCCGGTTGAGCTCGTTTTTCCCACCATTGGCAGGCGCAGCCTGCTGCTCAATGCCCGCCCAATTCTGCAGGAGGGAGCCCCAACTGGCTTTTTTCTGCTCGCTATCGAGGATGTCACCGATCACCGGCGGGAGGATGAAACGCTGCAACAGAACGAGGAACGATACCGCATCATTTCTGAAATGGTATCGGATTACACCTACGCCTTTCGAATCAACGATGATGACGTTTGCATGCTGGAATGGCTGGCGGGGGACTTTTCTAACCTCACCGGCTTCACGGTGGAAGAATCTGAAGCGCGCGGCGGTTGGGAAAAATTAATTCACCCGGATGACTTTCCCCTGGCGCTGGAACGCAAACGCAAGTTGATGGCTGGCGAGAGAGACATCTCCAAATTCCGCCTGATCCGCAAAGACGGCTCGATCCGCTGGATCAAAGATTTTGGTCATCCCCAATGGGACACCGCGAAAAACCGGGTGGCGCGTATCATTGGCGCCGCAACGGATATCACCGAAGAGGTTTATCAGAAGCTGGCTTTAGAAGCCCAGGCAATGATCAGCCAGGTGCTGGAGGAAGACCTGGATTTACAGACATTGCTCGAACGATTGCTGCATGCCATAAGCCACGCCATTCCCGAAGCGCACAAAGGTTCCATCCTGCTGGCAGATGAGCAAGGCAACCTGCACATTCGGGCACTGATTGGCTACACCGATCCGCGTGTGTACACCACCAGCTTTCCACCCAGTTCGGGGTATTCTGCCCTCGCATTTCACGAATGCCGCCCATTGAACATATCGGATGCACGCGTCCCATCGCCGATCCGATACGAAGGGGAGATCGAGGAAATCCTCGCCATACAAAGCGCCATTGCCACCCCTCTGACCGTCAAGGGCAAGCCGATCGGCGTCCTGACATTGGACAACACTGCCCGCACCGGCGCTTTCAGCGAGAAAGACCTGCAGGTCTTGACCAGTTTCAGCGCCACCGCCGCGCTGGTCATCGAACGCACCCGCCTGTTCGAGGAAACCGAACAACGTCTGCGCGAATTGCAAATCCTCCAGCAGGTTTCTTCAGCCCTTTCACAAGCCCGCACCATCGATGCGATGACCCATGTGTTCATCGAGAACACCGTCCATGCGGTCGGCGCAGCCGCCGGTTGGATTTACCTGCTGGAAGAAAACAGCGGCGACCTGGTAGCGCACGGCTGGTTCAACACCAACGGCGAGTGGGTAAACGGCATCGATCAGGTCTTTCGCCATTCGCCGGGCGAAGGCGTGACCGGTCACGTTGGGGCAAGCGGCGAAATCTACACCTTTGCCGACTGGCGCAGCGACCCCATCACCGTCATCAAACCCGGCGAGGGCAAGCTGCTTGAGCCGCTGTACAGCGGTATTTCGCTGCCGTTGCGGGCTGGCGAGCAAATTATCGGCGTAATGAATATCTGGTACGACCGTATCTATAACCCCAATGAGGCGGAAAAGCGTCTGCTGGAATCCATCGCCGATATGGCAGGCAACGCGCTGCAGCGTGCCCGGCTGGATGAGCGCACCCGCCAGCGATTGGACGAATTGAGCGTGCTGCACACCGCCAGCCAGACGCTGTTGACCACCGGGCTGGATACCGACGCGATCTATGTTGCCATCCACCAGGCAATTTCCAGAGTAATGCCGTGCGAAGCCTTTGTCATTGTGCTGGAGGACCCGATTTCGGAGGATTACGATGCAGTCTATCTGTACGACCGCAGCGGGCGGCATCCGGGAATGCGCATTCCGCGCGGTGCCGGCTTAAGCGGACAGGTTTTCGAAAAAGGCGAAACGCTTTTCATCACTGATCTGTTGCACTCGCAAACCGAGTCGATTCACTTTGGCGATCCGCAGAGCGTTCGCTCGGTGCTGGCTGTGCCGCTGCGCCAGGGCGAACACGTGTTCGGGATGATCTCGGCGCAAACCTACCAGCCGAATGCCTATCATGATGGTCACCGCAATCTGCTCGAAACGCTGGCAGCTCAATTTTCCACCACGGTTGCCAGCGCGCGCCTGTTTGAGGAAACCCAGCAGCGGCTGCGCGAATTGGAACTGGTTGCCAGCCTGAGCGCAAACCTGCGCACGGCAGCCACCCGCGCAGACATGATCCAGAAACTATTGGAAGAATTGATTGTCCAGATGCGCACCGAAGGGGCTGCCTTCGAAGTGGTCGATCCAAATTCCGGAAATGTGATCGCAGAGCACACCATCGGTATCTGGCGATCGTTGGTCGGAACGATCATTCCCGCCGGGGAAGGATTGAGCGCGGAGGTACTGCAAAGTGGAAAGCCTTACTGGAACAACAGGGCTCATGAAGATAAGCGCCTGTTTGTTCCCAGCGTGCTGAGCGATTGCACAGCCATCGCAGGCGTACCACTGCGCACCGAAGACCAGATCACCGCTCTGTTATGGATTGGCTCACGACGCCCGTTAACAATATACGATGTTTGCCTGCTGACCTCGGTGGCGGATATGCTGGCAAACGCACTGCTGCGCATCGCGCTGCATGAAGAGACCCGCCACCGTCTGGAGCAAGTGCAGGCATTGCAAACCATTGACCGGATCATCACCACCAGCCTGGATCTGCGTTTTTCGCTGGATGCGCTCCTGGCACAAACCATCTCCTACCTGGGGATGGATGCGGCTGGGGTGCTGCTGTATAATCCGCGCACGCTGACGCTTGAATATGCCGCCGGGCGCGGCTTTCAGACCAGCGCATACGAACAAAGCCGCGTCCGCCTGGGCGTGGGATTCGCAGGCGCAGTCGCTTTGGATCGGCGGGTAATTCACAGAAGCAATATCAACCCTGCTGAGCCAAACTTCACCCGCAGACAGTTGATTGCCAGTGAAAAGTTCGTCTCCTATTGCGGCGTGCCGCTGATCGCCAAGGGGCAGGTCAAGGGCGTACTGGAATCGTTCCATTATTCATCGTTCGAGCCGGATGCCGACTGGTTAAACTTTTTCGAAGCGCTGGCACAGCAGGCTGCCATTGCCATCGAAAACGCGCAATTGTTCGAAAACGTCCAGCATTCCAACCTGGAATTGTCACTGGCTTACGAAGCCACCATCGAAGGTTGGTCACGCGCGCTCGACTTGCGCGACCGTGAAACCGAAGGGCACACCCTGCGGGTAACCGAACTGACCCTGCAAATGGCGCGTCGAATGGGCATGGACGAACAGCAATTGGTGTACCTGCGCCGCGGTGCGCTGCTTCACGATATCGGCAAAATGGGCATTCCGGACAATATTTTACACAAACCGGGCAGCCTGGATGAGGCAGAGTGGGAGATCATGCGCAAACATCCCCTTTACGCCTACGAAATGCTTTACCCCATCCAATACCTGCGCCCGGCACTGGATATTCCCTATTACCATCACGAAAAATGGGACGGTTCTGGTTACCCGCACGGCTTGAGCGGTGAGCAGATTCCATTGGCGGCGCGGGTTTTCGCGGTTGCCGATGTGTGGGATGCCCTCACCAGCGACCGCCCCTACCGCCCGGCATGGTCGAACGAAAAAGCACTCGACTACATCCGCAGCCAGGCAGGCAGTCACTTCGATCCTCAGGTTGTGGCGGTATTTTTCGAGGTCATCGAGCCATACCTGGCTGGAGAATCGCATGGATGAAGTACCGCCTGTTGAGCAATGATGAATATCGGGCATTTCGCAAAACCCATCCGGATCTCTTCGCCTTGGAAATCGAGGAAGGCAAGATCGAGCGCGAAAAACAAGTCTTTGCCTGCTACCGCGAACGCGGCACGCGGCTGCTCAAGCACCGCCTGCGGCGGATGAGCCGCGCGGAAATAGACGAACTGGCTGCCGAAAGCGAACTGGAAATCGAGCGAATAGCGCTGTGTCAGCTGCGCAACGCCCACCACCACAAGCGCCGCCTGCGCGGTTTGGAACACAGAGAAGAATGACGCCCGCCAGCCCGGCAGGGTGATTAAGAATATCCTCCTTGAAAATCTGCTATTAAACGTTATGATGATAACAACCATACTGCCCGGCTCTATTGCGGCGCGGATGGTTTTTTCATACACAATTGCTAAGGAGAGGATCAATGAAACGCCCAAAAATCGGACTATGGATTGCCCTGGCTATGCTGGCGCTCGCGGCAGTTGCCTGTGAGTTCAGCGCCAGCACCGCCAACATCGCAGATGCCTGGCTTTCGAGCAGCGAAGACGGCAGCGACCGGGTAACCAGTTACGCGCCGGATGCTGTTTTTTACGCCCAGGTGGATCTGAAAAACGCGCCGGACGACACCACCCTCAAAGCGGTGTGGACCGCCGTGGAGGTGGAAGGGGTTGAAGCCAACACAAAGATCACTGAAACTGAGATCACCACCGGCAGCGGGCTGGTGCACTTCAACCTGACCAACGATAACCTCTGGCCCAGCGGTAAATATAAGGTCGAAATCTTCATGAATGGCGAATTAGCCAGGACAATGGAATTCGAAGTGAAGTAAACGCCCTACCCATTTGAGCATGATCACTCAGACACATCCGGTTCTGGAACGCATGCAGGCACTGGTGCTGCAATGGCAGCAGGTGTCGGATCGGCGGGCGATCTTCCTGGATTGCTACCGGCTGATGACCGCCAACATGTTGCAAGCCATTGACCGGCGTGAGTTCAACGACCCGGCATGGGTCAATCATCTCCTGCACCACTTTGCCGATTACTATTTCATCGCGTTGGATGCCTACGAACGGGATATCATCTCTGCCCCGCAGGTCTGGCAAGTAGCCTTCGGCGCCGCCAAGGGCGAACGCCTGCTGCCGGTGCAAAACCTGCTGTTGGGCGTCAACGCCCATATCAATTACGACCTGGTGCTGACCCTGGATGAACTGCTGCAGCCCGAATGGCAGCAGCTTGACGAAGCCCGCCGCCGTGCGCGTTTTGCCGATCACTGCCGGGTCAATGACATCATCGGGGCAACCATCGACGCCGTACAAGATCAGGTGCTCGAACCCGCCATGCCGGTGCTGCAAGTGGTGGACGTGCTGCTGGGCAGGCTGGACGAACGGATGATCTCGCGCCTGATCACCCGCTGGCGCGGAAATGTCTGGCAGCATGCGGTAAGGCTTGTCGAAGCAGCCGACACAAGCCAGCGAACTGCGCTCACCCGCCGGGTCGAAATCGAAGCACTGCAAATGGCAAAATGGATCGGCTGGCAGCCGCCGCATAATCACTTGTAATCTACGCCGAATCGAGTAAAATCCAGGACTAAACCCGCCCGCAGTGGACGCCTCCGGGTGGGTTTTTCTCGGTAAATTCCGGGCGTCAATGAGGCAGGCATGAACCGGCTAACTCAAATCTATAACGAGTTTCCCCGCCGCTTCTGGATGGTGGTGGGGGTTTCTTTTATCGACCGGGTGGGCGGGACGCTGTTGTTCCCGTTCTTCTCGCTCTACATTACCCAGAAATTCAACGTCGGCATGACCCAGGCAGGGTTAGTGCTGGGCATTTTCGCCATCTTTGGGCTGCTGGGTGGCATGATTGGCGGTGCGCTGACCGACCGTTTCGGACGGCGCAAACTGATCCTGTTTGGGCTGGTCTTTTCCGCGCTGAGCACGCTGTCGCTTGGGCTGGTCAATTCCTTCTCGCTGCTCATCCCGTTGGCGGTGCTGATTGGGCTGCTTTCGGACGTGGCCGGACCCGCTCACAGCGCGATGATTGCCGACATCCTGCCCGAAAACCAGCGCCAGGAGGGTTTTGGCATCCTACGCGTGGTCGGCAACATGGCGTGGATCATCGGACCGACCATTGGCGGATTCGTCGCCAATCGTTCGTTCTTTGCACTGTTCGTGATCGACGCCGCCATCAGCTGCTTTGTGGCACTGCTCTTTTTCCTGCTCATACCCGAAACCCAGCCGCAGCGCCAGCCGGGGCAAAAATTCGAAGGCGTGCTGCAAACCTTCCGTGGATACGGGCAGGTGCTACGCGATTCCGCCTACATGGCGTTTCTGCTGGCAGGCATATTGATGAGCGCGGTGTACCAGCAAATGTACAATTCGCTGTCGGTCTATTTGCGCGACCAGCATGCCATTCAACCGCAGGGCTATGGCTTTCTGCTGACCACCAGCGCGATCACGGTGATCCTGTTCCAATTTTGGGTGACACGGGTGATCAAAAACCGCCCGCCGTTCCTGATGATGGCGCTGGGTACCGTTTTTTACACGATCGGTTTCAGCATGTTTGGGGTGGTTTCGCTGTATGCGCTGTTTGCGCTGGCAATTGTGATCATCACTATCGGTGAAATGTTGATCATGCCGACCAGCCAGGCGCTGGCTGCCAACTTTGCGCCGGAAGCCATGCGCGGGCGCTACATGGCAGTGTTTGGTCTGACCTGGATGCTGCCTGCGGCGGTAGGACCGGGGGCTGCCGGGTATGTGCTGGACAACTTCAATCCCAACTGGTTGTGGTACATTGGCGGAGGGCTATGCGCCGTTTCGGCGCTGGCGTATTACGCCCTGCACCTGCGGCTGGGCAGGCAGTCACGCTTCGTTCCCGCTGCTGCGGCGGCTGTTCTGAGCAACAGCGACTGACTCCCCTGCTTGATGAAACCCGGTCAAAGATCAGAGCAACTTGTGATTGGAAAAAGCGATCGAATTGCTGGAATTTAACTTGACAAACCCCTAAAAAACCTGTATATTTAGAATTGATATTATTCAATGTTGAAGGATTTAGCCATGCCGACCCATTACCAGGGCGAAGCTGACATTGTCAATGCACTCAACACGTGGATCAAACTGACCCGCGCGACAGATTCGATCACCAGCCGGTTGCACCAGCGCAACAGCATGGGCAACCTGACCGACAGTCAGTTTGGCGTGCTGGAAATTCTGCGCCACCTGGGTCCCCTGCCGCAGTGCACGCTTGCCAGCAAGCTGCTCAAGAGCAGCGGCAATATCACCCTGGTAATCGACAACCTGGAAAAACGCGGGCTGGTTCGCCGCGTGCCGGATGCCAGCGACCGGCGCATCAGCCGGGTGGAACTGACCGCGGCAGGTATGCAGTTGATTGATGAACTCTTCCCCATCCATGCTCAGGCAGTGGCGGATGAATTGTCGGTGCTCAGCCTGCAGGAGCAGCGCCAGTTGGGTGACCTGTTGCGCAAACTGGGCAGAAAGGAAAGTTGATACACTGAGCTCTTTTTTTTCGATAAATACTTTAACATTAAAACACCACAACAATAGCATTATCATATCAACATAAACCCATTTTTATAAAGGAGTGTAACCAATGTCCTGGAAAGTCGACCCTGCTCATACCGAAATCACCTTCACCGTGCGCCACATGATGGTGTCTAACGTGCGCGGGCGCTTCGAGAAATTCGACATCGATGTCCATTTTGATGAAGAAAATCCGCAAAACTCCTCCGTCGAGGTCAAAATCGAAGCAGCCAGCATCAATACCCGCGACGCCCAGCGCGACGCCCATTTACGCTCACCCGACTTCTTCAATGCCGATCAATTCCCCTACCTGATCTTCACCAGCAAGCAGATCGAGGTGCTGGATGAAAAGCACGGGCGCATCATCGGCGATCTGACCATTCGCGGCATCACCCGCGAAGTGGCGCTGGACGCCACCTATAACGGCAAGGTCAAAAACCCCTTCGGCGGCATCTCCGCCGGTTTCAGTGCGGCAACCAAAATCAACCGCAAGGACTGGGACCTGGTTTGGAACGTTGCCCTGGAAACCGGCGGCGTGCTGGTCGGCGAGGAAGTCGCCATCCAGATCGAGCTGGAACTGGTCAGGGTTGCCGAGGCAGAAACAGCCGCCGCCTGACACGGGTATTAAAATATTCCTGCCCCGCGGGCGGGCACAGCGCTGGCGGGCAGCAAGCCCGCCAGTTTGGATTCGCAAAGCAAGTCCGTTGCCAAATTCACCCCGGGTTACACCTCACCCCTCATGAAAAACGTTCACCCGCTCGCTTCATTTCGAGAGTACAATCAGGTCAACTTGTTTTCCGGAGGGATGTATGGATATTCGCGCCTATAACCGCCAGGCATGGAACCGCGAGGTCGAGCGCGGCAACCCGTGGACAGTGCCGGTCAGCCCACAGGAAGTCGAAGCCGCCCGCCGCGGCGACTTGCGTATTTTGCTCACCCCAACCCGCTTCGTGCCCGCTGACTGGTACCCCCCGCTGGCAGACGCCGATGTCCTCTGTCTGGCATCCGGCGGCGGTCAGCAGGGTCCGCTGCTGGCAGCCTGCGGCGCGAAGGTGACGGTGTTCGACAATTCGCCCGCCCAGCTGGCGCAGGACCGCCACGTGGCGGAGCGAGAGGGGTTTACCATCCGCCTGGTGGAGGGCGATATGCGCGACCTGTCGGTCTTTGCCGACGAAAGTTTCGACCTGATCGTGCACCCGGTTTCCAATATTTTCATCCCGGACGTGCTGCCCATGTGGCGCGAAGCCAACCGCGTGCTGCGCCACGGCGGAGTACTGCTGGCGGGTTTCAATAACCCGCTGCTTTACCTCTTCGACTTCGACGAGCTTGACCAGGGGCGGCTGGTGGTGCGCAACCGCCTGCCCTATTCCGATCTGACCCACCAGACCCCCGAGCAGCTCGAAACGTTCATGGCGCAGGGTTTGCCGCTGGAGTGGAGTCATTCGCTCGACGAGCAGATCGGCGGACAACTGGCAGCTGGTCTCGTGCTGACCGGTCTGTTCGAGGACATCGACCCGACCAGCGTGCTCGGCGAGTACATTCCTTCCTTTATCGCCACCCGGGCGGTCAAGCCGTAAGGTTATGCTGCACCTGATCTTCGCCCGCCACGGTCAATCAACCGCCAATTTGGAACAGATATTCTCCAACCGCGGCTGGAAGCACCCTCTCACCCCGCTGGGCGAGCGCCAGGCAGCTGCGCTGGCAGAGCATCTGCGCCCGATGAGGCTGACGCGCATCTACTCCAGCCCGCTGATGCGCGCCGTGCAGACTAGCGAAATCATCGCCGCCGCGCTGGGGCTGAACTACCTGGTGCATGATGCCCTGCGCGAGTACGATGTGGGCGTGTACGAGGATTCGTGCAGCGCCGAGGGTTGGCGGTTGTACGATCAGGTGGACAGCGCCTGGCTGGACGACACCCGCGCCGAGGATCACATGCCCGGCGGGGAGAACCTGGTTCAGATCCGCGCCCGCTTTCTGCCATTCATCGCCAGCCTGACCCGCCGCTTCGCCAACAGCGATGAATGCATTCTGCTGCTGGGACACGGCGGCTTGTACCGGCTGATGCTGCCGGAAGTGGTGACAGACTTTTCCCGCGTTTATTCGCGGCGCTACAACCTGCCCCAGGCAGGACTGGTCGAAACAGAGTGGCGCCAACCGGGAGGATTGTGGGTGGTCGGCGGCTGGTCACCGGCAGGATAATCGACATCGAGGGCGACTATGAACAGTCAGTCAATGGTGCAGGTGGTGGTGGCTTCGTTGAACCCGGTTAAACTGGCATGCGTGAGGGCTGGCTTCGAGCGCATGTTTCCCGCTCAGGCATTCGCGGTGCGCGGGATTATCGTACCCTCCGGGGTGAGCGACCAGCCGTCCAGCGATGCCGAGACGCTGCAAGGCGCGCTCAACCGCGCGTGGGCAGCGCGCACTGCGCTGCCGGATGCGGAATACTGGGTCGGCGTGGAGGGCGGGGTAGAGGAAAGCGGAGGCGAGATGAGCGCCTTTGCCTGGGTGGTAGTGCTCTCCGCCGGGCGTTGCGGCAAGGCGCGCAGCAGCACCTTCTTCCTGCCGCCCGCCCTGGCGGAACTGGTGCGCCGCGGCGTTGAACTGGGTGAGGCAGATGACCGCATCTTTGGACGGCAAAACTCCAAGCAGGGCAATGGCGCGGTCGGGCTGCTGACCCACGACGCGCTTGACCGGGCTGCCTATTACGAACAGGCAGTACTGCTGGCATTGATCCCTTTCAAAAACCCGCAGCTCTACCCACCCCAAGCCAGCTGCTGAGGCTGTGCCGCTTTCTTCGCCAGCCTGACCGATGGTATCCTTCGGTACCCTTTGACAACCTCAGGGTACAGACAGAGGTTGTTAACGAACGTACAGTTCGGCACATCCTTGGGGTTTACAAGTTCACCACGCGCTTTGCCACAGGCTTGGAAAACCCAGCCTGCCAGGCGCACGAATCCTATGCAAGTGACTGATTTTCGCGCCGATTTGGGTTAGAATAGACCCGGTTAAAACCTGCTGGGAGGTATCCTCATGTCCACGTTCAATCTCGTAATGCAAAGCCTGCACAACATCACCCGCTGGGTACTGATCATTCTGGCAGTAATCGTGATCGTGCGCGGGTTCACCGGCTGGCTGCGCGGCAGACGCTTCAACAAAGACGACAATCGCTACGGGATGTTTTATACCGTCTTCTTCGATGTCCAGTTGCTGTTGGGCATGGTGCTGTACTTTACCAAGGGCTGGGCGGGGGTTCTGACCGCCGATTTCGCCTCGGCGATGCGCTCATCCGGGACGCGCTTTTTCGCCATTGAGCACCTGCTGTTGATGCTCATAGCGTTGGTCGTGGCACATGTAGCGCGCAGTCTGTCGCGTAAAGCCAGCAGCGACCTGCTCAAACATCGCCGCGCAGCAATTGGCTTCCTCATTTCATTCGTGCTAATGATGGCTGCCATTCCCTGGCCCTTTTTCAGTTACGGGCGTCCGCTGCTGCGCCTGCTCGGTTTACAATTCTAGCCGGGTTCAGTCGTCCAATTCCAGCTCCGCCACCGACCCCACCACCTGTTGCGGCTGGTAAGGGAAGGTGGGGATCATTTCGCGGCTGGTCACACCGCTCAACACCAGAATGGTGCCCAGACCGGATTGGATGCCGGCAATGATGTCGGTGTCCATCCGATCACCAATCATCACGGTGTCCTCGGAATGCACACCCAGGTGATTGAGCGCGGCACGCATCATGAACGGATTGGGCTTGCCCACAAAAAACGGTGATTTGCCGGTCGCCCGTTCGATCAATGCCGCCATTGCGCCGCAGGCGGGCACTACACCGCGCTCGGTCGGACCGGTTGCGTCCGGATTGGTGGCAACGAAGCGCGCTCCCGCCAAAATCAGCCGCACTGCCTTGGTGATGCTCTCGAAGTTGTAGTTGTTGGTCTCCCCCAGGACAACATAATCGGGGTCGAAGTCGGTCTGAATGTAACCCACCTCGTGCAGTGCGACCTGCAAGCCGCTTTCGCCGATGACAAAAGCTTTACCGTGCGGTTTTTGGGCATCCAGAAAACGGGCGGTTGCCATGGCACAAGTGAAGATCGAATCCTTGTCGATGTCCAGCCCAATCTTTTGCAGGCGGTGCGCCAGGTCGAGCGGAGTGTAGATTGGGTTGTTGGTCAACAGCAGGAACTTGATGTTCTTGTCGCGCAGCCGGGCGATGAATTTATCGGCGCCGGGGATGATCTTCTTCCCGCTGATCAGCACTCCGTCCATGTCAATCAGATAGTTGGTCTTTGGCATGTTCCATTCTCCTCCACGGTTCTTAATGCGTTGCGGCATATCCGCCGGTTTTCGCCCCTCGCTTGCTCCTGCCTGTGGCGCAGTAACCACCTGGTTACCCATCCATGCGAACAAACCCGCCACAGGGGTGGTGGATAACTAAAAACCCCTTTGACGCATCCATTATATCCTGTCCTGCACCCCGGACGGCACATTTAAGCAACCGTTAATGCAGAAAACCGCGCGATGCTGGCGCGCAGTTTTCGCAACCCAAAAGGAGGAGAAGTGTCGTTACCGTTTGAATCATACCGCGCGCGGCACGGCACTGCTTGACGCCAACCTGACGATTGGATGGCGGTTAGCGGGCGGCTGGTTTACCCCAGGCGCTGAAATCCCGGTCCGCCAGCATCTCACGCAGGTCTTTGCGGCTGCGCACCCCAAACTTGGTCAGCAGGTTGCGGGCATGGGTCTTGACCGTATCGGGGGCGATCCCCAGCCGGGCAGCGATCTGGCGGTTGGTATAGTGCAGGCACATCAACGCAGCTACATCCTGTTCGCGCGGGGTGAGCGCGCGCCAGCACAGCCAGGCTTCCTCGTTCTGGCGGCGTTTCTCCAACCCGGCTTCGATCAACACATTCAGGATCTCATCCGGCGGGCGGTTTTCCTCGGCAGCCACCCGGCGCAAGGATTGTTCCAGGCGGGCTTCCAGAGCAAAGGTGTGCCGTTCGACCGGCTGCTCCCTTGAGTCCGTGCTCAAAACCTTGATCAGGCGCTTCCAGAATTTCACATTTCTATTTTATAGAACAAATGTTCTTGTGTCAAGCGAATCCATGCTGTTGACTTAGAAAGAATGTATTACATGCGGTCAACCTGCATGGGGTAGCATGCTGCTCAGGAATAAACCCAACAGCACGCAGAATACCAACACCATCACCATGATGACGGAAAAATCCGCTGAAGGTTGCAGGATAAGAGCCTGGCGGCATGACAGTATCAGCTCATACCACTGCATACGGGGGATTTTTGTCTACCTGCCCCTTTAACGGCGTACCGGGGCAGGTGTCCCGCCTGCCCCGGTAGCGTAGAAAGATGAAGGAGGATTAATCCGAAGCGGCAACCGGCTGAGCGGCGGTCAGCGCACCGCCGGGCTGCTGATCTTCCAGCGTGGCAACTGGTCGGACAATAAAACCAGTTACGCCCATCAGCAGGCACATCACCCCGCCAAACAGGTACCAGGAACGCAGTCCGAGCCACTCTGCCACCGGCGCGGCAATCAGCATGCTCAGCGGCATCATTGCCATTGCCAGGCTGTTGACCAGCGTGAACACGCGCCCCTGGATTTCCGGTTCGATTTTCGTTTGCAGCAGCGCAAAGAGGGGTCCGTTGGCGAGCGGGTTCATAATGCCGCTGATCAACATGCCACCCCAGGCAATCCAGTAACCCCAGGCGGGGGCTACCCCAACCACCAGCACCCCAATTCCAATACCAATCAACCCCATCATCGAGGTGAAAATCTTGCGGCGGAAACCGCCCCATGCGCTCAGCAGCAATCCGCCTGCCACCACGCCAAAGCCCCAGGCAGACTGTAACCAACCCAGTTGCATTGCATCACCGTTGAAGTGGCGGGTGACCAGCAGCGGCATAAAGGTTGTGCCTGGGGTAAGCAGGAAGTTGACCAGCGATGCCATGATCAACAAAATGAACACGCCGGGCCAGGTAACCACGTAGCGCAACCCATCGCGCACATCTGCCAGCACCGTGCGCGGGGTGACAGCGCTGGTATCGCGGCGCACTGGCTGCGGTATGGCAATGAACAGCAAGGGCAGGATGGCTAACCCAGCGGTGACAATATCGATCGCCAGCACCTGGAAAATGGGCAGCACAGACATCAGCAGCGCGCCGAGCGGAGGCGCGCCAATGCCGATCAAGCCGTTCAATGCCTGGTTGGCGCCCGCCACCCGCGAAAGGTGCTGCTGCGGCACCATCAACGAGGTCGAAGCTTGCATGGCGGGCCAATGGAACGCTCCGCCCAGCGAGCGGATGAACAACGCCGTGTAAACATGCCACAACTGGATGTGACCGCTGTAGAACAGTGCTACCAACCCAACCGTCGCCAGCGCAACCATCCCGTCGGCAAAGATCATCACCAGTCGGCGGTTCCAGCGGTCGATCAGTGCACCGGCAAATGGACTGAGGAACACCTGCGGCAACAGGGCAATGAATGAAGCGCTTGCCAGCACCGCCAGCGAACCGGTTTCCTGGGTCATCCACCAGACCAGCGCGAACTGCACCAGTCCACTGCCGAGCAGCGAAAACATCTGCCCGACCCAAATGGGCACAAAAATCCGCAGCCAATGTTTGGATATCGTGTTCGAATTCTCCATGCGCTACAACCTGTCAACAGGAAAACCTACACCACCTGCCCATGCAGGCAACAGATCGACTCTATTCCTGTTACGCGGGGATGAGAAGGAAGTTACTCAATGTAAACTTCGACGTGTTCGCCATCTTCGTCGTCGTACACGTCCACCAGGTGACCAATTTCACCGGACTGAATGAAAGCCATCAATTCATTAACATCCAGCCCCTCAATTTCGGGGGCAAAGCGCATGCCCATGCGTAACCCGGAACCAACCAGGTTGAGCGGTAAGCGCACATTGACCCGCGTTTTTCCGCTGTCGGTATCGGTCACACGCACGCGCAGCCAGCGCCCTCCGCCAACCGCAGGCGGCACAGGCGGTTGCGGCGGGAATCCGCTGGTGCGCGGCGCACCTTTCGCCTGGGCAGCGGTTGCATCCAGCGCTGAAAGCAGGCTGGCTGCCTGGTCGGCGGTGATGCGCCCTTCTTGCAGCATTTGCAAGATCTTCATACGTTCTTCTGGGTTGGCCATCGTTGTTCCTGCCTTTCCGCGGCGAACCTATGCCGCTTCCTCGCGTTTACCCAGCAGGCGCTGTTGCGCTTCCTCCGGGGTGATTGTCCCTTGCGCAAGTTCATCCAGCACGCGCATGCGCTCCTCGGCGCTCAACGGCTGGGGGGTTTCCTCGCGACCGGGCTCAAAGCCAAGCGCGCGCAGCACTTCGTTGAAACGGTTGCGCAAGGTGGGGTAGGAGATGCCCATCTCCTCCACCATGCGATTGAAGCGCCCTTCACAGCGCACAAAGGTGAGTAGCAACTGCATCTGCTCGGCATTCAGCGCCGCGAATGGATTAGCGGAGGGATGAAAATGCCCCTCGATGGTTGTGTTGCACTGCACGCAGTACAAACGGGTGACCATTAAGTCCGACGCACATACCGGGCACTTGCTAAGGATTGGATTCATGACAGCCTCCTGCGGATTTCAGCCGGCACAGCAACGCCAGCAGTGAAAATTCACAAATTTATTTCGGTTAACAATAATTTTATACATAACTTTAATTTTGTCAAGATATATTTTAATATTATTTATATTTTGTCAATAAAATCAAAAACGCGACTGTGGTTTCAGGTCGAGATGCGCGCTATCCTTTCAATTTTTTTTAACAATTGACAAAACCTTTCCGCCCCAAGCAGTTATGTTATACTAGTGCCGGGAATAACCCCTTCCTTTTACCACATAAGAGCACCCAAATGCCGGGTTAGCCCCACTTCCGGGAGGTTCTATGAAAACCCTGCTATTGATGCGGCACGCCAAGTCCAGTTTCAAAGAAGGCGAAATACCGGATTTCGAACGCCCACTGAGCAAACGCGGCGAAAAAGACGCACCGCGGATGGGGAAATTGCTCAAGGACAAAGACTTAACACCAGATCTGATCCTCTCCTCCACTGCCCAGCGCGCCAGCCGCACGGCCGAGTTGATTGCCGATAAATGCGGTTACAAGGGTGAGATCATCTATGTCCAGTACCTGTACCTGGGTGAGCCGGAAGCCTACCTGAACACGCTGCGCGATCTCAAAGAAGAACCCGGTGACTTGAAAACGGTGTTGATGATCGGGCACAACCCTGGTTTGGAGAGCCTGGTACAGGTGCTCACCGACCGGGTCGAATCCCTGCCGACTTGCGCCATTGCTCATCTGAGGGTACCGGTGCGCACCTGGAATGCGATCAATCCAGAGGTAATCGCATCACTCGAAAATATCTGGCGCCCGCGCGAGATTAAATAGGGCAAGTTCCAATTGTCAGTCGCTGCGCTCGAACCGGCGGCGACTCAATCTGTATATCCCCTGCCTCCCTTTTGTAGCAGCAGATTACAGCTGCAGGCTTTCGCCCGGCTGGAGAATATGCACCTTGGTGGCAGTTTCTTTCTCTACCTGCTCTGCCCAGGCTTTGACGTTCTGGGCGATCAGCGGAAAAGTATCGTAGTGAATGGGTATGACGTGGCGCGGGTTGATCAGCTTAACCGCGCGCAGCGCATCCTGCGGACCCATGGTGTAATTGTCCCCAATCGGCAGGACCGCCAGATCGATGCCTTCTTCACCGATCAGGCGCATGTCGCCGAACAAGCCGGTATCGCCAGCCATGTAGATCTTTTCGTCTTTCAGGGTAGTTAACAAAAACCCAGCTGGGTTTCCACCGTAACTGCCGTCGGGCAGTGCCGAGCCGTGTAGTGCCAGGGTCATCTTCAGGTAGCCAAATGGGTGATTAAACCCACCACCCAGGTGCTGGGCATGCGTCTTGACCCCCTGGCGGGATAGCCAGTTGGCGATTTCGAAATTGCTGATCACCAGCGCGCCGGTGCGCTTGGCAATCTGAATCGTGTCGCCAACGTGGTCGCCATGGCCATGAGTGATCAGAATGTAATCCGCTGGCACGTTGCCCGGCTGAGCCTTTGCCGCCGGATTCCCGCTCAGGAACGGATCAACAAGCAGGTGGTATGCACCGGTTTCCAGACTCAAGGCAGCGTGACCATACCAGGTAATTTTGAAACTCATCGTCATCCTCCTCATGGTAATTGTAGAGTAACCCCAACCTCCCAACCGGCAGAGCAGCCAGGTATAGCCGATTATCCCGAACGCCTGCTATTTATATTAACCAAAATGGTTACGTTTTGCAATTCCTGCCCAATGTTGTCAAGTGGTTAAAACCAAACCGCCCGGATGCGCCGGGCAGTTTGGCTGAAAACAACGCTGCAGTTAAGCCGAACGGATCATGGTCAGCAGCATTTTACACGGGCTATGGGCATGCAGCGCGTGCGGCTGACCGCCCGGCATCAGGATCATCTGCCCTGCGCCCAAACGAAAAGGATTTCCGGAAATGGTAATCTCCATCTCGCCTTCGATAATGTGCACCAGCGCATCATACGGCGCAGTGTGCTCGCTCAGCCCCTGCCCACCGTCGAAAGCAAACAGCGTGACCGTGCCGCTCTTGTGCTGTACCAGCGTGCGGCTGACCACAGCTTGCGGCTGCACGGCGATCAATTCATTCGTCGTCCAAATTTCGGCTGTCAAATTTCCCATGGGATCAACCTCCTTATCCCAAGCATACCCCGAAATCCGAACAACGGATTTGACGCAGGTCAATCAAGCAGCGTGCAGTTTACGGTGCGTTTCAGTACTCGATAACCCGCGGCAATTTCTTTGCCTGCTCCACCCAATCCTGCACCTGGCTGAGCACCGGCAGTCGGCGCACCAGATTCTTTTGCGCATTGACCTCGCTCATCTTCGCCAGAAGGTTCTCCGGGTTGCGCTGCGCCAGTTCAACAACCGTATCCACACCGGCTTCTTCCAGCAAGTCGGAATATTCTTCGCCAATCCCGTTAATGCGGAACAGGTCGGCATGGTTAACCCACTCCAGAATCAACTTGTCGCTTACCCCGGCGGATTCCGCCAGATGTTTGCGTCCCTGCGGGGTTTTGCCTTTTTCGAGCAGGCTTTCCAGCGAGCTCACGCCGGCGGACTGGAGTTTGGCAGCGTATTTTTCGCCAATCCCTTCGATTTTACTCAGTGACGTCATGACATGCTCCTTGTTTCGAATTGTTTGCTTTCCGCCCAAATTCGTTACTTGCCAAGAAAATTCTTCAATCCCTTGGTTACATCGTCCAGCTTGCCCGGGCTGCCAGCCAGGTTTTCGATCTGACTGTTCAGCGGGGTAGGTAATTTTTCTTTCAGAAAACCAAGCACAACCTCGACCGCTTTCTCTGCGGCTTCCTGGGAGATCCCTGTCTTTTGCACAACCAACTTGACCAATTCCTCCATTTGCTGTGTCCCTCCATAAAATAAAGTTGTCTTATTGAATAATCATACTATAGATTTATGAATAATCAACAACTTCCCCCGAATTACCCATTCACAACAAACTCAATCCAATTTGCGCAATGCTGGTACCAAACCAGTCGAAAACCTGAGATTTCAATAAAGAAGTTTTTCTGGCGCACCCCGCCTGTTTGATTCAGGGTATCATTAGGCAAATGCTGAACGCCTGGCTTTCCACTTTGCCCGCCGGAGGTTGAAAATGACCGAACCATCGCTCATCCTTGTCTTCGCTCTATTGATCTTTTTCGCCGCCGTGCTGGCACTGATGATCTGGCAGAGCCGCCGCTGGCAGCAAAGCCGTGCCCAGACCCTGGCGCGCCACGGTTTTACCCGCCTCGACCCGCCGCCGGATGAATATGTGCGCCGCATCCTTGCCCTGCAGCCTGCCCGTCAGACAGTATACACCGTCACCCGCCTGGCGCGCCGCGCGATGGTGGACGGCGAGTTGATCCTGTATGATATGCGCTCCGCCGGTCGGGAAAACGATATCGATCAGGATAACGTGATGATCGTCTCTCCCAGTCTTGACCTGCCGCGCTTTGCACTCTTCCCGCTGCCCGGGTTGGGTGTTAAGTCCGGCGGCGTTGTTGATCGGCTGGTGGGCGCAGTGGCGGATTTGGCAAGCGGTCAAACCGGCATGGTGCGCGCGCGCCTGCCGGGTGCAGAAGAATTGGAGCAGCGCTTTACACTCCTGGCGGAGGACGAGTTTGCCGTGCGCGACTTTTTCACCCCCCAGCGCGTGCGCGACCTGCTGGCGCTCGAGCAGACATTCTTTCTGCAAGCTGGTGGAGATGCCTTCCACATCAGCCTGATCAACGCGCAGTCGAAAACGCCGGGCGAAACGCTCGAACGCTCGATCCAAATTGCCCGCCGTTTGCTGCCGCTGCTACAGCGGTGAAATTGGCACGGCGCGGGAACTTATGCCCGTGCGCGCACGTTATATACCTGTTGCCCCCACCCCACGCGGGCACGTGATTTGTAAATAACCAGGAGAACTGGACGATGGATGAACTCTATTTCGCTTCCGCTGTGCAGCTTGCCCGGCACATCCGCCGCCGCCAGGTGTCTGCCGTGGAAGTGATTGAAGCCCACCTGCGGCGCATCGAGCAGGTCAACCCGCGCCTGAACGCGGTTGTCGTGCTGGCAGGCGAACAGGCGCTGGATCGAGCCCGCGCCGCCGATGCTGCCCTGGCGCGCGGTGAGCCGCTCGGCGCGCTGCACGGCGTGCCGTTCACCGTCAAGGATTGGATCGACGCCGCTGGGCTGCCCTGCAGCGGCGGAGAATTGCGCTTCAAGGAGCGCTTTCCTGCCGCCGATGCCAGCGCGGTGGCGCGTCTGCGCCGGGCAGGCGCCATTCTACTCGGCAAAACCAATGTGTTGGTCGAAAACGACGTCTACGGGCGAACCAACAATCCCTACAATCTGGCTTACTCACCTTGCGGCAGCAGCAGCGGCGAGGCAGCCATCATCGCTGCCGGGGGCAGCCCGCTCGGACTGGGTTCCGATTCGGGCGGCAGCATCCGCCAGCCTGCCCACGCCTGCGGCATCGCCGGGCTCAAGCCGACCACCGGACGGGTACCGCTCAGCGGGCATTTCCCCATGCTGACCGCCATGGCAGACCCACGCACCACCATCGGACCGATGGCACGGTGTGTCGAGGATCTTGCCCTGGCGTTGCCGCTGATTTCCGGCGTGGACTGGCAGGACGCCAGCGTGATTCCCATGCCACTGGCGGACTGGCGCACGGTTGAACTGCGCGGTCTGCGGGCGGCGTTTTACACGCATCACGCCGAAGCCGAGCCGAGCGCCGAGAGCGCCGAAACCTGCCGCCGAGCTGCCCGCGCATTGGAGAGCCTGGGCGTGCAGGTCGAGGAACACTTGCCGCCGCGCATCGAGGAATCCTACGACATCACCCGCCAGTACTGGCAACGGCTCGAGTCTGAATCGGCCGACGAATGGGTCAACGACACCCCTTCACGGTTGAGCGGCGAGGAAACCGCCCGACACATCTTTTTATGGGATCGCTTTCGTCGCGCGCTGATCGGTTTCATGGCGGAGCACGACTTGATCCTCACCCCCGCAGCGGAACTGCCCGCCATGCCGCACGGCGACCACCCGGGGCGCATCCCCTACACCCTGCCCTACAGCCTGACCGGCTACCCGTGCGTGGTGGTGCGCGGCGGCACCTCACCGGAGGGATTGCCGATCGGCGTTCAGGTAGTCGCCCGCCCATGGCGTGATGATGTGGCTCTGGCTGCCGCCGGAGCGCTGGAGCGAGAACTGGGCGGCTGGCAGCCGCCTGCCGGGCTGTGAGCGTGCCATGCGAATCATCACCTTTGAGTTGTTCGCTGTGCTGGGGCTAGCGATTGGGTGCGCGCTGCTACCGGCTTTGTGGCGCACGCGGCGCAGCCTGTCGCAGTTGTTCTTTTTCAGCCTGTTCTGGGGCTACCTGCTACTGGTGGTTAAACTGACCCTCTTCCCGATTTATATCGACCCGGCGCGCGCTGACGCGCAGTTGTGGCAGTTTCAGTTCAATGTCAACCTGCTGCCGCTGGATTTCAGCGCGTACTTTTCGCTGCGCGCGGCGCTGCGCGAAGCCATGCTCAACACACTGATGACCATCCCCTTTGGCATCCTCGTCCCATTGATTACGCCAGTACGCGGCTGGCGCGTGCTGGCACTGGTGGTGGTCTTTGGTTTGGGCTTCGAAGCTGCCCAACTGGGCATCTCGTTGATGGTCGGCTTTCCTTACCGCGTGCTGGATGCGAATGATGTGGTTTTCAACGGGCTGGGCACACTGACCGGCTACGTGGTCTTCCGCCTGTGCGCCGGTTTGTACCTGGTTGTGGTGCGCGCGCTACGCCTGCGCCCGCGCGGTTTGTTTGCCTACCTGCAGCGCATGGCGCTGGGCGAACCATAGATCGGTTGTGCATTCGCAAACAATGCCGAATTGTTTATCGAGCGCTTATAAACCTCGCCGTTATCGATCTTGTGCCCCTGTTGACTCAAAATAAATCTTGATCCGGTGTTTTCCGCTTCTGCCCGCTTTGCGGCGTCCATTTTGGGTGTGCGGTGGGTTTGTTTCGGGTATAATTTTGACATTATAGACCAACACCGCGCGGGGCAGGTACTTTTCAGCGGTGCTCTGTATCCCCCATATTCCATCCTTTCTTATGAAGAATACCCTCGAAAAACCGGCATCCGGCGAATGGCGCGTTTATCTGCTGGACGGGCTACGCCTTACCTGCGCCGGACAGCCTGTTTCCTTGCCGCCTTTCCGCAGCCAGAGCCTGCTGGCAGCGCTGCTGTTGCGACCAGCGCCGGGCAGCCGCTCGATGCTGGCGGGTCTGCTCTATCCGGACAGTTCGGAATCGGCTGCCCGCGCGCGGTTGAGTGATCACCTGTATCACTTGCGCCGCAGCCTGCCGGGTTTTCCGTTTGTCTTCACCCCCAGCGAGATTGCGATAGACTTTGCCGGTTTATGGGTGGACGTGCTCCACTTTCGCAGCTTGCTGGCGCAAGGGCAGCCCGCCGGTCTGCTGGCGGCGGTTGAACTGTACCGTGGCGACCTGCTTCCCGAGCAAAGCGACGAATGGCTGCTGGTAGAACGCGAGAACCTGCGCCTGAGCTTTACCCACCTGCTGCAAAACCTCAGCGCGCAGGCGCTTGCGCGAGCCGATTATGCTCAAGCCATCCCACTGCTGGAACGCCTGCAGCAGGTTGAGCCCTACGACGAGAGTCACCTGCGCAGCCTGCTGCGCGCCTACCAGGCAACCGGTCAGCGCGGGGTTGCGCTGGCTGCCTTCGAGCGTTACCGCGTGCTGGCGCAAGCGGAGATGGGCTTGCCGCCCGAAGATGCCACCCTGGCGCTGGTCAAGGCGATTCAGGGCATGTGGCAGGTGACCCTGCCGGTCGGTGTGGCAGCCGGTTTGCCCGATCTTCCCGATGATCTTGCCCGGCGCGGCATACTGGCGCTCTGGCAGGGCGATTTTTCCACCTTGCAAGCCTGTTTGAATGTACTGCCGCCCGGCTCGGCAGCCGATAGCCTGCAAGCCGCCTGGGATATACTGCGCGGCGATTTTTCGGCTGCCCGCCAGCGGCTGGATGCCTACCCGCCCGAACCGCCGCTGGAAATCGAATTGCAGCGCATACACCTGGCAGCCGAACTGAAACAGTTTACCGGGCTGGTAGAGCGCTGCAAATCGGCGCTGGCTGAAGCCGACCGCCGCCGTGATACGCTTTGCGCGGCGCTGCTGCTGATTGACATGGGGCTGGCATATCAACGCCAGGGTCAGATGAACGAGGCGCTGCGCTGCGCCAACCAGGCAATCAACCAGTCAGAGAAAGCCGGGCTTGCCTACCCCCTGGCGGAAGGCTGGCAGTTAAAAGCCAATCTTCAGGTTGCCCAGGGTTTTGAGCGCGATGCGCTGGAAACCTATCACTGTGCAGCCGCCTACGCCGCCGAGCACGGCTTTTTGCCGTTGCTGGCGCGCATCGAAGGGCGGCTAGGTATCTGCTATCAGAACTCGGGCAAGTACCGCCTCTCGCTGCACCATTACCAGCGCGCCCTGCACAGTATGCATGACCTGGGCATGCGACGTTACGAAGCTGAAACGCTGCACAACCGTGGCATTGTCTATGATTCGCTCGGCTGGCACGCCGAGGCAAGCGCAGCGCACCACCAGGCGCGCAAATTGTTCGCCATACTGGAAGATGAGCAAGGTATGGCGCGCAACGATTACCACATCGCCTTTTCGGAGGCGTACCGCGAAGACGGTGACCTGGATCAGGCGCTGGCGCTCGGGCAGCAGGCGCTGACGGTGTTCGAAGCGCACGCTTCGCTCGACTGGATTGCCTCACTGCACCACATGCTGGGCTACCTGCACTGGCTGCGTAACGAACCCGAAGAAGCCATCCTGTCCTGCCAGCGGGCTATCCCCATCTACCAGCAATTGGAAGAAGCCGATTGCATTCCCGAACTGTACGCCTACATTGGGCTGGCGTACCTGCAAAAAGATGAGCCGGCGCAGGCACTGGAATTCACTACCAGGGCAATGGACGAGATGCTGCGCAGTGAATTGTACGATATCGCTTCGGAGATCTTCTACGCCCACGCTACCGTCCTGGCAGCCCTGGGGCGCGAGGATGAGGCAGATGCTTACTTCAGCCGCGGCTACGAGAACCTGCTCGCCTATGCCGCAGAGGTTGAAGACCCCGACGCCCGCGGGGCAATCTTCCGGCGCGACCCCACCATCCGCCGCCTGATGGCGGAGGTGTACCGGCGCGGCATTGCTCCACCGCCGGGGCGACAGCCCCCCGCAGATGCACCTGCCGCTATGCCGAACGGCATGGCAGACGACCATCCCAGCCCAGCGCTCAAGCACGCTCAGGGCCCCCTGGCGCAGCGCCGATCACGACTGGCGCGCCTGCTCAACGAGGCTTGCCGGTCAGGCAGGCGCATATCCACCCGCCAGATTGCTGCGCTGCTGGGGGTCAGCCCGCGCACGGTCGAGCGCGATATTGCCCTGCTGCGCGAGCGCGGTGAGCTTCCGCACGATTAAACCACCTGCCTTCCCACCGTCATAACGACACATACCGACAAACCCGCGAGAGTTGGGGGAGAGCCGCGCGGTATGCTGGTGATATATGGAGGAACAGCCCAGGTGCAAATACAGTTTTATCATCCGCTGCTGGCGGGATGATCGCGGGCAACTGAGCGGGCGGTTGATCGACGCGCTTTCCGGACAGGCGCGGTCGTTCACGTCCATTCGTCAATTGAGCAGCCTGCTCGATTGCCTGACCCGCCCACAGCCCTCAACGGATCCTCCATCCCCCCAATCCGATGATTGTGGTGGGTGAAATTTTTTCCATTTTTTCTCCCAAAACGAAAGGATGCTGTCATGAACCTTCTGCTGCGTATTGTGTTGATTGCCGCCCTGCTGAGCCTGGGCGCTGCCGGGCTGGCTGTCCACCCGGCGCAAGCCGTCACACTGACCGTAACCAACTGCGCCGACAGCGGACCCGGATCGCTGCGCCAGGCGGTCCTCGACTCCAGCAACGGTGACACGATCGTCTTTGCCACCGACTGTCCGGCATCCAACCCGCTGCTGCTCGCGAATCAGATCAACGTCAACACGGGTGTGACCATCAGCGGTGCGGGGCGCGAGGTGGTTCTGGACGGAAACAATGCGGTGCGCATCTTTTTCATCTCAACTTCGGGCGACGTGCGCCTGGAACACCTGACCCTGCGCAACGCCAGTGCCACCAGTGGCGGCGCTGTATACAACGCCTCCAACACCACCACCATCGACCATGTTACCTTCATCGATAATGTGACAGGCAGCAATGGTGGGGCAGTGTACATCTGGTTCAGCAACGGCTTCATGGTGCAGCACAGCCGGTTCATCAACAACACAGCCGCAAATTTTGGCGGTGCGGTTTACTCAACGTCCAACATCACGGTTACCGACACACTATTCAGCGGCAACCATGCCTATCGCGGTGGTGCGTTCATGACCTATACAACAGGGCTAATCGCCACCTTCGAGCGGGTCACCATGACCGGCAACACCGCCGGGTCAAGCGCCATTTATGGCGAGGGCGGGGCAATCTACCAGGGCTTTGGCTCGCTCAACATCCTCAACAGCACCCTGTCGGGCAACGGCTCGCCAGAGTACACAGCTGCGGCTAGCGCGATTTATGTATATACAATGGACAGCGTCGTGATCAAGAACAGCACGATCGTCAATAACCAGATGATCAGCAACCATCCAGGCGGTGCAATGAGTATCAACTCGTCCACACTGTACCTGTACAACACCATCATGGCAAACAATACCTACGCGGATTGTTACAGCGACGAAAACTTGAGCGTGGCTGCCAATCTCAACAACCTGATCCGGGTCAGCGACGGCTGCCCGGCGGGGGCGCTGAGCAGTGACCCGCTGCTGGGCGCGCTGGCGGACAACGGCGGCGCGACTTACACCCACGCCCTGTTGAGCGGCTCGCCCGCCATCGACGCTGGCGATAATGCCCAATGCCTGCCAACCGACCAGCGCGGGCTGAGTCGTCCGGTGGATGGCAACAATGATAGTTCGGCGGTGTGCGATATCGGCGCTTTCGAGGTGCAAGAAACCGTCCCGCCGGAAATCGTCTCGATTACCCGCGCAAACCCCAGCCCGACCAACGCCGCCAGTGTTGACTTCACCGTCACCTTCTCAGAGGCGGTCAGTGGGGTGGACAGCGCCGATTTCAGCCTGACCAGCAGCGGGACAATCAGCGGTGCGGCGGTCAGCGCAGTGAGTGGCAGCGGCGCGGTGTACACGGTCACGGTCACGACCGGAACGGGCGCTGGTACGCTGCGCCTGGATATGCCTGCCAGCGCCAGCGTCAACGAT
>DAOUMN010000035.1:0-39962 GCA_034411135.1 Bellilinea sp.
GCAGGCATATTCGAGTAACTGGCGTGAGCTGTTCCTGGATATTTAGATGATCTGGGATTATCAACACCTCATCTCACGGCGATTGATCTATTGGAGCGCAATCAGTATCTTAACTGGTATTGCGTTGTTTTTTAGTGGGGCAGATTTCTGGCGTGGATTTGGTATACAGGCGATGGCATGGGGATTGGTAGACTTGATCATTGCCGGGTTTGGGCTGCGTGGGTCGTTGTCAAAACTATTTGCCCCGGTTGATTTAGAGGTTGCTAACCGCGAAGCTGCCAAGTTGCGCCGTATTCTGTGGGTCAATACCTGGCTTGATGTGGTCTATATTACCGCCGGAGCGGTTCTGTATCTGACGCGAGGGCAGTCGGATGCTTTTTTTGCCGGAACCGGAATCGGAATTATTCTCCAGGGCGGCTTTCTGCTGGTGTTTGATTACTGGCATTATCGCCATACCCCGGATGAATCCCTGATGCCTGACCTGGGTATCTTTATGGATGGGCAACATGATACGACGGACCTGGCGGGAGAGCGCGGCACGGTGATCATCGTGCATGGGTTTCCGGGCAGTCCGGCAGAAATGCTCTCCCTGGGAAAGGCAATCAACCAACAAGGATGGCATGTTCGCCTGGTACGGCTACCTGGACACGGTACGCAATTTCGATCCTTGTTTCAAACCCGTGCCCCGCAATGGTTGCAAGCCGTGCAGCGAGAGGTGGAAATTCTAAAAACCGGCAGCGCTCCAGTTGTGCTGATGGGGTATTCACTGGGAGGCGGAATCTCGCTCAGTGTGGTAAATGATTCGCAGGTAGATCGGTTGATCTTGATCTCACCTTTTTGGATACCGGAAACGGGATGGTTGCGCAGCCTGGGTTTCCTTCTGCGGCCTTTGTTGCCCGTAGGGTTTCGTCCATTTCGTACGCCGTGGTTGAAACCGGAACATTTCAAGGCATCCTCAACCGAACTGCTACCCGGTTTCGATTTGAATGATCCCCAGGTGCGGGAAACGTTGCGTCAGATTCAATTGCCGGTCATCTTTCTGGAGCAATTCCGCTGGCTTAGCCGCAGGGTCGAAGAGAGCGTTACCAACCTTAAGACACCCGTGCTAATCGTACAGGGCAATCGCGACCCGGTTGTGCGCAAGGAAAACACCCGTCGGCTGGTGAAAAACATCCGTACGGATAGTGAGTATGTCGAAATCGATGGCGATCACAACATCAACCTGGCTTCTAACCAGGGTTATCCAGCTCTGGAGACAACTGTGCTGAAATATCTGGAGCGATTAAATTAAAAAAGCCAGCGAGGTTGTTCCCCTCGCTGGCTTTTTTGGGCAGAGGGCGAATTACCGCCGCAGCGCGTTCCAGCCAGCGAATTGGGCGGTCTCGCCCAATTCGGCTTCGATGCGTAATAGTTGATTATATTTTGCCACCCGGTCGGAGCGGGCGGGAGCCCCGGTTTTGATTTGCCCGGCGTTGAGCGCAACCGAAAGATCGGCAATGGTGGCGTCCTCGGTTTCGCCGGAGCGGTGCGAGGTAACCGTTCGCCAGCCATTGCGGTGGCACATTTCCACTGCCTGGATGGTTTCGGTCAGTGAACCAATCTGGTTGACTTTGACCAGCAGGGCATTGCAGGTTTTTTCGTCGATTCCCCGTTTAACCCGTTCTGGATTGGTTACCAGAAGGTCATCCCCCACGATTTGGATGCGGCTGCCCAGTTCGGCGTTCAAAGTTTTCCAACCGTCCCAATCATCTTCCGCCAGGCCGTCTTCAAGCGAAACGATCGGAAATTGATCCACCCAATTTTTCCAGAAGGCGATCATCTCGTCGCTGGAAAGCATTTTGCCTTCCTTGCGAAGGTTGTATTTGCGTGTTTCAGAATCGAAGAATTCGGAAGCTGCCGGGTCAAGCGCGATGCAGACCTGCTCGCCGGGTTTGTAACCGGCTTTTTGGATGGCTTCCAGGATGACCTCAACGGCTTCAACGTTGGCTTTGAGCGAAGGTGCGTAACCGCCTTCATCACCAACCAGGGTGGCATAACCGCGGGATTTGAGAACACCTTTGAGGGTATGATAAATTTCTGCTCCCCAGCGCAACCCTTCGGCAAAGGTGGCTGCGCCAAGCGGCATGACCATGAATTCCTGCGCATCGGTGGATTGCCAGGCAGTGTGCGCCCCACCATTGAGGATATTGAGCATCGGCACCGGGAGCACATGGGCATAGACACCGCCGATATAGCGGTAAAGAGGCAAGCCGAGTGCGTTTGCAGCCGCTTTGGCAACCGCCAGGCTGACGCCCAGAATGGCGTTGGCACCAAGTTTGGACTTGTTGGGCGTTCCATCCAGTTCGATCATTGCCGTATCGATAGCCATCTGTTCCAATGCATCCCAGCCAATCAGTTCATTGGCAATTTCATTGTTAACGTTCTCAATGGCTTTGAGAACACCCTTGCCGCTGTAGCGGGTTTTATCCCCGTCACGCAATTCGAGCGCTTCGTGGGTGCCTGTGGAGGCGCCGGAAGGTACTGCGGCTCTGCCCCAACTACCATCCGCAAGAACAACCTCAACTTCAACGGTCGGGTTGCCACGCGAATCTAAGACTTCCTGAGCAAGGATTGATTCGATTGTTGTGTCCATGTTCTCTAACCTCAATTTCTTATGTATTCTTCTATAATACTTTATTATCTTAATAAAGTATCATCGTGCTGCCTGGTTCTAACCCCGGTCACAGTAAGTATAACCGATTTTTCAACCCTTTGCCTCCATGCTTGTGAAAGGGTTCACTTTCACACCGGCATGGTCGCAGGCTGCCCGGACGAAGGCTTTGAAAAGCGGATGCGGGCGGTTTGGACGGGATAAAAATTCCGGGTGAAATTGTGTGCCAACCATGAAGGGATGGTCGCTGATTTCACAAATTTCAACCAGCAGCCCATCTGGTGATAAGCCTGAAAAACGCATTCCGCCTTGTTCGAAGTTTTTTCGGTAGGCGTTGTTGAATTCAAAGCGATGGCGATGCCTCTCCTCGACGAGCTCTTGCTGGTAAGCCTCGCGTGTGAGCGTATTGGGTTGAATAGCGCATGGATATAATCCCAGGCGCATCGTGCCGCCCATTTCGGTAATATGCTGCTGGTCGGGCATCAAATCGATGACCGGATGGGGGGTGGTGCGGTCAAATTCCGTCGAGTTGGCGCGCTCATCCTTGAGTACGTGGCGACCGAACTCGACCACCATCAATTGCATTCCCAGGCATAAACCCAGGTAGGGAATTTTCTCGGTGCGGGCAATGCGAGCTGCCTGAATTTTGCCTTCGATGCCACGGCTTCCAAATCCACCGGGGATAATGATCCCGCCAGCAGAGCGCATCTCATCCAGATGCTTTCCCTTTTCGATCTCGGCGGAATGCAGCCAGAGAATTTCGATCTCGACTCCGAGATGGATAGCAGCGTGGTAGAGCGCTTCGCGTACACTCATGTAGGCATCGTGCAGTTCGACATACTTTCCGATCAGGGCAATTTTCACTTTGGGTTTGGGTTTTTTAACCTGCAAGACCAGTTGTTTCCATTCTTTCCAGTCGGCGGTTTTGCGGGCTTTCAAGCCCAGCTTTTCAAGGATGATTTCGGCTACGCCAGCTTCTTCAAGCATCAACGGGACTTCATATAGTGTGGATGCTGTAACCATTGGAATCACTGCCCGTTTTTCAACATCACAAAACAAGGCGATTTTGTCGATGATCTCACGGTTAACCGGGTAATCGGAACGGGCGACGATCATGTCTGGGGTAATACCAATGGCACGAAGCTCGGATACCGAATGCTGGGTTGGCTTTGTTTTCAATTCACCAGTTGCACCAATGTATGGCAGCCAGGTGACGTGTATATTGAGGGTGTTTTCTCGTCCCAGATCGCTGCGCAGTTGGCGCAAGGCTTCCAAAAAGGGTTGCGATTCAATGTCGCCAACGGTGCCGCCGACTTCGACCAGGACAATTTCAGCACCGGTGGTTTTGGAGACCATACCAATTCGTCGCTTGATTTCATTTGTGATGTGAGGAATGACCTGTATTGTTCCGCCAAGATAGTCGCCGCGACGTTCCTTGCCAATGACTTCGGCATAGATTTGCCCGGTAGTCATATTACACACTTTATTCAACCGGATATCGATGAATCGCTCGTAATGCCCCAAATCGAGATCGGTTTCTGCACCGTCGTCCAATACATACACCTCACCATGCTGGTATGGGCTCATTGTGCCCGGATCCACGTTGATGTAGGGGTCCAATTTTTGGACAGCAACCGCAAATCCTCTTTCCTTGAGCAGTCGTCCTGTTGCGGCAGCGGTAACACCTTTGCCAACCGAACTAACCACCCCCCCGGTATAGAAGATGTACTTGGTAGGCATTGAATTTCCTCCCGTTTATAAAAAATCTGGGAGAGGGGCGAAAAACCGGCTCCTCTCCCGGAGAGTTAATTTCTTCAGCAGAACGATAATCGGTGGAATAAAGGGGTGCGCGCCTTTCAAATCAAAACAGCCCATGTTTCTACTAGGTGAATTGAACTTCACCGGGTTAGTTTACCATAAACCTTTACCCATTGACGAAAAACTCCTCTCGATTGTCGAGAGGAGTTGGTTGTTCAGAAAAAGAAGTCAATCTGTCTGTAAACATGACCAGGGAATTATTCGGCTAACTCAGACTTTCACCGAGAAAACAACTTTCCTGGTGAAAATCTGCACGGGTTAAGTGAAGCCAGAATTTACTGGGTGGAGCCTTTGTGTTCCAGCGTGCGGGCAAGGATATCTTCCTGTTCGCTGGATAACGCTTTGGCTCTTTTGGCTTTTTCTTCGCGTTTGCGGTCTTTGGCGCGCTCCATGGCTTCGCGCATGGCAATTTCCATGGCGGTGGGCTCCGCTTCAGCCGCCTGATTTTCACCGCTCAAGCTAGCCAGATCTTCGAGGTTTTCGTTGTACTCGCCACCACGGGACTTGCGTTGAGAACCTTTCTTGGGACGGCGCGGTGGTTTATCTTTTTTAAATTCCTTGGGGGCTTCCTCGACCTCTTCCTTCACTGGCTCGGCTTGTAAGGCTTTCAGGCTGAGTTTGATCTGTTTTTTCTTTTTATTGACGTCGATTACCTGGGCTTCCAGTTCGTCCCCTTCATTAACCACATCGGTGGGTGTACGCACATACCCATGCGCAAGTTCGCTGATATGGATCAAACCAGGGCGCTCGGCGCCAACATCCAGAAATACACCAAAGTTTTCGATGCGTACAACCTTACCCTTGACCACCATATCGGTTTTAATGTCGCGCCATTCAAGTTCGAGCGGTTTGACCATGGTCAGTTCTACGCGATTATCCTTGACCCGGCGCACCCAGACGTCGATTACCTGTCCTTCTTGCAGAACATCTTTTACGCTCTTGATCGGTTGGTCATTCGGAGCAATGATCTGTGAAACATGGAGAACGGCACGCTGACCCTCTCCAATTTCCACCACTGCGCCCGCCAGCGTCGTCTTAATCACTTTACCGGCAAACTTCATCTTGGGTTTTATGTCTAATTTTGAGTTGCTTTCCGCAACGGCGGGATTTTCCATAAATTCATCTCCCTAAGGTCATGTTTCAGCGAGGATTGATTATACCCCTTGAAAGGGTAACTGTCAATTAAAAGTAGGAAATCAGGTATGCAAACTGCGAAATGCGATCATGCCTATCACAAATGGTAGCCAGAAGGTATAACCGCGAAACGCGAGGGTAATAACGGCTGCCGCTTCTATAGGGATGGACAAGGAGGAAAGGGCAAGCGTCAATAATCCTTCAACAAAGCCAATTCCTGCTGGAGTGGGGGAAATGATGGCGAATAAATAGGCAATCGAAAAACCCGCGACTAGAACCCCGGGAGTGACCGGCGTGTTGAAAGCCAAAAATATCAAGCCTAGTATTCCAATCAGCAAAAGTTTATTGCTCACAGTCAAAAAGACTGGTCTGACCCATCCGTAGCGTACGCCGCGCAAAGCCTGTACCCCGGTGAATAATTCGGCGCAAAAATGGATTACCCGATCGTCATCAATAAGATTACCGTGCTTGATGGGACGTGCTAACCGATTAACGATATTGGCTACTTCCAGGAGAATACGGGTCAATATTCGTTCAGAACGCGAAGCCAGGATAAGGAGTGAAGCAAGGGCTAACACAAATAGAATAAACAGCGCATAGGCGAGGATTTCAATACCGAGCAGTATTTTATAGGACGAAAGAATAATCAACCCAAAGAAAATAATGGTCAATAGACCCAGATAATCAAAGATTAAAAATAAGGCACTGCCTACCATCACTCGTGCTGTTGAATGGCCGTTACGCCTCGCATCGTTAAAGAAAACCGCCATGCCGCCTACGCCCGCGCTGGGTGCAGCCAGGTTGATGAAATTGACCGCTAAAACAAGTCGGGTAACTTGAAGGAGCGGCTTTTGGATGTCGAGCAACTTGAACAGGCTTTGGAATGTCGCGCCAGTGACCAACATCCAAATTGACAAGAGGGTGAAGGCTGCCAACATCCAGAGCAGGTTGCCTTTCTTAACAACAGAAACAACCTCCTGTAATTCGGTGAACCGACTGATGATAAACAAAATGCCCAACAGGAGGATGATTGCAATGATTAGTTTCTTCACCTGATGATTATAAACGAGATTCTTTTAATGCTGAAAAAATATCATTAACAAACCTGATGATATTGAAATCACAAGAGATTCTCGACTATGCAGTTGGTGTTAGTTCTACTTCACAGCTTGAATATAACAAAAAAGTGCTGACACGACCCAAACTTAAACGTGTACGCCGCCTGTCTCATCGATATTTATTGACAGGCGGCGTATTTTATCAGACAGGAAGTTACTTGCTGGCTTGTGAGGGGGCTTTTCCGGTGAGGATCAATTCCACCGCTTTGTCTAATTGCGGGTCACGATTGGCTTCTCGATCTGCTTCTGTTAATTCAACAAGAACATCTGGTTGTAAGCCTTCACCGTTGATTTGACGTTCGTTGGGCGTCAGCCAGCGGGCAATGGTAATTTTTATTGCACCGGCATCACTTTTTAGCAGACTCCAGGATTGAACGGTGCCCTTGCCAAAAGTCTTGACACCGACTAGCACGCCGCGCGCGCGGTCCTGAATGGCACCGGCGGTGATTTCCGATGCCGATGCCGAGCCTTCATTCACCAGTACGACCAGCGGGATATTGGTCGCCACCCCGCCCGAACGTGCCTGGAAAGCAGTTTTCTCCCCATCGCCGTATTGCTCATACATGACGATACCATTACCAATGAATTGGGAGGTGATGTTGATTGCTGTGTTCAGGTAACCGCCCGGATTATTGCGCAGATCAAGCACGATTCCTACCGGATTTTCGCGCAGTAACTCTCGTAATTTGTTGCGCAAGTCGCGGTCTGTGCGCTCACCAAACTGGGCAATTTGCACATAAGCAATCTTGTTATCCAGCATCCGCGCGGTTACGGTTTCGATGGTGATCTTTTTCCGTACGATGCTGACTTCGAACGGTTCAGCTTGACCGGGGCGCGAGATAGTCAGTCGCACGGTGGATCCGGCTGGACCAAGTACCCGTCGCAGAACAAGTTGTGGATCCAAGCCAACTACATCCTCGCCATCAACCGCGATGATTTGATCGCCTGCCTTCAAGCCAGCATTTTCCGCTGGCGAACCTTCCATTGGGCTGATGATGGTGAGCAGCGAGCCGCTGGTGTCCACCCAGGCGCCAATGCCCTCATACTCGCCGCGAAGTGGGGCGTTTGCCTGCTGATATTCATCCGGGGTCATGTAGCCGCTGTACGGATCGCCAATCGCTTCCAGCATTCCACGAATGGCGCCTTGCATCAATTCCTGATCGTTGACCGGCTGATCGACGTAATTCTGATGCACCAGTTCCCATGCCTGCCAGAATGGCTCGAATAATTTTTCGCGGTCAATCCCTTCTGGAGTCGCGCTGTCAGGGGTTTGAGTGGAAGAGAAGATGGGCAGGTTTCTCAAACTGACCGTCGAGGGGATACTCACCCCGGCAGCAAGACCAATGCTAAAACTCAATCCCATTAACACGACCACAACCAAAGCAATGAGGATAAAACGGACAATCTTCGAGTTCATTGTCTACTCCGTTAAACGTATGCAGTGCGTAAAAAATAACACGGTCAGGTTAACTAAACATGAGAAATCGACGCTTTGTCCAACGTCAGGATGATTCGGTTGAGTTTTTCGACTCATTCAATTTTTTCACCTGCTCGGAAAGTTCGCGTAGTTTTTGGTCTTCCTTCTCCCACGGATTTTTTAGTGTTTTGACCGCATCGGACAGGATACGAGATTCAGATTGGCTAGCTTTTTTATTGCGCAGCAAGGCAAACAGGCTTAGATTGGTTACCAAAACGATAAGAAACAGAAAACCAATCGCGATCCAGCCGACCAAAGGGATGTCACTCATTCCGCCACCACTTTATCGCAGTGAAAAATCTTTCTTGAACAAATCGAGTAGACTGCCAATGGAGTAAATATTACCATGTGCCACCGGTTGAGTCCCATTTTTCCCAACCAGTACTGTATACAGACCCAGGGATCGGGCGGTTTGAATATTGCGCGGCGAATCCTCGAATAAAACGCAACGTGTTGGATCAGTCACAGCCAGTTTTTGCAAGGCTATTTCGAAAGCTTCCGGCATGGGTTTGCAATAGGGAGAAACATCCAGGATATCGATAATCTGATCGAAACACCCCGCCAGTCCTAAAGCCTCGGTGACGCGTTGGGCATGAGCACGGTCACCATTGGTGAAGATGGCTTTACGAATAGGGATCTTCAATAGTGACAGGCGCAGGGCAGGGTCTGCATCCAGATATTCGTGCATTGGCAAATCGTGAACATAATTGAGGTATTCGTGTGCATCGATGTTGTATAGAATTTCCAGCCCACGCAGGGTGGTGCCGTATTGTCGAAACAGATCGTCACGCAGCTGGACGACTTCCTCTAGCGGCAAGCGCAGATGCTGCTGCATGAACCGATTTATTCGGTTGCCAATTTCATCCCACACACCAGTTTGCGGGGGGTAAAGAGTATCATCCAGATCGAAGATCAACAGTTCGGGTTTCATGTGTTTTGAGTATAATCGAAAAATAGCCAGGCAGAAACGAAATTGAAAAGGGAGAATACAGGTTGCCAATACGCATTCTGGCAGATGAGGTGGCTTCTCAAATTGCGGCTGGTGAGGTGGTCGAGAGACCGGCATCAGTGGTCAAGGAATTATTCGAAAATGGATTGGATGCCGGAGCACGGCGGATTGAAATCCGCATTGTCAATTCGGGGCGCAGCCGGATCGAGATCAGCGATGATGGCGAGGGGATTCGCTTCGATGAATTAAGCCTGGCTGTCACCCGTCACGCAACCAGTAAACTGCAAACTGCAGAGGATCTCTTTCACATCCATTCGCTCGGTTTTCGTGGAGAAGCGCTGGCTTCAATTGGTTCAGTCGCACGATTGACTGTGATCTCGCGGCATAAGGATGAATTGATCGGCGGTAAACTGGTTGTGGAGGGCGGCAAAGTGATCAGCCTGGAACAGGTGGGAATACCGGTGGGCAGTGTCGTGCGGGTGGAGGAATTGTTTTTCAACGTCCCTGCACGGTTGAAGTTTCTCAAGTCGGATGTAACCGAGAGAAACCAGATCAACCAGATGGTCACCCGCTATGCCCTGGCATATCCGCATGTGAGTTTTCTGTTGATCCAGGACGAGCGTGAGGTGATTTATACCTCTGGCAATGGCAATGCCCGTGAGGTGTTGGTGCAGCTCTATGGGGTAGACCTGGCGCGCCAAATGCTGGAAGTTGATCTTCATGACGAGGAAATTCAGATTCATGGATTTATCAGCCCGGTGGGTCTGACCCGTTCGAACCGCAAGGAGATCACCTTTTTTGTCAATGGTCGCTGGGTTCAAGACGCCAGCCTGAGCAGTGCACTGATCCAGGCTTACCATACTCTATTGATGGTTGGCAGGTATCCACTAGCAGCCTTGATGATCGATCTTCCGGTTGATGCCGTGGATGTCAATGTTCACCCGGCAAAAGCCGAAATCCGCTTCCGGGATGGTGACCAGGTTTTTCGGGCTGTGCAACGGGCAATCAAGCGGGCGTTGCTGGCGTATTCACCCGCGCCGCAAGTTCCACAAACCTTATGGAAACCATTATCCAGCCCAGCGGCGATTGATCCTGCCTGGGAAATGGCAAAGGAATTGACCCCGGCACAGGCTGAGGAGCCATTGGTTGAGAGCGACCTAGAAGACAGCGAGGAAGCCCCGGTTGATCTGCCGGGGGTTGGTATGCCGTTGCTACGCGTGATCGGTCAGGTGGGGGCGGCTTATCTGGTGGCGGAAGGTCCGGACGGTTTGTACCTGATCGACCAGCACGCTGCTCACGAACGAGTCCTTTTTGAACGATTTACCCGCCAGGCAGGTAAGCAAATTGCCTCTCAGCAGTTATTGGAGGCGGTCACGTTCCAATTGCCGCCTGCCGCAGCTAGTTTATTGAGTCAACAGTTGGATTACTTAAACCAATGGGGTTTTGAGGTCGAGCCGTTCGGGGGCAACACTTTCCGCGTCCGGCGGATTCCGGCGCTGTTAAGTGGTATTGATCCAATCTCAGCTGTGCGTGCATTGGTTGAGGATTTCGAGGAGGATGAATCGCCGCTGCAAGCTGAGATCGAGGCGCGCATCATCGCGCGGGTGTGCAAGCGTGTGGCCGTCAAAGCTGGTCAGGTATTATCTGCGGAGGAACAGCGCGCTCTGGTACGCGACCTGGAACATTGCCGGTCACCACGAACCTGCCCGCATGGCAGACCAACGATGATTCATCTACCGGTTGATTTGTTGGAACGACAGTTCGGACGGCGGGGCAGCCGCTGAGGCTTATTGAGTATCCAGACAGCGGACAATGGCAGGTAAAACCTCTGCCACATCGAAAGGCAACAGCAGCGCGGCACGTGGGTCAAGATACGTTGGAGAGAGGGTGATGATGACAAGCTTTGCGCCGTTTTCGAGCGCGTAGAGTGGCAGATGTGCCGCGGGGGTTACTTCCAGGGCGCTGCCTACAACAAGGAAAAGGTCAGCCTGCTCCGACTGAGCTTGCGCTGCATTCCATACATCCACAGGAAGCATTTCTTCAAAAAGAACAATTCCGGGTTTAAGTGTTGAACGACAGTTTGGGCAGGCAGGGATTTGTTCCTGATTTATGAAATGATCGTAGAAATCGTTTGCAGGGAAGTCTTGCCGACACTTCAGGCAGGTGAGGGTTTCCATTGAACCATGGATTTCGTACAGGTTGCGGGTGCCAGCGCGCCGGTGCAGACCGTCAATATTCTGGGTGATAACTGCCTTCAAATATCCATTCTGTTCAAGGCGAGCCAGCGCCAAATGCGCCGGGTTTGGTTGAGCTTTCACCATTTCACGCGCCAGCGGTCGCAGCCAGTTGAAAAATTTTTGTGGCTGATGGCGGAAAGCGCTCAGCGAGGCAACCTCCATTGGATTATTGTGCGTCCAAAGCCCGGTATTTGCGGAGCGAAAATCCGGGATGCCGGAGGGGGTGGAAATGCCAGCACCAGTCAACGCAACCACATAATGCGATTGTCGAATCAAATGCGCTGCCAAAGCAGCAGTTTCTTCCATGGATTGCTGCATTATTTATTCAAGCGTTCAGCATAGATCGCCGCCAGGCGATTTATTTGCTGGGTGAGGATGCCGTCTGGCTGCAACTGGATCATGGGGACATTGCGCAGCGCAGCGTGATAGGATTGTTCCGGCGCCGGTGGGATGACCAGGGTGATCGGTTTGCCGAGCATTTCTTGGATCTGCATGGCAGAAAGCTGTAAGTCGGCGCGTACGCGGTTGACAATGACCACATTGAGCAGCTTGGACTTGCCAAAACCATACTCGTTCAGTTCATCCATCAACTGGTTTGTGCGGCGCAGTGAGTAGGGCTGCGGCTCGGCAACCAGTATCAATTCATCGCATTGAGCAAGAATGCGCTCGAAACCGGGGATAAAAGGATTGCCAATATCCAAAAAAACCACTTTGCCCAGGGTGGCAAGTTGCTGCAAGACAGCCTCCAGCTGTGGCAAGGCATTCTGCAAGGTATTGAAATCCTTGCTGCGGCTGTTGGCGAGTAACAGGCGAATACCGTAGGTGGTCAGTACCAGTTCTTTTTCGACCGCGCTGCGGGTGACTTCGCCGCTGCGCATGCCGAGCAGATTGTGCAGCCCTTCGGCATTCGGAAAATTCAACTCTCCAGCCCAGGTACCCTGACCGGCGCGCAATTCAGCCGCAATCACTTCTTTGCGCGTACGTTGGTGATAAGCAACTGCCAGGTTGAGTGCCAGTGTGGAGACACCCATGCCGCCCTTGGCTGCCAGCAAGCCAATTATGGTGGCGCTTTTCTGTACTGACTGAGCGGCGCGTATGCGGGTGCGACTGAGCAGTGCTTTGATATGGGCGATCAATTCGGCAGGGTGGACAGGCTTGGTGAGATAATCATCAGCGCCGGATTCGTAACCGGCGACTTTATCATCCACCTGGGATTTAGCGGTAAACATTAAGATCGGAATGTCTGCTGTTTCGGAAGACGCCCTTAATTGTTGCGCTACCTGGTAGCCATCCATATCGGGCATCATCACATCCAGAACAATCAAGTCGGGATGTTCTTTATTTGCCTGGGAAACACCCTCATTACCATTGCGCGCAGAGATTACCTGATACCCCTGACGCTGCAACATCAGTCCCACTAACCGCAGCGTTTCCAGGTCGTCGTCCACGATCAAAATTTTTTCTGCCATTCGCGCCTCGCTTGAGATTCCCTTGAAAACAGTCTAGCACAATCCAATTTGCCAGACAAGTGGAATATTGGTTGTAGTTCTGTTGCAGGAATGATTGGGTGCAAAAATCGAGCCAATGGGCAGCGTGCTATAATCGAATTGTGTACACCACCTTCCGAAAAATTTTAACTCAAAATTGTGGGATTAAGTGGAATGACCCGCTGGTTGTGGGGGTATCTGGCGGCGCCGATAGTTTAACCCTGCTGCACCTGTTAACGCGCGCAAAAGTTCCCACGTTGGCGATTTATTTCAATCACCAGTTGCGCAAAGAGGCAGCCGGTGAGGCGGAATTTGTTGCCAAACTGGCTCGCCAGTGGGGTGCTGCCTTTCTGACCGGCAGCGCAGATGTACATCAGGTGGCGCGTGAAAACCGCCTCTCGCTGGAAGCCGCTGCCCGCCGGGCGCGCTATACCTTCTTGTTCGAGATGGCTCGATTGCACAATGCGCAAGGCGTGGCGACCGGACACACCGCCGATGACCAGGTGGAAACCATTCTGCTGCATATTCTGCGCGGCAGTGGCATGGACGGGCTGCGCGGAATGACCTACCTGACCAGACTGGACGAGTTCTCTGCTGATCTTCCCTTATTCAGACCCTTGCTCGCGTTTTGGCGGAGTGATGTCGAGCAATACATTCGCGAACATGGTATTCAACCATTGGAAGATCGCACCAACCTGGACAAACGTTTCCTGCGTAACCGTGTCCGGCATGAATTACTTCCGGTTTTGCAGACTTACAATCCACAAATCAAAGCGCGCATTTTTTCACTTGGTCAGGTGGTTGAGGACGGTATGCGCATTTTGCAGCCCGTGGTTGAAGAAGCCTTCAACAGGACGATCATCCAACAAGAGGAAGACTGGCTGGCATTTTCCACAGAATTGCTGCGTTCTTTCTCGCCAGAATTAATCGCTTTTATCTTACACCATGGTGTGCATGTGTTACAGCCGCACAGCGAAGATATTAACCGCGCGGCTATCGAACGCTGCGTCGAGCAGATTCAATCTTCCCGCAGCGATGGCATGCTTGTATTGGGGGATGGAATTGAATTGATATTTGCCCAAAAACGGTTGTATTTACGCAGCCGCCACGCAGAAATCAACGCGGCTGAATTTCCCGCCATGGATAGCGACCGGAAGTACTTTTTGGATGCGCCCGGCGAAATACAATTGAGCGATGGTTGGGTTTTGCAGGTGGAAAGGATTACCAATCCAGGTACTCCGCTTTCGTTCGGCGGTGACCCATTTCAGGCATGGTTGGATGGCGAGCGGATCAAATTTCCTCTGGAAATTCGATCCTGGCAGGCTGGTGACCGCTTCACACCGTTTGGGATGGTAAGTGGGAGTTTAAAGGTGGCAGATTTTTTTAGCCGCAAGCACATTCCGCGCCCGGCGCGCAAGAAAATTCCACTAATCTTATCGGGGGGTGACATTGCCTGGGTAGCGGGATTGCAGATTAGTGAAAAGTATCGTGTCACCGAGCGAACCACCAATCTATTATGCTTGCGGATAACCCGGGTTGATCACCCAGGTTAAGCCTGTTCGCTCAATTGACGTAATTTCATGCTGATTTCGCGCCACTGGATTTTGGAAATACCTAATTTTTGGCGTATGTGATCGCGATTAACTTCCGATTGCCAGTCGCGTAGTGCGCTCGTCCAGCGACACATATCAAAAGATAGATGTTTGCTCAGCTGGGCTTCTTTGCCAATATCTTCAAGCAGGTATTCCAGCCGGCGGGGCGACCAGGGGAAAATGACGTCCTTGGGTTGATATTGCAGCAGATATTCCTGATAACTTTCGATCCAGGATTCGGGCAAGGCGATCTTGCGTTCCTTGTAGCGGTTGCGCGGGCTGGCGTAACGGACAAAAAGCACGGGTCCGCCAGGCGCCAGCGGATCAATGTGATTGGTATGGATAGCCAGGCACTCCCCCTTTTTGATTCCGGTTGCCAGCAGCAAAGATAATAAGGTGTATGGTCGGGCATCCGCTTTTTTGGCACTGCGGTAGGCATTGGCAACTTCGAGTGCTTTTTCTTCTTCTTCGTGCGTCAACACGATAGGCAGCGGGCTGATAACAGATTGTTGGACAACTTTCTCTGCCGGATCGACCAATATCCGCCCAGACTGGTGCAGCCAGCGAAAGAAGGCTTTGATTGACGTGACCCGGCGTGCCAGACTTTTTGGGCTACATGGAACACCGCGCCCGTTTTGCAGCCAATTGAGGAAATTATTGAGGTCGCGAGTGGTAACCGAACCGATAGCACGGTCCGGCGGCAGGTAGCCGGAGAGCAATTGCAAATCGTTTTGGAAGGCTTTTACCGTGTAGGGAGATTTTCCCTGGTCAAGCAAAAATATCTCCCATGAACGGATAGCGGGTAACAGGGGGGTTTGGGATGTGATATGAAGAGTTGAGGTCGAATCATTCGGCATGGAATACGGTCCGAGCTCCCTGGGTTTTCGTATAGCCTAATGGCAATTTGAGTGTACAACAGAATTCAGGGAAAGTCAAACCCTATTTTCGATCCCAATTTACTTCACATTAAGTGCTTGAATCAGGATTGCCTGAATCCGATCTGGATTGGGAATAAGTACTTGGGCACCCGTATCCGTGGTGTAGTTCCACACGTCGCTGGGACCAATGGCATAGCGTTGAATTTTTTCCGGGTTGGATACTAATCCAGGGGCAAAGGTAGCCAGCCGAATAGCCAGATCGAGCGGAATGTCCGTTTCCACGTTGTTGCGAAACTCTTGGTACAACTGCGGTGCTTTGGTTATGGCATCCAGGCTCATCAATTTCTTGAACACCGCCAGGATAACTTCCTGAGCACGGCGGGTGCGGTCGAAGTCGCTCGAACTATAGCGAGAGCGTACGTACCAGAGAGCGGTATCGCCATTCATATAAACGCGCCCAGGACCAACCGAGCAATATCCGTTGACTGACTGGGGCAATTTACATGTGTCGGTCAAGTTTCGGGCTGTTTCGACCTCAACGCCGCCAATCCGATCTATGATATTGATAAAGCCTTGGAAATTAGTCATCACAAAATAATTCGGTGTGATGCCAAAGTTGGTCTGAAATGTGGCTTGGGTAAGCGAGAAACCGCCAAATTGTTGCGCAGTGTTGATGCGCTGCTGACCGATACCCGGAATTTCCACATACAAGTCTCGTGGAAAGGAAACCAAACTCACTGCTCCGCTGCGAGTGTTAAGGACGACCAAAATGATTACATCGGTACGGAAGCCGGCATTCGGTCGCCAGTCCGATCCGAGCACCAGAAAAGTAACCGCATCGGCGGGTATCTCGACCGGGTTTGGGGAAGTAAAATCACCCGGTGTTGGTGTGACTTCCGCTACCTCGGTTGGCAGTGATGGAGTTGGGGTGAGCGGCAACGGCATGAAAGGGGTGGGGGTCGGTGGTGCATTGGGGTCGAGGGTGACAATCCTTTGGGCGACCGCCCGCGGCGTTGCCGGATTTGAGCCACTGTAACCGGGAAAATTACAGGCAACAGATATCAAAATAACAAGAAGTAAGAAAAAAAATAATTTGCGCATACTATGTCCCTTAAGGAGTGGCCGTGGTGGCAATAGGTGTTGATAGCGGCGTATTGGTCGAAGTCGGCGGTGGCGGCGTGGTTGGAGTTTGGGTTGGTTCCGGTGAAGGTGTTGGGCTTTCCGTTGGTATAGACGTTGGGGTGATAGTAAAAGTTCCGCTGGGGATTGGTGTAGGCTCAATGGTTGGTGGTATGGTCAACGTTGCCGCTGGCGGCTCAGGCTTATCCGGCAAGGCAGTGAAGGTGCTGGTTGCTACATTGGGCACCCAAATGCGCGAGCCGGCAACAATCAAGTCGCTGTACAGGCAGTTTGCCTGGCGCAGCTCCCAGACCGGGACCCGATAAAGACCACTTAAACGCGTCAGTGTATCGCCTGGTTGGACGCGATAGCGCACCCAACCACGTGGGGCTGTACAGGCGGGCGGGGTGTTGGTTGGTGTGCGGGAGCGGGTCAGGGTGGTCGAAGGAGTCGGCAAAGGAGGCAGATAAACCTGAGCGCCCGCGACAATGAGTTCCGAGGTAAGGCAGTTGGCAGACAGGACGTCACTAATTGAGATGCTGCGCTGGGCAGCCAGTTTGCTGAGCGTATCTCCAGCCTGTACGATGACGATCTCCCACCCTGAAGGTGGAGGGCAGGCGGTCTGTGTAGGCGGCAGCGCGGTGTGAATTATAGAGGGCTGGGTTGGGGTTTCGAGGATTGCTCCAACTGGGGTGAGATTGGGAGGCGGTAAAGTTGGCCGCGGGGTCACGGTGGGCGGCAGCACCAAGTTGCCTTCCAGGATGCCGGTGGACAGCGCGGTGAGCACCATCACACTGGCGGCAAAAACAGAAATAAATGGAATAACCCCGCGGAAAAACTTGTTCATGAGGGATGATTTTTTCCATTGAACCCGGGCTTTTGAACGGGTAATAAAACGCTAAACGTGGATGTCTTGCCCGCTTCGCTCTCCACCCAAATGCGGCCGCCATGTGCCTCCACCAGTGTCTTGGCAATCGATAAGCCTACCCCCGAATCCCCAACCCCGCGAATGGGCGGATTTTCGGTGTTGTAACGGCGTGAAAACACACGGTTTAATTCTTCGGCAGGTATTCCACCGCCTTCGTCGGTGATCAACAAATGGACAAAGACCTCGGATTTTTCGCTTTGTTCCAGTTTTACCTTGAGGTTGATGTTGCCCTCCGGTGGCGTTGCCGAACCGGCATTTTGCAGGAGATGAATAATTATCTGGTGCAGCGCATCGTGGTCAGCATAAAAGGTGGGCAAATTATCGGGGATATCCATCAGCAGGTTGATTTCTTTCTCGCGCAGAATATCCGTCATGTCCGCAATTGCTTGATCAAGGATCGTTTCGATATCCACCGGTTGAGGTGCCAGCTCGATCGGGCTGAAATTGAAGACCGAAGTTTTCAATAAATCGTCTAGCAAAACTTGAATGCGGTCAGATGAGGCTTTGATCCGCTCTAAAAACTTGCGCTGCAGTGCACCAAGGATACCGACCGATTCATTCATTAAGAGGTCGGTGTAACCAATGATTGAGGAAATTGGCTGGCGGAGTTCTTGGATAATGGAAACCACTGCCTCGGTATCTTTGCCGGAAATACTCCCGCTTTGATCACCGCGCGCCTGTAGTTCAATAATGCGCATATTGGCGTTTGCCAGCGCATTTTGCAGCCGAGCCGTCTCTTCCAGCGATTGGCGCAGTTCTTTTTCCAGGTATTCGACTTCCGCTGGAGTGGATTGTTCGGCTTTCAAATCCTGCAAGGCTTCGCGCAGAGCGCGGTTTTCGTCTTCCAGGCGATTGATCGTTTCTTGCGCTTCACGCTGCAAGGCAAGCAGTCCGGTGATTTCGAGAGGTTGATTGGTTTTTTCCACAGATGGGAAGGATGCCGCTGGGGTGTCCGCGCGCAGGTTGTGAATTTCATGGCTCAGCGCATCCACTTCGGCTTTAGACTCCGCAAGCCGGGTTTCCAATGCCTCAATCAAGTGCGCTTGACTTTCTGTTTGAAGGCGCTTCCAGAGATTGGTGCTTTCTTCAAGGATGCTGGTGAGCAGGGTTTGTTCTTCGATACTCCATTCGTGGCCGGAATATGGCGAGAAGACCAAAATGGCATGCTGTGCCTGTCCCAAACCCTTGAAAGGGATCATCAGGATATTGCCGGGCGTTGTTAAACCAATCGCCTGGGTAATTGTGGTCAAATCGGGAGAAGGCGGCTCGCTTTCGGCGGTGAGGCGGATGGCTTTAGTACGCTGTAATGCACCACTGATCAAAGGCACTCCGCTATTATCCAACGTAATGGTCGAAAGAGTTTCATCGCGGATGAAGTCGTAACCGTATTGAAGGGAAACCGGACGGTAGGGGTTTTCTTGCTCAACCAAAAAGGTCAGATCGGCGGAGAAGGTCTTACCGACCGCCTGGGTAAAGGCAGCGAGCGCGGTTTCAGTTTCCTGGGTAGCCGCCAGACGCGACCAAGAGAAAACCGCGCGCGGGTTCACGAGCAGACGTTTGGACGGCTGTGGCGCTGGTTGCGTCTCGACCATTGCCGGGGGTGGCGGGGTAACCGGAGGTCGCACAATAGACCGCGCCAGTGAAGGCAAAACGGGAAAGGCGCAGATTTGCGCAAGCCGCAGAGCCGCAGGGAAGGCGCCGGTGTTTCCAGAGGAGAGGAGATGCGCCAGTGCACCAGCCAGCAAAATCAGGAAGAAAGCCAAGCCGGTTTCCCAGTTGGTGGGACGCTTGATGGAAAACACAAAAATTGCAGCGGAGAGGATTAACAAGATCAGCAGGCTCCAAACCAAGTTGAGTGGAGATTGGTTGAAGGCTGCCGCTGTCGGCAGGGTGGGGTAAACTGCCAGGCTGACAAAGAAGAAAATGCCTGCTACAAAACCACCTGCCAGATAGGCAATATCCCAACGGCGTTTTGGGTGGGGGACAGTCCACATCCAGGCGATGATCAATAGCGAAACTGCCGTTACCAGCCGGTCGAGCAATGGAAGGGTTGGATTGGTTTCGATCAAATTTTGCCAGCCCATTGCGCTTAGCCCGAAGAGGAGCAATTGGCCGGACAATATTCCAGTCAAGCCCCATAACATGCGCTTAACCGCCAAAGCATTTTCTTCATGGCGAAGAAGAATGACGGCTTGAAAAGTTGCCAAAACCGCAATAACCAGGACAAGGTGATAAACCAGATTTCCTGGCGGTTGAGAGATTAAGTTGAGAATCTGGGAGAACAACAGGTTCATTGGATCGCCACTCTAGCACTGATTATAGCATGGACAAATTCGGGTCACAATTTGGGCTGGTAGGGGATCTCGGGCAGCCTCTTTTGGGTAGTGTGCGGGTAAAAGGTTGACAAATTGGCATTTCAAGATAAAATACCTATCGACGTAAGCCGAAGTGGCGGAATTGGCAGACGCGCTACGTTCAGGGCGTAGTGGGCATACGCTCGTGAGGGTTCAAATCCCTCCTTCGGCACAAAACCCCTAATCAAAACAGGGGTTTTATTTTTAAGCCGCTTTCGACTTGCCGCGGCAGCGGGTTTCATGTAAGATTGGGGTATGAAGAAGTCTCTTCCAAATGTCAAACAGATCATCGTTCTTGTTGCCTTTGTTGTCTTGTTTTTCCTGATGATGGATCTCAACAACCGACTGGGTGACTTAAGCCGTTTGAATAACCAGCTGGTTAAGATAGAAACCAGTGTGGGGGAGTTAAGAGAAACTGAATCGGCGTTAAGCACCCAGATTGTCTACTCCACTTCTGAAGCCGCGGTAAGCGAATATGCCCGCAACCATGGCATGATCCAGGAAGGTGAGAATTTGATCGTTCCACTGTCCGAAGGAACACCACAAACGCAAGCAGGTTTAGCTTCGGAGCCCATACCTCAGCCGGTTGAAAATCCTGATGTGTGGTGGGCATTATTCTTCGGAAAATAATACTGGACTCAACGGGCACGGTTACGACCTTTTTCTGGATAGGCATAGCCAATCCAGTGGATGCATTATTGATGCCAAATGGATATCCATAGCTGGATAACCATCCTTCTGGGAGCTTAAGGATGGGCTTCTTCGCTTGGAGTTATTCCCCCGTCGGGGTATCTAAACCCTGTGGTTTGGGCGGCTCATCCCTGCTGTGATGGTGCAACACAACCAGGGTGAGATCGTCGGAGGGTGGGCTTCCTTCACGGAATTCGCTCAACTGATTACGAATGTAATCCAGGAAATCAGCGGAAGTGGTACTGGGAGCCGCTGCCACAATTTGTTGCAGGCGTAGTTCGCCGAACGTTTCACCCGCCGGTGAGAAACTTTCGGTCACGCCGTCAGTATAAAAGATGATCCAATCGCCCGGTTCGATCTGGATCGAGTGATCTTTCAGGCGGGTAACCGAGTAGACCCCTAAGGCTGTGCCGCCTTTTGGCAGCGGTTCGACGATACCGCTGGAAGCATGTCGCAGTAACGGTAAATTATGACCGGCATTCGCATAGGTTAGTATTCCGGTTTGTGGATTCAAAATGACGAATACAGCGGTGACAAACAAACCGTATTGCGATTCGAATACCAATGCCCGATTGACCCGTTCCAGGACGCGGGCGGGGGATTCTGCTTTTTGGGAGAAAGCACGGATCAAAGTACGGGTAACTGTCATATACAGCGCTGCGGGCATGCCTTTGTCGGAAACATCGGCAATCACTATCCCCAGGCGGTCATTGGAAAGCCGAAAGACATCATAAAAATCGCCGCCGACTTCTCGCGCAGTTTGCCAGTGTATTTCCACCTCGCAGCCGGGAATACGCGGAATGCGGTGGGGGAGAAAGGTCTTCTGGATTTGGCGGGCAAGTTGGATTTCGCGGTCCAGTCGTTCCCGTTGGATCATTTCCCGGTTGAGATGGTCGTTTTGAATTGCCAGGGAAACTTGTTGGGCAATCCCGGCGAGTATCTCCAACCGGCGGTCATGAAACGAAATCGGCACGTTCGACTCACTAGCAACCATAACCCCGTAAAATTGCCCTTTGATGGATAAAGGTATTCCGAGGATCCATTGGTCCTCAGGGGTGTACTGAGCTTCGAGTTCCTCGGCAGTGGTCAGGCAAGTCAAACGTTGCCAGTTTTCGATGGCCAGGTCTGTTAGGGGCAATTTACAGGCAACCAGCCGGTCATATTCCTGAACCGCGTCAAGGAGTAAAAATTCGCCCGGGCGGAAGGTTTCGCCTTCCATAAGTAATTCTTCGCGCTGTGAGCCAGTAAAAACCTTGGCGGTGCGGAAGATTTCGAGATGCTCCTCCCAGAGATAAATCACACACGAATCAATGCCAACCAGAATGGGCATCAGGTGTACGATGGTGTCGAGAATATCATCCAGATTATTCTGACTGACAATGGCTTGCGACACCTGCAGCATGACTGCTGTGACGTAGGCTTCTTCCTGTCGTGCTTCGATAAGCTGCAAGTTTTCCATCGCAAGAGCAGTCTGGCGGGCAATTCCCTGCAGCAGGTCGAGGGTTTGCTGATCGAAGATATGATTGTATTGCAGATTGCTTTCCGCGCTGTGCCCGACCAGAAATGCACCCAACAACCTGCCACGGGCTAACAAGGGTAGCATTACCAGGGTGTTAGACTCGCCATCCAGCCCGGCTTGTGCCAGGTGAAGTTCTTCGGAAGGATTTTGAATGAAAAGAGTCTCGCGCGAATCGACCAGCCGGGCAAATGCTGGCGCGGTCAGATCAAAGAGAGGCAGCGCACTTGCCTCAATTTGAATTCCATAATATGACTGCAGAAAAAATTCCTCGCGGTTCTCATCCCAGATGAAAAAGGCGCATTTCTTCACGCCGACCAGCAAGGGAGTTAACCGCGCCATGGTATCGAGCAGTTCTTCCACGCTTTGGTTGCCCTGGGTGGCTTCCGCGATTTGCAGCAGGATGGTTGAGATCCAGGCTTGTTCCTGGGCTGCGGAGAACAGGCGGTTGTTCTGGATGGCAACCGCGGCGTGGTTGGCAAAGGTGATTGAAATCTGCTCTGCCTGGCTGCCGTACCGACCAGGCGTAGGATGCGCCAGTGTGAGAATACCGAGCGGTTCGTCACCAGCCCGCAATGGTGCGGCGATGGAGGAATAATCGGGTGGGAAGCCGAGTGCACTACCAAGCGGACCGATTGGATCTTCGGGTTTGCGAATAATGGGCGTGGTCGCATCCAATGCTCGCAGCAGGTAATTTCTAGCTGAGGGGTTGCTGCGCATTACCTGCCAGACCTGGTCAGGATTGGCGCCGTGCACGGCTGCAAGAATTAGGTCTGGATTTTGATCAAAGGTATAACCTTTGTTGGGCGGAATGAGCCAGATTGCGGTCGCTTCACATGGCAGGCTGCGATCGAGTTCGCCCAAAATTCGGTCAAGCAGGTCTTCCAAGACAACGTTAGCGGATACCAACCCGGCAATCTCGCGGATGGAATCGGCGACCTGACGTCGCCAGACTTCCGACCGATACAGGCGAGCGTTACGAATGGCAATGGCAATTGTCGAGCCGAGCGTTTCCAACAGCGGGATGTCGCGTATATCGAAGCTGTTCACCCGGTCAGATTGCAGATCAAGCACACCGAGCACCTCACCGGCATATTCGAGCGGGATGGCAAGCTCGGAGCGGGTATTGACCGGCGGCAGGTCGGAAGGACGATAGAGGGGTTCTTGGTTGACATCGTTTGCCAGCAGTGTTTTCCGATTACGCGCCACCCAGGGAATAATCCCGTGCGGGTCTTCAAGATCATAAGCAACTTGGTTGCGCTCCAAGGCTTCGCTGCGGGCGCCACTGCCGGCTTCATAAAAGAGCTTTTTTCTGCCGGGATGGAGGATGAAAATATGGACGTACGGATAACCAAACTGCTGCTGGATCGAACCAACCACTTCTCCCAATAGCTGGTCAAAGTCGAGGATTGATGTGAGGGTGTGACTGATGTTGAGTAATGCTGTAATCTGTTGGGTGCGTTTTTCCAACCCGTTGACCAGCTGCATTTCCTCGATGGCAAATGCAATATGATCCGCAATTGCGCGCAAAACAGTCAGATCTACCTTGTGAAACGCATTCGGATCGTCGCTTTGTAAATCCAAGACGCCAAGCAAATGCTGACCGTTTTTTATTGGCAGTGCCACCTCCGACTGGACTGCTTCCAGTCCCGGTATGGGGCGATAGCGTGGTTCGGACTGGATTTGTTGGGCAACAATTTCCTGACCTGTGGCAGCCACGCTACCAATTATGCCCTCTCCCAATTGAATATGCAGCGGGATTTTCTTGCGCCTTTTATCTCTGTATTGGCTTGCACTGGCGCGGTGGGTAAGATTGTGGGTGATCGGGTCGATGGTGAAAATGGAAACAAAGTAGGAATCGAACGTTTCCTGAATCAAGCGAGCGACCTGAAGGCAAAACTCATCCAGGTTTTGCAGGCGAGTCAGCTGTGCGCTAACCGAGCGGATGAGCGCGAGTTGTTCGAATCTCCATTTTTTAATAGCCACCTGGCGTTGAATTTCCATTGCCAGAGCAGCGTTGGCTGTCAATCCTTCCAGGTAGTCCTGTTCGATGGGGGTGAATGGTCGGGGAGGGTCACGCCAGACATGCACAACCCCTAGCAGGTTTTTTTGGGTGATCAGTGGTATGGCAATTTGATCGGGCTGCGTATTCTTTTGCGGAGTTAGGATTTGATCTTGAATTTTCCAAAGAATCTGGCTGTGCCGGTAACATTCTTGAAGAAGATTATCAGCATTGTCGGATGGTAGTATTTGAAGATCGTTTTCCCCAGGTAATGGAAAAAAAGGCTTTGCCAGCCAAATCTCCGCATCCGCTGCCAGACTTTGGCGGATTGCAGCGCGGATGATGCTGCATTGACCCGTTACGGTTTGTTGATCCAGCAGCGCTTCACCGAAACGGAGGAATTGTTTCCAATCCGGTTTTGCATTCTGCCTCGCTGAACTCATCCGACCATTTGACCTTTGTACTTAATCATGGTAAGGATGTTATACCCATCGATGTGATCAAAATGAACTTCATCCATCCATTGATGAATAAAATACAAACCCAATCCATGATCCTGTTTGTTCTTGAGCGGAATGTTGACCTGCGGTTTTTGGATCTTGCCGGGTTTAAATTTTTTCCCGTGGTCGCGCAGCGTGATCACCAGATTGGAGGGGGTAACCTGGTATGAAAATTCGATCTCGCCTCTATCTTCTCCACCGTAAGCATGTTCGATGATATTTGAACATGCTTCATCGACAGCGGTTTCGACTCCATAGGCTGCACAGGAATCCAACCCAAATTCCCGTGAAGCGATTTGCACCAATTCTGCAATTTTTGCCAGGCTTTCATACCTGCCCGGAAAGACAAAGGTGGGCATCAACCATTCACCTTCAGATTAGAAATTTCCCACTGCGGAAACGGTATCATCAAAAATTTTGAAAAAGGGTGTAAATCCTGCCAGGTCGAGGGCGGAGAGAATGTTGGGTTGTATGTTGGCTAGCACAACCTCACCACGATTGTAACGCTTGCAGGTTTTTTGTGCACCGATCAAAACACGCAGTCCAGCGCTGGAAATGAAATCCAGGTCTGCCAGGTCGAGGGCAATCCGATATCGTCCGGCATCCATGATCTCGTTGAATTTTTCGGAAAGGCGCGGTGCAGTGGCGCTGTCCACACGCCCCGAGACTTTGATCAGGTCACATCGTTTGTATTCAATGTGGTTAATTTCCATGGAATTCCTCCGGTCGATGGGTTAAGAATTGATGATGAGATTATATCACGAGCTAAACCCTTGAACCCTTTGATCAAACGCCAGGCTTCCCAAAATAAAGATATATGGAGTAGAATACTTTTATGAACCCTTTTTCACAACCCCAAACTCGCCGGGTAGCAGGTCATAACCCGGGCACATGGAACAGGATGAAAAAATGAGTGGAAAAAATTCGCCTCAAAGCGTAATTGAATCGTACCGCAAGCGGCAGCGAATGATGCCTTTCATTACCTGGGGACTGGCTGGCTTGTTAGTGCTGATGGGCATCATTCTGCTGGTGGTCTGGTTCAGCGGCGGAAGTGGTATGCAAATTGCTTTGTTTACTTCGCCGACCCCAACGGCAACTGAAACCCTCACCCCCACTCCCGTGCCTCCGACAGCGACAGTTACCGTCACGCCTACCGTGACCGAAACGCCCACCCCAACCCTGACCTCTACCCCTTCCGGGCCATTCGAGTATACCGTTCAAAGCGGGGATACCTGTTTTGACCTGGCTGTAAAATACGATGTGGATTTGTTGGTTTTGTTGGCGTTGAACAATTTTCCGGCAGGTCAATGCCCAATTCGTGAAGGAGATAAGATTCTAATCCCTGCGCCGAATCAGGCACTGCCAACCGAAACTCCCTTGCCGACCGGTCTGCCGCGAGGAACGCGGGTTGAATATGTTGTCAAGACCGGCGACACGCTCGATTTCATTGCCTCCATATTCAACACAACGGTCGAAGACATCATGCAGCAGAACAAAATCACCGACAAAAATAAAATCAACGTTGGACAGACACTTATTATTCGGGTCAACCTGGTTACACCAACCGCGACCCGTCCGCCAACCCTGACGCCAACGATCGGCGCGCCTCAACCGGCAACCGAGACGCCCACCGCAACGGCTACCCAGTAAAATCCGGATACAAATTATCAGGGCTCCATAAATCAGTGGAGCCCTTAATTTTCATTAACATAATCGTGGTATAAATTTGATACTCGTGATGTGAAATTTTCTCTTATTGCCCATGCTCTCGAAAATCACCATTCGTCTGAAACAAGCTGATCAAACCATTTTTTCGCGGCTACCCTACCTGGTCGGTATAGGATTGGTTGTAATCGCGCTGTTCAATTGGATGCAGCAATCCTGGGGCTGGCAGATGGATTGGTTCACCCGTCTGGTAGATACTCTCAGCAACTTTTCGGCGGTGTTCCTGGGCATTTTCATCGAAGCAGCTCCATACTTGCTGCTCGGTACGCTGGCTTCTGGATTGGTAGATGTTTTTTTCAATGCGGACGAACTACGCCGTCTTGTCCCGCGCAACCGTTTCCTCGGTGTTGTGTTTGGCGGACTGATGGGCTTGTTCTTCCCGGTGTGCGAATGTGGCAGCGTCCCGCTGGCAAGACGATTGATGCGAAAAGGACTACCCGTTCCGGTTGGGGTTGCTTTCCTGTTGGCTGCACCGGTGGTCAACCCTATCGTGATTGCCAGTACTTTTGCGGCGTTTGGTAATTCACCGGTTTTCTGGCTGCGGTTTGGTCTTACTTTGCTGATAGCGGTGATAACCGGGCTGTTGTTCCTCTTTGAAACAGACCGGTGGCGTGTGGTGCGTGCGGATGTGACAAACCCGGCGATGGATTACCATATTCAGACCGTTACCGAAGCCCCGTCATCTGCCAGAAAAGGACCCTTGGCAAAAAAAGTTCGCCAGGCACTGGTAGTGGCGACAGACGAGTTCTTCGAAATGGGCAGGTTCCTGGTAATTGGTGCCTTGCTGGCGGCGTTTATGCAGACTTTGCTGCCCCAAAGCTGGCTGCTTGCGCTTGGGCAGGGACCGGTTCTGTCCGTGGCGGTAATGGCATTGCTAGCCGTACTGTTATCGATTTGTTCAACCGTTGACTCGTTCATTGCACTGGCATTCACGGGCGTTTTTTCGAGCGGCTCCATCCTGGCGTTTCTGGTTTATGGACCAATGGTGGATATCAAATCGACCTTGATGTACCTGCGCGTGTTCAACCGGCGGACAGTATTGGTGTTGGTGTTGCTGCCACTATTGATGACGCTCACTTCGGGCGTAATGATCAATTTATGGATGCGGTAAGTGATGAATTTACGCCTGTTTCGTAGTTTGCAAGCGCTGGTTTTGATTGCGCTGGGGTTTTACCTGCTCAGTCGGGTGTGGAGTGGTCAGGTCCTGTTATATATCAATCAGCGCTTTGTCGTGCTGGTATTTTTGGCTGGATTGAGCCTGGTCGTGCTGGCGCAAATCATTCTGCGTGAACGCAGCGATCTCGATCCGTCTGCTCCGCCGGTGCCTCATACCGGCTGGCGGTGGAATTTATGGTGGTTGCTGCTGCCAGTGCTGGTTGGACTTCTTATCCCTGCCCGCCCGCTCAGCCTTTCGGTGCTGGCGAACCGTGGGATCAACACCACTGCGCCGTTCACTGCCCGAATCGAGGACACTCAGTCGATCCTTTCGCTTTCCCCCACCGAGCGCACTGTGCTGGATTGGATTCGTCTGTTCAGCCTGGAGCAGGATGTCGAGCGTTTTGCTGGTGAACCGGTGGATGTAACCGGATTTGTATTTCATGACGGGCGGTTGACCGAGCAGCAATTCATGGTCGGTCGCTTCACGATTACCTGCTGCGTGGCAGATGCCATGGCACTCGGCATGATTGTTGAGTATCCGCGCGTACAAAACCTGACCGATCATATCTGGGTGCGCGTGGAGGGTGAATTGAGCCTTGTGGAGCGCGATGGTAAAAAGCTGCCAGCGATCCGCGCCGAACGGGTTGAAATTGTTCCACAGCCCGAACAACCCTACCTCTTCCCGTGAAAATGCGCCGTTTTGACCGCGTGATTATTCTGGTGGGTGTGGGTTTGTTGATTGTTCTGGGCGGGCTGGTGATGATCAGCGAACGAGTTGGATTGCCTGCTCCCCGTCTGGAGTCGCCCGCTAACCTATCTGCTCTCGGCGGACGCGGCGTGGTGATTTTGCGTTTTCAGCAGGATATGGAGAGAGATTCCCTGCAAGGGCGTTTGTTGTTCGAGCCGGCGTGGGGTGGACGTTGGGTCTGGCAAGATGATCGCAGTGTGGTATTTCGTCCGGATTCTGCTCTACCACCCGATAGTCAAGTCCGCCTTCAAATCCAGCCTGGCTTGAAGAGCAAGGATGGGCGTGAATTGCGCCGACAGGTTGAGTTCGATATGCGCGTGCGCCCTTTGCAAATTGTTTATCTTGGCTCGCCACAGCAAGCGCCGGAATTGTGGCGGGTAGGGATGGACGGAGAAAATCCAGTCCAACTCACTCAGTCCAACGGTAGGGTGTTTGATTATGCTGTTTCGCCGGATGGGGAAAAAATCCTTTATTCGCGAGAAAATCTGCGCGGTGGCAGTGACTTGATCCTCATCGACCGCGAGGGAAATAACGAGCGCGTATTGGTTGAGTGCGGTATGGTTGCCTGCGCTGAACCGAGCTGGACGCCGGATGGTCAATACGTCGCTTACACTCGCTACGATACGGGCTTGGCTTCGAGCCTGATCAATGCTTCTGGGCAAATCTACTCGGTTAACGTTGAGTCGGGCAGCAGTGCACTCTTGTTCAATAATCCGGGCTTGAGGGGTTTTTTACCCATCTTTGCCCCGGATGGGCTCTCGCTTTCTTTCTATGATAGCGGGCAACAAGCCATCCGGCTGGTCAATTTACTGGACGGCAGCAGCTCAATAATCCCCAGCCGAGTAGCGGGCAGAGGCAGCTGGTCGCCGGATGGGGCGGAGCTGGTGGTTGCGGATATTGAAGGGGAAAGCCTGATCCCGGTGACAACCCTTTTTCGGCTGGATTTGCGCAATCGTACCGTGAGCCGCTTTTTCCCCGACAGTTTTACAGTATTGGATGTATCCTTGCCGGATTGGTCGCCCGACGGCGTGTGGCTGGTGGCAGGTGTTCAAACGGAAAGCTTTCAAGAGGGTAAGCAATTGTGGTTGTTCGATCTGCAGGGGACACCACAATACTCGATAACGGTGGACTCACAATATACCCACACTAGTTATCGCTGGGCACCGGCAGGTGGATGGGTCGTTTTCCAGCGTTTCAATCTGGGTACGTCCAGCCAGCCGCCTGAGATCCTGTTGTGGAACATGGCGGACGACCGCTTGACCCTGATAACTCAGAATGGCGCATTACCGCAGTGGTTACCCTGATGGGTAGGTGTTTTTTTTAAAGCACGATGAATTTCATCCAATACGGCGGGATGAGTCTCAGAATGGGAAGCCTGCTCCAGTGCTGAGCGGGCATTGGCGTTATCTAGTTGTCCTAACGCCCAGGCAGCATGCGCGCGTATCAATGCGTCTTCTTCGTTTTTTAGACAGGTGATGAGCGCAGGAATTGCCTGATTGGTTTTGGAATTGCCCAGTGCTACAGCTATGTTGCGTAAATACCCACGACGTTTTGCGCGGCTGATAGGACTGCCCGCAAACTTATCCCGGAACTGTTGTGGACTCAGGCTCAATTCGAGAGTCAGGGTAGGGCGAGCGTGGTTTTTCTGTCGGGTTGTCAAGGGAGAGGACGAATTGGTGCGGGCGAAGCGGATATTCCACGGGCAAACCTGTTGGCAGATATCGCATCCAAATACCCAATCGCCAGCGGCTGGGCGCAAATCCGGCGGGATGACTGCCTTATGTTCGATGGTCAAATAGGAAATACAGCGACCAGCGTCCAGAGTTCGGTCGGGTAAGATACAATGGGTCGGGCAGGCATCGATGCAGCGCTGGCATGACCCGCAATGATCGACCTCGAATGGCGCATCCGGCTCGATATCAATATCTAAAAACAATTCGGCAAGCAGGAAATAGGACCCGTACTGCGGGTGGATCAGGCAGCTGTTTTTTCCAATCCAACCCAAACCAGCGCGCCTGGCGAGGTCGCGTTCCAGGATTGGGGCGCTGTCGGTAAAGATTTTGTATCCAACGGGTTGAGCAATAAATTCCTGCACGTGTTCGACCAACCCCTGCAGTAAGTATGGAATGACCTGGTGATAATCGGCTGCCCAGGCGTAGGCAGCCACTCGCCCGGCTGGTTGGCTTTTTGTATTCGGGGCATCTTCCGGGCGCGGGTAGGGCATTGACAGGCAAACGATGGTTTTGACCGGTGGAAACAGGCGGCGGGGATCTGCGCGACTTTCGACCGTATCGCTGCGTGCCAGGTATGCCATATCTGCATGGCGGTTCTTTGCCAGCCAGCGCTGGAAAATGGGAAAAGATTCGGCTGGATCTGGACTAGTGAAGCCAATTCGATCAAAGCCGAGGTGTTGAGCCTCGGCTTTTATGTATTCTTTCACTGAAAGTGGGCTGATCACGGCAAGGGCGATAATCCGAATCAGGGTGTGGAAGTCACTGTAACTGTAGCAGTTTCCGTTGCAGTGGGTACGATTTCCGGGGTGTTGGTTGGAGGTACACTGCTGGGAGTCGCGGTGTTGCCACTGACTTTGATATTTAACGTGACAGTGTAGAAATTAGCCCCATCGGCATTGGTTAAAACCCAGATGGTATTGTAATCGCCTGCTTTATTGGGGGCTTTCATGTTCAACACCAAATCCACGCTTTCATTGGGCTTGACTTCCTTTGGAAAACGGATATCTGAAGCGCCAAAGCGCAGGGTGGCATCGCCGAGGAAGAAGCGAACCTGATATGATGTGGACCAGGTGGTGGTGCCAACATTTTTTACCGTCCACTTGAGGGTGAAAGGTTGCTCCGGATACATTACTGAACCGTCAGCAGGTGACTGACCTACAAAATCAACCCGGTCCGCCACGGATGGGCGAGTGGGAGAAGGCTGAACCGCAGGCGGCAAGGTGAATGCAATGGTTGGCGAAGATTCCTGGGTTGGTTCTGGCGTGTTGGTTGGCGGCGGTGTGGGCGTTTCGGTAGCGGTTGGCCGTGCAGCAGCAGTCTGTGTCAGCCCGGCAGCCACAGTTTGGGCTGCCTCGGTGTAGATCACGGCTGGATCGATTGTCGGAGAGGCTTCGGTGCGTGAGCAGGCAGAAAGCATCAAAACCAGCAGCAGGGTCCCAAGGAACACCCCGATCATTTTTTTATTTATTGACATTCAATTCCTCCAAAGTCATTTCCAATTTTACTTAAACCGAATGATACCCCGAAGGGTACTGGCAGGCAATCCCCTGATTTTGTAACGGCTTGCCTGAAATGTCAAGGTTTTTGGGATTATTGATCCGCCGGCTTCCATTGGGCGATTGCTGGCGTCGCGGTTGGCAGCCTGTTGGAAAAACCGACCCCTTCACGAAAAGTCAGGTAAGTGACTGCGCCCGGTTGGATGGTGAAGGTTGTACGATATACCGTCTCTTTCCAGGAGAACTGGAAAGCGTATGAACCGGCTGGCAAATCACTTAGAACCAAATTTTCACGGTAAAAATCATCACTGTTGACGCTGGAAGGCGCATAAGTGCGGATGCCCCAAGATCGTTTCAATTCACTTGAATAAACGGACGCATCCAGGCGGTGAATCAAAGAGCCGTCGGATTTCATCAAGCGCCCAACCAACACCCCCCAGCCTTGCGGTGGAGAGAGCCATAGTTCCGGATTGCGGGAGACATAATAACTGTTTCGTTCAAGCCGCACTTCGAAATGCAGGTGGGGCCCCGTGGAAAAGCCAGTGTTACCAACGATTCCAAGCGGGTCGCCGGCTTTTACATGCTGACCTGCTTGAACGTCCACCCGATCCATATGCCCGTAAATGGTATACAACTGACGGCGGTCGAAACCGAAATCATGGCGAATAGCCACCGCCAATCCGTAGGGGTCATCCGGGCTGTCCGGACCTTTATATAATCCCAGCCCAGCCCATACGACGGTACCATCAGCAGCCGCCAGCACCGGCGTGCCGCGCTTGGCATCAATATCAATCCCGGTGTGAACGATGTCGGTACCGGGAAAGTAGTCCCCATAACGGTAATCTGCCAGGGGCCAGTTGACTTCATCGGCGGCTATTGGGCGCAGAAAGTAAAAGTGATCTTGCGGATTGAGTGCCCAAGGAACCTCATACAGGGGAGGACGCCAGAGCGAGATGGGTTGGTCGGCTGGTGTGGGAAATGTGAAGCGCAGGATGTCCTCCTCTGCGTGAACTGTTGCATCTTCAGGGTTTTTCATTGGTTGAGGTTGTTGGGCGGATGGTGGATTGAGGGTCACCTGAATTTCGGGTGGTGGGGTAGCACGGTCCATATCGGGCGGTGCGCCAACAGCGGCGATGGGTTGGCATGCAGCCAGGAATAATATTAGCAGAGCAGGAAGAAAATGAAAGACACGGGGTAACATCACGGGTTAGTCTGTCCGGGCAACGGCGTCCAGGTGGGACGGCGGGTCGGTTGTGGCGTAAACGTCGGAGATGGTTGTGGGGTCGCGGAGCGGAAGAAGCGGATTGTGGGAGTCAGTGATGGGGTGAGGGTCAGGGTTGGAATGCGGGTTGGCATGCTTAAGGCTTCTGGCGGGTAAAATTGCGCCATAGCAGCGTTCCAATCCAGTCCGTGGGTCATCACAAATTGATTGAAACGGGCGGCGGGGTAGTATGTGCGCCAGTTAATCAATGCTGGTACCGGCTGCCAACCAAAGCGAGCTGCCAGCTCGGTAAAGTCTATCCAATAGCCGGGTGGAATATTCCCGTATGCCCCCCCCTGTTCGTAGGCACGCGGATCGCCGGAATAACGCGCATCCAGAAGCCAGGGACGAACGCGCAAGGGAATGCCCTGTGAACCATCCTGGTAGCGGGTCAGGATGTAAAGCCGCCAGAATGTCTGTCCGCTGCGGTCTTCGCGGGTTATGGTCATCCAACCCGCTTGCACTGGCAGGGAATTGATCGCAAAGGCGCGCCCGGTGAGCAGCCATTCATCCACGCTGCCCGGGTTGGGCGGTTCGGTGAGCGGGATGTAGGCGTTTTCGAGGTTGCCGAGAACGTCCCAGCCGGACTGGCGGGCGATTTCTGCGCGCAGGGCATTGAAGGCTTCGTCCACCTGATCGTGGAGGAAGGGGTTAGGCGCATTAATATCCGGTAAGGCTACTAACCCAAAACGTCCAGCTGGCGATTGGGGTGAGAGCGTGATGATCTCTTTGAATAAAGAGGGCGGCTGCGCCGGGCTGTCGATGAGCAAGGGCGGTAACAATTCGTTGACCTGCCCGCCTTTCCAGTCGATACCTTGCACGCTGCCGGGCAGTGCGGTGAAGGGCATCGACAAGTTCCCGGAAGGATACGAAAAACCAGCCAGTGCGTTGATATTCAAGTCAACCTGGCGGGTAAGCAGTGTTGTCCCGTCCGGACTCCACTGGGGGTTAAGACCCGCAAATAACGGTACAGGCAAACTATCCGGCTGGCGCGAATCCCAGATAAAGATCGTGTCCGCGCCGTTCAATTTTCCATCCCACGCAAGCAGGTGACCATCAGGTGACCAGGCTGGGTTTCGGTTTGGGCTGCCAATACCGCGGCTGACATTGGTAAATCGTTCACCGATCTGATCCAGGCGGGCAGTCCAGATTTCATCCCATCCGTTGCGGTCGGATACAAAGGCGATCTCACGACCTTGTGGTGACCAGGCTGGCGAATGATCCGCGCTCGAATCTTCAGTCAGGCGGATAGGCGGCTGATTGAGATCGGCAATCGATTGTATATAGATATCCAGGTTGCCGCGGGCATAAGTTTCGTACGCCAGCCACTGACCATCCGGTGACCAGGCAGGGCGTCCTTCATATTCCGGCGTATCCGTAACGCGAGTCAACTGGCGGGATTGCATATCGAGAATATAAATGTCCCAATATCCATTGCGGCGGGATGCGTAGGCAAGGCGGTGACCATCCGGACTGAGCGTGGGATGAAGATCGTCCCATGGGTTGTTGGTCAGGCGCGAAACCGGCAGCCGTTCCGGGTGATAGGCAAACAGGTGAGTATATGCGCCGTCGCTCATCGCAAAGACGATCAATCCTTGAATATCAGCATCCTGCGGTGTATCCGGGGTTGTTTCGACGACAACTGTGACTTGTTGGATGGCTTCAGGTGTTGGTGGCAATGTTTCGGTTGGCGTGGGTGTCTCAACGACCAGGGAAGGGGAATCCGTCGCGGGTAGGGTGTAGGTGTACAGAAGCTGTTCGCGCAGAAGCGGTAGACCATTCCAGAACAGGACTACCAACAAAACGAAGACCAGCGTGAGAAAAAATACACCTGTTGATGATTTTTTACGCGTTGAAGGGCTTGCCATCCGTGAATGCTCAGACTGCCAGTGAAAGTAACCATCCCACAATAAAATTTATTGTAGCATCCATATTTTCAAGTGGTCAACAAAAAGCAGCCCGAAACAGGGGTGGCTATCAATATTGTAAACAGCCGTGGTCAATTTTCTTCGAAACGCAGGCTGTACAGGTCGAAATAAAGGCCGCGTTTGTCCATCAGATCGTTGTGATTGCCTTCTTCAACGATGTGACCCTCTTCGATGACCAGGATGCGGTCGGCATTGGTGATTGTTGAGAGTCGGTGCGCGATGATCAAAGCGGTTCGCCCCTTAAGCAGCTTTGCCAATCCAGCCTGGACCAAGCGCTCTGTCTGGGTATCGACGCTCGAGGTGGCTTCGTCCAGAATGAGAATGCGCGGATTGGCGAGTAATGCTCGTGCAAAAGAGATTAACTGTCGCTGACCGACTGAGAGAATTGCACCACCCTCTTCGACCTGGGTGTGGTAACCGTGCGGTAATTTGGTGATAAACTCGTCTGCGCCGACCATCTTTGCCGCTGAGATGACCTCGTCATCGCTGGCATCCAGTCGCCCAAAGCGAATATTTTCCATCACTGTGCCGGAAAACAAAAACGGATCCTGCAGAACGATGCCAAACTGACTGCGCAGGCTTTTCTGGGTCACACCGCGCAAATCCTGTCCATCAATTTTCACGCTCCCCTGAATCGGATCATGGAAGCGGGCGACCAGTTTTACCAGCGTGGATTTGCCCGCCCCCGTTTTGCCGACCAACGCCACAGTTTGCCCGACAGGGATATGTAAATTGATATTCTCCAAGACAGGCTGGTCGTCGTCCGGGTAATGAAAACTGACCTGTTCGAAGGAGATTTCACCTTTTATCTCGCCGATTGGCTGAGCATCCGGACTGTCGCTTACCTCAATGGGAGCCGCCAGCAAGGACAGGATGCGTTCGCCGCTCGCCATGGTAGATTGGAATGAATCGAACCGGCGGCTCAGATCGCGAATCGGATCGAAAAAACGGTTAATGTACAAAACGAAGGCGACCAGAATGCCGGGCGTTATCTGTTCACCGAGCACGGCACTGCCGCCCAACCAAATCACTAATGCCATGGCGGTAATACCAAGTAAATCTACAGCTGGGAAGAACCGGGCAGCCAGACGAGAGGCTTTGAGATTGACTTCCAAATTATTGCGGTTGACCGTGTCATGAAAATAGGCATAGTTCATATCTTCGCGAGAAAATGCCTGCACTACCCGCAACCCATGGATATTTTCCGCAAGCACTGAGTTGACCCAGCTGATGGCTGTGCGTGTCTGGCGATAATATTCACGCGCCTTTTTGCGAAAAACGATCGTGATCAGAATCATGACGGGTAAAACACTGAATGTTAACAAAGACAGCCGCAGATTCATGGCCAACATGGTGATGACAATCCCGATGATGACGAATAGATCGCGCGCGATGGCAAGCATTGCCCAGGTAATGAATTCGCGCAACACACTGACGTCGTTGATAACACGAACGATGATCCGGCCAACTGAATAATGACTGAAGAAACTGAGCGAGAGCTGCTGTAAATGATGGAATAGCCCGGAGCGAATATCAAAAATAATGGATTGACCAATGCGCGACATAATGTAAACTCGCGCGTAAATGGTTGACCATTGCAGGATAGCAATTACCAGATAAATTAACACGGTTGTGCGTAAGGTGGAAAGCGATTGCCTGCCAATGCCTTCATCGAGGGCGACCTTTACCAGGTAGGGTCCCGAAACGGAGGCGGCTGAGGTAACCACCATCAATGCCAGTGAGAGAAGTAAAGGTTTCCAGTAGGGTTTGACAAATTGCATCAAACCACGCACTACCTGAGGGTCGTACCCTTTGAAGTTGAGATCTTCCGTAGTGTTAGCGGCGGTAGAGGCTGTCATACAAACTCATCCCATCGAAGTGTTCGAGCGGATACGAAGTGTTTCCTTGCGGGCGGGCAGAGTTGCAAGGCTTTCCTCGTTCCATTCTTCCTGATCACGCAGTTGGAGTTCGTAAATTTGCCGGTAGAGACCATTCTTTGCCAGGAGATCTGCATGGCTGCCCTGTTCAACGATCCGGCCGCCATCCATAACCAGAATCATATCTGCTTGTTTCACGGTTGAGAGTCGTTGAGCAATAATCAAGGTGGTGCGGCCTTCCATGAGCGTTGCCAGGGCTTTTTGGATGGAATACTCAGTTTGCGTATCCACGCTGGAGGTTGAATCATCCAGAATGAGAATGCGCGGATTCATCAATAAAGCCCGCCCAATGGCAATCCGCTGGCGCTGACCACCCGATAGGGTGACTCCGCGTTCGCCAATCACGGTGTCGTAGCCTGCTGGCAGCTTGAGGATAAAATCATGTGCCTGAGCGGCTTTCGCCGCAGCGATAATCTCATCCATAGTGACATCTGGGCGGCCGTAAGCCAGATTCTCACGAACGGTGGTAGAGAACAAGATTGAGGTCTGCAACACGATACCAATTTGGCGGCGTAGCGATTTTAGATTAACCTGGCGGATATCTTTGCCGTCAATACGCACCATGCCCGAAGTGACATCGTAAAAGCGGGGGATCAAGTTGACCAGGGTGGTCTTGCCCGATCCCGTTGCGCCAACGATTGCCACCCGTTGATTGGGCTGGATCTTCAAATTGATATTATGCAGGATTGGGGTTTCGTGTTCGTTGTAACGGAAATCAACGTGCTCGAATTCAATTTCACCTTGAAATACAGGGCAATCCGGCGCATTCGGTGGAGATTTAATATCCGGCTGGGTTTCCAGAATTTCAAAGGTACGCTGAAGTCCGGCGTAAGCTTCGCCTGCGGCGTTGACCAGCCAGGCTAATTGTTGTACCGGTGTAGCCAGGAGAAGCATGTAACTGTTAAACGCAACCAGTTCACCCAGGCTGATCTCGCCTCGCAATACCATTGGACCGCCAAACCAGAGAATCAAGATGGTTCCCAACGTAACCAGAAAAATGGTCGAGGGCATGATTTTTGCCCACTCACGCACTACAGTGATTTGACGGTTGAATAATTTGCGATTGGTCTGGTCGAAACGTTCGGCTTCGAAGTCTTCCTGGGCAAAGGCACGCACAACCTGAACGCCGGTCACGTTTTCTTGCAGGATCGAGGATAATTCGCCCAGGGTATTATCCACCGCCAGAAATAACCGGCCGATGCGCTTGCCAAAATCGGTGGTAAGCAACACCAAAGGGACAAGCGGAGCAAGGGAAATGGCTGCCAGGAGCGGGTGACGGCTGAACAACAACACCCCAATTCCGATCAACAGAAAGACTGCTCGTACCAATTCGACCAATCCCTGCCCGGAAAAGTTTTGCAGCGCGCGCACATCTTCGATCACCCGGCTGATTAATTGACCGGTGGGCATGTGGTCGTGATAGCGAAACGAAAGCCGTTGGATGTGGTCGTAGAGACGATTACGCAGATCGTATGCCACGCTGTGGGCAATCGTCTCGGTGAGAAATTGTTCGCGAAAACTGATGATTGCTTTTACTGCACCCAAGCCGATTACAAAGCCGGCGGCGATCAATAAAAAGGTCTTTTGGGAGGATTGTAAGCCAAAATCAATCACCCGCCGGATGATCTCTGGAAAAGTCATGTCGATTGCGGTCAAAATAATCAGCAGCAGGCTTGCCAGGATTACTTTGCTGCGGTAAGGTTTTACCAGTGAACCTAGATTTCGCAAATGGTTCATTCGGTCACATCAATGAAAGCGGAAATCCACCCAGTATTTTGGACCGTTCCGTCAGGCGTTTAGAAATCAAGTTCCAGGGTTTGTTGGTGGACAACTCCCTCATCCGGGTAACTGATTCTGGCTATCAAAGAAAGCCGGGAAAGAGGTTCCGAAGGCTGCCGGCGCAAATGCAGAGTGATGACGAAATCGTAATCAATATTTTCCACGATATATGCGCTGGCAATCTCGACTCCGGATGGGTCGCGAAGTTCGATTTCGATGTTAGGCGGGCGGGTGAATGGGGTCAGGCGGGCATGGAGGCGTGCGCGATCACGGCTTTCCCATGGTTCGATGTGCAAATCTGTAAAGCGGACCTGCTCAGGTGGAACAGCGTCTGGATGGGGATGCAGGGGGTGGTAGCGCGTCATCTAGATGATTTTTCTGGCTTCCATGTAGAAGCGTTTCTCGATCGCTTCGCCCATCGAGAATGTTTTTCGCGGTAATGCACCATCGAGAATCACGGTTTTGAATAGATCACTTTTATTCATCGCTGGCAGGTAAAAACCGCAATTGTCAGGCTGGCTGGCAAGCGAGAGGAGCACATCCTCGCCGTGCACATAGTCGATTCCTTCCGCGGTGGAATGCTTCAGCCACTCATCCAAAAAGGCTTGCAACGTGCCAACAGGTAAGTTCGAGGTCGGTTGGGCAATTGAGACGGTAGCAAATCCCTGTGGAGTAACTAAGCCAAATGATTGACCAGCTGCGGATTGTGAATCGACCGCGTGGATCATCTCTTCCGCAGTGGCACAAGTTGAGATCGCAAGTGCTGCCGCAAAGTGTTGTTTCAAGGCTTCTTCAATTGGCTGGTGCACCCCAAAGATGACCCGGTGGATTGGCTCAAAGGTCAGTCCCTGGTCATGGACATTTTCAACCTCAACGAGAGCATAACGCGCCGGGTGATGCATACCGACACACGGCTTTAGCTTTTCCCAGATCGCCTTAGCGGTGGCAAGCGAATGGTTGCCATCTCCGACCGCGAATAGGAGGATGCCTTTATCCTCACCCACGCCGTATTTTGGATAGAACACCTCTGGCGAAGCAAGTTTTTCCAGCCCGCGTATGATCTGCTGCTCGACAGCCAGATCACGGATGAGGCTGCCGCGAAGATGCCCGCTGCCCTGCATCAGCTCAAAATCATACAGCGGGGTAAGCGCCGCAGCATGCTGGCTGACTGACTCGATGATTGTGCAATCCGGATCGTCAATCAGCACCAGGATGTGCGGTAGCTCGAGCGCCGCGCCTTCGCGAATGCGCATCCGTGGTGGCAGGCGCTCCAGAATGGTACCCTCGGTGGCGCGAATAAGTGACTGGGAACCTTTGTTGTAATCGTACTTTTCCAGATCCAAGGCAAGAATCAATCCACGGCGGGTCTTGCCAAGCGCGGTGCGTTCTACATAAACAATGCCGCTGTACACTTCGAACAAACCTTGCTCGATGTAGCGGCGCATCGATTTTTGAGCCGTTTGAATTCGTGTCATTTCTTCCGGTTTACCCAGGTAGACTTCCGGCAATACCAGATTGAAAGTAGAGGGGGCATCCCCAATTTCGCGGGCGACCTGTTCCCAGTATTCGGGTTGTGAGGTGAACTGATCACAGGCAATGGTTGCCCAGCGGTGGAGATCGATGCCTTTAACCGGGAGCAAAATATCCGCAACCTGCACGCCAATATCTGAATATATGCGCATGGTGTTCAGCCTTTTGGGATGGTGGGGTTTAAAAAATGATCAAACGGTCTTTTTCATTTTACCAAA
>DAOUMN010000036.1:0-50011 GCA_034411135.1 Bellilinea sp.
GAAGTTGTGAAAGCTGCTGTAAAAATAATGACCGCTCAAAACTGTACGACATCAGATCCGAAATTCCATGTTTCTAAAGACTTATGACGGACTACTTAGCTGTTTTTTCGGCATGGTATAATAAATACGTTCAAAACGCCAGCTCGCAAGCATTGCACGGCAAATCGGTACAAGCCCCCTATTCCACCAAATTGCAGGAGGAGAATCGTGAAACGCTCATTGTTTGTGTTCGTGTCTGTGTTGTTTGTCGCTATGCTGGTGCTGAGCGCCTGCCAGCCTGCCCCAGCCCAAACACCAGAAGCCCAGGAAGGCTACCCCGCCAGTGGTGAAAACAAACCCACCGCGACATCGCAGGAAGCCTACCCGGCACCTGCCAGCAGCACACTGCGCGTTGCCACCGACGCCACTTTTCCACCGTTCGAAATCGTCGATGAAGCCACCAAGGAATTGACCGGCTTCGATGTGGAACTGATGAAAGCAATTGCTGCAAAAGCCGGTTTCACCCTGGAATGGAGCAACCTGCCCTTCGATTCGGTTTTGGCTGGGCTTTCGCAATGCCAGTTTGATCTCGCCATTGCCGCCATCACCATCACCGAGGATCGCAAGAAGGAAATGCTATTCTCCGATCCGTACATCAATGCCGGTCAAATTGTTGTTGTCCGCCTTGAGGATGGATCTATCCAGTCCAAGGATGATCTGGCAGGCAAGACAGTTGCCGCCCAATTGGGCACCACTGGTGAGATCGAAGCCCGCAAGATCGAGAATGTCAATTACAAACCTTACGACACCTACGACCTGGCGTTCTTGGATTTAGCGAACGGGCAAGTGGATGCGGTTATTGCCGACTACCCAACAGCGCTGGGTTTCATTGGTCAAAACGCTGACAAACTCAAAACCGTCGGTGAGGTCTTCACCGAAGAATCCTACGGTATAGCGGTGTGCAAAAATCGCGAAGATTTGCTTACCCCTCTCAACACCGCCCTCCAAGCCTTGAAGGACGAAGGGAAAATCGCCGAACTCGAACAAACCTGGCTGGCGGGTGAGTAGTTTTCCAGCCTGACCGGACAAGGCACGGGGCGGATGGTCAAGACCTGAAAAGATCATCCGTATCCCGTGCCTCCTTATTTATCCTGTCCAGTTCAATCTACAGGAGTGAACCTCAATGCAAAATTCAGCCGTTCAGAGCACTCGCCCCGTGCGCAGCGGCCAAAAATTCGACCAGTGGTGGCTGCTGGTTGTGGCAGTGATTGCCCTGATTATCATCCTGATCACGACCCAACCTAACCCGTATGGTCGCATCCTAAACTTTGTCAGTGATGGCATCTGGATCACCATCCGCACCACCGCCATTTCCTTTATCCTGGTGCTCATTTTGGGTTTGTTGGTAGCCCTCGCTCGCCTGTCAAAAATCCTCATCATTCGTGGAATTGCCACCGTGTATGTGGAAATTATTCGCGGCATCCCGGTATTGGTGCAATTATTTTTCTGGTATTTTGCCTTCCCTGCTGTTTTGATCAACATCGGCAAGACCTATCAAATCCAATCACTGATCAGTTACAAAGCCGACCCAAACTTCATGGCAATTCTGGGCTTAACGGTGTGTTACGCGGCTTACATGAGTGAGGTGTACCGCGCCGGAATCCAGAGTATCTCCAAGGGGCAAATGGAAGCTGCGCGCAGCCTGGGGATGAACTATATCCAGGCCATGCGCTATGTGATTCTGCCCCAGGCGGTGCGGGTCATTCTACCGCCAGTTGGCAACGAGTTGATCACCCTGCTCAAAGACACCGCGCTGGTCAGCGTCGTTAGCGTATCAGACCTGACCCGCCGCGGGCGTGAATTCATGGCAGCTAATTTCATGCCCATTCAAACCTGGGTGATCGTTTCCTTGCTGTACCTGGTAATGACTCTGATCGCGGCGCGGGTAGTGCATTATATCGAGCAAAAAACCAAGATCGAGAGGTGATCCGTGAGCACTGCTCCCATTATCCACATTGAAAATGTGCACAAGCACTTTGGCAGCGTACACGCTTTGCGTGGCGTCAGCCTCGACGTCCACCGTGGTGAGGTGGTAGTTATTATTGGACCCTCCGGTTCGGGCAAATCCACGCTGCTGCGCTGCATCAACCGGTTGGAGGAATTTGAGCAGGGAAAAATCATCGTCGATGGCATCCCCCTTGACACTGCTGCCAACATCAATGCGGTGCGCACCGAAGTGGGCATGGTCTTTCAACAATTTAACCTTTTTCCACATCTGACCGTTTTGGAAAACATTATGCTGGCACAGCGCATCGTGCGCAAACGCAGTAAAGAGGAAGCCACCCAGGTAGCAGAGGAATTACTGCAAAAAGTGGGCATACCCGATAAAGCTCAAAACTTCCCCGGTCAGCTTTCCGGCGGGCAGCAGCAACGTGTTGCCATTGCCCGCGCGCTGGCAATGAACCCAAAAATCATGCTGTTCGATGAGCCCACCAGTGCGCTCGACCCGGAAATGATCCAGGAAGTGCTGGATGTGATGCTTGCCCTGGCTAAGGAAGGCATGACGATGGTGGTTGTATCGCACGAGATGGGTTTTGCCCGCGCTGCCGCCCACCGCGCCATTCTGATGGACGACGGGCAGATTATTGAAGAAGCTCCACCCAATGTTCTCTTCACCAATCCTACCCAGGAACGCACCAAGGTCTTTTTGAGCAAAGTGCTTCATTAATTCACCCCTTTTTGGGGTGACCAAGACCTTTACAGAGCAGGTATAATCAGTTCAGGAATTGGCTAGCACAAGTCACTTTCTGATTGGATTGGTATGGTATCTGCGCATTCCTCGAATCATCCGCAAACAATCTCTCGCGGCATCCCCCTCATTTTCCAGCTGGGAATATTCCTGATCGCATTGCTGCTGTTGGGGATCACCAGCGCTTCCCAGGCTCAGACAATCCAATCCACGACTCTTTCGCAACTGGCGCCCTCTGCCTGCCCACCAAGCGGCTGTGCCGCAGGGCAAACGCTCAACTTCCGCGCTTCCTTTGACCTGGGCAGTTATGTGGCTGCCCCGCCCGCCAATGTTCAGGTCTGTATTTACACGCCGATCAACTGGTCGGCTGAAAGCTTGCGTCTCAACCTGACTGGCGGGGTCACCGAAGCCACCTACCAAACCGGGATCACCAACTGCGGAATGCCACCCAGTGGATACAACCTGTTGGGCGGTGCGCAGGCTTCGCTCGACCCCGGCGCTTTCGGTGATTGGCTGGATTTCTCGTTTCGGATTGGCAGCACCGCCACTGCCAACGGGTCAGTGCTTTTTCAAGCTCTGCAACGAACCAGTGACACTACCTGGTCAACTCCCAGCCAGGCATTTCTGGGCGTCGCGGTGACTGCCACCGCCAATACGATCTATGTAGCCAACGACGCTGCAGCCTGTGGTTCAAATTCGCCCTGCTACATTAACTCCGCCGACGACCTGCTTGGCGGCATTGGTACCGGTTTGAAGGACGCGATCGATTCGCACCCCCTGCCTGCCCAACCGGCGACGATCATCATCAGCGGAAATTATTTGATCAAAAGCAACGCTGTGCTGGTTGACAAAGCTCACACCCTGCAAGGAGTGAACAATTCTGCCGTTACTTACCTGGGCACGGTCTGCACCCAGCCCATGTTGAGGGTCACTGCTGGTGCAACCCTGCAGAATTTGAATATTAACGACGGCTCTTGTGTTGCTCCCAGCCGCGACCTGATCCAGATCGAAAGCGCTCAAAACGTCACCATACGCTCCAACGACCTGACCGGCGGCAAAGATGCGCTCAACATCCTGGACGGTAACGGGAACGTCAGCCTGTTGTTCAATCACATCACCGGCAATAGCGGTTATGCAGTCTGGCGGGCAGCCGGACCCGGTTTGGGCAATATTCAAGCAATAGCCAACAACCTGTACGCCAACCGCAGTGGTTTCCAGATCGAATGTAATGCCAAAGGACGGGTTGACCACAATTTCTGGGGATTCGGAGTGAGCCTGACTTCGGCTATTTCACAATGCACCTACGCCAACGGCAAGCAGCTCGGCGCGCCCGCCCTGGCTCCCGCTACCAGCCCCGGTGTGAGTGCTGAACAAGTCACCGTTGGGGTAACCAAAGCCTACACCGCTAACGGGTTGGTTGGCTTCCAGCGCACGGCAACTGGCAGCGATTTCAACCTGTTCATCGTCAATCACGGATCGGGCAGCCCGGAGAATGTCCCCTTCACCGGTGGCATGCCCGGCAGTCTGACCCCATGCTCCAATTACTATGATATTTTTCTTGCCAATGACGTGATAATCCCCCCCAATGGGCTGGATTTGTTCTTCCGCTATGATGCCACCAGTGGTTGTACAGTCACCGTCGAAAGCGCTGCCTACTGCGGCAGTGGTGAGCCGGCGTTGTTCCCCTTGTGGTGGTACGATCCTGCCAACAATGTTACTGATGGCTGGGATACCACCGGTCAAAATCCGGCTGGTAGCGGTGCCGGCGGCGCAAGCGGACAGCTCACGGTTTGCAATCCGGCATTGAAAGAAATCCAGGTATCACTTGATGCTAGCGGACGCCCCAACAACGCCAATGACCTGTTTTTCACCCCATTCGTGGTTGGCTTGCTGCCGCAGCCTACCAGTGTCATCTTCAGCCAGTTTAGCGGGATACCCGGCGACACCCAGGTAGCTGTTCAATGGACTACCACCAGCGAGATTAATACGACCGGTTTCTACGTTCTGCGCAGTCTGACCGAAAGCGGCGGGTTCAGCCGGGTGAGTCCATTTATTCCCCGGCGTGGCTCTGGCATCAGTGGTGCCTCCTATGAGTTTGTGGATATTGGCTTAACTAACGGCACATCCTATTTCTACCGCTTGGAAATCATTGGCAACAGCCAGGAGTCTTCATTCAGCGGCGTGATCCGGGTCGTTCCCCAGCAAATCGGATCGACAAACACCCCCACGCCAACCCTGACGTTAACCACTACACTGACCTCCTCGCCTTCCGTGACAGCCACGCCAACACCAACTGTCACTGGCACCATTACCACCTCAACCGCCACGGCAAGCGCTACGGCAACCTCCACAACAACCATGACACCGACCATTACGGTGACACCGACAGTCACTGGCACCATCCACACTTCGACCGCCACCGTTACGACAACAGCAACCATTTCACCCACGGCTACCATCACCCCCACCCGCACAATTACCTTCACCCTGATTCCAACGCGTACGCGCACGCGTACGCCCGTGATTTACCCAACTGTGGTTTACCGATCACCCACCCAGCTGCCCACGCGAACCCGCTTCCCGACGCGCACATCCACGCCGTTTACGGGCACACCCCAACTGACAACCACATTCTTTGACGGTTACCCAGCGCCCCAGGGCACAGGCAGTGTGACGCCGGTGCGCACCATCAGCATCTCAGTCACTGCACCAACTTTTCCGCCTAACAGTGGTTATCCAATCGGTGAAGGCAGTACCACACCACAATCCACCGGCGGTGATTATCCTGCTCCGGATGACACACCAAAACCCACCACATTGCCAGGCACAACCACAACCCTCACACTGACCGCCGTGCAGACGGGCATTCCACCGGTTTCGCCCCCTAAAGACAATTCACCTCTTGGTCTGGTAAGACAATACTGGGTATACCTGCTTGCCCTGTTGGTCAGTGAACTGCTTTTACTGGCAGGCACGCTGTATTACCTGTACCGCAAAAATTTATTGCGTTTTCCATTATTAAGTCGCCATTCCAAAACCGAGTAATTCCGGCAGGGGGATTTTTTGACATTTGTCTTTTTTTATGCTATTCTTTGGGCTTGAATTCCACATGGAATAACCTACAATACAAGTAATTCACGGAGCAGGTATGCAGCGAGAGCGCATTTCTGAAAATGTTTATTGGTTTCAAAGTGAAATTTACGCTCAGGTTACCGCTGGAGCGGTTACCGGTCCGCAATGGGCAGTGGTGATTGACACCCTTGCCTTACCGGAGGAAACGTTGGCGATGCGTTCATTCATTGAGGATCAGTTGGGTGTTCCGGTCCGCTATGTAATCAACACCCACCATCATGCCGATCACACCTGGGGTAATTGCTTTTTTCCCGGCGCAACGGTAATTGCGCACACATTGTGCCGCGAGTTAATGGAATTGCGCGGTCCGGCTTCGCTTGAGTCAGCACGCCGCCAAAATCCTGCATTTCGTCAGGTTAAACTGGTCTTCCCACACCTGACCTTCGAATCGGGTGATCTATCCCTAAGAGTAGGCAAGAAAAACCTGATCCTTTCACAAACCCCTGGCCACAGCCAGGATGGTATTGCCGTGTTGGTCGAGGAGGACCGGGTTCTGTTTGCTGGCGACGCGTTTCTGCCGCTGCCCTATGTTGTGGACGGTGATCCGGATGTCCTTGGAGAAACAATCAAGAAGATCGGTAAAATGGGTTTGGAAAATATCATCCAGGGGCATGGTGACATCATCCTGCGCGGGGAAATTGATGAAGCCGTACAAGAAAACCTTGCCTACCTGAATTCGGTGCGCAAAGCAGTCAAAACGGCTATCCGCCGCCGCAACCCATTGGAAGCAATTGCCAATATTGATATCGAGTCGTGCGGCAAGAGCCGGGTTCACCTGGGTGGGCTGGCAGAAGAACTGCACAAGCGCAACGTGCGTTTCCTGTTCAAACAGACCGCGGCTGAAGAGGGCGTGGTCATTACGCCAGTCGAATAACTACTCCCTCAGGCGTGTTTACGTTCGGGTCGGTTTGTCTTTATCGCTGCGCCTCTTTTTTCATTGCCTTCCGTTTTCTTGCGCTTGGCGAGGTATGCGCGCAGCCCAACTGCCCGCTCGGTACCTTCTTTCAAGCGTTTGATATTGGGGCGCAACGCCCAAACCACTGCCGCGAGCGCGCCCAGACCGTATGCCACATAAACCCAGGGGGATAAGCCTTCGATAGCACGGACTAAAAAGATCACCGTAGCAAAAAAGGCTATACTCATTGTCGTTACCGATGCGTAGCCAACCAACACGTAGACCAACAGTGCCAAGGGGAAAATGATCAATGCTGCCGGTGGGTAAAGCGCAAGCGTAGCGCCAAAAGCAGGCGCACCGCCTGCGCCACCACGTAGACGGACACCGGTTGAATGCGATTCGATCAGGAAGACGGAGTAATTGTGTCCCAGTATTGCCAGCAATCCGCTAGCAGCATGAACCCAGGGCAGCCCCGGCAGCAAAGCAGCCGCGATCCACACCACTGCCGATCCTTTGAGCACATCGAATATCGCCGTGAACGCCCCAGCTAAAAAGCCCGCAGCGCGCATTGCGTTGGTTCCACCGGTACGGCCACTTTCAATCTGGCGCAAGTCTTTTCCGCGCGCAATCCAGACGATTAATAAACCAAACGGGATTGACCCAATTATGTAGGCAGCAACCAGGGACAGTACAATTTTTCCAAGATATTCCATTCGCTTCCTCCTCCAGACTTTATAAAAAACACTAAACGACTCGTCAAGTTACGCTCAATCGGTAAAGATAAGAGGAATCTCATCAAATCCGCCTTGTTCAACTCGGTAACCGCTTAGCTGCCAGCCATCCTGATCCGGCGACCAGATCAAGACGACCGTGCCAGGGTAGAGAAACTCGCGGAGGTCGGTTTCCGACGGGTGTGGTGGTCCAGCAGGGTGGGAATGGAAGGTCGCAATCATTTCCATTCCAGATTGTTCCATCTGTTCGAAGGCGGAAAGCATTTCCAATGGTTCCATGTAATAACGCACCGGACTGTGCGCCTGATTGGTAATCGGTATAACCCAGTAAACCTGCTCCCCTCGCCCAGCCAACATGCCACAGGCTTCCTCCGGCACGCAGGCTCGGACGTGACTCTCCATCTCCACTCGATGCCGGGTTAGCAGCCTGAGAAACTCCACTCACACCCTCAATAAAAGGGATATTCCGAACAGAAGTAACGCCATGATTCCCGGTTCAATCCAGACTGTCTTCCAGGCTCGCCCATCCTCCACACCACCCGCCAGACTGGTAACGCCGTATGCAACCGCCAGCAGCATCAGACCAAAGCGTAGCGGTGGCAATGGCAGATAATGCAAGCCAGCCGCAACCTGGCTGACCACCAGGGTGATTCCCGCCGCCCAATGGACGAACCAGCGTCCGCCACTGCGCAGGTACAGTGAACGTAAACTTACCAGGAATAAGGCGGGTGCAAGAGTTATCAACAGCGTGTACAGGCGCAGCCCGGCAGCACGAACGCTGACCGCCAGCACCAGATACAACGCAAAGGACACCGCGGTTAATCCAATCGAAGCCGGAGCATGGCGGATGTCTTGCGGATCAACCACGATATACTCCGCCATCACCACCAGCAAAAACAGCAAACCACCCAGGGCAAACACTACCCACCACTCTGCACCTACTTGGAGGGTGGTTAGTGGAACACCGATTGCCCAGGCGGTCAGTGCGGGAAGCAACCAGTGCGGTAACCGCACCTGCCCTTCCAGATGGGGATGGGATTGGATCAACCAGTCGGTTCCGGCTGCCGCCATCAGTGAGACGAGCACGGCAACCACCGTGGTAAAGTTGAGACGCACCTCGAACAGAAAGCCCGGTAGTTGCAGGCTGATCAGGCGATCGGGCAGGGTGACAAATGGGGTTAACGCATATGCAAGCAAAATGACCGCCGCCACAATGCTCAGGCGGTTCGCATCGGGTAGATGCTGGTGCGATTGCATAATCCGATTGTACCGCGTCCAGCCCATCTATGCCAGTTTTTACCTGCTCCGCCGGGCATGAAGAGCGGTCAAACCCGCAGATGTGGTAAAATTCAATCGCTATGGCTTCCGAGGCAGAATTTCAACCCGCGACGCCGCCGCGTTTGATCCCGACCATCAGTGCTGGTTTCAATGCCGTTGCCGCGAACATTCGCTTGATTTTTTTGCCGGTTGTGCTCGACCTTTTCTTCTGGCTGGGTCCGCAGTTTCGTCTGAATAAACTGGTTGCGCCCGTGCTGGAGGAATACTTGGCGCTGTTCAACCGGTTAAATTCTGCGGAAATTGCCGCGCAGATGAATCAAATCAGCCAGCAGTGGCTGCACAATTTGCAGGTCTTCAATTTGGCAGGGGTTTTGCGAACTTTTCCCATCGGCGTGCCCAGCCTGATCGCGGATCGCGGAGCAGACCTGACACCGCTTGGCAGCCCCAGGGTGATCGAGATTGAGTCATATTCACTCGCCTTTGGTTGGTGGTTGGTGTTTGTCCTGATTGGCTTTTTACTTGGCTGCGTATATCTCAGTGACCTGGCGCGTTCCACCAGCGAAACACGCCAAGCGTTTGACTTCAGAAATTTTCTCTACCAGATCAGCCAGTCATTCCTTTTCGTGGCAGCATTTTTCCTTTCGTTACTCATCATGGGCATCCCTGCCTCGATTATCATCTCCATTCTTGCCATGATCAACCCCAGCCTGGCAAGCGTGGGCTTGCTCTTTATCATGTTCGTTATTCTGTGGGCATTGATCCCCTTGATGTTCACTCCTCACTCCATTTTTCTCGGGCAGCGCAACCTGATCGTTTCCATCCTGACCAGCGCCCGTTTAGTGCGTTCTTACCTTCCCGGTAGTGGTTTGTTCATCCTGGTTGCCTTTTTGATCGCCCAGGGTATGGACCTTCTCTGGCGGATTCCATCCCCCGATTCTTGGATGACGCTGGTCGGCATCTTTGGGCATTCTTTCATTTACACAGGTCTGCTGGCAGCCAGTTTCATTTATTTCCGCAGCGGCTTGCGTTGGCTGGCGGAAGTGATCAAACAACAAAATACGCGTACAGTGCAACAAATTTGAACTACAGTCCTCCCCTGATCTAAAGAAGGGGGAAGGGTTCGGTGTTAATCTTTCTGGAGGTTTATCCGTGGTACAAGCAGCCGATCTTTCTTCATACGGAGCAAAAGATATCCAGGTGCTGGAAGGGCTAGAAGCCGTCCGTCGCCGTCCGGGCATGTACGTGGGCGGCACCGATCTTAAAGCCTTGCATCATCTGGTTTACGAAGTGGTGGACAATTCCATCGATGAAGCCCTGGCGGGTTTCTGCAACCGCATCATCGTTACCATTCATGCCGATAGTTCCGTAACGGTAGAGGACAACGGGCGCGGCATCCCGGTGGATATTCACCCGGAAAAGAAAAAATCCGCTCTCGAAGTGGTCATGACCACCCTGCATGCTGGCGGAAAATTCAGCCATTCCAGTTACAAGGTTTCCGGCGGCTTGCATGGCGTGGGCGTTTCTGCAGTCAATGCACTGTCGGAGTGGTGTCAGGTCAGCGTGTGCCGCGACGGTCAGCGCCATTTCCAGCGTTATGAACGCGGCGTTCCACAGGAAGCGGTCAAAACAGTGGGCAAATGTGATCCCAACCAGACCGGCACAACGACCACATTTAAGTTCGACCGCCAGATTTTCAAGGATGACGTTGAATTCAAATTCGAAACATTGGTGCAGCGCTTTCGTGAGATGGCATTTGTCACCCGAAAAGTACTCATCCGCCTGGTGGACGAGCGCAGCAACCGTGAGATGACCTTTTTCTTCGAGGGCGGTATTATTTCTTTTGTCCGTTTTCTTAACCGCAACCGTACCACCCTCCATCCGGTATTCTTCATTGAAAAGGAAGTTGACAACATCGGCATCGAAGTGGCAGTACAGTACACCGATGCGTATGCCGAATCGGTGTATTCATTTGCCAATACGATCAACACCATTGACGGCGGCACACACATGACCGGATTGCGCACCGCCATCACCCGCGTAATCAACGATTACGCCCGGCGTAACAGCTTGCTCAAGGACGCCGACCCCAATTTCACCGGCGATGATACCCGCGAAGGCATGACCGCAATCGTCAGCATCAAACACCCGGACCCACAATTCGAATCCCAGACCAAGGTCAAGTTGATGAATCCGGAAGTGCAAACCTACGTCCAGCAGGTGGTGGGTGAAGCCTTTTATGCCTTCCTGGAAGAGAATCCCTCCGCGGCGCGCGCCATTGTACAAAAATGTCTGACTTCCGCCCGCGCCCGCGACGCCGCCCGCAAAGCCCGTGACCTGGTGATTCGCAAGTCGGCATTGGAAAGCCTGACCCTGCCGGGCAAGCTGGCGGACTGCTCGGAACGCGACCCTAACAAAACCGAGCTGTACATCGTCGAAGGTGAAAGCGCCGGTGGCTCAGCCAAACAAGGGCGCGACCGCCACTTCCAGGCTATTCTGCCATTGCGTGGCAAAATTCTCAACACCGAGCGCGCCCGGTTGGATAAAATTCTGTCCAACAACGAAGTCAAAGCGCTGATCTCCGCGCTGGGAACCGGCATCGGTGAGAATTTTGACCTGAGCGGTTTGCGTTATGGCCGGGTGATTATCATGACCGATGCAGACGTGGACGGCAGCCACATTCGCACCCTGTTGTTGACCTTTTTCTTCCGTTATATGCAGGCATTGATCGAGGAAGGACATCTCTACATTGCCCAACCGCCATTGTACCGAATAGCCTACAAAAATAATATCCAGTATGTTTACACCGAAGCAGAAAAAGATCGTGTGCTCAAGGAGTTGAACATTTCCCCGGATAAAATCTCGATCCAGCGCTACAAAGGTCTGGGTGAGATGAACCCTCAGCAGTTGTGGGATACTACCATGAACCCATCCAACCGCACCTTGCTCTCGGTCAGCATCGAGGACGCTGCCGCTGCCGATCGGACGTTCGATATGTTGATGGGCGAAGCTGTGCCGCCGCGCACGCGCTTCATCACGACCCACGCGCGCAGCGTTCGCAACCTGGATGTATAAACCCATTGTTCTTGTCCTTTTCAATCATCAATAAGGAGAACGATCATGCCTCCAGCCCAATTGTTCCGCGCCGAAGATTTACGCAATTACATCATCCGCTTTTTCACCCGCCTGAATGTCCAGGAGGAACACGCCCGGCTTGCCGCAGATGTTCTGATCTCCGCCGACCTGCGCGGGGTCAGTTCGCACGGGATCATTCGCCTGCACAGTTATTACGGCAGCCGCATCCTCAAAGGTTTGATTGACCCTGCCTCTCCCTACCGCGTAGTGCGCGAAACACCCGCCACCCTGCTAGTGGACGGCGGCAACGGGTTGGGGATGGTGGTTGGGTATCACACCATGCAGGCAGTGATCGAAAAAGCGCGCCAATCCGGAGCGGCATTTGGCAGCGTGCGTAGCAGCAACCATTACGGCATTGCCGGGTATTATGCCATGATGGCACTGCCCCACGACATGATCGGGATTTCCTTCACCAACGCTCAGCCGCTGGTAGCACCCACCTACGGGCGCACCCGCATGTTAGGTACCAACCCGATTGCTGTGGCTGCGCCGGCGCTCCACGCCCGTCCCTACGTGCTCGATATGGCAACCAGCATTGTTCCAATTGGCAAGATCACCGTTTACGACAAGGCAGGCGAGAAAATCCCCGAAGGCTGGGGAATCGACAAAGACGGTAAAGTGACCACTGAGCCAAAGGACGTTCTTAACGGTGGCGCGTTGATGCCGTTGGGCGGCATCGACCTGATGCGTGGGTACAAAGGTTACGGGCTGGCATTGCTGGTGGACATCTTCTCCGGGGTGCTTTCCGGCGCCGCCACCGGAGCCGATGTCGGCGCGCCCGGCAAGGATCTTCCCGCCAACGTTGGGCATTTCTTTGCTGCCATTCGCATCGACGCCTTCCGCGACCCACAAGAATTCAAGGCTGATCTTGACCACCTGATCGAAAGCCTGAAAGCCGCGCCAAAAGCCGCCGGTCATGAGCGAATTTATATTCACGGTGAAAAAGAATTCGAACTGGAAGAGCGCAACCGCCAACACGGCGTGCCGTTATTGGTGGAAGTGGTCAAGGGACTGCGCGAAGCCGGTGAACAGGTCGGTGTGCCCTTCGACCTGGAAGTTCTAGGCGAAACCACCGGCGAGGAAGAGTAATCCGCCAGCAGGGCTTAGCCTTCCTGCTTGAGAACCATCACCTCGTGCCCTTCCAAAGGCAACAGCAAGCCATCTTTGAGAGGTGGTAGTGAATCGCGTCGGTTGGACAACAACAGCTGCCAATCAGCACGGCGCACCATCCCACCCAACGCGAAGCGCACCGGACGTTTGCCAAAATTCAGCGCCACAAGAATGGTTTCATCGGCGGTCTGGCGCAGGTATGCAAGCAGACGTTGAGGCTCGAAGGTCAGCGGCTGGAACAAGCCACGCCGCAGTGCCACATGCTGCTTGCGCAAGCGCAGTAGCGCGCGGTAGAAATGGTAGAGCGAGTCGACTTGTCTCTGCTGAGCAGCCACATTGCGCTGGGGATAGTTTTCATGCACCGGAAGCCAGGGTTGCCCACTGGTGAAGCCAGCCTGAGGGCTGTCGTCCCATTGCATCGGCGCGCGGCAGCCATCCCGTCCCTTGAAAAACGGCCAATAGCGCTTGCCGATCGGGTCCTGCACCATCTCGCGGGTAATGGGAATATCGCGCATCCCGATTTCTTCGCCATAATAAAGGAATGGCGTGCCATGCTGGGTTAGCAACAAAGCCGCTGCCACTTTGAGCAATTCATCGTTCTCATCCTTGGTGTAGCGGGTAGCCGAGCGCGGATTGTCGTGATTATTCATCACATAAGTCGGATAACCATTCGGCTGAAGTGCCTGCTCCCAGTCCTGAATAGCTTTTAAAAAGTGGGCGGGTCTCCAGCGGCAATGCAGAAACGAAAAGTCAAAAGCGGCATGAAGCAAACCTGGCGCACTGTAACCGGCGGCTTTTCGCGGATCGGAAATGAAGGTTTCACCAACCGCATAGCGCTCTGGGTAGGAATCCAGGATGGCGCGAATTTCTTGCAACAGCGGATACATATCCGGCTGGTCGCAATCGTATATGTGTTTCTGGCGGTCGAAGCCGCGCAACCCCAGCACTGGCGGGTTATCCAGAAATTCGGGATGTTTGAAATAGACATTGAACACATCCAGCCGGAAGCCATCCACCCCACGGTCACACCAGAAACGAAAAACATCCAACATCGCCTGGCGCACCACTGGGTTACGCCAGTTGACGTCCGGTTGTTCTTTGTAGAACATGTGATAGTAATACTGGTTGGTATGGGCATCCAGCTCCCACCCGCTGCCGCCAAATATGGACTGCCAGTTGTTTGGAGGTCCGCCACTGGCTGCCGGGTCGCGCCACAGGTAGTAATCGCGGTAGGGATTATCACGACTGCTGCGTGATTGCACGAACCAGGGATGCTGGTCGGAGGTGTGGTTGAGTACCAGATCAAGCACAATGCGGATGCCGCGCTGGTGGGCTTCCTGCACAAGACGGTCAAAATCCGCCAGGTTGCCAAACTTGGCATCTACATCCAGATAGTCACTGACATCATAACCAAAATCAACATCTGGCGACGGGTTGATTGGCGACAGCCAGATTGCATCCACACCCAGTTCCGCCAGGTAATCCAGTCGGCTGCAAATGCCGTTCAGATCGCCGATGCCATCACCATTACTGTCGGAAAAAGATCGCGGATAGATTTGATAAACAACCCCATCCCGCCACCATAAAAATTGATCATCCATCACATCCACCTTTTTTAATTTCAGTTCGTCGAAGTGAGAAAATCTAGCAGCATCTGGTTGAACAACTGCGAATTTTCCCGCTGCGGCCAGTGCCCGCAATCGGGTAAAACTTCCAGGCGCGAAGCGGGGACGCGTTGGTGCGCTTCACGGGTGCATTCCAGCGGCACGAGACGGTCCGCCTGCCCGTGAATAAATAGCACCGGGCAGCGGATTTCATTCAACCGATCCATGAAGACGGTTTTGCACAACCCGCCCTTTTTGATTTCGTTGTACTGGAAATTTCGGAACGCTGCTCCTGCCTGGGGGTGACGGATTTCTTCGAACACATCGTCCATCAATTGGTCGGAAATCTGTTTGGGGTTGGAAAAAATCTGCTCCAGCGAAGCACGCGCCAGCCTGCGGCTGCGGCGGATCAACCACCAAGTCAACCGGTTGAGCCATTCCATGCGGATGAAGAGATAACTCCACTGTCCGCCGGGCGCTTCACTCGCCAGCCCGTAACTATCAACCGGTACCAGGCGTTGAACCTGATGGGGGTAAGCCAGGGTATAGCCAATGGCAATCCCGCCTCCCATCGAAATCCCAGCCAACGAAAACTGCTCCAACCCAAGTACGTCCAGCAATCGCTTAAGAAAATCTACATAATAAGGTATGTCATAAGGTAGATCGGGACGGTCACTTTTCCCATAGCCGGGAAAATCCGGTGCAATTACACGGAAATGCGGGGAAAGCGCCAAAATTACTGGCTGCCAGGAAAGCCAGGCTGAATCAGTCCCGCCGCCATGCAGCAGAATCACCGTCTGCGCTGCTTCCCCCGCTGTGTACAGATGTGTACGAATGCCATCAACAGTAATCCATTGCTCCTCAATGATTGTCATGATACCCTCCCCTATTAAGCATACTGATGGTTAAGCTTTTTGTCAAAATAAAATCGTCAGGCAGTAGTGATATACTCAACAATCCGCCTTGCCCCTGGCATAGAAATAGTGCAAACATGACTAAGATTTAATCTTCTACTTCTTGCATGTTAACAAAACCTGTGTTAGAATCCAAATTGCAAGGCAGAAGGTCAGACGACGTCATTGAAAAGTGGGCAGCCCCCACTTTTCTGCTTAGTAACAGGATCATATCGGAGAAAGTTAAAGCATGAAGAACGAATTTACACTGGCGTTCAACGAAGTATTGGAAGAAAAACAGCTTCCTAAAGAAATCATCCTCAAAGCGCTCGAATCGGCGATGGTTTCCGCTTACCGGCGCGCCGTCAACGCCTCCAACGCACAACACGTGGAAGCCAAAGTCGATATCGATACCGGCAAAGTGACCATTTACGCCGAAAAAGAGATCGTCGAAAGCGTCGAGGATGTTCGCACCGAGGTCAGCCTGGAGGATGCCCGCCAGATCGACCCGAATGCAGAATTGGGTGGCATGATTATCGTCGAGAGCACCCCACGCGATTTTGGCCGGGTTGCCGCGCAGACTGCGCGCCAGGTCATCCAACAACGCATTCGCGACGCCGAACGCCAAGCGCAACTCAATTATTACCAGAAACAACTGGGCGAAATCGTCAGCGGCGTCGTCCAGGCTGTTGGCGCACAAGGTTTGACCATTGGGCTGGAGATGAAAGCCGAAGGCAGCATGCCGCGCAAGGAAATGATTCCCGGTGAACGCTTCCGCATTCACGACCGGGTGCGCGCTCTTGTCGCCGAGGTCAAAGACAATTCGCGCGGTCCGCAAATCATCCTATCGCGCACGCACCGCAATTTTCTGCGTCGTTTGCTAGAAAATGAAGTGCCAGAAATTTACCACGGCGTGGTAGAAATCCGCTCGATTGCCCGCGAACCGGGTGAACGCGCCAAGGTGGCAGTCTCGGCAACCCAATCCGGCATTGATCCGGTCGGCGCCTGCGTCGGCATCCGTGGCGTGCGCATTCAAGCAATCGTCCGCGAGCTACACGATGAAAAAATCGATGTGATCGAATGGAATTCTGACCCTTCCGTCTTCATCGCCAAAGCCATCAGCCCGGCGCGGGTAACCGGTGTTTACTTAAACGAACAACAAACCGGCGGTAAAACTGCCACGGTGGTTGTTCCAGAAGATCAGCTCTCCCTCGCCATTGGACGGGATGGTCAAAACGCCCGCCTGGCAGCCAAACTGACCGGCTGGCGTATCGACATCAAGAGCCTGCCGGAAGCAGCTTCGGATGCGCTGTATAAACTGCAAAAGGAAGAAGCCCTGGCAGAAATGGCAGCCCAGGAAAGCGAAACCATGCGCAAGATCGAGGAGCTACTCGCGCGCAAGGCAGAAGGACGTCCATTGCAGCCGGAGGAATACGATCAATTGAGCCGTTTTGTTGATCGGGTCGAAAAGCGTGTCAGCCGCCGCCTGGAAGCCGAAAAAATCAGCGATGATCAGGTTGCCAAGGCAAAACAACTGGTGCCCGCCAGCGCGTTCGAAACTAACATCCTCGACAGCGGATTGCCCGAACATGTGGCTTACATTCTGCAGGAAGCCGGTTTTAGCACGTTGGGTGAAATGGCGATTCAGATGAAGACCATGCCGGACCACATCCTGCGGCTTAACGGAATCGGTCCACGTGCCATGCAGGAAATTCAAAAAATGATGGATTCGCTCGACGAGCAAATGGCAGCCGAGGCGGCGACCCCACCGGCAGAAATGATCGCAGAAACCGTTCCAACGGAACCAGTTCCGGATGTTAGCGAACCCGTTATGGATGAGGTTCAACCAACGGCAGAGATGATCGAATTAATCGAGCAGGATCAGGTGCAAGCTGGGTTCAAACCGGAAGAAGCGATTGAGGAACTCGTCGAAACGGAAGCCGCCGTGGAAGAAGAACCACCCTTCGAGCAAATCTTTGACCTTCGCATCGATACAATTGAAGAAGCAGCTTTCGAAGAGGAAGAGGAAACCGAGGATAGCTCAACCCGCAAGGACAAGAAGAAAGGCAAGAAGAAGAAAAAACACACTCAGATCGAGTACGATCCAGACCGGGACACAGTGATCGTCCGCAAGAAACATCGCCGAGATGGTGGTGGTTGGGAATGGGACGAATAATTCAGGTTAGTCCAGAGAAAGAAAGGTGGCGAAACAACCAGTCAAACGAACGAAACATATTCCCCAGCGTACCTGTGTGGGTTGTCGTCAGGTGATGGCAAAACGGGCGCTGGTGCGGGTCGTTCGCACGTCCGATGGGGTGCGGGTTGACCCGACGGGAAAACTCGCCGGTCGCGGCGCATACATCCACGAGGATCGACATTGTTGGGATCGCGCGCTGAAAGGGGCGCTTGCCCACGCATTAAAAATCGAGTTGACCGATCAGGACCGGGCAGCACTTACCGACTTCGTGCAGTCTTTGCCGGAAGAAACACATGTAGCCTGAACCACGTCCTGCCAATAGAGGAAAGAGCCAGCCAGAAGGATTGTCCTCCCACGACCCTTCTACCGCTCAAATTCCAGCCCGCTTTCTCCGGTCAACCAAAAGCATACAACCCACAAAGATGCACAGGGAAAGCAGGAAGAAATTTTACGAAGAGAGGTTAGGTATGAGCGATAACGGGTCAAAGACAATTGAACTGCCAGTCAGTATCACTGTGCGTGACCTTGCGCAGCGTATGCAAGCCAGCCCCATTCAGGTCATCAAAATTCTGATGTCCAACGGGGTCATGGCGAATATTAACCAGCAAATCGATTTCGATACCGCCGCGGTTGTGGCTTCGGAGATGGGGTTCGAAGCTAAAGCGGAGGTTTATGAAATTGTTGAAGAAAAAGAAAGCGGTGAAATTCCCCTCTGGCGGCAATTGATTGCTAAAGAAAAGCCGGAATCCCTTCAAGACCGCCCGCCAGTCGTAACCATTCTGGGGCATGTCGATCATGGCAAGACCACCCTGCTGGATGCCATCCGTGACGCCAATGTTGCCGGCGGAGAAGCAGGGGGGATTACCCAGCACATCGGCGCGTATCAGGTGGAACACAAAAATCGTCTGATCACCTTCCTGGATACCCCCGGACACGCTGCCTTTACCGCCATGCGCTCGCGCGGCGCCAGCGGTGCGGATATCGTTGTGCTGGTCGTGGCAGCCAACGACGGCGTCATGCCGCAAACGCGTGAAGCCATTGCCCACGCTAAGGCTGCCCGTGTGCCGATTATTGTGGCTATGAATAAAATCGACCGCCCGGATGCCAACCCGGACTTCACCAAACGGCAACTCTCGGAAGCCGGATTGGTGCCGGATGATTGGGACGGTGACACAATGGTGGTGCCGGTATCTGCCAAATTCCGCAAAGGCATCGACGATCTGCTGGAAGCCATTCTGCTGGTTGCAGACACGCTTAATATCGAAGCCAACCCGGAAGGCAAGGTATTTGGCACAGTGATCGAAGCCAAAGTGGACCGCGCAAAGGGTGTAGTTGCTACGCTGTTGGTGTATAACGGCTCGCTTCAAACTGGCGATCTGGTGGTAGCCGGAAAAGCCTATGGGCGTATTCGCGCCATGTTCGACTTCCGCGGCCGCAAACTGCGAAAAGCGGGTCCCTCTACACCGGTGCAAATCATGGGCATGAACGATGTACCCGCCGCTGGCGACCTGTTCCTGGTATATGATAATGAACGCGAAGCTCGCGCTGTTGTAGAGGAGCGTATCCAACAACAGCATCAGCGGGAAGCATCCGCCCCCAAAGCCAGCCTGGAGGAATTGTTTAAAAAAGTCCAGACCGGTGAAGATCACGAGTTGCGCCTGATCGTCAAAGCCGACGTACAGGGTTCATTGGAGCCGATCGTATCTTCGCTCAACGAATTGGGCAAGGGCGATATCCGCATAAATATTCTGCATGCCGAAACAGGCAATATTAGCGAGAATGACGTAATGCTGGCGGCTGCTTCCAGTGCGATTGTGGTTGGATTCAATGTGCAGGCTGATGCCGCTGCGCGCCGGTTGGCGGAAAGCGAAGGTATTTCGATCCGGCTGTACAACATCATCTACCGCCTGACCGAGGATATCGAGAAAGCCATGAAGGGTTTGCTAGAGCCGGAGGTGAAGGAAGTGATTGTCGGCACTGGTAGAGTGCTGGCTGTGTTCCGCATTTCCAAGGTCGGTGTGGTGGCTGGCTGCCGCGTGGTAAGCGGTGAATTTCGCCGCAATGCCAAAGTGCGCATCCGTCGAGAGGGCACCACGATTTATGAGGGCGAATTTGCCTCACTGAAGCATGAAAAAGACGACGTGCGCGAAGTACGCACCGGCTTCGAATGCGGCGCATCCTTCCGAAATTTCAACGATGTGGTTGTCGGCGATGAAATTGAATGCTATGCCTTCGAAAGAGGTCCGGCAGTCTGAGCGGCACATTCAGTACAGGTGAACGTGTTATGCCATCCAAATTAAGACTCCAACGAATTGCCGATCGTATTCGCCAGGACCTTTCGGAAATGCTGGTTATGGGTCAAATCCGCGACCCGCGCGTCAGCGGGATCAGCATCACGGATGTCAAGGTTGATCGTGAACTGGCGTATGCGGACGTGTATGTATCCGCCGTGGAAGGAAGTGAACGCGCCGGGGAAGTCATCGAAGGGCTGCGCAGCGCTTCAGGTTTTCTGCGCCATACCCTGTCCGAGCGCATCGATTTGCGCGTGTTTCCGCGCCTGCGCTTTCACTGGGATCCCACACCCGAAAAAGCCGATCGCATCGAACGGCTACTGGCATCCCTGCGCCAGGAAAACCCGCAGGAATCGGAAAACCTCGTTGATGGTGACGATGATGACGATGATGAATGATGCCCAACACCTCATCCAGGATATTCGCGAGCGGTTGAATATCGCATCGCGCATTCTAGTCACTTCTCACGTTCGACCGGACGGAGACGCAATTGGCTCGATGCTTGCCTTTGGTCTGGCGCTTCGCAAAAGCGGCAAACAGGTGGTTATGGCATTGAGTGACCCGGTACCGCAGAACTTTCTTCACCTGACCGGCAGCACAGATATTGTACGTTCGCCCAAAGGCGATTTCGACACCTTTATCACCGTCGATTCTGCTGACCTTAAGCGGGTCGGCGCAGTGTGCGATTCACGCCAGCCGGATATTCAGGTGGATCATCATATCACCAATACCGGTTACGCTCAATTGAATCTGATCGACCCAGAATCGGTCGCCACGGCAGCTATTCTGGCTGAGGTGCTGCCCCAATTGGGATTGGAAATTGACCAACCAGTAGCAGAAGCCTTGCTGACCGGCATCATAACCGATACTATCGGGTTTCGCACCTCCAATATGAATCCGCAAGCCTTACGCCTGGCGGCAGACCTGATGGAGAAAGGCGCCAACCTGCCCGACTTGTACTATAAAGGCCTGGTGCAGCGCTCCTTCGCCGCGGCACGCTACTGGGGCGTTGGTTTGACCACACTGAAGAAAAAAGGCCGCATCATCTGGGCAACCTTAACTCAAGCAGACCGACAAACTGTCGGGTATAATGGCAACGACGACGCCGACTTAACCAATTTGCTATCCAGCATCAGTGAAAGCGATATTGCGGTGCTGTTTATCGAACAGAAGGACAACCATGTAAAAATCAGCTGGCGCGCCCAACCCGGTTGGGATGTCTCTGCACTTGCTGCCCGTTTTGGCGGTGGAGGGCACCCTGCTGCTGCCGGTGCCGAAATAGCCGGTTCGCTTGAAGAGGTACAATCCACCGTACTGGCAGCCACCGAAGCCTTATTGAACGGCAATTCAGGATCATAAAGGGGAAATGCTGTGATCAGGGGTATGCATCAATGAATGATAATTTGAACCCGAATAATACCATCTCCGGTGTGCTGGTTGTGGACAAACCTGTCGGTCTCACCTCGCACGAAGTGGTGCAGATCATCCGCCGGGGAACAAACATCCGCCGTGCAGGCCACACCGGCACATTGGATCCACGCGCTTCGGGCGTTTTGGTTATTCTGCTCGGCCCCGCTGTTCGCTTAAGCGAATATGTTTCCGCCTCGGACAAACGCTACCAGGCGGTTTTGCAACTGGGCACTACCACCGACACCTACGATGCCGATGGACGAGTGCTGACCACCAATCCGGTTGAAATCAGTGAACAACAATTCGAAACTGCTTTGCAATCCTTTATTGGTGAGATCGAGCAGGTGCCGCCGCCCTATTCCGCGGTCAAAATCAAGGGTCGTAAAGCTTACGAAATGGCACGCGAAGGCGAAGAGGTTGACTTGCAACCGCGGCGGATTACGGTTTACAGCCTGGAACTGCTCGAGTGGGCGCCGCCGGAAGCCGTAATCGACGTATATTGCTCCTCGGGCACCTATATTCGATCGCTTGCCAACGACCTTGGCAAAATGCTTGGCTGTGGAGCGCATCTGGTCGGACTGCGCCGCACCAAAAGCGGGCGCTTCACACTACGGGATGCCGTCCCGCTGCGTAAACTGCGCGAATCCTTCGAAAATAACAGCTGGTATCAATACGTCATCCCGGCTGCCGAAGCACTTTCCGATTGGCCCTCGGTCGAACTGACCCTCGAACAGGTGGATGCCATTCGCCATGGACACCGCGTTCCCGGGAAAGCCGGTATTGGTAAGATGGCGCGTGGGATCAGCGAACAGGGTGACTTGGTTGCGCTGCTGGAGTTCGACCCGTCAACCGACGAGTGGCAGCCAAAAAAGGTTTTCTTCCAGTAATCCTGAACATAACGGGCAAACCGCGCCAGTTACTCTCGCGGGCTGCTTGCACGTCTTTCTTTACAGGCAAACATGCATCATTATCAATCCCTGGCAGACGTTCCTCATACTCCCGCCTGGCTCACCATTGGGGTTTTCGATGGTGTCCACCTTGGGCATCAGCAGATCCTCCGGCAAATGGTTTCCGGCGCGCGCGATGATTCCGCTGTCAGCGCTGTGATCACCTTCTTCCCGCACCCGGCTGTAGTGTTGGGGAAAATTGACAACCCCCGCTATCTTACTTCTCCCTCCGAAAGGGCAAACCTGTTGCACCAGTTGGGTGTTGAAATCGTTCTCACCCTTCCCTTCGACCCGGCGCTTGCCGCGATGACCGCTGAAGAATTCATGGGGTGGCTTGCCTCACGCTTTACCATCCGCCGCCTGTTGGTCGGGCAGGATTTTGCGCTTGGGCGCGGGCGGGAAGGCACCCTGCCGCGCTTGCAATACATCGGCGAGCAGCTGGGGTACGCCTTACAGATCGTTGAACCTGTTCTGCTGGATAGCGACCGTATTTCCTCCAGTTTGATCCGCGCTTATTTGCTCGAAGGAGCGGTCACTCAGGCTTCCCGACTGCTCGGGCGGTATTATCGCATCAGTGGGGAGGTCATCCACGGCGATGGGCGCGGTAAACAACTTGGCTTCCCTACTGCCAACCTGGATTTTTGGACGGAAAAACTACTCCCCGCCAACGGTGTGTACGCCTGCTGGGCATGGGTAGATGGACAACGCCGCCCAGCAGTGACCAACCTGGGGGTGCGCCCAACCTTCGATCAGCAGGCTCCGCGCCCGCACCTTGAAACGCATCTGCTGAATCATTCGCTTGACCTGTATGGGAAAAGCGTGGCGCTGGATTTTGTTTCCCGGATTCGCCCGGAAATGCGTTTCCCCTCGGTGGATGCTCTGGTCACTCAGGTGAACCAGGACAAGAACACAGCACAGGAGATACTCGATGACGCGTCCTGAACGCCAGGTATATTTGCTCGATCCAAAAACGCTCTCGCCGGAAACCATTGCGGTTACCTTTGCCAAGACTTCGCGGTCTCCGCAACGGTTTGCAGAAATCGCCGCGGAATTGACGGACGAAAAAAGCGCCGAATTTCACGAAAAATGGGTTGTGGGGTACGGGCATGCATCCGTGGCGGAGCACGCTGTGTTGCACATCGCGGTTGAAAACATCTCCCGCCTGGCAGTCGAAAGCCTGGAATCCTGCCGGCTGGCATCCTATACCGAAAAATCCACCCGCTATCAGAAATGGAGCGATCAGGATTATCACCTGCCCGACGAACTGAAAAACCACCCGCTGCAGCAACTTTATGAGGAAACCATCCAGGCACTGTTCAGCGCCTATCAGCAAGCCTTGCCGCAGGTCAAAGCAACCATCCAGCAGCAATTCCCAGCCCGTGAAGGAGAAACCGAAGCCGCATGGGAGCGGCGTATCCGCTCGCGCTATGTGGATATTTGCCGGTTTTACCTGCCTGCGGCTGCGCTCGCCAACGTCGGCGTGACGATCAACGCCCGCGCGCTGGAGCATTCCATCTCAAAAATGCTCAGTCACCCGCTTACCGAAGTACGTCAAACCGGCGAAGCTTTGAAATCTGTTGGTCAGGCTTGCGTGCCAACGCTGGTCAAATACGCCAACCCAATCCCTTACCTGGAAAACACCCTCAAAGAATTACGTGTCCAGACAAATTCGCTCCCGCCTGCTGGACAAAATGAGGATTGGTGCGAACTGGTTTCGTGGGAATCCGACGCCGAAACTCGGATACTTGCAGCGGCGTTGTACCGCGAAGCAGGTCACAGCTATACGCAATGCTTGGAATGGGTCAATTCCGCCTCCCCCGCCCTGCGCAAACGGTTAGCCGCTCTCCTCCTGGCAAACCTGGATAAATTTACTATTCCCTTGCGCGAACTGGAATACGCCAGTTTTACCTTCGACCTGATCCTCGATCAGGGTGGTTATTTCGAACTTAAACGTCACCGTATGATGACCCAGACTCCGCAGCCGCTAACCACCTGGCTTGGCTACGCCTTGCCACGCGCAGTGGTTACGGCAGGTTTGGAAGGCCATTTTCATGCTGCAATGAACACCGCCCACCGCGCCTTCCGCCGGTTAGCAGAATGGAATCCTGGTGTTGCTGCCTATGTCGTTCCCAATGCCTTCAATCGGCGTGTCCTGCTGAAAATGAACCTGCGGTCCGCCGATCATCTGCTGGCGCTGCGTAGTGCTGAAAATGCCCATTTTTCCCTGCGCCGGGTTGTGCAGCGCATGGCGGAACAGATGCGTGCCGCACTGCCGTTCTTTGGTCCGCATTTGCGTTGCAACCCCGCCGAAACCTGGCAAACCATTGAAGCCAGCTACTTTGCAGACACCGCCCGACAGGCGGAAGATTAAATCCCGCTACGTGCCTCTCCCAAACCCAACAATTCAGTTATTTCCCGAACGGTCTCGGACTGTAACCCTTCCGCATACCACTGCTCCATCTCAATCAACAATTGATCGAGGATGTCCTTGAGCAATGCGCGTTTTTCTTCAGAAGATAAATCTGCCCGTTTGCGGGTTAATTCAACTTCCGGGTGAGCAGTTTTCCAGGCAGCCAGCCGCTCGTGACCGGCATGCGGGCGTTCGATCCAGGTTGCCAGAGGTTGAAAGTTTTCGTCCAAAAACGTTGCCACCGGAATACTGGGAATATCCTGTCCATGGTAATACGCGCGCAAAATTTGCCATTCGCGGCGCACAAAAATGCGCACCTCCATATTGGCAGCTGCCTGCGCAATCCGCACCAGCACCGGTAACACCATCAGGCAATCCGAGCACCAATCTTCGGTCATGATTACCAGGTAACGCGGTGTTTCCAACCCACGCAGGCGCTCAATTTCTTCCGGTTCAAGTTGAACCGTTTCCATCCTGCGCCGCATGATGTTCTGATGCTGAGTCATGCTGTCCAAAAATTGTTCCACAGTCAAGGCTTGCTGCCACAGGCTGCGGTCGATTGGAAAATCTGTCACAGATTACCTCCCAATAAAATCAATACGAATAAATTTTAATCGATGTTATACTGATCGAAGGCAAAAAACACTTTTTTGGAAAAAATGACATGACCAATCAACCTGTTGATAAAGATCAATTCATCCGGACCCTAAAAGAAAGTCACCAGGCACTGGTTGATTTTGTCTCCGCTTTAAAGCCGGAAGAACGAACTCTGCCTGGTGCTGCTGGCGACTGGTCGGTCAAGGATGTTTTGGCGCACATGGCAATGTGGGAGGCGGAACTGATCAAGACCCTCTTCCAAGCCCGCCAGGGAGCAAAACCTTCAACCGTATTCTTCAAGAATATCCCAATCAATGATCAAAACGCCCTGTGGTATACCCAATTCAAAGACCGCCCCTTTGAACGAATCTGGAGCGATTTCACTATCATCCGCGACCAGACCATCCGGCAGATTGAAGAATACAGCCTGGACGAACTCAACAATCCAAATCTTTACCCCTGGCTAAAGGGTAAAACCACGATCGCCAACATAGTCAAGCAAGTGATTCTTGACCATGATCAGGAACACCTGCACATGCTGCAAGCCTGGAAACAAAGCTGCCCATGAGACGGGCTTAATTAACTTCCGTAGGCTTCGTCGTAATCTGCAATCGCCGCCTCAATGACCTTGGTGGCGTGTTCCACATTGTACACTGTATGAATGAATGTCTGCGACTCCTTGCCGGGCAGAAGTTTATACGTGCTAAAGTAGTGACGCAGTCTTTCCACCAACACGTCCGGCAAATCAGTAACATCATTAGCATTTTCCCAAAACTTATCATTTGACAGTACGGCAATGATCTTGTCATCCGCTTCGTTATTGTCAAGCATCAGCAATCCACCCACCACGCGTACTGTCAGGATCACTTCCGATTTGGTGATCGGGCGCTCACTGATTACACAAATATCCAGCGGGTCGCCATCCCCGCGTGGCGCCAGCGGTGTAAGGTCACCCACGCGTTTTCCGCAGTAGGTACGGGGGATGAAGCCGTACAATGTCGGCGGTTGGGACGAGCTGCGTTGCGGACGGTCAACTTTGAGATAACCGGTTGACTTTTCGACCTCGTATTTTACAAGGTCAAAGGGGGTAATTTCGATATACGCATGTACCAAATGCGGAGGGTTGGGTCCCACTTCCAGCCCATGCCAGGGATGCGGTCGCCAGCGGTAGAATGGATTCGGGAAAGCCAAGTCAATCTCCTCGTCAACACCAGAATGATTTCAATCAAACCTTGATTATGGACTGCTCTTCTTCCGCACCCCCGATCCCACCAGGTTCGTATGGAAGGCGGAAAGGGTGATTGAAAAACACAGCCCGATGGATAACGGATTGATTATAACCGAACCCTTGGAATCATGCTTGACAAAGAGGATAAAAACGGTATAATCTACGCAAGTTAATGCTAAAAAGACGTTGAAGAGGACGAGTAGGTGTCGTCAAGGCGGAACAGAGAGCAGGAACAGGTGAGAGCCTGCCCGTACAACGCCACCGAATGGACCTCGGAGTCGCAGGGCAAACAGATTTTCTCCCAGTAGTCCGCGCCGGAGTTGCCACCGTTATCAAGGCAAAGGGTATCGCCGTTTTGATGGCCGTACCCGCAACGAGTGAGGCTGGCTTTAATCCCCCTGGATGCTATCATCAGGGGTTTTTTATTCAAAAGCCGCCTAACTGGGGTGGCACCACGGACCTGTATCCGTCCCCACGGATACAGGTCTTTTTATTTTTAAGAAGTTTCACAAGGAGATTTATACCATGACCAACAGAACTCAACGCATTCTAACCGGGCACCGCCCCACCGGACCCCGCCACCTGGGACATCTGGTGGGAACGCTGAACAATTGGGTGCGGTTACAGGACAGCCATGAATGCTTTTTCCTCGTGGCAGATTTGCATGTGTTGACGACGGATTACCAAAATCCGCAGCAGATTCGCAATCATACCCTGGAAGTTGTGGCAGATTGGCTGGCTGCCGGAATCGATCCGCAGCGCAGCACGCTGGTGCTTCAATCTGCCGTGCCCGAACACAGCCAGCTCTCCCTGCTGCTTAGCATGCTGGTGACCGAAGCACGTCTGCACCGCGTACCCACCTACAAAGAACAAATCCAGCAATTAAAACTTCAACCCTCGCTTGGCATGCTTACCTATCCTGTGCTGCAGGCTGCCGATATCCTTCTTTACAAAGCCGCGCTGGTTCCCGTCGGTGAAGATCAACTGTCGCACATCGAGCTGAGTCGCGAAATTGCCCGCCGTTTCAATACGTTGTACGGCGAGGTCTTTCCCGAACCGGAAGCATTGCTTTCCGAAATGCCGCGCTTGCCGGGTATCGACAACCGCACCATGCATACCTCATATAACAATACGATTCTACTGCGCGACAGCCCCGATGAAACTATTCGCAAGGTAATGAACATGTACACCGATCCGACCCGCATCCACGCCGCCGATCCCGGACATGTGGAAGGCAATCCGCTGTTCATTTACCTGGATTTGTTCGATCCCGGCAGTGAACAAGTGGAAGAATTCAAAGTCCGTTACCGTGCAGGCAAAGTCGGTGATATTGAAGTCAAACACTATCTGGCTGAGGTGCTCAACCATTCGCTGGCACCGTTACGCGAACGGCGTACGGAATTCATCCGCCAGCCGAATCTGCTGCGCGAAATTCTATACCATGGCAGCATACGCGCCCGCCAGATCGCCCGCCAAACGCTTGAGGAAGCCTTGGGGCATATGGGACTGAGCCTGGGGCTGGCGCTCCAACTCGATAGCGGTCAAGTCCAATCGGCATCCGGGGCTTATTGCTAACCAATCACGAATCCACATACCAACATTTCAGGAGGTTTACCATGACTCAACATACCCGCTTTATTCTTGATGAAAACGATCTGCCGCGCAGCTGGTACAACGTACTGGCAGATAGCCCGGTGAGCCTGCCGCCAGTGCTCCATCCGGTCACCAAACAACCGGTTACACCCGATTTTCTCAGCGCACTGTTCCCAATGGAATTGATCCTGCAAGAAGTCAGCACCGAACGCTATATCGAAATACCGGATGAAGTTCGTGAAGCCTATAAACTCTACCGACCCACACCGCTCATTCGAGCCCGGCGGTTGGAGAAAACATTAGATACCCCGGCACACATCTATTACAAGTACGAGGGCGCCTCCCCGTCTGGCAGTCACAAGTCCAATACGGCGATTGCCCAGGCGTTTTACAACAAAGCCGCCGGCACTAAAGCACTGACCACTGAGACCGGCGCCGGGCAGTGGGGCTCAGCATTATCGATGGCGTGCGCTTTCTTTGGCATGGATTTGGAAGTATATATGGTTAAAGTATCGTATAACCAGAAGCCCTATCGCCGTTACCTGATGGAGTCGTTTGGAGCGCAGGTATTTGCTTCACCAACCGAGTTAACCCATGCCGGCCGTTCAATCCTTGCCAAAGATCCACACAGCCCCGGTTCACTCGGCATTGCCATTTCCGAAGCCGTTGAAGTGGCTGCCACCTCCAATGGGCATAAAAAATACTCACTTGGTTCGGTGCTAAACCACGTGCTTCTTCATCAAACAATCATCGGTGAAGAAGCTCTCAAGCAGATGGACATGGCTGATGAATACCCCGACGTTGTGATTGGCTGCGTGGGCGGCGGATCGAATTTTGGCGGAATCGCCTACCCATTCCTGCGCGAAAATCTGCGCAACGGGCAGCGCACACGTCTGGTAGCCGTCGAACCCACCGCAACCCCCTCGCTAACCCGTGGAGTATACGCCTTCGATTACGGCGACACCGCTCAGATGGCGCCGATCGTTAAAATGCACACTCTCGGGCATTCATTCATCCCGCCATCCATTCATGCCGGTGGGTTGCGCTATCACGGCATGGCACCCTCCATCTGCGCACTGTATGATGCAGGTTTGATCGAAGCGGTTGCGGTACATCAACGTGCCACCTTCGAAGCTGCCGTTCAATTCGCGCGCAGTGAAGGCATCCTGCCCGCACCGGAATCTGCCCATGCCATCCGCGCCGCAATCGATGAAGCCTTGCAAGCCAAACAAACCGGCGAAAAACGGGTTATCCTGTTCAACCTGTCCGGACACGGCAATTTTGATCTGAGCGCTTACGATGCTTTCAACAACAACCGATTGGAAGACTTTGAACTGCCCGAGGAAGAGATCAGCACCATCCGCAACCGGCTGCCGGAAATACCGGAGCAAATCCCCGCCTGAACAAAGCGGATTTCATCTTTCTCCTCCCCAAAGCACAATGCGGGTGCCTTTGTTTGCACCCGCATTGCTGCATTTCAGCTGAATTGGAAGATCGATTTCACCCCAAGCAAGATCCCTTCCAAGGTGGGTTAATGCACTTAATTCCCGGGCGAATCTTCCTTGCGCTCCAGTTCGCTTAAGAGAGTTTCATCCTGTTTCAGGTTGCGCCAGCGAATAATGAGACTGGCAAGGTAGAAGATCATCACGCCAAAGATAACAGCGTAACCGGCAATAAAATACGATATGGTATTGGCAGGGGTATCCATAATCTTTCCTCTCCTTCCTTCAGGATTGCAGCTTCAAACGTAACGTTTCGACCCGCTCCGCCAGCCTGCCCAACCGAATACGATGCCAGAGCAAATCGAAATACACCACCGTGAACGCCAGCAGGCTGAATAAAAACACTTGAGTCATTGTCGGAGTCATGTCGAAGGCGCCCATCGCGCCAGGATCGTTGCTGCCAATCACCACTGGGTGGATGGTGCGAAACAGGCGGATCGAGAAAAAGGTCAGCGGCACACTTAGGAAGCCGATGATGGCATACACCGCACCAAACCGGGCACGCCGTTCTGGCTCTTCAATACCGGAGCGCAACATCAGGTACGCAAAATACACCAGCTCCATGATGGTTGCGGTAGTCAGGCGCGGGTCCCACGTCCACCAGGTATTCCAGATCGGGCGAGCCCAGATCGCGCCGGTGATAACATTGATCAGGGTGAAGGCAATCCCAATTTCAATCGCCGCCACGCCCACAAAGTCCCAGCGCATGTCCTTGCGGATCAAGTAAATCACACCCACAATGGCAGCCACTAAAAAACTGAGCATACCGACCCATCCAGCGGCAACGTGAAAATAAAACACTTTTTGCACCGCACCCATGATCCGTTCAAGAGGCGCATAGAAAAAGACCAGCCCCGTGGCAACTACAAAAAAGGCAATGGCTGCCACATCCAATACGGTTAAGAGTTTGGGTTTTTGAAGCATTGCTCTCCTCCAGAAAGATTACTCTTCGACAACCGAGTCGAAAACCATAAAAGCCACCGAGGTAAAGATGACATCATAAACCACCAGCAGGGTGATCCATGGCTGGATTTCCACCCACGCCAGCCCTGCCAGCAGCCCGCCAGTTGCTTTAACCGCCGAAACCACCACTGGCACCGCCACCGGAAAGAGTAGAATTGGCAGCAGGATATCACGGGTACGCGCCTGCACCGCCATGCTGGCAAGCAGCGTGCCCACGGCAACATACCCCTCTGCGCCAAGAACAACAGTGAGCAGTAAACCGGGGATGAACATGTTGGTGTTGTAGAGAATTCCATATAAAGGCAGAGCAATCAGCGCAACCAGTAACATGAAAACCAGGTTCGCCAGTGCCTTACCCAGGTAAATGGCAGCCCGATCAACCGGTGCGAGCAGCAACCCATCCAGACAGCCGCGGTCTTTTTCGACCGCCATCGAGCGGTTCAGACCCAGCGTACCGGCAAACGCTAGCGTGACCCATAATACACCAGCCGAAATACCAGCGCGGATGTTCGGTTGCAGATCGAGGGCAAAATTGAAAATGATGATCACCAGCAGGGTAAACACCAGCATGGCAGACACGATCTCGCGGCTGCGCCATTCCGACCGCAGGTCCTTCCAGATGACCGCGCCCATCGCGCTGAAAAACGACGGCAGCCCCATTATTCGCCTCCGTTTGGCGAACGCTGTTGTTCCAGCGCCTGCCGGTAAAACGCCAGCAATCCGTCACGGGGCATATCCGCTGCCGCTCGACTGGAGACTATTCGTCCGGCGGTGAGCACATCAAAGCGCGAAGCCAAATCCTGGATGCGCGACAGATCGTGACTGGTCATCACAACCGTGCGCCCGCGAGTGGCAACCTGTTTGAGAGCGGTATCCAGAATTTCGCACGCATCCTGATCAAGTCCGGTGTGCGGCTCGTCCAGCAGGAGCAGGTCTGGGTCGTGCAGGATGGCACGTCCGATAGCCAGACGCTGCTGCATTCCCCGCGAGAACGTACGCACCAGATCGCGCTGACGGGCAGAAAGCCCAACGAGTTCAAGAACTTCCCTTATTCGCCGCTCCAGTTCCGGAACGGCGTACATGCGCCCATAAAACTGCAAATTCTCTACTGCGCTTAAGTCGCCATACAGCAACGGTTGGTGACTGACGACGCCGATACGGCGGCGCACCGCAGCTGCCTGTTGCGGCAGGCGATAACCCGAAATCCACACTTCCCCAAACGAGGGGCGCGCCAGGGAAGCCAGGATGCGTATAAAGGTCGTCTTGCCCGCGCCATTTGGACCAAGCAGGGCGACAAATTCGCCACTTTCGACGCTGAAATCCATTTGGCGCAACACCACCTTGGCACCAAAGCGTTTGATCAAGTGACGCACGGCAATTAGACCACTCATACGCGATCAGTCCGCCAGCGAACGCAGCCGGTCTTTCAACTCAGCCCGCCGCTGCCGGTAAGCGGTATCGTCCAACTTGCCAGCCTTGTGAAGATCATCCAATGCGATGATCGCATCGATCAACGCCTCACGGCTTTCTAGCGGCGTGGAATCAACCGCTTCTATCCCCACCGGCGCTGGGACCGGTTTGCGCTGGCGCAGGTACCAGAAAAGACCACCGCCCAGCACAAGCGCTAAAGCCAGCGCACCGGCAATCAGGCTGCCAACCTGCCCGGTTTGGATGGTTGTGGCATTCCCCATCCGCCCGCTCAAGGTCATTTTCAACACGCTGCCCGGCTGCAATGCTGTGGCAGAATACAGGTCAAGCGAAACGCCCTGAATCTGGCGCTGTCCCATCGGTTGGAGTTGATCGCTCTGGATTGTCATGCTTCCTTGCGGAAGCATGACAATTGCAGCATCAACCACCAGTGGAATGGGGATGGACACTTCCATTTTGCGTTTAAAGGGCAGATCGTAGGCAAACAGAATTTGAGTGCCGGCACCAGGGGCAATACTCTGGGTATCTCCAAAACCGCCTTCTGTCTCCACAAAGCGCCCGCCGAGCACTCCATTCTGGAACTGCAGATTGGTCGCTCCCTGCGGTAAGGTGAAGGAGACTACCGGTTGACCGGGTGGATCGCTGGCAATTACCCGGTTACCGGTATTGTTGAGTAGAAACAATTCGGCAATTTGCACCGTTTCAGGATTGGTGAAATCGAAAAAGACATGCAACCGGTCGACTTTTAAGCCCGAAAGATCGCTGGTTGTGTCGTAAATGGTGATTGGCAGATCAAGAGGGTTTTGAAATTCGCCACTTAAGCTGTGATAGACATCTGAATTGAATACGAAGCCATTGTATTCCACAGAAGCAATGAAAGCCCTACCGGGCACGAAACCGGCATCCTCGAACCGGTAAGTTCCATCTGCCTGAACCTCGCTGCGGGCAACGTAGATCTGTTCCATTCCATCATAGCCTTCCAGCTGGACGGTCAAGCCAGGCGGCACCGTTCCACCCGAACCATTGATGATGGCGCCCGTCACGACCATGCGGATTTCCTCCCCCACCTGGCTGCTGGCAGATGGCGTGCTTTCGCTCTGGCTTGGGACGGATTCGGTTTGGTTCGGGGTAGGTTCTGGCTGCAGAGCCGCCTGATTACCCTGTAGTGGTGATTTGAAACTCAGAGATCGCGCATAGATCGCCAGTGCCAGGCGCTGGGACGCATCCAGGCGGTCAGCATAAGCGGGCATATTGCCTTTCCCGCGGTTGATTACCTGTGCCATTTCTACCAGCGAAAGGGATGCCAGCCGCGAAGTATCATCACGCCAGCCGGGTGCTTGATTGCTGCCTTCACCCGCTGCGCCATGGCAAGCCTGACAGTCCTGCTCGTATAATGCCTTGCCTTGTTCGAGCGCATCCGTCCGCATCGAAAGGGTCAGCGCATAGGCGACCACATCCCAACGTTGGCGGTCATCCAGCGAACGAAAAGCGGGCATGAAACGTTCCATATTGCCCTCGCTGACCATCCGGTACCACTCCACCGGTCGTGCTCCCTGGGCAATGGTAACATCTCCCAACGGCGGGACGGCAACCGGTAATTGCCCTGCCTGGGGTCCATCCCCCATACCACGCTCACCATGACATGCCGCGCATTTTTCAGCATAAATTGAAGCCCCCTGTTCAGGATCCGGGGGTACGGTCGGATACAAAGCTGCATCACTGATAGACGGAGTATCCTCCGCGACGAAAGACTGGGCACCCGGCGGCGGGGTGATATCCGCAGCAAGCGAAACCGCGCAGCCGCCAAGGAGAAAGGACGAAACTCCAAAGAAAAGAACAAAACAAGCCAAATTGCCAGATCGGTTGAACATACGGGTTATTGAACTTCGCTTTCCTGAAGAGATGTGCCGCAGTGCGAGCAGAATGCATCCGTTTTGGCAGCCACGTTACCGCACTTGGGACAAAAGCCGCCTGCCTTTCGCTGCTGCTGGCGGCGGCGGGCAATGATTGCCAGTTCCACTTCGTCCATCTCTGCCGTGGTGGTCCCGTTTGCTGCGCGCCAGGAATCGGCGCGGCGGGCTGCCACCGCGGCTTCGATACGTTGTTCGGCGCTGGGCTTACCGCCATTGGCAGGCTGCAATTCATCGAGTTGGCGCAGGATGTCTGCGCCGTGATTGAGCAGAGTTGCCCTTTCGACAGGATAATCCTCACTGGGGATCTTGCCGAGAGTGTAGTCGAAATCCAGTTCCTGCAGTGCAGTTAACACGCGTTCGTGTTCCGCCAGCAGCATGGAGCGTACATGATCGACCTGATCGGCGGTTTTGCGCTCCTGAACCAGTTTTACATTGTCTTTGATTTTCATGAACGGCTGGCTGAGGATCATCCCCACCAGCAGGGCAAGTGCCAGAATTAAAAAAAGCGAACCTAAATCCATGCCTTCATTTCTCCTCGAACCGAATCAGGGCAGCAATGGATCAATTGCCGCGCGAATTTCTCCAACCGATAGGAAAGGTCCTTTCTTAACGAAAGCCAGCCGCCCATCTCGGTCGATGATGTACGTCTCGGGCACGCCCTGAATGCGAAACATCTGCGAGATGCGCGTGCGCAAGTCCGGCCCGTTGGGGTAGGTCAATCCAAACTGTTGGATGAAACCCAGCGCTTCCGGTTCGGTATCGACATAATCCACACCCAGGAAAACCACATTTCCGCCCGGTTTGTAATATTGCCAGGCTTCCTCCAGCTCGAAGGCTTCCTGTTCGCACGGTTTGCACCACGAAGCCCAGAAATTGACCACAATCACCTTGCCTTGCATGTTTTGGGTATTATAGACCTTGCCATCGAAGGTGGTCAGTTCAAAGGTGGGCACCTTCTGCCCAATCACGATGGGACCTGCCTGCGTACGGCGCAAGCCCAATCCAATTAGGGATAAAAAGCCAACCAGGGTTACAAACGCAAGCCCTATCACCCAGCGGGGCAGTGCGTGGCTGGTGGTTTGAGTTTTTTCGGCATTCTCAGCACTCATAATGATTTTTGCCTCCTGCAGGATGGCTTTGCAAGACCTTTACAGTCCTTTTTCCTGGCGGCGCTTCAACTCCGCTTCAATTTCCGCCAGGTATGGATCGGATGGGACTGCCGGGGGAATCGCATCGGTCGTTCCTTCCGGCGCGCTGCGACGCATGACACGCATTACCCGATACACCAACCCAGCACCAACCAGGAAGAACAATGGCGGCAGGACGTACACCAGCCAGTTCAAGCCGCGCAGCGGCGGCACTTCCAGCACCCGGTCACCGTATTGTTGGACAAAATAATCCTTGATCTCCTCGTCGCTCAAGCCTTCAGATAATTTCAAGCGAATCAGCGACCGCCACTGCGCGCACGCCTGGGTTGGGCACACATCCAAGGGAATGTTTTCGCACACCGGGCAGTACAACTGCTTGGCAATCCGGTTCACATCGTCATCCGACGGGGTTGGCTGCTGGGCAAGAGCCGGTTGAACGCTAATGACAGCAAACAGCAAAACCAGCACACCCGCCAGCCACCATCCACGCCAGGGAAAACCTCTCTTGAAAGCCAACAATACCATCCTCATACTCACATCCCACTCTCTGAATTAATCGCCAGCCTGCCGTGAAGGCACCACTCGCGCCCGCTTTACACCGACTCGCGCAGGTTCGGGGTCTTTGTCCGGCCAGGCAGCCACCAGCGTTCCCAGAATAAAGATAATTCCCCCAATCCACAACCAGTTGATCAGCGGATTGTGAAACACCTTGAAGGTCACGCCGCTAGAAGAAATGGGTTCCCAATCCACCAGCAGGACATACAGGTCATCTTCGATTGTGCTGCGCACGCCGGGAATGGTCATCGGCTGCATTGAATCATAATACAAGTCGCGCCGCGGGTGCAGTTCGCCCAGATAGCGGCCATCGCGGCTTACATCCATTACCGCACGGGCAACATTGCGCCCGTCGTTGGCATCGAAAATATCTAGCCGGTTGAAAGTCACCTCATAGCGCCCTAATCGCAGGGATTCTCCCGGCGGGATGGTACCCTGCGTTTCGGTTTGGAACATTTCGATCCCGATGATTCCCAATGCCATCAAGACCACGCCCAGGTGAATGATGTAACCACCATAACGGCGACGATTGCGCGCCATCAAGTTGAACAGGGCTGCCGCCACGTTTTCACCAGTGCGCCGGCGGCGCGCCGTTACACCGCGGTAATACTCAAACAAGGTAATGAAGACCACCAACGCCACCAACCCGATTCCCAACAGGGCAAACGGATTGCGCACCCCCCCGACGAAGACTGCGAACATCACCAGCAGGGCTGCCAGGGCGGGTTTCCACAGAGCCTTTCCCAGGGTTTTGACCGTCGAATGCCCCCAGGCAGACAACGGCGCAATACCCATCAACAACAGCAACCCGGCAAACAAGGGGCCTGCTGAGCGTTCGTAGAACGGCGGGCCAACGGTCACTTTTTGTCCGGTGAACAATTCCGAGATCAATGGGTAAACCGTGCCCCAAAAGACCACCACCAGGATGCCCATGAAGAGCAAATTATTGAGCAGAAACAGCGCCTCACGCGAGAGCAGCGAGTGCATCGTTCCTTCCGAGCGCAACGTGTTCCAGCGCGAGAGCAGCAACCACAGGGAAAGGATCATGGTCAAGGCAATGAAGCCAAAGAACATTGGTCCAATTGCCGATTGTGCGAACGAATGCACCGAGGAAAGCACGCCAGAGCGGGTCAGGAAGGTGCCAAAGATCACCAACGAATAGGTCAGGATAATCAGAATCATGTTCCAGCGTTTGAAAAGACCACGTTTTTCCTGGATCATCACCGAGTGGAGAAACGCCGTGCCGGTCAACCAGGGCATGAAAGCGGCATTTTCGACCGGGTCCCACGCCCAGTAACCGCCCCAACCCAGCACATCGTACGCCCAGCGGCTGCCCAGCACCAAGCCCAGCGAAAGAAACAACCAGGCAACCAGCGTCCAACGGCGGGTGATACGAATCCAACGATCATCGGTACGCCCGGTGAGCAGCGCGGCGATTCCAAAGGCATACGGAATGACATAGGACACAAACCCAAGGTATAGCATGGGCGGGTGAATGATCATGCCGGGATGACGCAGCAGCGGGTTAAGCCCGCGCCCATCTGCCGGGACCAATGGAACCGCGCCTGCTGGTGGAAACATCGAAACTACCTGGCTGCTGGTTGCAGTCTGCCAGAAACGCACAAACGGATTCTCAAAGAACAACACCAACGCCAGGAAGAACGCCAGCGTAACCAGGCTGACCAAAATTACCCAGGGTAAAAATTCACGGTCGCGGTCCCATTTTCGCAATGTTACCGCGGTGGTAAACGCCGACATCAGCCAAGACCAGAAAACCAGCGAGCCAGACTGCCCACCCCACAGGGCAGTGATTTTCAGATAAAGCGGCATGGAGTTACTGGTTACATTGTAGACGTACTGCACCTGGTATTGTCCGGTAACCAGCAACAAGATAATGGCAAAAGAAGCCAGAGTGATCAAGGGAAAGGTTATCTGCATTGCCTTGCGGGCACTTTCCACCCAGGCAAGCGAATTCTTTCGCACACCGTAAATGGAAGCCGCGATTCCGTACAGGGACGTGATGAAACTGATCACCAGAATACCAAAACCGATATTTGCTAACATCGTCTCTCCTCGAACGAATTAACAGCAAACTGCCGGGATCAAACACCCGGCATCTTGTTGATGTACAGAAAAGCAGAAACGATTACCCATCCACCGCCTGATCGGGAACCGCTTCCTCGTAACGGGTGGGGCACTTGAGCAGCAATTCTTCTGCATGGAATACCCCATCCGCATCCATTCTGCCGGTGACGATTGCCTGGGCTTCATCGCGCATCAAGTCCGGCATGACACCGGTGTAAACCACCTTCAAGCGCGGCTGGCTGGGGTCGTTGACTGCCGCGTGCAAGACAGCCGCCAAGCCGCCCTGCGCAGTGATCTCATTTTGATCCCCAGGAATATGGGCAATGGTGAATTCCAGCCGCAGGTTCTTGGCGTCGTACTGGATACTATCCCCAATCACTGCCCCCGAAATGCGCAGTTCGCGATCACCAACGGTGGAGATTTTTTCTTCCAGCTCGCCAACCGTCATGAAGTATTGCGCGCTGGCTTGCATGGACGATACGATCAGGTAAATGATTGCCGCAATAATCAACCCCCCGCCGATGATGAACTTGGTCCGGCTGGCGCCAGAGGATCGGGCGGTTGTTTGAGGTACAGTCATGCTTCCTCCTGTTGAATATTTTTTAATGAGATGAATGAGAACAATTCCAATTTTCCATGCCAACATTAATCACAGATTAGAGGAATTGAAAGCGAAGATGAGAAAGTGATATTTTAGGTGAAAAATCCCACAATCTCAATCTTCAGGATTATAACCGGTTTTATCCTATTTTTGGGTGCACCAGGTCAAATCTGATTTTTGCAACCCTTTTTTGATTACAATTGGCAGCATGCCAGCCATGCTTCCAGGTTATCCAGAAACTGATCCATGACAGCACGGGTATTTTCGACAAACACATCCCATCTACCGTAGGCTTCACCGCTGTATTCATCCACCAGGTCGGTGACGGCGCGCAGGATCAGGCAGGGGATTTGATTGCGATGAGATACCCAGGCAATGGCGCCGCTTTCCCAATCCGCCGCAACCCCACCGTATTCAGCTTTCAAACTCGCCACCCGGACGGGATCGATATCCTGATCGGCAGAGAGCAGTGCTGCCCGGCGTACTCTATAAGGATAAGGCTGGCGCAGCCAGTGCAAATCCAGCCGGACATGATAATGCTCCAACGCCTCACGGGGGTCACCCATGCGTTCAACGACATCGTAGATCCAGGTTTCCTCGACCAGTATAATTTCCCCCCGTTCGATCCTACCATGCAGTCCACCGCAGGTGCCCAGGTTGACCAACAAGCGTGGCTGCCAGCGACTGATCGCATACTGGGCGGAAGCCGCGGCGGCGGTTTTGCCCCATCCGCCGTGCAGGAAAATCAGCGGCTGTCCGCCGATGAAGGGTTCATAAAACCTTCCAAACGGGCTGGTTTGGAAGGGCAAGTGAGCATACCGGCGTTCGACGGTTTTCCATTCCTCGTTCGCCGATACGATCACAACTGCCCAAACAGGATTTGCGTGCATCAATCTCCGGTCAGCGATTCGTCTTCGCCCGCTATAATCTGGTTATCGGTCAGCAGCGCCAGCAGCGACATGCGCCGGTTGTTCTCCAGGCGGCGTACGCCACCCTGGGCTGCTTCCCAGATCCAGGCAGCGGCTTCGTAGGCTGCCCGCGGGCGTCCCAGCCGGCGAGCCTGCTCGGCGCGCTGCTTCAATAGCGCCTGGTCTTTTATCCACAAATGAGACAGCGTTTCCAGCATTGCCATCGGGGTTTCGACCATGTCTCCGGCGCCGTTCTCGACCACATATTCCATATTACCCATTTCCTGTCCGGGAATGACGTCGATCAATATCATCGGCAGACCGCAGGCAAGCGATTCCGTCACAATCAACCCACCGGCTTTGCACACAATCAGGTCGGAAGCACGCATAAACAGCGGCATCTCGTTGGTGTATTCATACAGGTGAACCGGCACATGCCAGGTCATCTGATGCAGTTCGCTGAAGGTTTCGCGGTCTTTACCGCACACCACCGCCAGTTGCAAAGGCGCACCAAAGTGATTAATCACTTGCAGGGCATCCATCATCCCAGACACCCGTTTGCTGCCCACCACCAGAATGGTCAGCGGGTCCGGCAGCCAGCCGAGTTGTTCACGGATTTCGCGCGGTGTTCGATTCTCTTCGGCAATGCGTGGATGAACAGGAATGCCCGTGACGTGAATTTTTTCGGCAGCCACCCCGGCTTCGATGGCGTTATTGCGCACGATGGAGGTGGGAGCGAGCAGAACATCCACGTTGGGGTGGAACCACAGGCGATGTACCGATACCAGGTCGGTAATCACTGTCGCCAGCGGCACAAAGGTACGGAAGACTGAAAATACCGCATAAAGCGGCGCCTGGTAGAGCGGGTAGGTGGTCACAATCACATCTGGGCGCTGTTTGCGCAGCACATCACGCATGACCTCGAACAGCATTACCGTCAATGCGCTTTCCAGGATTGCACTGGTCAGACTCAGATCGGAGGCATCGTACCCTAGCTTGTATAATTCCGGCGCCTTGCGCACCAGGCGGTCGTAATCCGACTGGCTTTCGCGCAGCAGCAACGGCGTCTTGCGGTCATCCAATGGGTTGACGATATCCACCTCCACTGCCTCACTGTACTGGTTTTGCAGCGCCGCAGCCAACGCGTTGGCTGCACTGCGGTGACCAAATCCGGCGTCAGCAGTCAGGATCAGCACCTTCTTTTTACTTCCCTGCGTCATTGCTCTCTTGTCCTTCCGCAGGCGGCAAATCGCCTTGCAGGTATCGCATCACCAGTTCCAGCGCAGATTGAGCCGAAAAATGCTTATTTTCCACCCGGTCGCCGCTTCCATAGCAAGCAATTGCCCACTCACCATCGACGGTACTCAAGCCGATCCACGCCAGCCCGACTGGTTTTCCCGGCAGCGCTCCGTCCGGTCCGGCAATCCCGCTGACGGAGATGCCAATGATTTGTTCCAGTGGATATTCGCCGCTGAAGGCGCGGCGGATGCCGCGAGCCATTTCTAATACGGTTTCACGGCTGACCGCGCCGTGATCGATCAGCGTCTGCACACTCACACCAAGCAGGCGGCGTTTGGCTTCATACGAATATGCCGTGATGCCGCCAAGGTAATACCGGGAGGAACCCGGCACGTTGGTAATGCAATGACCGACCAGTCCGCCGGTGCACGATTCCGCCGTCACCAATTTCAAATCACGTTCCACCAGCAGCCTACCCAAGCACACCTCGACCGGTTCGTCCATACCGGTATTATAACCGAGTATAATTTCATCGGGATTCGGGTCGATTCGTCCTTTCCGCTATCCATATCCAATTGCAACCATTCAACTTTTTCCGTAGTCAATTCAGGCACTATTTTTTAGGGAGGAAGTATGCCGCAAGCCACCTTTCACTTTCCAACTGGCTTTCTGTGGGGAACCGCCACGTCTTCGCACCAGGTAGAAGGTAGCAACACCAACAACAACTGGGCTGCCTGGGAAGCTGAACCCGGTCGAATCAAGTTTGGGCACACCTCGGGCAAAGCCTGCGACTGGTGGGGTGGTCGCTGGAAGGATGACTTCGACCGCGCCGCCGATACCAGTCAGAACGCCCACCGGCTTTCCATTGAATGGAGTCGCATCCAGCCCAAACCCGACACCTGGAATGAAGAAGCCCTGAATTACTACCGCGAAATTGTACGCGGTTTGACCCAGCGCAATATGACCCCCATGGTCACTTTGCACCATTTCACCGACCCGCTCTGGCTGGTAGAAAAAGGCGGCTGGGAGAATCCCGAGAGCGCGCAGATTTTCGATGTGTATGTCAGCCGGGTGGTCGAAGCACTCAAGGAATATGTTAGCCTGTGGGTGACGATCAATGAGCCGAACGTGTTTACCTACGGGGGCTACCTCAATGGAGGTTTTCCACCCGGGAAAAACGACCTGGCATCTGCCTTTAATGTGCTGTCCAACCTGCTGCGCGGGCACGCGCTGGCATACCGCACCATTCACCGTATTCAAAAACAATCCCGCGTGGGCATCGCACTGAATTACCGCAGCTTTGCGCCTGCCCGTCCTGCCTCGCCGTTCGACCGATGGATGGCACGTTTTCTCCATCAAAATTTCAACCAATCCTTTATCCGCGCCCTGGTGGACGGCAAGTTCCGTTTTGCGCTGCGCGGCATGGAAATCCCCGAAGCCGCTAAAACGCAGGATTTCATTGGGGTCAATTATTACTCCCGCGACCAGGTAGCGTTCAAACCGCTGGCGTATCAATCGTTCTTTCACCAGTTGCGCTACCCCAAGGACGCCGACCTGAGCGACACCGGGTTCATCGCTAATATTCCCGAAGGGATGTTCGAAGCGCTCAAATGGGCAAATGGGTTTAATTTGCCTATTCTGGTGACCGAAAACGGCGTCGAGGACGCCGACGATGATTTACGCCCACGTTACACCATCCAGCATATCCACCAGATGTGGCGGGCGGTCAATTTCAATTACCCGATCAAGGGCTATTTCCACTGGTCGCTGGTGGACAATTTCGAGTGGGAGCGCGGCTGGACGCAGCGATTTGGCTTGTGGGGACTTGACCCCAAAACCCAGATGCGCACCCGCCGCGCCAGCGTGGATGTATACGCCAACATCTGCCAGCGCAACGGGATTGCCTCGGAGATGGTCGAAAAATTTGCGCCCGAAGCCCTTACACAGCTTTTTCCTGCGTAGGAAAGGCGGGGTTAAGTAACCGGTTGGTCTCCTGGGGTGATCGAATCGCGTACATAATAATGACCGCAACAATCAATAAACCTGCGGAGAGATAATAAGCAAACGTGAAGGTAGCGGTCACGTCTTTGATGACGCCAGCCACCTGGGAGAGCAGAAAGCCGCCTAAACCCCAGGCGGTATAAACCAAACCGTAAATCATCCCAAAGTTCTGTAATCCGAAAAAATCTTTGGTGAGCGCAGGAAAAACCGACATAATCGATCCGTAATTTACCCCAACCAGGAAAGATAACAGACCCATGATCGGAACTGTGGCAAGCAGGCTGCCCTGGACGGATTGGGAAAGCAGGATAATCACCGTTGCCTGCAAAACGAACGAAATCATCAGGACTCTCCGCCGCCCGAACTTATCGGAAAGTGCGCCTGCCACCACCCGTCCGCTGCCGTTGCCAAATGCTAACACGGTTACAGCCAGAGCACTGAACCCGCTCAGCCCAGCCTGATCTCCAACGATCAATGCAAGATTGCCAATGATCATTAATGCCGCCCCGGCGCTCAAAGCAAATGCCACCCACAAGGCGTAAAATTGCCAGGTTCTGATCACTTGTTTGGGTGTGTAATCAACCAAGGATGGTCGTGCGGTTTTCTTGACCGGCATGCTTCCTGCAGGTTGATAACCAGCCGGAGGATTCGTCATAAATTGGGCAAAACCAACTACAACCACCAGCATGCCAACTCCCATCCAGAAAATCGATGCCTGGAGTCCATACGCGGCAATCAGGCTTTTCGAAAGTGGAGCAACCCAGGCGCCACCCAAACCAAAACCAGCCAGGACGATTCCGGCAATCAAACCGGTTTTCTTAGCCGGGAACCACTTAACTGCTGTTGGAGTGCCCGAAGCATAGACAAAGCCAATGCCGGTACCCAGGAGCAAACCAAAGCTGAGTGCAAAAATCCAGGGGGATGTGGTTAGACTGGATAAAATCATTCCAATCCCGGAAAGAATGCCACCCAAAGTAACCACCAGGCGCGGTCCAAACCGATCCTGCAATCGACCACCGAGTACAGTCATCACCGAAGACACAACCACAGCCATCGAATAGGGCAAAGCTTTTTGCCAGCCGAGCCAGCCCCATTCAGCAGGGATGTTTTGCTTAATTACACTCCACGCAAAAAGAACACCAAGCGCAAGTAATGCCATTGTTGCCGATAGGGTAACCAACCAGCCTTTATGTTTAACCAGCGGCTGATTGGCGGTGGTTTGGTTCGCCATGAATGATTGGACACCTTTCTCAATTTAAATTTTTGGGAAATATAAATTACCTTTATGACACAGTGTTACTATCATATGGTATTGTCAGACAACTGTCAATTCATATATTGGTCACATCTTTCCAATGCAACCGTTGTTAGACCCATCAATCATTTGTGCCCCTGCAGATTTATAAAATTGCTTATTGACAAATTAGAATATATGTTCTATTATAGTGTTTAAACCGTTCCATCATGAAATCATATAAGGAGTTAAGCCATGAACCTGCTCTCCCATTCCTCGAGTAAACTATTTTCGAAAAGCCTGTCCAATTTGCGCATTCGCCCAGGTCTGCTGTTCGGGCTGATCATCTTCTCAGCATTGATCGCCTTCGAGATTTTCAACTACTCGACCACCGATTACGCCCTGCGCGACCTGCTTGGCGACCTGCGCTTTGCTGGCGTTCGCTGGGCAACCATCCTTTCAATTGCCTTCTGCGGGATCGACTTTGCCGGCATTGCCCGCCTGTTCACTCCCGAACAGGGCAACGAGGAGCCCAAAGAGATCTGGTATCTGCTGGGTGCCTGGCTGCTGGCAGCCACCATGAACGCCGTGCTAACCTGGTGGGGTGTCTCGATGGCGATTGCCAGCCATACTATGACTAGCACCGCCGTGATCGACCAGAATACCCTGACCACCGTCGTGCCGGTCTTCGTCGCGCTGATGGTGTGGATCATCCGCATCCTGATCATCGGCTCATTGTCGGTTGCCGGGGAGCGCATTTTTTCCAGCGGGTATACCCGCTCTGCTGGTTACAACAACAATGGTATGCGCTCCAATCGTCCCGCCAACCTGCCCAACGCGGTTGCATCCAACAATCTGAACAGCACCGGGTTGGCAAGCCGCAAACCACTCAGCCGCCCCGGCATTTCGGCTTCCGACGGGCTTGCACCCCGCCCGGAACCCACTTATCACAACATGCAGGCGCGCCCTTCGTTGCGCACCCAGCCAGCTGGCGAGAACCGGCGCGATTCATCCTCATCCTACCACCTGTAGGATATCTATTCGCTTTTCCTCCTTCTCACCGAAGGGCAGGTTGCGACGATCCTCCGCCGTCCGCCTGCCCGGTTTTTATTGTTTGCTCACCGGCAGCCAGACGATGAACCGCGCACCGTGCCCGGGCTGCGATTCAACTTCGATCCGCCCACCGTGCCGCTGGACGATCCATTGGGCAATCGATAGTCCCAACCCAAAGCCGCTGTTTTCGCTGCGTTTACGCGATGGATCGACACGATAAAAGCGATCGAAGATGTGCGGCAGGTCTTCCGGGGGAATACCCGGCCCGCTGTCTTCCACCAGCAGCTGCGCCTGACCATCCCGCCTTTGCAGTGACAGGCGCACTTCACCACCCGGCGGGGTGTAGTTAACCGCATTGGCAATCAGGTTGAGCATGACCTGTTTCAGGCGGTCGCGGTCACCCCACACCAGTACCTGGTCAATATCAACCAACTTTAATTCCACTTTGCCGCTTGCCAGCGTGCGCATTTGCTGCAACACTTCCAGCAAGACCGTGTCCAGTTCCACGCTTTGAAAATCAAGCGGCAGCCGCCCCGATTCGGCTTGCGCCAGCAGCAGGAGATCACCCACCAGGCGCGTGAGACGGTCGACTTCTTTTTCAATATTAGCCAGCGATTCCTCGTCCAACTGGTTGGTCAGGCGCATCAATCCTACTTCGCCCTTGATGACCGTCAGCGGGGTACGAAGTTCGTGGCTGACATCCGCCAGGAAACGGCGCTGGCTATCGAACAATTTCTCCAGCCGTTCCAGAGTCTGGTTGAATGCCAAGATCAACCGCCCCACTTCGTCTTGGGAGGCATTGGTGACGGGAATACGCCGCGAGAGGTCGTCCGCCTGGGTGATCTGCGTTGCTAGGTCGGTGACCATACCCAGCTGGCTGAGCGCTTCGCCAGTCAATGCCCAGGTGGTCACCATCACCACCACCATCAGTGTAAGGGTGAGAATGATCAACACCGTTGCTAAAGTGCTGCGGGTAATATCCACCAGTGCCAGACTCAACCCGACTTGAAGATAACCCACCGGTCCACGGCTGGTACGCAGCGGCACAGACAGCACACGTAGGCGCACGTTGTTGAGCGTTTGCGATGAATAGAACTGCTGCCCAATGCGCACGCCAGATTCGTTGAGCGGTTGTTGTAATCCCGCCGGGCGGCTGAATTGTAGCCGCTGCTGCGTATCCCAGACTTGAAAGATCAGGTTTTCGGTGGGTTGGTAGGCTGCCAGCTGGCGCACATCAAACTGGTTTGCCGGACTGACCCGCACACGCTCGATGATTTGGACAGCTGCCTGGTTCAAGCGGCTGTCGATTTGGTCGAGCAGCACGCGGTCAACGATGGTGAAAATCAGCACGCCAAACAGAAGCAATACTACCCCAATCAAGGTAGTATAGGTCAACGCGAGGCGCAGGCGCAGCGACATTCCCTATTCGTCTTCGCGCAAGACGTAACCCACACCGCGCACAGTGTGAATCAGGCGGTCTTCCCCCTCGGCTTCGAGTTTTTGGCGCAAATAACGAATGTACACATCCAGCACGTTGCTTTCGCCGCCGAAATCATACCCCCACACGCGGTCGAAGATCATCTCGCGGGTTAATACCTGGCGCGGGTGGCGCAAGAAAAGTTCAAGCAGGTCGTATTCCTTGGCGGTCAGCGAAATGCCGCGCCCTTTGCGCATTGCCTGGCGTGTGGAAGTATCCAACACCAGGTCGGAGAAATTCAACACCGGCACGCGTTCCGGCTGGGTGCGGCGCAACAGAGCGCGCACCCGCGCCAGCAGTTCATCCAATTGAAACGGCTTAACCATATAGTCATCCGCGCCGGCATCCAATCCCTGCACCCGGTCGCTGACGGTGTCCTTAGCGGTTAACATGAGGATGGGCACATTCCCGCCGGCGCGTAAACGCTGGCAAACTTCCAATCCATCCATTCCCGGCAGCATCCAATCCAGAATGACCAGGTCGGGATGGGCGTCGCGGGCAAGAGCCAGTCCGGTTTCACCATCGAAGGCGGCATCGACGTTGTAGCCTTCATAAGCCAGGCTGCGCCGCAACACGCGTACGATGGCTTCATCATCTTCAATGATCAGAATTCGCTCTTTCATAGCCCCTCCTCGCAAGTACTATATCACAGAATACGTTGCATGCCCGCTGAAAAAACGGGGGAAAATTTGACCGGGGTAACTTAAGGAATTTTAATCGAAAGTGATCGTTTTTACTGTATAAATCCGCCTTCTTTTTCGCTGGCATAAAAATGGGCTATAATCGCATGCATGAATGAGCAATCCCTCCAACCACCTATATGGGTGGCGCGTCCCCTCGAATTGCATCGAATGCTCGAACAGCTTCACAGTTTTCCCCGCATTGCGGTGGATACCGAATCCAACAGCCTGTTTGCCTATCGCGAACAGGTTTGTTTAATCCAGTTCTCCACGCCACAGACAGATTTTCTAGTCGATCCGCTGGCTCTCAGCGACCTGTCTGCTTTGGCTCCGTTATTTGCCAGGACAGATATTGAGAAAATCTTTCACGCTGCCGAATACGATTTGATCTGTCTGAAACGAGATTTTGGTTTCTCCTTTGTCAATATCTTCGACACCATGCAGGCAGCTCGCATTCTGGGCAGAGAAAAAATTGGTCTCGCCGATGTCCTGCAAGCCGAATTTAGCATTCAACTCCACAAACGCTATCAGCGCGCCAACTGGGGTGAGCGCCCGCTATCTGCCGAGATGCTTGCCTACGCCCGCCTGGATACCCATTACCTGATTGAATTGCGCAACCGGCTGGCACAGGAACTGGAGCAGCGCGGTTTGAGCGCCCTGGCGCAGGAGGATTTCGATCATCTGGCACGCAGCGCTGCACCGAACACCGACCAGCAGCCGATCAATTCCTGGCGAATTGCCAGTGGTCACGACCTGACTCACCAGCAGGTCGCCGTGCTGCAAGCGCTGCTCGATTTCCGCGAACAACAAGCCCGCGAAGCGAATGTACCTTCATTTAAGGTAATCAGCAATCCCATCCTGGTTCAATTGGCTGAAGCCTGCCCACAAAGCGCAGAAGAACTGAGTAACCTGAGGCTGCTTTCTCCACTGCAAAGCAAGCGCTATGCCAGCGGACTGCTGCAGGCTATTCAGGCTGGACTGCATAACCCGCCGCCGCCGCGGCTTTACAATCACCGCCCGGATGAAGCCGTGCTGGCACGGATTGATGTGTTGAAAGAATGGCGTAAGACTACCGCCCGCAAATTAGGGGTTGAGTCGGATATCGTTTTACCACGCGATATATTGGAAAAAATCGCCTTCCATCCACCGCGTTCCCGAGTGGAACTGGCTGCCCTGATGGAAGAATTCCCCTGGCGAATGAGTCGCTTTGGAGATCAAATTCTCTCTGCTGTGAATGGATTAAACCTATGAGAATACATTTTAACGGCGCAGCACAAACCGTAACAGGATCACAATATTTGTTAGAAATCAATGGCAACAGGCTGCTTTTAGAATGCGGGCTGTTCCAGGGACATCGCAAAGACACCTACCAACAAAATCTCAACTTTGCCTTCGAACCATCAAGCCTGGATGCTGTGATCCTTTCGCATGCGCACATCGATCATAGCGGCAATCTGCCCAACCTGGTCAAGCAGGGTTATGCGGGCGCGATTTACGCCACGCCGGCAACCGCCGACCTGGCAGAAATCATGCTGCAAGACTCCGGCCACATTCAGGAAGCGGATATTCAATTCGTCAACCGTAAACGCGCCAAGCGCGGCGAGCCACCGTTGGAGCCCCTGTACACCCTGGAAGACGCGGTGCTCACCCGTGATCATTTGAGAGGGGTACCCTATCAACAAGTTTTTGAGCCTATTCGCGGCGTGCAGGCACATTTTGTCGATGCCGGTCACATTCTTGGTTCAGCCGCGATCGTGCTGGATATCGAGGAAAAGGGGCAGAAATTTCGGCTGTGGTTTTCGGGCGACATTGGGCGTGAAAAATTGCCCCTGATGCGCGATCCGGTTCTGCCGGAGAATGCGGATGTGCTGATCATGGAATCCACGTATGGCGATAAACCTCACCGCGACCCGGAGGAAGCCTATCTCGAATTGCGCGACGCCGTACGGCGGACGATTAACCGGCGCGGCAAAGTGATCATTCCGGCATTTGCAGTTGGGCGAACGCAAGAACTGGTGTACTGCCTCAACCGCATGGTTTCGGATGGGGATATCAACGGGCTGCCGGTTTATGTGGATAGTCCGCTGGCGGTCAACGCCACCCAGGTATTCCAAAAGCATGCCGAATTGTTCGATGCAGAAACGCAGGAATTCGTGCGCAACGGCACCCATCCTGCGCTAAACTTCCCGCAATTAACCTACATCCAATCGGTGGACGAGTCCAAGGCACTTAATGATCGTCACGATCCGATGGTGATCATTTCGGCTTCGGGCATGGCGGAAACCGGTCGAGTGCTGCATCACCTGCGCAACAACATCCAAAATCCGCGCAACACTGTGTTGATTGTTTCCTGGCAAGCGCCGAATACACTGGGACGACGGCTGGCGGAACGCGAACATGTGGTGCGCATCTTTGGTGAGCTGTACGAGCGGCGCGCCGAAGTAGTCACGATTGGCGGATTTTCTGCTCACGCCGGACAGGATATGCTGGTTAAGTACGCTCAAGCCAGCCAGTCCTCAATACAAAAAATGTTTCTAGTTCATGGTGAAGCCAACGCCGCCGGAGCGTTAACCGAAAAATTAAACAAAGTTGGTTTCCGCGAGATCCGCTACCCCGCCAAAGGTAGTTTTTTTGATTTGTAAGACTCGTAAACAATCGAACCTTACAAAAAATTTCTTATTTCTGCTATAATTCAGCTTCATTGGAGAGGTGCCAGAGCGGCCGAATGGGGCGGTCTCGAAAACCGTTGTGGAGGTTCCCTCCACCGTGGGTTCGAATCCCACCCTCTCCGCAGGTGAAATCGCTCAGGACAACTGAGCGATTTTTGATTATACTGGTTCAACACCCTTGTATATGATGACGAATCCGCTCGCGTATGAACTGTCAGCAGATCGTGCCGTTCGCGCTTCTTGCTGCATAGGCTGAGAGATCCGGTTTGCTTGACTGGTTCAATCCCCCCTTAAGCCGTTACCCCGGTTTACACCTGGTGTGTTCTGGGTTTATACCAGGCAGAATGAACCACTCAGTAAATTGGGACGACTGACAGTA
>DAOUMN010000037.1:0-18600 GCA_034411135.1 Bellilinea sp.
AGGTTCGCGGCGGTGAAGACAGTCCCCGCCTTAGACAGATGCACAGTTCCATTTTGCTGGTTTCAGATCTCATTTCCATGGTGGCCCAAGTATACCATCATCAAATCAGGTGTTGATTCATAGAAGTAAGCGGGTCAAGAAACCCCGAGGGTATCACTCAACGATCAGTTTTCCCCGCAGCATGCCCATCTGGCATTGAAAGCCATATTCGCCTGGCTTGTCGGGTGTAAATTCTACCGTCACTTCCTGCCCTTCTGGCAGCTTAGCGCTCTGGCTGAAGTCTGGAAACAGCACCATTTCTGAACAGGTCGAGCTTTCCTGGCGCGTAAACCTCATGCGCAACGGTTGCCCAGCTTTTACCACAATGATATCCGGGGTATACCCTCCTTTTACTGTGATGGCCACTTCCTGTACTCCACTTGCACCGGCATTCACTCGGGTCTGACCTTTGGGTGCTAGCCAGAAGAACCAGGCAATGAACAAACTGAGGGCAATTCCTCCTAAGGTAATGAAAATTTGAATAGGTGTCATTTTTGGTTTCCTTATTTTTCCTCATTCATAAATAAAGGTATCTCAAAAGATTTTCCATCTTTGCCTGGTGAAGTTCATCTGGAAGTGAATTTTGGGCGGAAAGCTCGCAGTCGATTGGCGTTGCTAACCACAGTTACGGATGAGAAAGCCATAGCCGCGCCAGCCAGCAAAGGACTGAGGAGCACCCCAAAGAAGGGGTACAAAACACCCATGGCGATAGGGACTCCTAAGATGTTGTAGATGAATGCGCCAACCAGGTTCTGCTTGATATTGCGAATGGTGGCCCGACTGACCTCAATGGCAGTGACCACGCCCTTTAGGCTGCCCTTGATCAGGGTAATATCAGAGGCTTCGATGGCCACATCTGTCCCGGTGCCGATCGCTAAACCAACATCGGCCTGCGCCAGCGCCGGGGCATCGTTGATGCCATCCCCAACCATTGCAACCTTTTTGCCTTCGGCTTGCAGCAGGTGAACGTTGTGGGCTTTATCTTCTGGCAGCACTTCAGCCAGGACGCGATCCAAACCCACCTGGCGGGCAATCGCTTCGGCTGTGCGGCGGTTATCGCCGGTAATCATCACCACTTCAATGCCCATCTGGTGCAATGCAGCGATAGCTTCTTTGGAGTCTTCTTTGACAGTATCGGCAACGGCGATGATTCCGGCTGCCTTTCCATCCACGGCGGCAAACATGGGTGTTTTTCCATCATTCGCCAGGATTTCAGACTTGGCTTCCAGGTCGCCGAGATCGACGTTCAAACGCTTCAACATCTTTAGATTACCGAGTGCCACCTTACGTCCATCGACTATTGCAGTGACGCCATGTCCTGGGATCGCTTCGAAGGCTTCCGGCTTACCCAACGCCAATCCTTTGGCCTTCGCTCCTTCCACAATTGCTTCGGCCAGAGGGTGTTCACTGACCGTTTCCACTGAAGCAGCCAATCTCAAGAGTTCGTCACTCGGGATTGATTGTTGAGCTGCAACGATAACATCGGTTAGTTCAGGCTTGCCCTTGGTAATTGTGCCAGTTTTGTCCAAGACGACGGTCTTGATAGATTGTGCGGTCTGCAGCGCTTCTCCGGAACGGATCAAGATACCGTTCTCAGCCCCTTTGCCGATGCCAACCATCAGACTCATTGGGGTGGCCAAGCCCAGGGCGCACGGGCAGGCAATGATCAGTACCGATACGGCGGTGACCAGGCCGTAAACAAGCGGCGGCTGCGGGCCGAAGTCGAACCAGACTACAAATGTCAGAACGGCCAGGATCATCACGATGGGTACAAAGTATCCCGAGATGGTATCCGCCAGACGCGCGATGGGCGCCTTACTGTTTTGGGCATCCTGCACCATCTTGACGATTTGCGCCAGGGCGGTGTCCTTTCCGACTTTTGTGGTGCGGAACTTGAATGCTCCGGTCTTGTTGAGCGTGGCGCCGATGACCTCATCCCCCACTTTCTTAGAAGCCGGCAGACTTTCCCCTGTCAGCATGGATTCGTCAACAGCCGAGCTACCATCGATGATCACACCGTCGACCGGGACTTTTTCGCCGGGACGGACCTGGACGACATCTCCGACAAGAACTTCTTCAACTGGAATATCCATTTCCACGTCATTGCGAATAACGCGCGCGGTTTTCGCCTGCAGGCCCATCAGTTTTTTGATGGCTTCGCTGGTTCGTCCTTTTGCCCGAATCTCCAGCGCCTGTCCTAAAACGACCAGGGCGATGACCACCGCTACCACGTCAAAGAAGGGCTCGGATGTTCCTTCTGGGAAAATTCCTGGGAAAACAATTGCCACGACTGAATACAGCCAGGCAGCGCCTGTTCCCAACGCAATCAACGTGTTCATATTGGCGGCGCGATGTTTGAGCGCAGCCCAGGCTCCGGTGAAGAAATCACTACCGGACCAGAAGAGGACCGGTAAGGTCAGCAGAGCGGCTCCAAACCAGGTGATCCGTAGAGTTTCCATCGACCAATCTTTTACGATGGGGATGAATTTAGGGTAGGCGGTGATTAATACCGGGATAGACACAAGCGCTGCAAACCAAAACCTGCGCATCAAGCGTTGATATTCTTTTTCGTGAGCTGCCTGCTGTTGGTCGACGGGTTCTTCACTCACTGCGGGGCGGGTTTTATACCCCCAACTCTCGATCGCGGTGTTCAACTGCTTGAGGGAAGTTTGTTCGGGCAAATAATCGACCGTCGCTTCCTGTGTTCCCAGGCTGACCGAGGCATTTAACACGCCAGGGGTAGCTTTCAGCTCATTCTCGATGAATCCCACGCAAGAAGCGCAGCGGATGTTTTCGATGCTAATCCGTTTTTGCGCACCGCCTACCTGATAACCGGTTTTTTTAATTGCCGTCACGATGTCTAAGATTTGGATCGTTTCAGGGTCATAATCAACCACGGCGATTCCCGCTTTCGCATTCATCACTACTCTCTCAACTCCGTGCAGCTTTTCGAGTACCGAACGGATCAAAACTCCACCGGGCTGTCCTTCCTTAGCGAGGCCAAGTATGGGAAGCTCGACCTGCAGCAAGGAGGAATCCGGGTTGAAGCCGGTCGTTGCAGAGGCAGCGGGTTGGCTGGAATGATGGGCATATTGGTGGGGATTGGCATCGAATTGTTTGACGCAATTTTCCGAGCAGAAATAATACGACTGCCCCATGTGTTCTCGCGTGGCAAAAGCCGTGCCCGGCTCTATTTCCATTCCGCATACTGGATCTTTTACCATAAATCGCCTCTTTCCAAAAAATCGTTGTTGATGTCTACCTCATCATCATAGCATGCCACTCAACTGGCTTGAAGCGTTAAACAGCGAGGGCATCGCTAGGCCGATACCCTCGAAAGAAAATAGGCCATTATGCCTATTCCGCAGGCTGTTGAAATCATTCGGCTGTCTCAAGTGGCAAGCTATCTGTCAAATCTCAAAGGTAATAGCATGTTCATGTGTCTCTTCCGGAAGTTGAATTAATCCCAGGGAGACTCCGCGCATTACGGCTTCTGTGCGGCTGGCGGCCTGCAGTTTTTCAAAGATCCGCGCAATATGGCCTTGCACCGTCCGATCGCTAATTTTGAGTTTGATACCGACGACCTTGTTGGTTAATCCCCTGGCAACCAGGGAAAGGATTTCGATTTCGCGGTCCGTCAATGGCTCGTAAAAAGGTGCCGGATTCGGGTTGGCGATCTGCGCCATAACTTTGGGTAATATCTCCGCGTCTAGAACAGATTTGCCTTGATAAACGTCCCTGACCGCACGAATAATTTCATCTGGTGAAGCGGTTTTAAGGACATAACCATTCGCGCCGGTCTTCAAAACGGCAGAAATGTACGGGTCATCATCATAAGATGTAAGAATGAGAACCCCAATCGGCCACCGGTGAGCGCGTATCACGCGCGAGACTTCAATTCCCGTGACTTTTGGCATCTGGATATCGAGGACAGCGACGTCCGGCGCCATCCTTTCGATCATTTCTACAGCCATCTCGCCGTCGGAGGCTTCGCCGATCACCTGAATGTCACCGGCTCGCTCCAAAAACTGGCGAATGCCAGCACGCACAACTGCATGATCATCTGCCAGTAATACTCGAATCGTAAATTTCTTTTCTTCATTGTCCTTCATGGTCATTCACTTTCATTTCCCGGTCATCCACCACATTCGGATTTCCAGGTAAATAGAACTGCGAAGCGTAAACTCTTGCGAGATGTTCTCTTCCCACTTGCAACAACTTTTGTTGTTGGCTTTTATATTTTACGACCTCAGCCGAATCCATTGCGGCGGTTTGGATATAGGGGAAACCGAACCAGACGATGCCCAATCCAAAGAATATGCCGGTAATCAGGCGCATCCAAGCGTTGAAGGATCCCCAGGCATCTCCCGCGTAGAACGAAGGCGCGAAGGAATGATTGGTCAATACTGCCAACCAGGCATTGCTATCCCGAAACCCTTGCCCTAATCCGGCCAGGTCACTCAAGAAATGCGTCGTGCCATCGATCGCCATGGGCAAAAGAAAGAGGATCAGCCCCCACCAGGGCAATCGGCGGATCTTCTTCTGGAATATCCCCCACAACATTCCGAAAACCCAAAGACTGGTAAACATCGACACCATCCGGTCGGACCAGGCCACCTTCCAGCCCATCTGCGGATCTCCCACAAACTGCCGGAGCACGACAATGTCGTTGGTGTTTTTCCAGGCCGATTGGATTTCTCCGATGGAATAAGAAATTTTGGGGCCGAACAAGAAATACGAGCGTTCCGGCAGTTGGTGACAGAGGTAAGAATAGATCCAGTAAATAACCTTTCCCGGAGCAGTCAAACCGGCCTGCATCAGGGCCGGCGCAAGAAAGGGGCTTATAACGTAAATCCCGATCAATATGCTGACAAGCAGAACCCAGTGCCGGCTAGACCAGAGAATGAATTGGTCGGATTTATTAAGAGGGTGAGTTGATAATTGGATCGAGGGGTTCATCGGGAAATTCTCCATTCTCTGGCGCGCCCGGTATACGGACGCGCCAGAGAATCTAAAACAGCATCCGGATCATGGAATCTTCAAATCAAAATCCTTTTTCACATCCAGTCCTTCTTTTCGTACGTACACAGTAATTTTCCATGTTCCCGACATGCTGAAATCTGCGGTAATGGCATACTTGCCACCTTCTTGTTCTGTCGCTGGGCCGCTCATCGTCATGCCAGTCATATCGGTGTGATCGGCGCTAACGTCCACGGTCGCTCCAGTCAGAGGCTGTCCATCCTGGTCTTCCAGCTTCAGGATGATTTCGTTTTTCCCGGTGACCGGTGGGGCGGGAGTAGTTTCCAGGGTGAATTTCACCGGTTCGGTTGATTTATCTTGCGTTTGGGCAGCACTCGAACATCCTGCCAGTAGGGCCGCCACAATGATGAGCATTCCAATCCAAATAAAGCGCGGTTTCATGTTTTCTCCACTTAATCGGTAACGTTAATCATCAGCATCAAACCACCGGGTTCGACGTTGTCGTTGGTGGTATGGTGCAAAATGTGACAATGCAGCATCCATTGGCCGGTTTCAGTAGCGACAAACTCTATATCGTACCGCTCGCCTGGTGATACCAGCACAGTATCTTTGGTCAGCTGAGCTGCTTCGGGGACCGGGTGACCATCCGTTGCCACAATTTTGAATGGAACCCCATGCAAGTGGATGGGGTGAACGAACTGCCCAATCCCTGTCAGACGTAGACGAACGAGTTGCCCCTTTTTGACGTTGATCGTTTCTGTTTCCGGGAAAGACTTCCCATTGATGGTGAAATAATTCGGTTCCATGCCTGCCATGGGCATGGCGGCAAAGGTATTGCCATTCTTCACCAGCCACTCGGAGATCATCAGGTCGACATCCACATCCGGTTTGGGTGCCTCTGGCTCTTTGGGGTCAATGATAAACGGTGCATACAATCCTGCCGAAACCTGAACGTCACCCTCGTAATGCGAGTGGTACATGTAGGTGCCTGCCGGCTTAGCGAGAAACTCATAGGTGAAGGATTCCCCCGGTTGGATCGGCTTTTGGGTAACATCCGGTATTCCATCCATAGCATTCGGCACCGCAATGCCATGCCAGTGGATCGTGGTTGGCTCAGGGAGTTCGTTTTTCAGGATGATGCGAACTTTTTCGCCTTCGGTCACCCGAATCATTGGCCCGGGTACAGTCCCGTTGTAAGTCCAGGCGGTGACTGAAACATCTTTGGTAATCGGCCAGATAACTGGTTTGGCGGTCAAATCGAAAACCTTGATGTCGCCGTCCATGTGATAAGTCAGCGGTTGTCCGCCAATCGTTTCAGTCGCTTCTTGGACATTCTCGCCGCTGATAGGTTGCATCATATGAGAACTTCCCGGCGCTGCCATCATTGCGCCTGGGGTTGCAGTAGCATTCATCATGTTCCCCGTTCCCATTGCGGTCCTAGAACTAGGGGCGCAAGCGGCTAACAGGAAAACTCCTACGATGGCAATTGGCAAAAACCTGAGTGGTCTTCTCAAATGGTTCCTCCTTGGGATCGAATTTTTTTGTTTGTTTCCCAAGGGTATACGAATTGACATAGAAGATGAAGCGCCGAATGGCCTGTGGCGAGTGGGCAATTATGCCTAATGTCATCTGATTTATGGTCAAATGTCATGTTAGGCCTCGACATCATTCGATTCATCGTTGCTGCTTTCAGCGTTTGCATCAGGTGTCACTGCAATTGGGGACAACAGGGTGGTAAATTTTGCACGAAAGCTGCGTTCGGGTTCGTTCTCCAGGAATATGGATGTGGACATATCATTTCCATCCAGAATGACTGTTGCAGGCGGGCCATCCTTTCCATAGACCAAGAGGACGACCAATTGACAGATGCATCGGGTACGCGCGTCCATCGCAGAAAGCAGATCGAAGGATTGGACCACTGCATATCCGGCCGACATGAATTGTTCAGTCACCTGGGTGACGGTACAGTCACATGCCTGATTTACTACCAGGATTGGTTGCTTTCCTGCGTTCATTTCATATCTCCGATTTGAGTATAGAAGGTCGGAGTATTCGTGCGAAGGGCAGAATCACGGACTCAGACGTAAGTGATTCTGCCTATCAATGGCAGCCATGCTTGTGTTCGTTCTCTACCGGGACCGGGCTGAACTGATCGCCCGTTTTGGACAAGGGAGCTTGTTCTTGGTGGTCGCCGTGGCCAGTATGACCTGCGTGCATCAAGAAATGGCTCAAGATCATCGCTCCGATCAAGCCATAATTGATAACCAGGCCAACAGATACTTTGAAGACGAATATAGCTACCAAGGCGGCCAGCAATCCAGCGACTGTGACCAATACGAGCGGTTGGATTCGAAGCTTATTGGAGGGGTTCGTTTGGTTCATAAAAAGTCTCCTTTGTACTTCTACTATAGTGAAGGCTGAGACTTTCTATAAGTGCTGTTTCACGTGCCTTTGAGCTAGCATAAATGCCTAGGCTGGCGCGAGCTGACTTAACAAGTTCGTCGCAAGGGGATATTGATTGTCCAAGATATTTTGCAGTTTGTCTCGGAGGTTATTCGTATTCGCTATTTTTTCGCTATATGGGAGTAATAAGGATTGGGTGATGGCCAGGTCCATTGCGATTTGTAGATTCATTTGCGGGTTTTCGTCGAAGAGGCCAGAACCCATTTGTGACCATGAATTGGAGAGATAGATGATTCCTTCAAGCAGCATACTGCTAGAATTCCTGGCAACAACTTTCTGCAGAATTTTTTGTGTTTGAAGTAAGGGAAACAAGGCTGAGGGTATCCTGCGTAGGATTAACATTAACTTCCGAAAAGCTCGTTGTGGATCTCGAATATAGAATTGGATCAAACGTTTCTCTTCCAATGGATGCGGACTCGCATTGCCAACCAATGGATAACCGGGTAACTTCGTTGGTGCACAGTCAATGACGGTTGTTTGCGAGAGCAGATCCGCATCCGACCAGGGGAACGTGAGCGTGTCCATTGTGCCAATGATGGCGAGGTTGGGCGGAAATGGAATTGGATTTGAGAAATGGGAGGTGGGCAAGCGCATCAACTCACCATGGCGAAGTTGAAAGGCTGTTTCCGAGAAATACTCCTGTAGTTCACCAGGGCTGATCCTCTTGATATTGGCAATATAGAACCGGTCCCGATTTCCTGGCAACCCGGCTTCTTCGATCATCATTTCTAGTTTGAGGGTATTGAACCGGGATTGAGTTTGTGTAAACATGGCGACGTCTGCGGTTTGGGATGCCCACCAGGGATGTCCCACCATCGGTTGATATTGATTCGAACCGCCGCCTGTTATAACTTGGCAATAACTTTCGACCAGCGCTTCTTTTTCGGCTTCGCGTGGGCCAATCAGAATCATCAGAGGCTTGGATTTGAAGGCGACAAGAAAGTTAACCGTCCATACTCTCGGGAGCAAAAAACCGCGCTGGAGAAGTTGTTCGTCAACCTTATTAAGCAGCATGATTTCAGGATCAAGCATTTGATAATTTTCTCGTTTCCTCATATAGCCTCAGGCAAAATACGATAATGGACCAGTTCTCCAAAAATGGTTTTAAAGCGCCAAATCTCAACGATACTGGTAAACCCAGCCCGGCGTAACATCTCCGGGAGCAAGCCCTGAATATTATCTCCGGCTTCCTCGAGGCGGGCAATTGGGATGGATATCATCCTCATCACAAGATTAGACGGTTTCCCAAAATCCAACAGATGAAATTCACCGCCAGATTTTAAAACCCGTAAGACTTCCTGGAATGCTTTAACCTTATTCGAAGCGATGAGATGGTGCACCATTAGGCAGGAAACGACCCGATCAAATGAGGCATCAGGATAGGGTAGGGCTGTAGCCATCCCTTCCCTCCATTGGATGGACAGGCCGGCAGCCTCGGCTTTCTTTTGGGCTATGTGGAGCACGGTGGAGTCGCCGTCCAGTCCGATCAATTTGAGCTGCGGGAAACGCCGCTTTATCTGGATGGTCAATGTGCCCGTACCGCAACCCAGGTCAAGAACCTGCTGATCACTCGCAAGGTTGGAATACTCGACCAGATGGCGCTTAAACTCATTCTCCCGCATGCCCCATTTAAGCAAGGGGTCATACAGTGGGGTCAACCAGTTTTGGTTAAGTGCCGGAATGTACTTTTCATTCTTTGCCATAGAGTTACACCGTTGCCAGAATGATCAGCCCCATAATTACCACTCCACTTCCAAGCGCCAACCGCACCCATTCTTTGTGATGAAGATTCCAATGGGCCAGCCGGTTAAGTGTTGGGCGAGCAGAGGCCAGGATCAAGATCACCACCAATGGCATGATGAAGATGACATTGTAGAGAATCAGGTATGCATAACCTAACATAGCGGTTGGTTGTAGAGCCAACAGGCTGAGGACGCCCAGGTAGACAGCCCCACTGCAAGGAACCGTGCAAAGGCCAATGAGGAAGCCGCCGACTACAAGGGCGGGGATGGTGGCTTTCTGGGCGGACTGGCGGGCAATCTCACTCACTTTGCCGGGAGCCTGTAACTTCCACCCCCAACTTGGGAGGAAATAATCTTTGATCATCCACAGACCAATCAGAATGGCAACAAGAGCGCCTAACCGCGCTGGCAGATGCTGGCGGGTGAAGAAATCTGCCGCCTTTAGCAGGCCAACGCCCAGGGCCAGGTAAGTCAGGAATACCGCGCCAATATAAATGCTGCCCATCCCAACCAGGCGCGCCCGGGTTATTGTGATGTTTTGTTCTCCTGCTTTGAGTGTCGTAAGCAGCGCCGTGATGAATAGAAGCAACACAGTGAAGGCACAGGGATTGATGCCATCCACTGCCCCGGCGATGATCACCGTAGGAAGCGTAATCACTGGCAGGTAGCTCTGCATGGCCGCCTCAGGGGCATTCGGGTGCCAGAAGCCGGCGAGGCCTACGGCTCCGAACGCCAGAATGCCTAAGGCTAACAAGATCAGGTTGCGGCGAAGTATCGTGGATGACATCAAATTATCCTTCAACGATCAACTTGCCGTTCATCGTTGGATTGGCGCGCCCACCGCAGCAAATGTCACAATAAAAAACGTATGTTCCTGGTTTGGTCGGTGTGAAAGTCGTCATCGCGGTTCCCTCTGGGGGAGCAACAACATTGGCTTTAAATTCATCGACGGCCCATTGGTGTTTTCCGCCACCGTCCGTGTGATGCGAGTTATCCAGGCTACGCAGCCGGATCGTGATCGGATCACCTAACTTCACCCGGATCACGTCTTTATCGAATCCGCCCATATCCGCGGCAATGTCGATGACGTTCCCAGCAACCGGCAGTGGAGCCCGATAAAAGGCATTGAACAGCAATACACCGGCCAGGCCCAGGACAGTCAACACGATCCCCGTAAAGACAAATTTGTTCAGACGGCGATTGCTGTGACTTGTTGAAGCGTGATTTCTTTTATGCTGGTTATTTTGACGCATCTAGAATCCTATGCTTGCCAGAATGTTGAGAATTCCTTGTACGAGGAAATAGACGCCAAATCCCAAGAGAATGCTTGCCAGTAGGTAATGTGCCACCTTTTGAGATTTGGTTGGGTGAGATAAGTCGACATACGGCTTTTCCATTTGAAACCTCCGATATCAGGCATTCACGGAAAGTTGCCGTTTCTTCAGCAACGTAATCGCGAGGAGCGGCAGACTGATCGCAAATACAACAATGCTAATAAGTTGCGCCTGGTTCATACCCAGAGCAATGATCTTATACGCGCTCGTAAAAGCGATGAAGAAGCGGGCAAAAGAGTAAAGCGCCAGATAGATCAAGGCCAAAATTCCATCCTTTAAACCTTTCTTGCGCAGGCTCCAAAGCACGGCGAAGATAGCCAGGTTCATCAGGATCTCGTAGACCGGCGTGGGAGTGTAGTAGACACCAAGTTGGGGAACCATCGCGTTCGGGCTGACATAGGCAAAGCCAAATGGACCATTGGTCGGTTTGCCCACAGCATCTCCTGTGATGATGCATGCGATTCTTCCAACAGCCTGGGCTAGAACCACGCCGGGAACAAAGGCATCTAGCAGGCGCGTTAACTTCCAGTGATTGATGCGTGCGAGCACTGCGGTGGCCGTGAGCCCTCCCAGTACGCCGCCCCAGATGGCCAGGCCGCCTTCCCAAATATACAAAGCGCGGATTGGATTGGCGGCGAATTCATCCGGCCAATGATCAATCACGTGGAATAGCCGCGCACCAACCATGCCGGCAAGAACAATCCACAAAACACTGTTCGCGAGTTGTTCGGTATTGAAGCCTTTTCGTCCAGCTTCTTTAAGAGCCAACCAGACGCCCAAAATCACGGCGGCCGTTACGATCAGGCTGTACCATCGGAGATGGAAATGACCTATTGAAAACAGAATGGGGTCGATCGGAATGGTGATCATAATACCTTTTAAGACCTTCCCCGTTCGCTTATTTGCCAAACGGGGAAGGGAGAGGAAGTTTTAGTGGTGTCCGGAGTGGCTGTCCTCAGCCTTCCCCACATATTTCTGGGGTTCTTTATCAAAGGCCTTCTTACACCCTGACGAACAAAAGTAATATGTCGTCCCCTGGTAATCGGATTTCCCGGCCGCCGTCTTGGGGTCGACATCCATGCCACAGACTGGGTCTTTTGCCATCGATTTCTCCTTTTGGTCTACGTGATAGACCGAATTAATTTGATCTCACTTACAAATAAAAGTATAAGGCGCTGTTCGAACAGTGAACAGCGCCAAGTAGCCGGATTTGAGGTAAGCGTTAATGCCTACCTTACTTGTAAGGTGATAATGGTACCTTGACCTGGTGTAGAGAGGATTTTTAACTCGGCATTGATTATTTCGGCCCGTTCCTGCAGCCCCAACAAACCGAAATGTCCCTTTTCTGGAAATTCAGCCGGATTGGCCGGAACAACGAACCCTTTTCCATCATCTCGAATCTGAACAAAGACTTCCGAGTCGGTGAAATCCAGCTCTACCCAGGCATGTTTGGCCTCGGCATGGCGGATCACATTATTGAGCGACTCCTGGACGATGCGATACACCGACATCGCCTTTTGCGCATCCATACCGCGTTCTTGCCCCCTTACTTTATAGGCAATTGGGATGTTGGCGGTTTGCCCCATCTCCTGAACCAGCATTTCTAAAGAAGCGACCACGCCCAGGTCTTCCAGATAAATCGGGCGCAGCCCGCGGATCATGCGGCGCAGGTTGGTCATGGCTTGCTGGACCAATGTTTGTAGTTCGCTCAGAGATCCTTGCTGCGCCTCAGGGGAATTGATCGAGATCAATTGAAGGCGCTGGTTGAGCGCAATCAACGCCTGGATGGTGTCATCATGGAGTTCGCGTGCCAGGCTGCGTCTTTCATTTTCCACTCCAGCAGTGATTGCGCCGATGTAACTGCGCAGGCTCTGTTGGGCAGCCTTTAATTTATCCGCCATATCGATCAATTCAAACTGCAAATTACGGATCTCTTCGATCCCACCCACTTGCTGCCGGATAGCTTCAAAATCCCCCCTGGCGAGGCCCGCGGCCAGTTTTTCTAGTTTTTGTAACGGGGTCACAATCCTGCGCGCCCCAAACCAGATCGTGAAGATTGCCAGTATGAAAACCGGAGCCAGTACCAAAGGGGCCGACTGGGTGCTGATTAAGTAAGGGCTGGCGATATCTTCCCAGGCTTCTTCAATCACCAGTCCCCATCCAACCGGATGGATGGGGGTAAAGGCGACGACGTGCTCACCCTCGCTGCCTTGATAATAATTGATCCCACTTTCACCATTCAGTGCCTCGGTGATCCCTGGATGCGATTGAACGTACTCATCCATTTTTGAGGGACCGGCGCGATAGAGAACGTCGAAATCCCCTCTCGTTTTCTTTGGACTGATGACCAGGATGGTGACCTGACCAGAATTTGCCAGATCGCCAATCGTCACGTCGATCAGGTTTTTTGGAGAAAAAGCCCCAAGAAGCACGTTGCCCATTTCTGTTTGTGTGGCAAGAAAGATATACGATTGGGTTGTTCCTGGCGGTGTGATCGGGCTAGAAAAGGTCGGCGCGGGTTCATCTTGCGCTGACGCTTTGAATGGATCGGGAATCAGGGCCGGGATGGTCTGCCAATCCAATTCTGTTGTAGTAGCGCGGATCAAACTCCCATCCCGGGTGAAAAGGGCGATACCTCCTTCGAAGGTGGAGGCAATTTCGTCTGGCGTGAAGCGGATAGAGGAGAAATCAGGCCGGTCTCCCATTTCCCGTGCAATCAACTGAATGGTGCCAGTCAGATGGGTCACTTCCCGTTCGATAGAGGAGGATGCCGCACGGACCGTCCTCAGATCTCGATCACCCACCAGGCTGCGCATGGCTTCGTGATGAAGCGTCTGGCTGCCGAAGGCCACCACCAGAAGTAAAACGGTCAAAGGCATTATGGTAATCAAAAATAATTGGAGGGTAAACCCCCTCCAATTCGATTTTTTCACGGTAGGGTGATCCTGCTTAGACAATGCGCGCCTTTTGTTTCATCTGGTCACGAAGCTCACGATCCCTCATCAGCGATATTGGCTGAGATCAGACCAAGTGATACCGCGCGCATAACTGCTTCCGTACGGCTCTCGGCATTCAATTTCTGAAAGGTGTTGGCCAGATGGTTCTGAACGGTCCGATCGCTGATACCCAGTTGTACGGCAATCGCCTTGTTGGTATATCCCTTTGCAGCCAAAGACAGTATTTGTAATTCGCGATCAGTGAGGGATTCCACGGGCGCTGTTTCATCCTGCCGGGCAAGTTTCGCGATTAGTTTTCGAGCCAGGGCAGCGTCCAGCACGGATTTACCGTGGAATACGTCGCGGATGCCCTGGATGATCTCACGTGGATCCGCAGTCTTTAGCACGTAACCATTCGCCCCAGCTCGCAGCACCGCCTGGACATAGGGATCGTCGTCGTAAGCGGTCAAAACCAAAATGCCGACTGGCATACGATTGGACCGAATCCAGCGCGTCACCTCGATCCCGCTCATCATTGGCATCTGAATATCCAGAACAGCCACATCGGGATTAAATTGCTTCAGCAGCTCGCAGGCTTCCTGTCCATTAGAGGCTTCTGCAACAACCTGGAGATCGGGGCTGAGCTCCAAAAATTGCCGGATTCCAGCGCGCACAACGATGTGGTCGTCGGCTAATAAAATTCGGATAATCTGTTGGTTTTCTGAGGTCATGACGATTTTATTATACTCACGCGCTTAGATTATGGGTATTGAAAAGTGGATGTAGTAAGTGCATTTATTTTGCGTCAGGAGGGGGCCAGGCGAAGGTATATAGGTAACCTACCAGGGCTTCGATCTGTTTACTGGTGAAGATCGGTCCCCAATAGGGCATGCCAGTACCCATTCCACCGCGGATGATCTTCCCTTCAAGCAGCGCCGGGCTTGCGCCGAGCAGAACGTTGGGATCTGTGAAATTCGGTGGGCTAACCAATCCTTCGCCTGTCGGCTGGTGAACCGTCTCTCCAGAGGCGTGCGAGCTCGGGTCCCAGACCGGCAAGCCGCGCACCATGACGCCATCTCCCTTTCCACTTTCACCGTGACATGCAGCACAGTTTGTCGCATACAACTCCCGGCCGTCCGCCAACGCTTCAGGGCTGCCTTGCTGCTGCCAGATCCAGGCGACGGCATCCCACAAGTCATCATCGCTTAAAAAGGAAAGGGTTGGCTCGGCGCGCAGTTTGAGCCAGACTTTTGCCGGGCTGTTGGCAAGATACGTTTCTTTCTCCAAAGCGTAGGCAGGCAGCCGGCTGGCGAACAATGCGCCACGTTCAGGGGAAACGGTGGTAACCGGAGCAACTTCGGCGGGATGCGGCGCGTCGACATCAATGCCTAACTTGAGGAACAATGGCTGTGGATCGGGCGGCACAGGTTCACCATTTCCCGTGACTTCGATGGTCCCGCGCATGCGCCAATGGTTGGCGCCGCACCAACGGTTACAGTAAAAGATATACTTTCCGGGGCGGTCAAAAGTCAAGGTTGTTTCGGTGAATTCACCCGGAATAATATCCAACCCCGGCTGGTCTGATCGACCAACCGCAAAACCATGCACCACATCATCACTGGTGAGACGCAAATGGATCGGCTGTCCAACCTTTGCCAGGATGGTATCAGCGCTCCAGCCGCCGTTCTCTGGCATACGCGCGTGCAGCTCGATTTTCGTTGCCTGCTCTCTGGACAGCCACCAGCTACCCAGTGGGACAACGATCGCGGCCAGTACTAGAACAATGACGATCCAACGGGCAAGTCCTTCTTTTTTCATCGGATTTAACCTACCAGCAGCCATAGCATGGCCAGTGTGAATAAACCTGAGAAGGCTATCAACGGTGCGGCCTGGCGAATGGTTTCACTGATGCGGCACGCGACCCGGCTGGACCAGAAAAGTCCAACCATCAGTATAGCTACCTGTAAAATCAGGCTGAAGGAAGTGGCTTCTCCCACCCCGGCTGTCTTGGAAAGACCAATCAAATTCCAGCCCCAACCCAGAGGATCTGAAACCACCGGGAGGACGTAGCCAAATTTAACAAAGGCAAACGAGATGGTAAAAGCGATCCAGGCCATCAGTCCAAGTGGGACGAGCACCTGGCTGTAATGGGCCAGGGATTTTCGCAAAGAAGCGCGCGCAGAACCAAGCCGGATCGCAACCCACGTCGAAGCAGTGTAGATGCCGGGCAAAACCCCAAGCGCTGTCACGAGGAAAACTCCTGCAAACAGGAACCAGTCCGGGCTGCCGATGCTGTAAGCAGCCGATTTCAACTGCCCCCAGGGCCCCAAGAAAATCGCAGAGTCGACCAGCGCGGAGGCCAACATGACCAGTCCGAGAAAGGCTTCATCCAGGCGATGTTTGGTCTTTGGGCCCAGATCGCTGCCCCACGGGCGCAGGTTGACCGCGATATTATCTGACGGGCAAACGCGCAGGCATTCCATGCACAGACCGCAGTTGGCGCTGGATTTTAAAGCCAGCGGGTACTGCCCCCACGGGCAGGCGGTGTAACAGGTCTTTTCGCTGTGAGCAGCGCAGATATCCGCGTCTTTTACACGCAGCTCTACCGGCCCGGCCTGCGCATACAGTCCGGTAAACCCACCGATCGGGCATAGGTAATTGCAGAAGGAACGGCGCTCAAAAACCAGGCTAAGGATCAGCGCCAACACCAAAATGAATAGTAAAACAATCGCTGTGATTTTTGCCGAGGTCAGCGTCAATGCGCCGAACAATCCGATCAGCAAGAAACCGCCGGCCTGCATCCAGGTTCCCCTGAGGAACTTTGGCCAGCGTTTCCCGAGGCCGATGCCAGCGCCGCCGCGCTGCTGCAAGATGCCGCCGTTTTGCAGCCATTCGCCGGGCATGGGAATGGGACAGATGCTGCACCAGGAACGACCGCCAAATGGGATGAAGACGAGTTTCAGGGCTGTCCACCAGGCAATCCAGACAAAGATGATGGCGAAATTATGGCTGCCTACCACCGAGCCCATCAGACCGGCAAGAATCGTAAAGATGAAACCTGCCAGGGTGATGGCGCGCAGCAAGAACTGCGGCCAACGGCTGCGCAGCAGCGCCAGCGCATGGGGGGAACGGGTCAGATCCAGACGGGTCATGCCGACCCCCTGGAGACATTCTTGAGGGAAATGAGGGCTGCCGAAATGGCCAGCAGCCCTAAAACGATCCCTCGAACGAAAAGGAGGTTGGGGCCTACTTGCAGTTTACCGATCATAAAGGGATGCAGGTTGCCGCATGCTACCGAACAACGAAAACGGAAGACCCCGGCCTGATCCGCAATGAAGGTCCCTGTCGCGGTTTGCCCGGGGTCTGCCTTTAATTCAAAACCATAACCGTCCAGCGAAAACCCGTGTACCACGTCGGTCGATACCAACTCAACGGTCACCCGGTCTCCGGGATTGATCTGGATTTCGCCTGGCGTGAACTGAAAACTGCTGGCCTCGATGCGAAGCAACCTATCCTGCGGTGCATGAAACGGCAATGGCAGCGGAACAAAGAGGATCAGCAAGGCCAGACCGGCGAAAGGGAATACCCTGGCCCATCTCTTCCAGTTTATGAGAGTAGTCTTGTATGGCAGCGATTCCATCGGCATTATTGGGCTGGCGGCATATTGGATGGGCCGTATTGTGAATAGGTCTGATCGATTGCCGCTCGTATTTCTTTGGGCGTTTTTCCGTCTCGGGTCATTTTCATCACGTCTTGAGCGATATCCACACAGATTGAACAACCCAGCGCGTGCTGATCAAAAACAACTTCGCCCGAAGATTTCACTTCCTTGACATAACAGGAATAATTCGAAGTATGCCCAGCCGCGCCACAGCCGCAGTAGCACGGAACATTCTTTAATGCATCTGGATTCGCAACCGCGAATTGATAGGCCTCTTGCACAGACACTGCTGCCTTTTGGACATCAACCGGCATATCTGACATGGGGGCCATATTCAAATCTTGACCTGCGGTTGAACTGCTGGCGCTGCAACCAGACAGAAGAGAAACGATCGGGAGCAAGGCCACCAGGAAAATGAACCAGCGAAAATTACGAACGTTTGTAGAAAGCGGATTACTCATCATTAAGCACCTTATTGCATGATATGGGTAAGGATCTATGCCTAGTATAAAGATGTAATTCGAAAGCGCAGAGGGCGATTTCGCTTGGAATAGAATAGGTAATATTGCCTATTGATGAGTTTTTTAGGCTGGTGTTATGAAATAAAAAATGGTCACAAGGTTCTCAAGAAAATTTTTCGCGGAACCCTGTGACCATCTCGGAATAAAGCGATTGGTTTTCCTAAAGCTGTTCTGTAACGCCGCTTAACTTTTTTCGGGAGGCTTCTGTCCAAATGCCTTTCCTGGCTGCCAGGGCGTCCCTAAAGCCGGCAATAAGAAGCGGTCTAATCCCCACCACCCCGCTGTTTTCCACGCGAGCACAAGCAGGATGGACAGAGTGAACAAAACCGGATTGGTACTGGCTGATCCGGCCATCATGAAATTCCAATTCATGAAACCGCCGAAGAAAGCCGCGATACCAGTAAACAAGCCCAGGATCAGCGCCACCCCGATCAGGATTTCCCCAATATAAATTATCTTTGAGAACCATGTGTAAGCCCCGGCATCAATCATGGACTGCAAGAATCCGCGATACCAGTCAAAGGCAATTAATGGACGAGCTGGTGCATCAGGGATGGCCACTGCTCTTTCCCAGAAGCCTTTCAAGGCTTCGCCCGTTTGGGTCCAGGCAGGATTCGAGAGTTTGCCAATTCCCGAGGTCAGCCAGGAATAACCAACATAGAGCCGTGCAATTACCCAAAGCCAAGCCCATTTCGGGCTGTTGAACAAACTTTGCGCAAATGGAGGGTCAGCGAAAACCTCTGTTGTACTTGGAACTTTATTTGACATACAAGACTCCTGAAAACTGAGAGTTGAGGTAGAAGATCCACATCAGTCCAAAACAAACCGGAACAGTTAGGGGATCCAATTGGAAAGTACAGTAAGGGTCATGTCCTTTTGAATAGGATCATTTGAAGGAAGGTGAACTCGAAAGTCGTGTTTTCC
>DAOUMN010000038.1:0-2920 GCA_034411135.1 Bellilinea sp.
TCTGCATCAGCACCGCCAGGCGCGTGTTAACCAGCGCAGCGCGCACGCTGATTGCCAGAAGATCGAACAGCAGCACGACCGCCGAAAAGATATACAGAGCGTTCAGGCTCATCCTGCTCCCCCCTGTGCGGCGGCGGGGATGGTCTCCCCGCGTAGATGGCAGCAAGCGGATATCTCGCCGCCGTCTTCCACCCGGCAGTCCTCCAGCCAGGCGGCTGCCACGCGGCAGCCGTTGCCGATGTGCGAATCGCGGATGACCGCCTGGGGTCCAAGGCGGCAGTTAACGCCGATGCGCGTTTGCCCGGCAAGGTAACAGCCCGGGTAGAGCAGCGTATCGGCGCCGATTTCCACATCCACCTCGATGGTGGTCGAAAGCGGGTCGATCAGCGTCACACCGGCGTCCATCCAGCGCTGGTTGGTGCGGCGGCGCAGCACGGCTTCGGCTTCCGCCAGGTGCTGGCGGGTGTTGATGCCCAGCGCCTCGTCGGCGTCCTCTACAGGCAACGCCTGGACGCGCAATCCGTCCTGCGCGGCAATGCTCACCAGGTCGGTCAGGTAGTATTCACCCTTGGGCGAGAGCGGCACGCGCTCCAGTGCGTCCCACAGCCAGTCGGCTTCGAAGCAGTACACGCTGGCGTTCAGTTCACGGATGGCGAGCACCTCCGGCGGGGCAAGCGCCTCCTCGACGATGGCGCGCACCGTGCCGTCGCTGCCGCGCACCACCCGCCCAAAGCCGTGTGGGTCGTCCAGGGTGACGGTGAGCATGCTGAAGGGTCCCTCGTTGCGCGATTGCAAATCGATCAGGCGCTTGAAGGTTTCGCCGCGCAGCAGGGGCATGTCGCCGGTGATGAGCAGCACCCGCCCGTTTGTGCCCGCCAGCAGCGGCTGAGCCGTGCGCAGTGCATGGGCGGTGCCCAGCTGCTCGGTTTGCAGCGCATAGCGCGCCCGATCGCCGACCGCGGCGCGCACCTGCTCGGCGCCGTGACCGATCACCAGCACCGGCGGCTGGCGGCTGACCTGGGCGGCGGCGCGCAGACTGTGCTCGATGAGCGGGATGCCGCCCAACGGGTGCAACACCTTGGGCAGGCTGGAGCGCATGCGCTTGCCAAACCCGGCTGCCAGAATGACCACCGAAACCGGCGCGCTCATACTGCCCTCCGCGTCCGGTTGGAGCGTGCTATAAAGGAAAGCGCGCCTCGCCACGAGGCGGTTCTGGCAGGGTCAGGTGAATCGCTGTCCGCATTCATGAGGTTTGTTCAGGCTGGGGCGCCTGGATTCGAACCAAGATCCACAGATCCAAAGTCTGGTGTGCTGCCGTTGCACCACGCCCCAGTGAGGCTTTGTTTTGCCCCAAAGCGGTGTTTATTTTAACACAAAATTGAGGATTTGCGGGGAGGGGTATAAAGATGCTGCACATGTGCTAAACTAAGACAATAACACAACCCCCTTTTTTTGGGGTGATACCTGTCCTGAACTGATTCATGCTGAGATTGGGCGTTGGTTAATTCAAAACGGGCTGGCGCCCTGGGCAAAGGGGAAACCGCCGAAGTTGATCCTGGAGCCATTAGGAGGAAGAAAATTCTGGCTTAGAAGGAGCAATTAATTTGCAATCAACAAAGTAAATATTCTGAGGAGGAACAATGACACCCCAATCGAGTAAATCCCAAAAAGAGTTGCTTGCCATTAAGGTTCATCAATGGCTAGACGATTGGAATAAAGTTGTTTTCGACCCTAATCAATACCGACGCAAACCAGAGCCGCATTTTTATATGTTTACACTCTCAGCAAGTGAATTAAAAGCGCTCGCTGGAATTTATCGACGACCAACACTCGATGGATTACAACGGGAAAGCGACTTGAACATTCAGCGTAGACATAATAAAGCGCGTTCTTTGGAGATACGTCGTTTTGTTGAGGTTGGGTACCCATTATCAGGTGAGAAGTTAAATGATGAAAAGCTAGAAGAGCTTACCAATTTACGAAAACCAGGGTGGCTACCGACATCGATAGTTATTAACATTCTTACCCCTAACGACGAGCGCAGGGGGCAGAAAGTTACACCTGAAGACTTAATTACTATCCAAGAAATCGATGGTAAGACCGCAAAAATTCTACTACCGAAATCCTTTAGGGGAAGTCGTTGGCAACCCAAGACACGCCATCCAATTGAAATTATTGATGGACAACATCGGCTTTGGGCTTTTGAGGATGGAACAATAAAAGGAGATTTTGAACTCCCTGTGGTCGCCTTTTATGGTTTAGATATCAGTTTCCAAGCGTATCTGTTCTGGGTAATCAACATCAAACCTAAAAGAATAAACACAAGTTTAGCGTTTGACCTATATCCGCTCTTAAGAACCGAGGATTGGCTAGAAAAGTTTGAAGGTCCTAAAGTATATAGAGAAACGCGCGCACAAGAAATAACAGAAGCATTATGGTCGTATCCTGATAGTGTATGGCACCAACGGATTGACATGCTAGGAGAACACCGACAAACTATGGTGTCTCAAGCTGCATGGATCAATTCATTGCTCAACACTTATATTAAATCTTGGGAGGGCCGAGGTGTACGCATTGGCGGGTTATTCGGAGCCCCAGTCGGTGAACACAGGTTGGTATTAGGATGGTCTCGTTCCCAACAAGCTGCTTTTTTAATTTTCATCTGGAATGAATTACGGAAGGCTGTAAGTCAGGCAAAATATGATTGGGCAGAAGCCTTGCGAAAAAACAAGACTAAAAGCCTTTTAGGTGATGATCCGGCTTTTTCAGGAGGTTCCTCGTTACTCAACACAGATCAAGGGGTTCGCGGTGTACTGTTTATAACTAAGTAATCAGTCGAATGTACTTTAACAAACGTGATAAACTATGGGCATGCCAAAAGCCCGAGATTATCACCTCACAGAACAAGAATTGATAGCGG
>DAOUMN010000039.1:0-27113 GCA_034411135.1 Bellilinea sp.
CAGGCTGCGCAGCCTTCAATGAACTTCTCGCGGTAGGCGTAGTCCTCTTCGGTGATTCCAATGAACAAGCCTCCGTTGGGCTCGATAGTGTCCGGCACAATCAGGCGCAGGATCTGGTTCTCGCGGATGCACTCGATGGCGGACTCTTGGTCATTGACCGCGTATCGAGCACCGGAATGAAGAAGACCGTGGGTTCGACCTGATGTACCATTGACGATCGGACCGCGTTCGACGACGGTGACATCGAAACCGCGCAGGGCAAGATCATGGGCGATTGCGACGCCGGTAAATCCAGCCCCAACCACAATGGCATGAGGTTTACTCATTACACTCTCTCCTGAATTATTAACATTCGCCGTGATCTGTGGCGTTTTTCACAAAGTTTAAGGTGCTTTCCAACGCGCCTAAGCGCGTACTGATTTCAAATCCGGACCTACCGTCTTCTCCGCATTAAGCGATTGACGATAAGGAAAAACAGAAACACAACCCAGATGCTGCCGCCAAACACAATCCCCCAGCCAAGGCGTTCCATAAAGGGGAGCGCAGGGTCGCTGGTGAAGGTCACCCAGCCCACTAATACCAAGCTAACCACACCTACCGTAATCAAGCCATTTTTGAATGAAATCCACGGTTGGGAAAGCGAATCGGGGGTTTGTTCCTGAGCAGTCGTATTCTTATTTTTTGACATGTTCCATTCCAGGGAAAAATCACCCGTTATAAACCAGGGGGTTGCAAAGGGCGGTGCAGGTCTTGTTGACTGTTCTAGCCGCTGACCTCACCGCCCCTGCGCAAAGGAAGAGAGGAGGGGCAGACCAGAGCCTGCCCTCGATATGGATAGGTTTAGTGCTCCACCCAGCCGAAGGTTCGCTCGACGGCTTTCTTCCAGCCAGCGTACAGAGTTTCGCGCTCTTCGGCTCCCATCTTGGGATCCCACTCGGCATCCTTACCCCAGTTAGCGCGTAGTTCGTCGAAGTTGCTCCAGAAGCCGACTGCCAGACCGGCTGCATAGGCAGCGCCCAGCGAGGTGGTTTCAGCGACTTTCGGGCGGATGACCGGCACGCCGAGCACGTCTGCCTGGAATTGCATCAGCAGCTCGTTGTAGACCATGCCGCCGTCCACTTTCAGGGCGGTGAGCGGGACGCCGGAGTCCTTGTTCATGGCATCCAGCACTTCGCGGGTCTGGTATGCGGTTGCTTCCAGGGCGGCGCGGGCGATATGACCGCGGTTGATGTAGCGGGTTAAACCGACGATCACGCCGCGGGCATCGCTGCGCCAATAGGGGGCAAACAAGCCGGAGAACGCCGGAACGAAGTAGATGCCTCCGTTGTCTTCCACAGTGCGGGCGAGCCCTTCCACGTCTTTGGAATTCTCGATCATCTTCAGGTTGTCGCGCAGCCATTGCACCAGCGCGCCGGTAATGGCGATGGAGCCTTCCAGACAGTAGACCGCAGGTTGATTGCCGATCTTGTAGCCCAGGGTGGTGAGCAGACCGCTCTTGCTGGGGACGGGGGCGGTGCCGGTGTTGAGCAGCATGAAGCAACCGGTGCCATAGGTGTTCTTGGCTTCGCCGGGGCTGTAGCATGCTTGTCCGAACAGGGCTGCTTGCTGGTCGCCCAGATCGCCGGCAACAGGGATGCCTTCCAGCGCGCCGCGGGCATGCCCGTAAACCTCGGAGGAGGGGCGAACTGCGGGCAGCATCGCGCGCGGAATGCCCATCAGCTTGAGGATTTCTTCATCCCAGTCCAACGTTTCCAGGTTCATCAGCATAGTGCGGGAGGCATTGGATACATCGGTGACATGCGCGCCGCCTTGCGGACCGCCGGTCAGGTTCCATATGACCCAGGTGTCGATATTGCCAAACAGCACCTCGCCTTTTTCGGCTTTTTCGCGCACGCCGGGGACATTGTCCAGGATCCATTTGATCTTAGGACCGGAGAAGTAGGTCGCCAGCGGAAGCCCGGTCTTGGGGCGCAGGCGGTCCTGACCACCATCGACAGCCAGTTCGTTGCAGATTTTGTCGGTGCGGGTGTCCTGCCAGACGATGGCGTTGTAAACCGGCTTGCCGGTGGCTTTTTCCCAAACCACGGTGGTCTCGCGCTGATTGGTCACACCAACCGCAGCGATTTCTTTCGGATCGACCCCGCTTTTACGCAGAGCGCCTTCGATGACTTCCTGGGTGCGGGTCCAAATCTCCAATGGATCGTGTTCGACCCAACCGGGCTTGGGGTAGATCTGCTCGTGTTCTTTCTGATCAACGCCCACCACTTTACCGCCATGGTCGAAGATCATGAAACGGGTGCTGGTGGTACCCTGATCTACTGCAGCAGCATATTTTGCCATCTTAAGCCTCCTTAGATTTATTTGAATTGTTGAGGTTGACTAAAGGTTTTATGCCTCTTTCCATTGTTCCGCAGCCGTGCGGAGCAACAGGAAAGAGGATGTTGCTCCGGGGTCCTGATGACCGGCGCTGCGTTCACCGAGGTAACTTGCGCGCCCTTTACGGGCGACCAGCGGAGTGGTGGCGAGCATGCCTTCTTCCGCTGCACGCGCAGACCGTTCCAGGGCGTCGTTCAGGCTGGTGCCATTTTCGGCAGCCTGTTTGAGCGCATTGAGGGCAGGCACCAAAGCGTCGATCATGGTTTTATCGCCCAGCTCGGCTTTTCCGCGCATTTTGACGCCATTGATACCCGCTTCGATGGCATCCACCCAATCCTGGAGGGTCATTTCCATCTTACCCGTGGTTTTCATTCCAGCCTGGAGAAATATGGTGGAGTACAGCGGACCACCTGCTCCACCCACCGTCGAGAGCAGGGTCATCCCAACGGTTTTGAAGATAGTGCCGATGTCCTTGTCGCGAATTTCGGGCATTTTCTTCATGACGGACTGGAAACCACGATCCATGTTGGCGCCATGATCGGCATCCCCAATGGCAGCATCCAGCTGGGTGAGGTAGTCACGGTTCTCCGCCAGTATTTCAGCGTAACGCGTTATCCAATCTAGAACTTTGTCACGTGTAATCACTATTTACCTCTCTGTCTGACTTACCAGGTAAAGACGCAGGTAAAGCCCGAAAAAGCCAGTTTTACACGCCCCAGCGCAGTCCGGGGGTAAGAACAGGAGCATCCCACAACTTGATCAGTTCCTCGTCCATCTTCAGCATGGTGATGGAGGTGCCCGCCATTTCCAGGCTGGTGATGTAGGGGCCAATCAGGTGGCGAACAACTTTCAAACCGTGTTTGGTGGCGATCTCATGGGCTTTGCGGTAGATGACATACAACTCGATCAATGGCGTTCCACCCATGCTGTTGACGAAGATCAACACCTCATCGCCGGCTTTGTAGGGGATATCCGAGATGATCGGTTCCATCAGCATTTCGACAATTTCGTCGGCGGTTTTTATCTTCATGCGTTTGCGACCCGGCTCGCCATGGATGCCGATGCCGATTTCCATTTCATCTTCCGGCAGATCAAAGGTGGGTTTACCAACGTGCGGAACGGTGCAGGATGTCAGCGCCATTCCCATGCTGCGGCCCCATCCATTTACCTTACGGCACAGATCAGCCACTTCTTTGAGCGAGCGGCGCTGTTCGGCAGCCGCACCGCAGATTTTTTCAGCCAGAACGGTGGTGCCGACCCCGCGGCGACCGGCGGTATACAGACTGTCCTTTACGGCTACATCGTCATCGATGACGACCGATTCGACCTCAATACCTTCGCCGCGCGCCAAGTCGGCAGCCATTTCAAAGTTCATGATGTCGCCGGTGTAGTTCTTAACGATGTGAAGGACACCAGCGCCGCCGTCGACGGCTTTAGTGGCTTCCAGCATCTGGTCGGGCGTGGGGGAAGTGAAGACCGCGCCCGGGCAGGCCGCATCCAGCATGCCCATGCCGACGAAGCCGCCGTGCATTGGTTCATGCCCGGAACCGCCACCGGAGATCACCCCCACTTTGCCTTTGACGGGGGCATCTGCGCGGACGATGAAATTGGGGTCAAAATGCACTTTGACGAGGTCAGAATGAGCCAGTGCAATCCCCTCGAGCTCTTCCTTGACGACGTCTTCCGGTTTGTTGATTAGTTTTTTCATTACCAGCATCCTTTCTTTCTCAAGTATCGAACGTACGCAGTGACCGGTGGTTGGTAGGGCGTAGATGGGCCTGCTTCTGGCTTACGAAGCAGGCCCTGGATGGATGAACGAATTACTCTTTCTTGGCGGGGAGATTGGCAGTGACGAACCAGTCGTATACCAAAGCACCGAGGATACCGCCGATGATTGGCATAAGAACTGGCGCGACCAGCCAGTAAATACCGTCGAATAAACCCTGTGTCCCGACCAGGGCGCCGAAGATACGCGGACCGAGATCACGGGCAGGATTGATGGCGTAACCACTAGGACCGCCCAGGCTGAGACCAATTGCCAGAACGGTACCGCCAACCAGGAAGGGTCCCATGTTGAATTTTAGACCCAAGTTGCGCTCATCACCGCTAGCCAGCACACCAAACAACAGCACAGCGGTGCCAAAAATTTCCGCGATGCTGGCGTTGAGCAGCGAATAGCCGCCGGCTGCGGCCGCACCCGCGCCGCCCCAGAATGCTTGTCCAAATACGGAGCCCGGACCGGTGCACCAGACGTTGGGCATGCCCGCCGCTACCAGACCTTCGCGGTAGACCAGGTAAACGCCCAGAGCGCCGAGGAATGCGCCAACGAATTGTCCGAGGATGTAGGTCGGAACTTTCGACCACGAGAATCCGCGTTTTACAGCCAAAGCGATGGTCACGGCTGGATTGAGGTGCGCACCGGAAACACCGGCAGACACATACACAGCCACGATCACCGCGAACGCCCAGCCGATGGTTATGGTATTCCAGTTGTAGGCGGGGGAGGCAAGGCGCGGAGCAAGACCAACGTTAGCCACCACACCATCGCCCAGCAGGATCAGGACGAACGTGCCAATGACTTCTCCTAAGAACTCGCCAAAACCTTTTGATTTCATCTTCGATCACTCCTTTCAAAGGATTTGAAAAATTGGGACGACAAGTGAAATGCAACAGGCAGAAGGGATCTCTTTCCGGGCAACCTCCTTGGATATTAAGTTGTGAATAAATAGGACGATGGAGCCTGCAATAAAATACCGCCTGCGGAAAACCTATGGGCGGTATTTTTTGCCTTGGGATGGGGGAGAATCACCGCTAAGGTGGGCGACAGCCCACCAGCCGGTAAGATTGCTCGCCATGGAGAAAGTTGAATATTGCGAATTAAGCCGAAAAATAAACATCGTTTTTAATTGTACGTCGCTCTTTTTTTGAGTCAAACTCGGCGATTTTAATGGTTCGCTTTGAAACACAAACCCGCTATACTGTTTCAGTTTGAAACAGTATTGGCTTTCTCGCCGCGGATTCGAAATTGTTCGGGTGAAAGGTTCATCTGTTTAAAGTAGCGCCAGATCGTTGTTCGCCCAACGCCTAACATCTCCGACATGCGCGAAACGTTCCCATTGCAATACTGCGCGGCTTGCAAAACGGCTCGTTTTTCCAATTCGTTCAATGGCAGAATACTGCCTTCCCGCGCCAGCGGGGCGAGATTGGTTTCGGATAAAGGTTGCAATTCCGGCAGGTGCGCTGGCGTAATCAGGTGCGAGGGGCTGGCTTGAACTGCAGCGCGGGTGAGTACCGATTCTAGTTCGCGAACGTTGCCAGGCCAGTGGTAGGCCTTGAGCAAGGTCAGGGTTTCGCGGCTGAGGATCAGACTGTGTCCCACCTGGCGCGAAAGGCGTTGCAGAATCTGATCAATTAGTAAATCCAGGTCTTGCTTGCGCTCGCGCAGCGCCGGCAAGACGATTTCGAATGAGCTGAGCCGGTAGAGCAGGTCGGCACGGAAATTGCCCTCGCGCACCAGATGTTCCAGCGGGGCAGAACTGGAGGCGATGATGCGCACATCCACCTCGATGGGCTTGCGGCTGTGGATTTTTTGGACGATTCCCATTTCGAGGAAGTTCAACAGTGCAGCTTGGGCTTCGAGCGGCAGTGCGTCCACGTCCTGAAAGAAAAGTGTACCGCCGGAAGCCAGCTCGAACTTGCTGGTTTGCGGGCTACCGTCGTTGCTGTATCTTTCGCTGCCGATCAACTCCTGCATGACCAGTTCGCTGGGCACTGCGCTGCACGGGAAGACGACAAACGGGGACTGGTTACGCTGGCTGTGGTAGTGGATTGCCCGCGCTAGCAGGTTTTTTCCCGTGCCGGCTTCACCACGGATTAATACACAGCCGCGTGCGGCTGCTGCGCTGCGTGCCGTCCGTCGAACGCGGCGCATAACGGAGGATTCGCCAACCAGGTTTTGCAGATCAAAGGTGGGTGAGCCCACCTGGCGCTGGATAAATTCGCGCAGGCTGTGAACTGGGCGCAAGACAGCAATGGCCATCTTTAAGCCGTGCCGCCCCAGAATGTACTGCAAACTTACCAGACAGGAAATCGGTTCGCCTGCGGCGGTTAATTGCACCTCCAGGTCGTTTACCGTAACCTGTTTTTGGAGTGCATCTAACACCTGGCGGGGGAAGCGTACATAAGCTTCGAGCTTGGAACCCAGCAAACTTTCCGGATTGACATTCAGGATTCGCGCGGCGGTCGGGTTGGCATGCAAGATGATGCCCTCGCGGTTCCAGACCAGAATGCCTTCCTGGATGCTGGAGAGGATGGCGTTCAAGCCCGTCAGTTGATTGTTCTGTTCTTCGAGCAACTGATCTGCCTGGCGTTGAGCCTCGATGGCTTTAGCAGCTGCCATTACCAGTCCGAGCGAATGGGGATGCAGCCGTCCGCGTGGTGTAATGATGCCCAATGCGCCGACCAACTTGCCGATGGTGTCGAAAACCGGGGCGGCAGCGCAATCAAAATCGTGCAGCGGCTGGCGAAAATGCTCGTACCCTTCGACGATAAGCGGGGTGCGCTCGAGCAGGGTAAGTCCAATAGCGTTGGTGCCAATTTCACCTTCTGCCAGCAACGTGCCGGGCGTGATGCCAAGCCTTTCCAGGGCAGCCATGAGGTTCGCGTCGCCCAACCCATCCAGCAGGTAGCCCACATTGTTGGCAAAGATCACTGCGGAATTGGAACCCTCAATATACTGGTAAACATCTTCCATCACTGGGCGGGCGATTGCCATTAGGTCAAAATTGCTGACCTGGATGGAAAGAAGGTTGCTGCCCGAGAGGTGAGGGGGCTTGGCAGGGGAATAAGGATCCACCCGTGCCCAACAACGTTCCCAGGACGCGGCAATTACCGGACGTACCAAAGAGAGTATGGTGTGGTTGGTAACGAATGCAATCCACGCCTGATGAACTTCTTCAGAAGGGCGCAGCCCCATGAAATTCTCCTGATGAGGCAAACGATAGCGAAGCCGATTCAACCCCACTATATTCTAACCAAAAACCACGGCCGTTTCAATCCTCTATTTTTGTGGGGCATGAATTCGGTTATTAGTGGTAACCCTGTAGGATTTTGCCACCATTGTACCAGATGTTTTCGTAAAAAACAGTCAATTCAACAACGCGTAATTGATTCCGAATTTACAGAATAAATCATTCGTTTCAGTCTTGACAGAAATAAATAATGAATGTAGAATAAGTTGTGTCCGCATCGTGCGGTTCTGTTGTTTTGGTTTACACCCAAGGAGTATAGACGAGCATGGGTTCAGAAGAAACGGATAGCGGCGATAGTACCCCTCCCATATTGGGAGACGAAGCGACCCTATCCCAGTTCATTGAAAATATGGGATTGCACTTTGAGGAGTATGGTATTCCTCGCATCGGTGGGAAGATCCTCGGCTTGCTGTTGGTAGCAACCCGTCCGGTCTCGCCGGAAGAAATGGCAGAAGTTCTGCAGGTCAGCCGCAGCAGTATCTCGACTAATTTGCGTACTCTGCAAATGGCGGGTTTGGCGGATCGGGTGTCATTGCCCGGAGAACGCAGCGACTACTATGTCTTTTCGGACGAGGCTTGGGAAAACTCACTCGAAATGCGGCTGGAGAGTGTCCAGAACCTGCGCGAAATGGCGCAAGAAGGCTTGCAGGGGTTGGCGGAAGAACATCCCGCCCGCCAGCGGATCGATGAAATTATCGATTGGACCGGACTGCTCCAACAGGCTTACGAGAAATTGCTTCAGGAGTGGCAATCCCGCAAAGAGATACCTGCCTGATCAGGTGAATGCGCTGAATTATCGGCGCGTGCAGAGCGATCCTTCCGGCTGGTATCTCCCAATCCCAGCCGGTTTTATTTGCCGGGCTTATCCGTCAAGGAGGATGGCGATGCGCTACCTTGTCTTGCGTACCGAAAACCTGACCAAAGAAATTCATCGCCGCGCGGTGTTGAATGGGATTACCCTGGAAATGGATCCGGGCGAGGTGTTTGGCTTGCTTGGACCGCGCGGAGCGGGCAAATCCACGTTATTGCATATCCTGCTGGATTTCTCCCGACCCACGCATGGTCAGGCTTTGGTGATGGGACAGGACTGTCAGCGCAACGGGCTCAAGGTGCGCCAGGTGGTTGGGTATCTTCCGCAAAATCTTTACTTGCCGCGCAGTCTCACTGGAGAGCAATTGTTGCAGCGCCTGGCGGTGTTGCGTGGCAACGTGGATTGGGCCTATGTGGCTCAACTGGTAACCCGGTTGGGTGCAGACTTGCGAACTCCCTGTGGTCAATTATCCAGTGCCGGAAAGCGCAAAATCGGTCTCCTGCAGGCGTTCATGCACCGCCCGGAGCTGGTCATCCTGGATGAGCCTACCCAGTCACTCGACCCGGCAGCCCAGCTCGAGTTGTACCGGTTGATAGTCGAATTTCGTGCCGAGGGACGCTCGGTACTGGTGGCTTCGCAATCCTTGTGCGAGATGGAACGAATTTGCGATCGTGTGGCGGTGCTGCATCAGGGCAGGGTAATCGCGGTGGAGCGCGGGGCGCAGTTACGCGCCCGGGCGTTGCGCAGAATCGAAATGCGTTTTGCTGCACCGATTGACCCGCAGGTGTTTTCCGGGTTGAATAACCTGAACCAGCTGATGTGTGACCAAAACAAAGTTTCTTGCACGGTGATGGGCGATCCGGACGCGCTGATCAAAACAGCCAGTCAGTTCCGCGTATTGGACATCATCAGTCAGCAGCCCAGCCTGGAGGAAGTCTACCAAACCTTGTACGGTGTTCCTCTATATGCTGGCTAGTCTGTTGAGCGACCTGTGGCTGGAAAACCGCCGCAGGCTGTTGATCTGGCTGGTGGTAGCAGTGATGTGGCTGCTGTTGAGTGCGGCGGCTTATCCGCAGCTGGCGAACAACGCCTGGATGCAGGCAGCGGCAGGTGTGTTCAGCCGGCAAGCTTCGTTTCCACTGGCATACTGGATAGTCGTGGTAGCTTGCGTTGGCTTGCCGGTCCTTACCAGCCTGTTTTCAATTCTGGAAGGAAGCAGTTTGTTATCTGGCTCGCGGGAGCGGGAAGCCATGAATTTACTCCTGGCTTACCCACTCCCGCGTTGGAAGGTCTTCTTCAGCCGGCTGGTTTATCTTTGTCTGATTACAGCGGGACTATCCTGGGGGATGACACTGGCAGCGGGACTGCTTGTTCATTGGGCGGCGGGTATTGCCTTCGACATTGTTCTGCGCATTCAACCCGCTTCCAGTCTATTTGCGTTGCTAATGGGCAGCCTGGCAATGTTCCTCGCCATGTGGAATGATTCGATCTGGAAGACTCGCCTGATCAGCCTGGGAATTCTACTGGTTTTTTACGCGCCGTACCTGGTCAGGGCTGGTGGTAGTGAAACAATATGGTTGTTAAGGTTATCACCGTTATATCATGCTCTCGGGGACATGCCTTTGCTCGAACCAGGTCCACTCTGGCAGACCGTTGTGCTGCTCGGTGTGCTGTTGGTGGTGATTGGCTCAGCAAGTGCCCGTTTTGAACGCATGGACCTGGAGTGAGGATTAAGGCCGGTTGACTGGCAAATTGTTCGACTTGTTAACAAATTCATAATCTCATTGTCGAATTTCCTTAATCAAACAGGTTTATAGTAATTCCAGGCAGAAGGAATAGCCTTTTCCTCCAGGTAAGGTCGTGCTCCTGAAAGTTTGGTGGTTGAGGGATACGATGGTGGTAGAGACGGATAGACAGCCGGACAGCGGCTGTCTATTCCGTTTTTAAGGTTATCTGGTTTCAAGGCTGTTTGGTGAGTTAAATTTCCCCTTCCGAGACGTTTTTGGCTGCAAAAGTAGTACACCGGGTTTTGAGCGGGTTGGTTTGTCGGGTATAATTTAAGTGAGCATGTTTCAGGTTGCAATGGCAGCCTGTGTTTCAAAAAAGGAAGGTTAGAATGAACCCGCTGATGGACCCCAATGTTGCTTATGTTCTGCTGGTTATTGGTTTGGTGTTGGGGATTCTGTCGTTGTTTTCACCTGGAACCGGGTTGCTGGAAATTGGCGCATTGTTTGCAATCGTCCTGGCTGGGATTGGCGCACTCAGTCTTCGCATCAATCCCTGGGCGCTGGTGCTCTTGATTGGTGGTGTGGTGCCTTTTTATCTTGCCCTGCGGCGATCGAGACACTGGATTTTTCTGGTTCTGACTATTGTGGCGGTGATTGCCGGGTCGGTGCTGCTGTTTGAGACTGCGGAGGGAAAACCGGCGGTCAATTTTTGGCTTGCCCTGGTTACGTCCTTGATCGTCATTCCGATCCTTTGGGTTGTGGGTCGTAAAGGCATCGAAGCGATTGCACGCCGTAAGGATTTTGATCTGTCCCGTCTGATTACGGCAGTGGGTGAGGCGCGTACGGATGTGTATAAAGACGGTACGGTTTACCTGATGGGCGAGGAATGGTCTGCCTGGAGCGAAGAGGAAATTCCCGCTGGCAGCAAGGTGCGGGTGCTGCGGCGCGAAGGTTTATTGCTGCAAGTAGAACGCGTAGAAGAGTAAAGTCCCTTTGGGGACGGTCGCATTCGATCGGCTGCCCTGGGCAGCCAACAGGATCTAAGGAGGTAAAGCACAAATGGAAGTCATCTATTGTCTGATTGGGTTGGTCGTTCTTGGCGCGCTCATTTTTCTGACTACCGCCTTGAAAATTGTGCCCGAATACCAGCGCTTGGTGGTGTTCCGGCTGGGCCGTTGTATTGGGGCGCGCGGACCGGGCTTGATTATCCTCATCCCGTTCATTGATCGCGCGGTGCGAGTTGATTTGCGCGAGCAGGTGCGTGAGATTCCCGCCCAGACCTCGATTACCGCCGATAACGCTCCCATCTCGATCGATTTCCTGTGGTACTACAAGGTCTTTGACCCCGTACAGAGTGTGTTGCAGGTTGGCAATTTCGAAATGGCCGCCCAGGGTATTGCTACCACCACGCTGCGTTCGGTCATTGGCGGTATCATGCTCGATGGCGTACTCTCCGAGCGCGAAAAAATCAACCAGGCTTTGCGAGTGCGCCTGGACGAGGTCACTGAACGCTGGGGTGTCAAGGTGACCAACGTAGAAATCCGCGAGATCATCCCGCCACGCGATGTTCAGGATTCGATGAACCGTCAGTTGGCAGCCGAGCGAACCCGCCGGGCTGTGGTGACCGAATCAACCGGTCAGCGCGAGGCAGCGGTCAACATTGCCGAGGGTGAACGCCAGGCAGCTATCCTGCGCGCAGACGGTCAAAAGCAGGCGGCTATTTTGCAGGCGGAAGGTGAAAAACAAGCCCAATTGCTGCGTGCGGAAGGCTATTCGGCGGCACTGGAAAAGATTTATACAGTTGCCAACATCGTTGATTCCAAGACCATGACCCTGCAATACTTCGAGACTTTAAAGAGCATTGGCGCTGGTCAGTCGACCAAGTATATCTTCCCGATGGAATTCACCAGCATGCTGGGCGATTTCATCAAGGGACGTTCGGAATCCAAAGAGTAATCTTTGGTTGACAATTAACGCCACCCGGCTGGTTTCTTCAGCCGGGTGGTAGTTTCATGCAACCACGCGACCGGATGATCAATTATCAGATCGAAAAAGCCGGATTGAAGGACATCGGCGAGGTGCATCGCCTGGAGAAGGAAATCTTCGAGTTAGATGCCTGGCCGTGGATTGACTTGTTCATCACATTGGTGATGCCCGGTTTTATCCGTCTGAAAGCGGTTGTGGACGGCAAATTGGTCGGGTTCGTTGCTGGAGATACCCGCCGCCGGGCGGGACTGGGCTGGATCGTTACCCTGGGGGTTAGCGAAGCCTATCGTCGTCAAGGGGTAGGTCAGGCTCTGCTGTTGCGCTGTGAGGAGTTAATGAATACACGGCTGGTGCGGTTGAGCGTGCGGAAATCCAACCAGGGTGCCATCCGCCTGTATGAGCATGTGGGCTATCACATCCTGGATACCTGGAAGAATTATTACAATGGCGGTGAAGATGCGCTGATTCTAGAAAAAGTGATTGTGCCGAAAAACCTTTCTTAAAATATATACTCAAGCGTTGACTTTCCTTTTGAGTCGGTATATCATAAATACGAAAGGAAACGAGGCAAAATTCATTATGCGGGTTGTTGAAACATATCCAGGCTTTCGCTCTACTCCGGGGCACGCGTGTTGACGCGTGCCTTTTTGTAAAAAAATTCGAAAGGAGACCAGTGACCAATGGATTACGGGATGATCGGTAAGCGAGACAAGGCGAAACGGTACGCTCAGGAACGTGAGCGCATCCACTTTCATTCTTTCACGGTAACAATGGACGGCGCGAACAACCCCCATCACATTCAATATGACAACGGCAAATGGCAGTGCGACTGTGATTTCTTCAAGTCCCGCGGGGTTTGCAGCCATACGATGGCGCTCGAAATTGTGCTGGAAAATATGCTCGCCGCGCCTGTTAATTCCTGAACAAGGTGACTCAACACAAAACAAGCCCGGCGAGAAACCACCGGGCTTGTTTTTTATCCTGTTCGTCTGGCTGTTTAGGCGTTGACTTTTTGTAATTTCAGCCGCGGTTTGGTTTGCACATACAGGCCATCAATGGCGTCTTCCTGGTTGAGGGCAAACAACCCTTCGACCGAGGAGAAAAAGCGCGCATTTTCGCGGGCTGCCTGCAAGTCTTCTCCTTGCAGGTTAGCGAGGGCTTGTTTGTCCTTGCGAAAATTCAAATTCTCGCTGATCCGATGGGACATTTCCTTCAAAATGAAGTGGCGAGTATTGGACTGCGCATCGCGCAGGTCGCGCACCCCGGTAACCAAGTTGAGGAATGCCAGCTTAAGATTGTCTTCAGAGACGTCCTCTTGGGTCAGGCGTTGCGCTTCCCAGAAATAGGATTCTTTGCCGCGGTTGATATCATAGAATGCGGACAGAAAGACCAGGAAACGCAAGTATGCCTGGCGGTAGGCTTTCTCGAAGAAAGAAACCGCTTCTTCCTCGCTGATTTCGCCTTCGAACATGGTGATCAGCCCGGCAGCAGCCAGCATGGCACTAAAGGTTGCCAGGTGAACGCCGCTGGAAAGCAGCGGATCGAGGAAGCAGGCGGCATCGCCCACCATGAAATAACCCGGACCAGAAAATTTTTCAGCCGTATAAGAATAATCCGTTTCGGTTTTTAAGTCGGAAACCAGTTCTGCCCCTTTGACTACCCGCGCAATCAACGGTGATTCGACCAGTGCTTCGGTATAAATTTGCTCCATTGGCATGGGGCGTTTGGCTGCCAAGGCATCTTTGTGCATCACAACACCAATGCTCATGGTGCCATCATGAAGCGGAATTGCCCAGATCCAGCCGTTATTGATTGAACCAACGGCAATGTCCCCTTCGCGTCCGGTGGCAAGGCGGTCGGTATTCTTCCAATATCCCCATACGGCAATGTTCTTGAATACCTGGTGGTAGCGGCGGTTGCGCAAGTATCGATTAGCCATGATGCCGTTACGACCGCTGGCATCGATCAAATAATCGAATGCAATTACGCCGGTTTGACCCGCGCTGCCATTGCCGTTGGCATTGACGACATAAGTGGCAGAAATGGGGCGCTCGCCGTCAAATTCCAGGCTGCGCACTTCCACCCCTTCAAAAACCTTGACGCCCTGACTTTTTGCATGTTCGAGCAACAAGTGATCGAATTCTGCCCGGGTGACCTGGAAACTATAGGTGGTGTCGCCGGATAATTCACCAAAGTTGAGCGACCAGGTGTCACGACCCCATTCCAGGTGCGCACCGGGTTTGCGTTGGAAACCAAACGCTTCCATTTTTTCACGCATTCCCAGTAAATTGATGATATCAATCATAGTTGGCAGCAGGGATTCGCCGATATGATAGCGCGGGAAGCGTGCAGCTTCCAGCAGGGTCACCTCCACGCCTTGACGAGCCAATAAAGTGGCTACCGTGGAGCCGCCTGGGCCGCCGCCAACAACGAGAATTTTTGAATAGGATGGGATTTGCAGCATAGTATTCCTGCCCTTTGATTAACTAGATAAAAATTGTTCGATTTATACATTATCCGGGTCGAAAAATGGGTTGTCAAGAGGATGTTTCTTATAGGCTTCTTATAAAACAATCTGTGAAGAAAGCAGGTTTTTATTATACCTTATACAATATGGATCACAAACGTTATACATAAAGTTGGAGTTTGTTTCTACGCAGGGTATAAAGATGGTGCAGACCGCAATTGCACAATGCTGCTTGACACGATCTGTTGGAGAAGGGGTTACTGGTACAAAACAATTCAATATTGGCTATTTAGAAGAAATGGGAGAGATCAGAAATGAAACCGTTTGCGAAAGTTGTATCCTTGATTGCGATTGTAGCGCTTTTCCTCGGCTTTGCCTTCACCCCTGCTCAGGCTGCCGTAAAGGGTGAAAAATGTGAGACCTTCTTCGTCAACGTGAGCCACGGTATCAATGGTACCCGACTGGGCTTGTCCAAAGACTTGCCTGTAATTGCCTATGTGTTCAAAGATGGCAAGGAACTGGCACAAATCCCGCTGATTTTCAAGCAAACCTTCCAAGCAGAACTGCCGGTGGGTGAATATACTATCGAGGTCTTCTCTGAGGAATTGGGTGTCTTCATTGACTCGATGAAAGTTGGTCCGGTGGAAATCCCTGGCTGCGTTAAAGTCAATTTACTCGCCCGCTTGGGTGAGAAGGGTGAGCCGACCATCCGGGTCATCGTTCGTGAACTGGCAATGAAGGGCATGGGTCGATAATAACCTTCTGATTGAACCCTTTTTCCCGGTCTGTTCAACCGCCAGGGTCATACCTGGCGGTTTTCTTCAATAGCTGATAATCCTTATAAATTCCTTATGACCCTGAGCAAAACCTTGCGATTATATTGATTTTGTATATAAAAGTGCTAAACTATTCAATGTGGATAGATGTTAATCTGACTATCCTTAATGGTAATAACAATCATTGTGGGGGATAGCTCAGATTAGCATTTCGAAAATCTCTCGGGAGGAAAAAATGAAAATAGTTACTCGTCTTTTGATCATTGTTGTGCTTTTGAGTCTGTCTTTGGGTTTTGCCCAAAAACCGGTCGAAGCCATGGGGCAATGCCCCACCTTCCTGGCATACGTTACCCATGGCATTGACGGTACCCGGCTGGGTCTTTCACAGGATCTGCCGGTCGTGGTAGAGGTTTACCGAGTCACGCCGCGGCTGGAGAAGCTGGTAGCATCCATCGATCTGAAGTTCAAAGACACCTTTACTGGCGAGTTGCCGCGCGGAACCTACCTGATTAAGGTCTATTCGGTTGAATTGAAGTCCTACGTTGAATCGATGACCACCGGACCAATCGAGGTGCCGGGCTGCGTTAAGGTGATTTTCCAGGCGCGACTGATAAACGGTGTACCGGTGATTAACGTCATTGTCCGCGACTGGACGCCTTAGCCGGTAAACTGACCTGTTCAACATTATTACCACTTCGAACGAACACCGCTGACATGTCAGCGGTGTTTGCGATTCATCCTCTGGTACAATCCAGTTGGCATCCTATATTACTGGAGGGTATTCCATGGAATTGGCGATCATGATCGAAGGGCAAAACGGGCTCACCTGGAGGCGCTGGAAACGGATGGTAACCGCTGTGGAAGAGTTGGGCTTTGCGGGATTGTTCCGCTCGGATCATTTCACCAATGCCAATCCGCCGGACATTGATTCGCTGGAATTATGGACTTCGTTGACGTGGTTGGCGGATCACACCCATCGCATTGCATTTGGACCGCTGGTCACGCCGTTTTCATTCCGCCATCCGGCGTTGACTGCCCGCATGGCAGCCGCATTGGATAACCTGTCGGAAGGACGTCTGGTTTTGGGTGTGGGCGCTGGCTGGCAGGAGCGCGAACATTATCTTTTTGGTTTCGATCTTCTTCCATCCGCAGAGCGATTCCGCCGTTTCGAGGAAGGTTTGATCGTATTGCATGGGTTGCTGCGCAGCAACCAACCCTTTTTCTTCGATGGTCGTTTCTATCAAATCAAAGGCGCGTGCCTGCTCCCGCCTCCGCAGCGCGGTGCCGAAATGCCCATCTTGATCGGTGGAAATGGTATCAAGCGTACGCTGCCATTCGCCGCGCAGTATGCCGATGAGTGGAATGGCATATTCCTAACGCCCGAAGCCTTTACCGCACTCAACCAGCGGCTGGATCAATTGATCCGGCAGGCAGGGCGTTTACCGGCGGACGTGCACCGCTCGATGATGACTGGGTTGGTGTTTGGCAAAGACCAGTCCGCCTTGGAGGCGCGTTTACGCGCGCGAAGTGGTAGCTGGAGCGCGGAAGATCTCAGGCAGCGGGGTTTAGTGGTTGGCACACCTTCTGAGGTGCTTGAGCAAATCCAGCGCTTGAAGTCCGCTGGAGTGCAGCGTTTGATGCTGCAGTGGCTGGATTTGGACGACATAGAAGGGCTGGGAGACCTGGCGAGGGAAGTGCTGCCGAAGCTATAATTTCCCGGCAAAACCAATTGAGCAATGGAAACCGGGGAATAAGCTCCGGGCGGTATTATCGTATGTCGATGGCAAATTGCTGGGTGATGGCACCAATGGTTATGGTGATAGTGGCAATACCCACCTGATCTCCGACTGCCCACTGCCAGCGGCAGATGCCCTGATCATCTGCTATAACCGAGGTTTGGATTGGGCTTGAGCTGCGTTCTCCGACCGGCGGTGTGTAATCCATTGTGCAAGTTTCGAACGGTCGGGTTTGTACCTCAAATTGGCTTTCCCCTCCGCTCAATGTGATGTATGAACGGAATAGGATCGTAAACCGGGTTATCTCACAGTCCTCGCTGTTGTGCGGTGCCAGCGGGCGGATATTGGCAAACTCCAATACCGGCTGGGTAATGGGTGAGGGGACGCCGCTGTAATCTCTCACCGCGGGTTCCTGCAATACCATGTCATTGTCGCAGTATTGCCCCTGGAAGTTGCGCAAGGTGATCCTTTCGGTAATCGGATTGAATTGAACGATGCGAATCCAGATCTGGTCGCCAGCGGTAAAGTAATCTCCCCGGTAAAGGTATTTGTTTTCACGGTTGAACCAGGCGTAAACATCCTGCCAGGTTTCGATACCGGGGGGGTTTTCAAAACACGAAAAATTTGCGTAAACAACCATGCCGTCGGGATAAAAACGGAACAGTTTATAGCAGCGCTCTTTTCCGGCTCCTGCTGTTGAGGCGAGCGAGACAAACGTGCTGTCCAATGTTCCAGGCTGGGCGTTGGCAGGCAGGGGAGTTGAGGCAAGTTCGGTGGGCAGCGGCAGAGGAGTCGGTTGGGGTCTGAACATGGGCGGCACACAAGCGCTTAACAACATAATCAGGACAAGAATAAGAGAGAATGATCGGTTTTTCAGTTGCATAGTACCATTGTACAGGTATGAGGTTCAAAAATCAAAGCCGGTAGAATAAGGATTTGGATGGTTATTAACTCGAGTTTAGACAAAATTAGGGCGGTTCCACCCTTGAGCAAAACCGCCCCTTGGTAGAAACTTGGGGTTGTGAACGACCAAAAATCTACCAAGCAGGACATTAACAAACTAATCGAATTTCATCAAGCCATTTATGAGAACGGGATGCTAGCGAGACGAGACGCCCTGTTTGATCTGCTGGATGCGCTCATCAGCGAAGGAGCGGTTTCTTCTTTTGCGATGCTGAGTCAATCTAGCCGGTTTCAGCGGGAATGGTCGAGCCTGTATGCGGCGGTCGAAGATGGAGAACTCGACAGCCAGTGGCTGCGAACCTACCTGGCCCGGCAAGTACCGCAGCGAGGCGTGTTTGTCTTCCCGATCGATGGCTCTCCCTGCCCCAGACCGCGGAGCCGGGTGCTGGATGATCGCCAATACGTGTACCAGGCGAGTAGTGATGTCAATGGCGGTACGGTCACGATCGGCTATCCCCATTTGCTCTTGGAGTGGTGTGCTGAGCCGCATTCCAGTTGGTCACTGCCGGTGGATGTCCGCCGGGTGCCCAGTGCGCAGACCGCTCAGGAAGTAGGAGCAGAGCAGATCAAAACTCTGGCACAAACTCGGTCAGACTTTCTAGAAGCGTTGGACATCATCGCTGCCGATGGTAAATACGGCAATGCCGGTTTCCTGCGCCGGGTGAAAGGGCTGCGCTGTGGGACATTGGCTCGCTTGCGATGTGATCGGGTGCTCTACGGTCCGCCCCCGTCTCATACTGGAAAAAAGGGGCGTCCCCGTGTGCATGGGACCCGCTTCGCCTTCAAAGAGCCAGAAACCTGGAGCACACCTGACGAAGTGATGGAGCTGGAAGATCCCTACTGGGGCAAAGTGCACCTGGAGCGCTGGAGCGAATTACACGAGAAGAAAGGCACAGACGTGCAGTACGATGTGAGCCGAGCCCGTGTTCACCTGGAACGGGAAGCGCTTCCGTCTGCCCTGTGGCTGGCTTGGTTAGCCCCCGAGCCAGTGCCAGTTGAGGTCACTGTAGAGACGATCTGGCGAGCCTACAGCTGCCGCTGGCCGGTGGAACCGGGGATCCAGTTCCGTAAACAAACGCTCGGATGGACCCAGCCTCGCTTCCAGTCCAAAGAAGTGGGCGACCGCTGGAGCGAACTGATCGCTATCGCCTGCTGGTTGCTCTACCTGGCTCGCCCGATTGTAGATGACAAACCGCTTCCTTGGCAAAAACCGCAGCAGGATTTGACACCACAGCGGGTGCAGCAAAGCCTCCAGCCGATTTTTGCGCTGATTGGCAGCCCAGCTCGGCCTCCAAAAAAGCGCGGAAAAGCTCCTCGTTGGCCGCCGGGCAGGCAAAGAACACCGAAACAACGCTATGGCGTTGTCAAGAAGACGCCTGTTGTTGCTAAAATGGCTTGATCTTCGATTGGTAAAGTGCTGATTTATAACCCGACTAAATCTCGGGAGTATTACTTTTGTCTAAAGTCGAGTTATTAAGATTGGTACGAAAAATCGGCATTTGAATAATGCTAATTACATTTCCACTTGTGGGGCGGACAATAATTTTTTTGAATCGCCTATGTATTATGAAAAACTTGGACATGTAATTCGGTGATATAACGAGAATTGGGTAAAAAGTGGGAGCCTTGGTATTCTTATAGGTGACCAAACCATGTGAGGAAAAACACCACCACGCCCAGAAGAAATCCTACGCAATCAGCTTTTCCGCGGCTGGTCTGGTAAAAGATAGCTCGGTGAGATGCAGGCTCTGGCGATTGCCCATTGGGGAATTGGGTTCATTTAGCCGAATCCGGCTGGAAGGAGGTAATCACAGCGTTAGTTGAGCAAGGTGAAACCGGTATTCGGTAGGTTCATTGATTGATCGGGGGATTTACTCCCTCGATCAACCAATATTTATCAGCACAGTTGCCATCTTTTTCAAATTTTGATTTCTCTAATATGATTTGTCAATTAGATATCCATGCCTGGTTTGGTAAACCATTCGATACAGCACTAAAACGAAACATAAATTCATTTCTCCATTTTAGTCGTGACCTGAACATGGCGCTTAATCAACTCGCGCACGTTGCCCAAACAGCACGAGCCTTGCGGATTTCGTAAAGCACACGCACATTGCCCAGCATTGATACCTGAATTGATGTCTTCTATGATCACTTTATGGGATAGGGGCGATCCTGTCTGAATATCTCCGACCGTATGCCGAAAGCAGTAGCAGATAAAAACATCATCGCTTTCCGGATCTTTTTGATAAACGCGCTCACGAATATGTTCAGCGCGAAAGGTTTGCTCACCATCAGGCGAGAAATACACCACCGGGCAATCCTGTGTCTTACAAAACAGGTATTCAACATCCTGGACCTCACGCAAACTCACTGAAAGAAGAGCTTTAACCGTCTGCCCCTGTACAGGTTTGCCCTTCTTGCCGCAGGCTGACAGGTGTTTGTCGTGCGGGATGGGCGTTGAAAATTCTGTGCTGGCAATTCAAATACAGTAATTCCTGCTTCGGGTGGACAACAACAGTCTCTCATCGCACTGAGTCTGTCACAAAGATGGTGGGTTTAGTAAAAAAAAAGCAAGCCGGTAGTACTATGATAGGTATCAAGACCCAAGTACACCGAGCTTGCCATGTCTATTGTGCTGCTTTGCTTACCAAAAGTCAAGGATTGTCAGGAAAACCGTCCGCAGAAATGTCCGTATTGTGGAGGTGAAATTTTCCAGCGTTGGGGAGGGGCGGTCAAACGGGGGGCTAAATTAGTGTAGGATTCTTTCTGTAAATTCTAGCACCTTAACAAAAAGTGGCAGGTCAGGTTATTCTTGAGGTTACCAAGCCAACAAGGAAAACACATGACCTACCAAAATGATTTTACTCTCCCTTCGGAAATCGTGGAACAGATAGCAGAGCACGGATTGGACTATTTGCCGGAATTGATCCGCACCATGGTGAACGCAGCCATGCAAGTGGAACGGCAAAGATATTTGAGAGCTGAGCATTACGAGCGCAGTGAAGAGCGGCAGGGACACGCCAACGGATACAAAGACAAGACGGTGAAAACGCGAGTAGGGGAAATCACCTTCTCGATCCCGCAAGTACGCGAAGGCGGGTTTTACCCGGAAGCATTGGAAAAAGGGCTGCGGAGCGAACGGGCATTGACGTTGACCTTAGCGGAGATGTACATCCAGGGTGTGTCAACGCGCAAGGTGGCCGCCATTCTGGAGCAAATGTGCGGTAGCAGGGTATCTTCCAGTGAGGTCAGCCAGGCAGTCCAGAAGTTGGATGAGAAGCTGGAGGAGTGGCGCAACAGCGCGCTGGGAGAGATCGTCTATCTATTTTTGGATGCTCGCTATGAGAAAGTGCGTCAAGATGGCCAGGTACGGGACGCAGCGGTGCTGATCGCAGTTGGGGTGGATCTGAGTGGGCACCGCAAGGTACTGGGAGTGTCGATATCCATGGGCGAACAAGAGATGCACTGGCGCACCTTCCTGGAAAGCCTGCTCAAACGCGGCCTGCGAGGGGTGAAATTGATCATTTCCGATGATCACTCCGGTCTGAAAGCAACTCGCCAGGCGGTGTTTGGGGGGATCCCGTGGCAGCGCTGCCAGTTCCACCTGCAGCAGAACGCCCAGGCCTACGTGCCGCGCAAAGACATGCAAAAGGAAGTCGCTGAAGATATTCGCGCCGTTTTCACTGCTCCCGATCGTCAGATGGCCGAAGAATATCTGAAGAAAGCGGTGGAAAAGTACCAGAAAACTGCTTCCAAGTTGGCGGATTGGATGGAGCGGAGTATCCCAGAAGGATTGACGGTCTTTTCTTTCCCGACTTCACACCGGTGATTGATCCGCACCACCAACGGGCTGGAAAGGCTCAATCGTGAAATCAAACGCCGTACTCGTGTGGTCAGTATTTTTCCAAACGAGGCAGCTTGCCTCCGTTTGGTCAGCGCGATCCTGATGGAGACCAGCGATGAATGGGAAGGCGGGAAGATTTATCTCACGCTGGAGGGAGGGTGATCGTCCCGTCCACATATCCACAGCGTTCTGAAAGTACCTTAAGAAATCGCGAGAATGGCTTGACCAAATTTACAGAAAAAGACTTGCACAATCACGGCTAGCCGATCCGCGCTTGAAAGAGGCCTGGGTATACCGCTATTGTTTCTGTCGCTGTCGGAGAACCTTTCGCCATTATCCGGAAGGGGTCGAACTGGTTCGTCAAACCGTACGGATGCGGTCCTTAGCGGCAATTGGATGGGTGTTTGGGATGAGTTATCATAAGCTTTCTCTCTTTCTGACCGCCTTTGGGGTTGTGTTGAGCCCGATGAGCGTGTGGCGGGGTGTCCAGCAGCGCGCTGATGAATTGCGGCGAGAACGCCTGCGCAGGCGGGTACGTGTTCTGGGAGTGGATGGGGCCTATGTGAGGGGCTGGGGATAAACTCAACCGGACTTGGTGGCGGTGGACATGGGTAGAGGAGAACCGTTCACGGTAGGTTATGTCGATGAGAAAGACCCGCAAGCCGTGCGCGAGTTTCTCGAACCGCTGATGCAGGAATTCGGAGTGAGTGTGATTGTGACCGATGACCTAGCCAGTTATAAATAAGCCGTTGAAGTCTTGGGATTGGAGCATCAAGTCTGCCAGTTTCACGTGCGCCGTTGGGTAGGACGCACTCTTCATGAACTCAAACAAAGTCTGCCGCCTGAATGGGTCGAAACCGCCATGCAAGTGCGCCAACTCCTTCAAGACTTGCCCATCGAGGGGGATAAGCGTCTGCTGGCGATGGTCCGCCGCTTACCGCCCAGCCCGAGGGGGCGTAAGGGCAGTACCTACACCCCGCTAGACCAATTACGCGGCTTGATACTACGTCTGATTGAAAATTGGTCACGCTTTCGCGTCTTTGATTGGGACAAAGACGTGCCATGGACGAATAATCCAGCCGAACAAGTGATTGGCAGAATGAAAATGAGAGCCAGAACCGTTCGAGGCTACAAATCCTGGCCGGGCATGGCGAGCGGCTTGTTGACCTCCGGTGGTAAAGTTCAGTAGTATTTCATCTTTTCCCTAAATACTGCTATGCCCTCTTTTTCCTTCCCTAATTCCCCTAATCTCACCAACCATTTTTGTTACAAACACGTTGCACAATCCTTGAGGTTCAGACAAAAGATCGGACATTACCACAAACCAAGACACCAAACGCGGAGGCTGCGGCAATCGTGACTGCATCAACTTGCCTCTTAGGCAAGCGGAGCTTTTGTTTGAGAAGGACAAACAAGCCAGAATAAAGTAACCACTTGGGATGTTGGTTGGCATCCACCGGTGGCTTGTTGAGCAAGGCCTCCGGCACTTGAGCAATATCCAGCTTGCCATAAACCACATCGCGAATAGCTTCACCAAACCAAACACCTACCACATAAGCCAGTAGTGAAAGCGCAATCATCTGCTTCAGGAGCGCCTGTTTCTGGTTCATCAGCTTAGTCAGATGGAGCAGGTCTTTGCAGTCGCGGAAGGTCTGCTCAATTTTCATGCGTTCGAGATAAATCTCCAGCCCGCGTTCGGGTTTCAAGCTGGTCATGACCCACAGGGGTTTGGAAAGGCTCTTGCGTCAGTAACCGATCAAGTTGACTTTCACGGTGCCCAAATAGTAAACATTGGGACGGATCACCGTTTCGCCCGGCCGGATGAACAGCTTGACCGGCTCGCCCTCCGCATCGATCAAACGAGTTTGCTTGTGCTGGTCGCCCAGGTTCAGGCGGATGACGAACTGGATCTGCTCAATATAGAGCACCTCCATCAGTTCTTCGTAGCTAAACTCCCGGTCCAGCACCAGAGGACGATCACCCAGCAGCTCTTTGACTTCATTGAAACAGCGATAGTGTTCCTGGTTCCGGGAAGTGCGTTGATCTCCGATCGTTCTCGACGAATAAACGACAAAGGAACAGGGCAACGATCTCCCGCGGAAGGGTGTTGAGAGCACCAGTAACCAGTATCCCGCAGTTGTCCCATCCTTCAATGTGCCCACATAGGGTGTTTTGGGAGCTTTGTAGCGCTTCATTTCGGTTGGATCACCGATCACGAATTCTGCCTCTTCCTGGTACAGGCGCATCAGGGCTTGTTTCAAGTCTGGCTTCTTCCGGAAACGCTGGATCTCTTTGTATCGACTTTCGCTCTTCCCGGACATCCTCTCCGATATATCCGTCAGGCGTGGGGATTGGGCTTCTAATAAGGCCTTGGTAATTCTGGCGCCCTTTTCTGCCAGGTCTTCATCATCGAGTAGATACCGCAGAAATCCTTGAAAATTGATACTCTTGTCCATGGAAGCCTCCTTTGAGTTTCCCGTTGCGAGGTGGGTAATATCTCCCACCCATTTCTGGTTGGGCTGGCTGGCATTGAAGTCCTGATTGAGCAGATTGGGAGCAGTTCTGCCTCCACTGCGTTGCTGCGTGGTGCGTGGATGCCATTTTGCATATCTCAGAGGCACCAAATGAGCCTGTTTCATCAACCGCCCGATCCGATGACGTGAGAAATGATATTCCCGCCGCTGCCAATAGCGCTGGATCCGCAGGCTGCCGTAGGTATGTCGGCTGTTTTCAAAGGCTTCGCGCACCTTTTCCAGTAGCGCCGCATTGGACTGTTCTCTCCTACTCAGCGGCCGCCGTTTCTACGCATAGTACCCGCTGCGTTCCACTCCCAGAACATGACACATTGCCTTCACGCTATGCTCTTTTTCATGTACTGCGATGAAGGCGTAGATCATTCGTTTTTTCGTGAAAAGATGTTGATGGCTTTTTTAGGATTTCACGCTCTTCCTCCGCCGCTGCCAGTTCTCGCCGCAGCCGTCGGTTCTCGGCTTTCAACGCCTCAACATCACAGGGAATGATTTGAGCTCCCTGGCCTTCGTTTTCCAAGATCTGATACCGCGCGCGCCACTTTGCCAGCAACCCAGGTGTGATCCCCAGGTCTCGTTCAATCTGCCCTGCGCTCTTTTCTCCTCGCTTCAGCAGTTCCAGTGCTTCCATTTTGAACTCTGGTGGGCATTCCCGGTAATTCCGCTTTTCCATGCCTGATCTCCGTTTCTCTAGTTTACTTGTTTACTTGATCAGGACATTTTTTGTGTCTACTTTTTTGCACCATTCCAATTCGCCAAAACTTTTCAAAGTTTTTTCCGTATAGTAGAACAGAGGGTTCTGGATGACTCGCAGGGCATCACGCCGATCAATCCTCTTTTTCCTGCTGAAAATTGCCGTCTCGTAGGGAATACCGGGGTTGGCTATACTGGTATTTGCAGGTTAATTTGTAGACTGTTATCTGGAGCGGCAGAACCTAGTTACGCGAGGAACTCTTTTTCAGCGATGTTGCTCAGACTTCTGAATACTTTACGAGAGATCGAGTGGAAGTGTTGAAATGAAGTCAATGTCCAAACTGGTTGCTTTACTTTCCTTGACATGCTTCATTCTGACGGCTTTATGGGTTGGGCTGCTGATTGCCGACAGGGCTTCTGCGGGGGAAATGGAGACCTTTGAGCAAGTTGCTGCTCATGCTTCACAATTGAATGCCTTGTTTTTTGCCACATATCTCAATGCTACTATTCTGACCTTAGCCGTTATAGCCTTTTTCGGGGCGCTTCATGCCTGGTTTAGGTCCACTGCTCAGGCTTGGACGGCTGTGGGGTTGATTTTTGTTCCAATTTACGGTATGTTCAACCTGGCGGTCTATCTCTCGCAGGTAACGCTTGTTCCCGCCCTGGTAAGTCTGCGGCTTGATCCGCAAATCACGAGCACCGCAGAAGTCTTGCTGCGGTTGACTTTGCAAGCCTGGCCTCCGTCGATAACCGCGTTCTTTAATGGTTTGGCTTACGCTATTCTGGGTATTCCGTCCATCCTGTACGGCTTGCTCCTGAGACGGCGAGGGGGTTCTTTGGGATGGGGCGGGTTGGTGCTGGCACTTAACGGCGCAGCCTGCATCTTGGGCGTGGTTGGATCGTTGATGGGTAATGTTCTGTTATCGCAGGGCATAATGATTGGGGGAATCTTGTTCCTGGTAGCTATGTTTCAACTTTCCTGTGGTTTTTGGATAGAAACAAGAAAGGAGGGTGTCGAATGACAATAGAATCGCAAATATGCTCACGATGTGGGGCCGGATTGCCAAAAGGGAATGAAAGTTGTCCATATTGCGGGACAGATATCCTCTCACCACAAGACAAATCTGCTTCACATAAGCCCTATCCTTCCATATTGTCCCCCCTATCTCGCGGATATGACAATTTGTCACCTGAACTGGCAATGCTTAAGATCCCCAAACCTTATCAACCACCCGAATCTTCTGGTTGCATGTTGGTTTTTGGTCTGATCTGGACGCTTTTTAGTGCGCTGTTCCTGATTGTGGGGGTGGTGGTTTATATACGGGATAGCACAACCTATAACCGACTTTCTAGTCAAGGTGAATTGGCTGTCGGTACGATCACCAATCTCGAAATTCGTTCCGGGGATGACTCCGACAGTTACTATGTCCATTTCCAATTCCAGGCTCCGATCAAGGGAGATCCGGTTCGTTTTCTAGGTTCAGATGAAGTTAGCAGTTCATCCTACAGCAGTTTTGAAGTAGGTCAATCGATTGAAATTGTTTATTGGGTGCCTGACCCATCGCTCTCAGCGATAAAGGCAGAACTACGACCTGCCTCCATTGCTTTACATCTGTGTCTTGGCGGTATTGGCGTCTTGTTTACGCTGATTGGTTTTGTAATAGTATCATCGTCAATTGTTGGTATTGTCAACACCAACCGCCTACGAGTGAGTGGGCGGGACACGTTGGCTACCGTGTTCAAAAAATGGACGGAAACCGACTCGGAGGGCGACACCTCCTACTTTGTAGCCTATGCCTTCCGAGCCGAAATTCCCGGCAAAGACTTTACACTTATTTCTCGTGCAGAAAATAACAAGTATTACTACGATCATTACCAGCTAGGCGACCCTGTTCCTGTCCGCTACATACCCAGCAACCCGAACATTTGCCAATTGAAAACCGAACAGAAGAGATAGGATATCGGATACAAGCCTCTTCTCCAAACTTGCTCGGTTAACAGGGTCTTCCCTGGTTAATCGAGTATCCCAAACCTGCTCTCTGCCTGAGTAGCTGAGCGCATTCATCCGCCCCGCATCCACCATAAGTAACCATACCATTCAATCTTTTCATTTTTCTCAGTCGGGGGATAGTAGGCATCTCCTTGAGGGGTAAGGCTAAGTTCAATCCAATTG
>DAOUMN010000040.1:0-52474 GCA_034411135.1 Bellilinea sp.
GCTCTGCCCAATCAACCCTTCGCGCCCGAAGGTGATCAGCAGGGCAACCCCGGCAACCGCCGGGGGCAGCACGGTGGGCAGGTCCACCAGCGTATCCAGTAGCCAATGCAGCCGTGAGCGCCGCCGGTAGAGGAGGTAGGCAGCCGGTGTGCCGAACAGGAGGATCAAGCCCAGCGAAATAGTCGATGTGGTCAGGCTGAGCCGTACTGCCTGGCTGGCGGCAGGGTCGGCAAGGCTGTGGGCAAAATCGGCAGGCGCAAGGCGCAAAAAAATGGCAACCACCGGCAGGAAAAACAACAGCAGCATCGGCGCGGCAGCCAGCGTCCACAGGCGGTCAAACCAGCCGGGCTGCCATGCCGGGCGCAACCGGCGGGCTTGGATCGTCATTTCAAGGTTCGTCGTCATGGTCGTCCGTCAGAGGTGTGCCCGCCGTTCGTACCAGCCGGTGCGCTCCGCTGGGTGAACGTCAAATTCGGGATTGTAGGGTTTGATGTCCAGCAGGGGTGTGCCGTTGAGCATATCCACCCCGCGGATGAACAGCCGGTTGCCCTCGCGCCGCTCCAGGCGCACCACCGAAAAGCCAAGCGGGTTGGGTCGGCAGGGGTAGCGGGTGGCAAACAAGCCATACGGGCGGTCGTCCAGGAAGGGCTTGACTTTCAGGTCGACCACGGATGGGGCGCGATGCCAGACATAAAACAGGATAATATGCGAAAATTCCTCGATGTTCTCCAGCCCCTGCGCATATTGCGGGTAGACCTCCACCTCGCCCGGCACATCGGAACGGATGGACTGGATCGGGGTTTGGGCGGCATCCTCGAAGGGAGTGTGCAGAATGCCGATGGGATGAAAGATAATGGCGTCCATTTGCTGTGCCTCGTTAATGGGATGTTGGCGGGTCAGGCTGGCAGCCTGTCCAGCCAGTCGAGAATGGCTTGCACCTGACAGATGCGGAATTGAATCACCTGCCTGGCATACCACTGGCTATCGGGTAGCTGCGCCTGCAAGCGCGCCAGCCAGCCGCGGGTGACCTGTTTCTGCCGCTCGACCAGGCAGGCAAAATCAGCCAATGGAATATCGTCGGCGAAGTACAGGCGCGCCAGGAAATCCAGGCGGAAATCGCGCGCGGCGTGAAGCGGGGTGGTCATCCAGTCAAGGAAGGCTTGCTCGCCGCTGGGAGTGATGGTGAACTTCTTGCGCTGCGGGGCAGTGCTGCTGTCCTCCACACGGGCTTGCAAGTACCCCAGCTGCTCCAGTTTTTCCAAACCAGCATACAGCGCGCCCGCTTTGATTGTCCAGATCATGCCCAGCGGTTCATCGGCGTTCCAGCGCTGGAGCAGATCGTAGCCGTGCGCCGGATGGCGGCGCACCAATCCAAGCAGGACATATTCAATTCGCAAGGGTAACGCGGGGCGGGGGGACATGGAGGTGATCCAATCCTACCTATTCATTTTATGAATAGGGTTAGTGTACCTGTTCCCGCCGGGTTTGTCAATTATGACGAATATCACGATCCCCTCAGCACGCCTTCGGATCAGAGGGTTGTGGGTTCGAGTCCCGCCGGGGGCGCCAGATCTGGCGGTGATCTCACCGCTTCATCCCCACATCTGGGGGTTGAGCCTGCTCGGTGAGCAGGCTTTCGTTTTTCGGGTGCAATTGGGTGCATATCATGGTATCTTGTCATTGCGAACCCGGCGCTCTTTGCCGGGTGAAGCAATCTCTGCTTCATCGTGAAGGGATTGCTTCGTCGCTTCGCTCCTCGCAATGACGCGCTGCTCCTGTAGCTCTACCTGCACCGGAGTTACGATCTCGTCCATCAACTGCGCTGCCTCGTCTTGCATCTCGTTGTACAGGTGACCGTAGATGTCCATGGTGATGCTGGGCTTGGAGTGCCCCAGCATCTTGGACACCACAATCACCGGGATGCCGTGATTGAGCATCAGCGAGGCTGCCGTGTGGCGCAGATCGTGGAAGCGGATCTTCGGCAAACCAGCTCGCTGTAACACGCGGGCGAAGTCCAGGCGCAGGTTACTCGGGTCCAGCGGCGTGCCGCTCTTGGATGGAAAGATCAGGTCATAATCCACCCAGCGTTCCCCAGCTAAAACCCGTTCACTCTGCTGCCGTTCCAGGTGCTCCCTCAATGCCTGCAAGACGCCCTCGCCCAGCTTGACCGTCCGCCGACCGGAGCGTGTCTTCGGCTCCACGAAGCTCCATCCATAACCTGGCACGTACTGCACCTGGCGGCGCACGGTTATCCTGCCGCTCACCCAATGCAGGTCTGACCAGCGCAAGCCGAACAGCTCGCCCATGCGCATCCCGGTGGTGACCGCCAGATGATAGAGCGCCTCGTGGCGCGAGCCTTTGGCTGCCACCAGGAGCTGCGAGACCTGAGTCTCATCCAGCACCATCATCTCAGCGTGCTTGTACTGCGGCAAAGCTGCGCCATCGGTCGGGTTGCGCAGGATCAAGCCATAGCGCACCGCTTTTTCCAGCGAGCGGTGCAGCACAGCGTGTACGATACGCACTGTGCGTACGCCGATACCAGACTTCAGTAGCGAGGCGTACAGGCGCTCGACGCGCTCCGGGCGCAGGTCTTTCAGGCGGATGGTTCCGACGTGGGGGAGGATGTGCTTCTCAACAGTCCGACGATATTGGTCATGGGTTTTCAAACGTAGTGAAGCCCGGCTGTTCTCCAGCCACAACTGGAGATACTCCCCCAGCGTCATCTTACCGCCTGCATAGTCCCAGCCCTGCCCGACCTGGTCGAGCATCTTGCGCAGCCAGGTCTGACACTCGGCTTTGCTGTCCGCGGTGAAACTGGCTCGGCTGCCATCGATGCACACCTGGGCGCGCCAGCGCCCGTTGGGACGCTGGTACAGCGTGCCCTCGTTCTTACCTCGTCGTTTCGCCATGTGAGTTCCTTCCTTTCCAGGAAGCGGCGAACCGACGAGCCCAATCCAGAATTCCTGTCTCAGTTTTTAAGGTGCTTTGTCCTGGGCGCATTGTAACACCGGATCTTCAAGACAGCAAATCTGTTCTAGTAAATTGCGTCCACCGGTTAGGCAATTTTCGAAACCATTATTCAGGCCATGTTCGGTTCGAGAAACCGAAACCCCGGCGGTTGTGATCGATGTAAGCCAGCAAGTCTTCCTTGCGCACGCGCACGGCATTGCCGATCCTCACGGTGGGGATCTCGCCCTGGCGCATCAACTGGTAAGCAAACGCCCGGCTGATATTGAGCATGCGCGCCACATCGTTGCCCTTCAGCAGGCATATCTCGGTTATAAGTTCCTGGTCCAACATTTCTGCTCCTTTCTTAGCATTAAACAAAACGGCCGGCGATCTCTTTCCTGCGGGAACTCGCCGGCCGACGTATGATGACAAATACTGAATATTCAAATGGCAATACTATTCGCTCATATTATTTTTCCCAATACACCTCCTAAAAACAAACGCCGGAACACTCACCCAGTGGGAGCATCCGGCCAACGTATAAGTCACAGATTATTATATTGGGTTAATTATAAGGTTCAACTTTCTGAAAGTCAAGAACAAAAAAATTGACTTTCATTGTCAGAATATTAGCTATCGTCCCCCCCAAACTTTTGTTGTGCAAGCCAGGTTCTAAACTCAGACCAGCTAGAAAAACCACGATCAGCGAAAGCGAAGATCACTCCCTGCACTAGTCGATCCATTTCAGCCAATTGCTGTGGTGTGATATTTTCTCCACGATGAACAACTTTACTTCTCAGACCATATAAATCTTTTGCCTTCTTATCAATTTTTACGCGATCTTCAAAGGTTTCCCCCAAAAGAAAAGCGGAACGCTCACCTAGATTTTGGGTAATGCCCCCCTCGGTTGTATATGGTCCTGCACCTTCGTCTCCAATCAACAAACTTTCGATGGCAATCGCCAAGCACACCAGTTTTTCCTCATTTGAATTCCCATCCACCGCTTTACTATACCAAGTGACCGCTCTTCTTATCCTTTGGGCAATTTCATTCCTGGTTTCCGGCTGAAAAGAAGCGATGATTGCTCTCGGAGTATCTTCCGTCAGTTTTTTCGCTGCTTTCCCATGAAGCTCTATCGGTCTATCCGTTGGATAAGACTGCCGCAAGCCCATCAAATCCTGGTCGGTTTCTCCACCCGGTACTGTTCGATTTATTAGAATTTGAGAAATCCGCAACCTGGCCCAATGAGGTTGATACAAGGAAGAACTAAGGAAGAAGTTTAACAAATGCAGCGATTCGCTAACCTGCGATCTCGCTTCTTCGCGGACAAAATCATCGTCGCCGAAAACATTGACAGTCGCATAACACTTGACTTCCGCTAATTCATCCCTTACAGTCGGTTGTTCTCTACCCATACGCTCTTCTATCTGCTGAATAGCTCTAGAAAGCTCGCTATTCTGATCGTGACGATATAGTTGGACCGCACCCAGGGATAATTCGTTTTGCTCAAGCTCTAGCCCTTCGATTGGAACATAAACGATCTGTTGCTTTGCCTCCCTCCGCAACGATTCAATAACTTGCGCGAGTTCATCTCGAACTCTCGAAACGTCCAACGCACTGAGAATATCGTCATAATCCGCAACTCTTTCCGGATCGGCATCCTCCCTTATCAATTGAGTCTCGAACATTCTTACCATCAAATCTCGCACAGTTTTCGTAATCTTCTTACTCGATATATTTGGAACAAGTTCCTGGATAGCAGCAACGACAGCCGATATTGCCTCATTTCCCCACTGAAGTTGAGCTCCATTCCGACCGTAAAATCTATTCACGTAAATATTGAATTTCACTAGATCGTCTTTAAGCGCGACATCACCGAGAAAAGCAAGAAATATCGCCTCCAAATTTTCTAACCGTCGAGAGTGTATACCTTGCTGATTCACGATCTAACCCCAGGAATATTCAGGAGGTTATTAAAAAATAATTGCTTTGGCCTCTGTTATCTTGGCTCCAAGAGGTAATGTGCAAAAAGTTCCATCCTATGTTCATCGCTTACGCCATCGAATGTTGTCGATAATGCCAAGTACGCCTCTTGTGTGATTAAAATTGGTAGAGCAGAAATGACAGAATACGTTTGTCTTTCCTCCCCCACCTGCGCACCTAAAGCTAATGCCCTCGTAGATTTGATAATCTCCTGACTGACTACATCTGTCTCTATACTTCCAAGTTTTTGTTTTATCAATAGAGCTGTAGAACCAGTTATCCATACACGAATAAAACCGCTTGCCAATTCTTCACCTTGTACTCGGAAGTAATAAAGGTTTGGATCGTTTGGAGCAGGTACATCAAAATAAGGTTGGATTTTGGCTCCCGCGCTAGTTGTTATAGAGTATCTTTTATTACCTGTTTCGTTCTCATACACCCATAGATTTGTGCTTTTCTTTCTGGCTCCTTTTCCACCACTTTCATGCCACTCAGCCCAATAATCTTCAGGATTTGGAGGGATCATTTCCTGTTCAAAATATAAAAACTCGACTAAGCTCTCTTGCCATAATAACCAGCCGACCCGCATATCTGGTTCAATACCAGGAGCATCTTCGCGTACTTTCTGTGTACGAGCATTTATTAACTCTGCATACTGCCTAAGCACTTCTCTAGCTGCCAAAGTAGCATCTTCAATATCGGGAATACGTATTGATCGCGTTGCGGACGGATGCATTGGTGATGTTCCACACTCGGTTTTTATGGGTTTATCCGATTTGACACAGAGCATCTTGTGCTCGACGCCTAACCCACCATGCACAACATCTATATCTAGATTACTCCAACCCCTGTTTGGTATTCCTTTAGCTCTACAATATACAGAGGTCCAGTCTCCCTCTTCCAGCTTTCTGCCCATCATTCCTGCAACTTGAGAAGCTAATAAAGTGTGAGCATTTTGATATTCTATTTCTGTGAATGCGGGTAGCGTTTGAGATCGACTCATTTTGGATTTGCTCCGTTTTGTTTCCAAAATTGCGGGAATCTTTCTTTGATGATTGAAGCCGCTATATTTCGAAATTCCTCATAGTCAATATCTACAATCACTTCCTTCTCTGTTCTGTCTTTTAACCAGAAGGCATACAGCTTGCGATAATCAATTTCATTCCCGCGGTTTACATGAAGGTAATGAATTATAAATGTTTCAGGGTGTTTCACTAAAATCTGAACAACGAATTCGCTTATTGCATTTCTTGAAGTCTCACTTCTTATTAAATTGTAATGGTTATTTTTGTCGTATTCCTTCCGACAATGGATCATCAGGTCATATCCTACAGCATTTTCAGAGACAAATTGTTTGAATGTTCCATGACGTTTATCCAAGGTGTGTGTGCTATTCACAGTAAAGGCACTCGCATTTAATGCTTCCTGAATTGCCGACCAAACATTAGCAGATGAATTGTGAAAAACAAGCGTCAACCATTTTCCTGGCTTCAAGACACGATATATTTCACTCAACGAAAGCGTCATCAATCGTTGATAATCGTTAACCGTTTTTTTCTGGGCTTTATTGATAATTGCCTCGTTGGAATTATCAGTATAAACCCCCAGCCATGACTCCCACAGATAGTTCATCTCTGAATAGTTGATATTCCCTCCAAATGGCGGATCGGTAAATACATAGTCAATTGAATTATCTGGTATATCCTTCAAATTTGTGGCACTTTGAGTAGAAATGCAAAACGGAGAGGTTGGTTTAGAACTCCAAGTATTAAGATATAACAGGATCGTTTTAGCTTTCCTGTGAAAAACTTTAAAAACATTCTGCTCATTGAAAATCATCGGGACATTGTAATTAGCAATGTTCCCACTTCCACCCCAAAATCGAAACTCAGATAGTTTTGTAATCCTCTGGTAAAGAGATGTTACGGTAAACATTAAGGCTAAACTGATTTCTTTATCCGGCCATCTACGAGCAATATTCCAAAGTTGGGCAGCAACAGATAGATTGCGTTTTGTGTATAACGCATCAATAGAATCTAAACCGTGGAATATGGCTTGCCTTGTATTTACTCCCCAAGGCAGTTTATCAGTGGGGTACCAGATCCCATCTCGAACACCAATTTCGTCAGCTCTTCGTATTACTTCTAAGTCATATTCATCCGGAACAGCTTTCATTTCTTGCATACCAAAGTTGCAACAATGGTAACCAACCTCTACCGGGTACAGTTTTGTTCTCTTTAATTGTTTTTTCTTTAAATGCCTCCCACAATGAGGACAATCAAACTCTGTTCTTATTTTACTTTCGCGGACAGTCTTACCTTCAGCTCGAGCGACATCCCAAAGGAGAAACTCTTGATCACAAAACTCACATAATAAGCCGTAACTCCATACCATATATTCCATAGGAACTAACTTGCCGCAACTACGGCAATGTGTTCCATAGAGATTTAATTCTTCGTCAAGAAGAGAAGAGAGGATCCTCTTAACAACTTGAATATATTTAACCGCATCAACTGGCGATAGAAAGTTAAGTGCGATGAATGTCGCAGCAGGGGATAAATCTATGAGGATAGGTTTTCTGCCCGTTTGTACTGCTGCAACTCCCGTCATTCCTGAGCCGCAGAATGGATCCAGTACCAATTCGCCCGGCTTAGAATAATGCTCGATAAGGCGACAAATTGCTTGTGGAGGTACTTTCGTGTGGTAGGTATGGGCATCATATACAGATGTATTTTTCCCCGCTGACAAATTACCCGGGAGTGAATCTATGGTTTCTCCGATATCACGGACCATATTATTCTGAACAAAAGCCCTCAGATTAGGGTTAGCTTTGCATGAGTAGAAGTCATTAATGTATGAAAGAAGTGTCCTTTCATTACCAAGCAAATGAAATATATCTGTTCTCTTCTCATCAATAAATAAAGGTAACTGGTTGACTTTTTCCATGGTGTTGTCCTTAGCAAACTGCTGTACGATGAATATACTACCCTAATTCCTAAATGATGTTATTCATATTATCACATCCAGATAGGGTTTCATTATCCGCTCAACCCGATTTATTCGAGCATAGAGAAGTAAATAATCTACCATTATCGTTTTCCGTTCTCGATAGTCTCGCAATGCATCCAACGCAACATCCAGTCCGACCTTATTGCGAAACTTAAAACAGTCCGCAATTGTTTTCTCTATCCCGTATATTTTTACTTCTACCCCATCCAGCTCATGGGTCTCAATGCCGGCGGAGTAAGTCTTTGGAGAAAGCCAAAACAACCTGATAGGTGGATATTCAAGCCGTGGCTTCTCCGCGTCGATTGGAAGAGCAACATAAACCTGGTGGGGAATTTGGGTTGTCAACCCGTGGAATGATAGTGCTGAGATCAGACAAATCACCCCTTTTGGGATCCTCATTGCCACCTGAACCAGATCAAAATATGCTCCTGGCTCAATCTCTGCCAGCCGATACAACCCCCGGCTCTCTCGCAAGATCATGCCAGTTTCGCGCATCTGGTAGAGTGTGCGCGGAGCAATTCCCTCGTCAATGGCCTGTTGCGTGCGCAGCAAGCCACTGTGGTTCCGAAATGTCTCGATGGCTTTATCATATGCATTTTCGCTCATATCTACATCCGAATAATATTAACTGTAATTCCTAATATCTACAGTTAATATTATACATCACAATTCACTTTTTCAACAAGCAATTTCCGTGATTCTTGCCAGGAATATTCGCAAGCTATGGCCCGCTTTGCTCGGGCATATGATCACACCAATGGTGCATACCCCCCTTAAGCCGTTACCCCGGTTTACACCAGGTGCAAACCCCTTCACACCAGGGGGTATGAACCAGGCGATCAGGGTTTGCACCAGGGGATCACACCAGTCAAAAGGGGGGAATACGCCAGCTATGAACGCCTGCTTTCGATCGTTTCTGGATTGGACTCGCCGGTCGCTGCTTCCAAATACATATAAATTCTAGATTCTTCATTCGTTTAACTCGTTCAGAGTGACATCGTTCCGGGTGCAATTGGAGTGCAAATCGCACAGACACGCCAGACAAAACGCACAAAATGGACTCTGACCACCCCCAGATATGCTCCCCAATGCCGCTTGGCTCCCCCACCTGTACGGGATGGACGGGCAAGACTCGCCCCAAGTTCGCCTTCGGATCAGACGGTTGGTGAGCTTGTCGAGCCATGCACCCGAAGAAAAGACATGCTCTTATGGCAAACTTCTGTTTGCCGAAGGACAAATTGAATACCGCCGGTACACCGAGCTTGCCAAGGTGTACCGGCGGGTGGCTGCCTGTCTGTAGCAAGGTGTACGCTGAAGCCCTGCCAAAGCGTGCCAAAAGGTGTGCCCTGGTTCTTTTGCAGGCTTCGGCGGGCTTATCATACGACCGAGTTCAGGGCACGCGCATAGGTTACATCAGGCGCGCAGCCGCGCGCCGCTCTGCTCCAGGCGGCGGATGATGCGCTGGCGCACCTCGGCGGCTTCGCTTGCGCTCAGGGTATGGTCGGCTGCCTGGTAGGTCAGGTTGTAGGCAAGGCTCTTGTTGCCCGCACCGATCTGCTCGCCGCGGTAGATATCGAACAGGCGCACAGCGGTGAGCAGCCGTCCGCCGCCCTGCCAGATGGCTGCCTCGACCTCGGCTGCCGGGGTGCTTTCCGGCACGATGACGGCGATATCTTCCAGCACCGGCGGGAAGACCGGCACCGGACGGGTGTCGCGGCGCGGCTGCGCCAGCGCGGCAATTGCTCCCAAGTCTAATTCGGCAGCCAGCACTGCCGGGGCGAGGAAGTCGTACTGCTGCTTGACCAGCGGGTGCAGCTCACCGAACACGCCCAACTCACTCTCGCCGCTGCGCACCACGGCGCACTTGCCGGGATGAAAGGTGGGATGCCCGGCGGGGACAAACTGGCACTCCGGCAGGCGCAGTTCTTCCAGCAGCGTTTCGAGTATGCCCTTCAAATCGAAGAAGTCGAAGCGCACCGGAGCGGCGCCGTCCCAGCCGGGCGGCTGACGCAAACCGCTCAACGCCATGGCAAGGCGCACCGGTTCGTCGGGCAGCACCGCGCCTTCGCGGGGTAAAAACACCGGACCGATCTCGAACAGCGCCAGGCGGTCGCTCAGGCGGGCGTTCTTTTCCAGCGCGTCCAGCACCGAAGCCAGCAGCGAACGGCGCATCACCACCCGTTCCGGGGTGATCGGGTTGCGCAGGGTCAGGTAGGGCGGCGCAGGCGGGCGTGAATCGGGCGGGTACAGGCGGGCTTCGCGCTCCGGCGAAGTCATACGGAAACTGACCACCTCCTGCAAGCCGAGCCGCACCAGCGTGGCGCGCATACGAGTTTCCATTTCCAGCGCCGGATCAAAGCGCGGCGGGGGCAGCGGGTCTGCCAGGCGCGTGGCGGGAATGCGCTCGTAGCCGTACACGCGTGCAATTTCCTCGATCAGGTCGGCTTTGCCGGTCTCACCGCTGCCAATATCCAGGCGGTGCGGCGGAGTGACGGCGAGCACGCTGTCGCCTTCCACCTGACAGGTGAATTCCAGCCGTGTGAGAATGGCGGCAATTTCCGCTGGGCGGAGTTCAACACCCAGCAGGCGGCGCACATCCGCCGAGGTCAGGCGCACCGGCGGGTGTGCGGGCGGCAGCGGGTATTCGTCCACCAGCCCGGCATACACCTGCCCGCCGCTCCATTCCGCCATGCACCGCAGGCACAGCACCACCCCCTCCTGCGCCAGGGCGGGGTGCACCCCGCGCGCGAAGCGGTAGGCGGCTTCGGAATTGAGCCGCTGCGAAAAAGCCGTGCGGCGGATGTTGATGAAGTTCCACGCCGCGCCTTCCAGCAATACCGTGCGGGTGGCAGTGGAGACCTCGCTTTCCAGCCCGCCCATCACCCCGGCAATGGACAGTGGACCGGCGGTATCGCACACCAAAACGGTGAACGGCTCCAGGCTGCGCTCCACGCCGTCCAGGGTGGTCAGTTTTTCGCCCGGCTGGGCAGTGCGGGTGATGATGGTCGGCGGCTGACCGCCAGCGCGCTGCACCAGCACGTCGTAATCGAAGGCGTGCAGTGGCTGCCCCAGTTCGAGCATGACATAGTTGGTCGCGTCCACCACGCTGTTGATCGGGCGCATGCCCGCCAGGCGCAGGCGGCGCTGCACCTGGTAGGGGCTGGGCTGCGGCGTAACACCCTCGATCAGACCGAGCACAAAGCGCGGGTTGAGCTCCGGCTGGGTGATGCGGATGCCAGCCTTGCCATGCACGGCGGGGGCGGCGGTGGGCAATTGGGCAGAGGGGCGGCGCAGCGGTTTACCGGTCACAGCAGCCAGTTCGCGCGCCACGCCCACCAGGCTGGCGTTGCGGATCATGTTGGGCAGGATGGAGATGACGAACACAGCATCGCCCATGTAATCCACCAGCGGTACTCCGGTGGGAGCGTCGTCATCCAGTACGATGATGCCCTCATGCTCATCGGAGATGCCCAGTTCCTTCTCCGAGCAGACCATCGAGAACGAGTCGACCCCGCGGATTTTGGCGCGTTTGAGGGTGGTCAGCACCTGCCCGGGCTGGTGACCGTCGTAGATACGTGCCCCCTCGCGGGCGTAGGCGACCTTGATCGGCTTGGGCAGCACTCCGATGCCCTTATACTCGAACAGGTTGGGCGCACCGGTCAGCACGATGATCTCGCCGGTGCCGTCGTTCAGGCGGCACAGCACAAGCCGGTCGGCATTGGGATGCGGCAGCACCTCGTCGATTTGGGCAACGACGATCTTGTCCGGCTGCCAGGAAATGCCGCTGACCTTGATCTCACGCGGCGCATTGGCAAGCGCACCGGAATACGGGTCGGGCAGCCCAACCAGCACAATTTCCTCCACCTCCAGCCCAATCTGGGTCAGGGTCTTTGCCAGCTCGAGCAGCGGCAGGTCGATATCGATGTAATCTTTAAGCCAGGAAAGCGGGATATTCATCAGAACTGCTCCAGGAAACGGATGTCATTTTGCCAGAAGTAACGAATGTCCTCGATATGGTGCTTGAGCATGGCGATGCGTTCGGGTCCCAGACCGGCGGCAAAGCCGGAGTAGAGTGCCGGGTCGTAGCCGCCGTTTTGCAGCACCACCGGGTGTACCATGCCGCAGCCGCCGATCTCCAGCCAGCCGCCGCCGCGGCACACCGCGCAGCCCTTGCCGTTGCAGATGAAACATTCCATGTCCACCTCGGCGCTCGGCTCGGTGAAGGGAAAGTAGGACGGGCGCAGGCGGGTGCGGGCACCCTCGCCGAACATACGCCGCGCAAAGGATTCGAGCGTGCCTTTCATATCGCCAAAGGTGATGCCGTGCCCGACGGCGAGCAGCTCGATCTGGTTGAACTGCATCTCGTGGCTGGCGTTGACCTGCTCGAAGCGGTAGACCATGCCGGGCAGGATGACGCGGATCGGGTTGGGCGCCATCTCGCGCATGGCGCGGATCTGCCCGGGCGAGGTGTGCGTGCGCAGAATCACGCCGGGGATGGTGGTGTGGAAGGTATCCCACATATCGCGCGCCGGGTGATGAGCGGGGATGTTGAGCAGTTCGAAGTTGAGCTCGTCGCTTTCCACCTCGGGCGAGCGGTAGATTTGAAAGCCCATTTCGATGAAGATGGCGCAAATCTCCTCCAGCGCCTGGGTGGCTGGGTGGGCGCGCCCAAGCGGCGGGCGGCGTCCCGGCAGGCTCACATCCAGGCTTTCGGTGCTCAATTTGCGCTGCAGCGCGGCGGCATGCAGCGCGGCGCTGCGCTCTTCCATCGCCTGCTCCAGGGTGCTTTTAACCTGGTTGGCTTGCTGCCCGACCTGCTGGCGCAGTTCCTTGGGGATGCTGCCCATGCGGGCAAACATCTGCATCACTGGCGCGCTGCGCCCCAGGTGGGCGGTGCGCCAGGCAGCCAGCTCGTCCTCGTCTTGCACGCCCTCCAGCGCACGCAGCCCGTCGTGCAGAATGCGCTCCAGTTCTTCGATCGTATTGGCGGTGTTGCTCATTCATACCTCCGCAGTGGATTGGTGGGTGAAACAAAAATCCCGTCCCCGGCAAGGGACGGGAGCGATTCCCGTGGTACCACCCTGCTTGGCTGCCTTGCGACAGCCCGCTCAGCCCAACGGTCGCCCCAAAGGGGCGGCGATTGGCGCGCCGGTTAACGCTGGCGGTGCGGCGCGGACTAGTGGCTCGTGGCGAGCGTTCACCCGCGCGGCTCGGGAGGGAACTTCGACCGGGTTCCATCGAGCGCGGGTTGCAGTCTTCGCCCGCGCCTCCCTGGCGGTTTCCGCCGGTTTACTTTCCTCCGTCACAGCCTGTTGGCGGATCAGGTTGAGTTTATTATCTACAAGATTCGTGGCTTGTCAAGGCGGGGAGGGGGAGGGAAATTTTATTAGAAAACCTTTATATCAGTGCGAGTTGTTTCATTTGTTGGTCTTTGCTTGATGCTCTTTTGAATTTTACGGAAAGCGGGTAATTCGATATAAACAGTTCACTGCCTTTTTCTGCTTTTCCTTGCCTGTAATTATTCATACCGTATTGGAGTTCCCATGTGTAGATATTGGCAAATTCAAAGTTCTTTCTGATTTCAGGTGAATCGTCATATGTAATTAACCATGAGTGATTACAATTTTTCATCTCATTGGCAAATTCATCATGATTAAAACCGGTATGCAGAACACCATTTTTACCGTATAACTTGGATTTGGTAGCTTTAAAGTATGGAGGATCGAGAAAGGTAAATACTTCTCTTCCGCCGAAAGAAATAATTTGGCGATAGTCCAAATTTGTAATTTTCACACCTTCTAAAAGCTTTTGAAGTTTTGCAACTCGCAGAATTGAGGACTCAGTAAAGCGCCCTTCAAAAGCCAATTGAGAAAAACCACCCGACTCAACCACTCCAGAAAAAGTAATCCGATTTAAGACAAAAAAACGAACCGCGCGCTCAAATTCGGATAAATTTTCACCATTCAGACTTACTAACTCACTAAACAATTCTTGCCCATTTTTCTTTTCAGACTTGATTTTTAATATCTCCTTTACAAGTCTTTCCGAGTCTTTTTGTGCATATTTCCAAAAGCAATATAATTCAGGGTTCAGATCATTAATCCAAAACTTTAGATTCGGATAGATTTGCCTTAAGTAAACAAAAAAGGATCCACCACCAACAAATGGTTCTCTATATTCCTCAAAATGATGAGGTATAAGGGACTTCATTTGCTGGACAGCACGAGATTTTCCGCCAGGGTAACGCAATGGGCTTTTGATCATTTTGCGTTCGCTGAAATCTGAACCAGCAGTTTTTTGTTGTTCGATGCTTCCTGGTTTAATTTTTGCATAGTTTCTTTCTCCTTTTTCGTGTAATGCCCGTGATTTTTGCTCAAAAATTGCGCCATCGAATCTTCCTCGCAAGGCATTGTCAATGAACCTGAGATTTTTCTCCCTGTTAACTTCAAGCGGGACGTAAATTGCACAGGTTTTCCACTCAATTTTAATGTATCAAGATTAGAGTACAAAATCAACTTAAATAAGCCGTCTTTTATATCCGAAAGACTGGGAAGAAATCCCGACGTGGAATTTTTAGACTCTTGAATAATACAAGTATCACCACTTAACAAGACTTCATCCGCTGTCAAGTAGTATAAACCACCGAGATAATTTTCGATCTGAAATGTGGCTTTAAATCCATCCGTTAGATATTCAAAACCATGAGTGGTTTGTGTTTCCCGTATAGAAGCACCTCTTGAACCACGGAGAGAAATGTTTTTGAAATCTTCAAAATCGCGCATAATGATGTCCAAATACTGTTCTTGCGTTCTTCGGTCATGTACTCTTACGCTCGTCTTTTTGGATATTTCCTCATAGCTATTTAACGCCAATCTGAAAATATCGATAAAACTATCTTGGATCAGCGAGCGATTCCAGTGTAATGCGCTCTGTTTATATTGGCTTATCTTTTCGATCTGCTTATTTACTATGCTTTCATTAAACATTTGATGGGTGATTTTATTTTTTGCAATTTGTAACGGGCGGTTATTTTTTGTTGCTCGATCGTAATAACCTAAAACGATGTAGATGTTGAGCAGGTTCATCCATGAAATTGTTGAGTATTGAATCCTATCAAGGTCTCCATCCAACCCTTCATCTTTTAGAACTGGGATAACCGTCAATCGAACAGGTGAGTTGTATGTGTTATATATTCTTTCAAATGGATAACTTCGCGTTCTTTTGGGTGATACCCATTTTGAATAAGCGAATTCTCCATTCGGAAATAGAATTTTTCCTGATGTTGCAGCATGGTTGATGTTAAAAGAGGCATAATCATAAGTGGATAACTCATCCGCCAAAAACGCTCTGTACTGAACATCCTTGATAAAGCCTTCAAAATGAAGTGACATCTCTCTATCTCATCTCCAAAAATCCAAGGAAAAAACTTGCCAAGAAATTTTTTACAGCTCGTATGGGCATTTATAGATTTTACCTCTCATTGCTGGGGCAAACTTATATATTTACATTACCCGTTTACAGCTTTAAGGAAAATGCGGCTGGTCAACTTTTAGTACACAGTATGCCTTCAAACGCCCCCTGCGCCGAACCGCAAAAAGCGCATCTATTCCGGTTCGCGGCGCAGCCATGATGACCCCGTCACCCTGACGATGACCAGCACCGCAGCCGCCAGAAAAACGATCATGAAGCCAAGGGTAGGCAAATTCATTTTCATGTCGGGCATCGCAGCCCAGATCGACCAATTCATGCCCGTATGCAGCAGCAAGGCAGCCAAAACACTGCCGTTGGTTTGGTTGTAAATCCAGGTGAAGATGACCGAGGTCAGCATGATCACCACCATAAGCGCCAGGAAGATCGGCAGATTATCCGCCATGAACTTGCCCGGAATAAACACGGCGGGCAGATGCCAAAGCCACCAGAAAAAACCCAGCAAAATGCTGGAAGTCAGCGTGTTGAAGCGGGTTTGCAGACGCGGCAGCGCGTAGCCGCGCCAGCCAAACTCCTCCTGCAGCGGACCGGCGGTGAAGAGGATCACAAAATAGGCGATCAGCGCGTAGGGTGGATTGGAAATCACTGTCAGGTCCAAGGGCTTTGCCCCTGCCGCGATTGCCGCAAAAACCGACCCGCCAAACAGCCCCACTGGCAGCAGCAGGATCACAGCCAGCCAGGTCTTCCTGAAACGAAAGTCAACCCCCCGTTTCAGCAGCTGGACAACACCTTTCCCGCCCTGACGAAGAAAGGTGAGCAATAAGGCGGCAAACAACGGACCAAAGGCGGCAGGGTTTAAAGGCGTGGCGAGAAAATCCGTCAAACCGGCAGGCAGCGCCACCCCCTGCGCCGCCATCGCTTCGGGTATCCAGAAGATCCATGAAAAGGCGAAAGCCAGCAGGAAAAACAGCCATACCGGTTTGGAATTATCGGTTTGAAGATGCATTCTACTTCTCCATTCGGTCTTATCCGCCTGGTTGGCGGGCAGCAGGTTGAACAGGGTGGTACCCGGACGCTGCTCAGCCTGCGCGGCTGAGCAGCTTGTATAGGCGGCGCGCAATTTCAAAGGTGCTAATGCCGATGATCAACACCAGCACGCCTTTGATGCTCCATTCGAACCCCAAGACCAGTTTTTCAGCCGCTTCGAGGCTGAAGCCCAGCCCGGATGCAACCAGACTTTGCGGGGTTACCCCGATCAGCGAAGGTCCCGCCAGCATAAAACCAGCCAGGATGATGGTGGCAGCACTGATGGTCATTGAGACCCAGCGGGTAGCGGGTTGCCACTGCCCGCGAATGAGCAGGAATAGATTGAGCAGGATGTCGGCACCCCAGAGGAGATTAATCCACGGCAGATAGGTGTAAATAGCCTGCGAGAGCATCGGCAGAGAAACCCATTCGCCGTTGGTGGTGAAACTGATCCCAATTAATTCGGGGAAAAAGTTGAACAGCGCCAGCCCGATAACGCTGAAGGTGATGCCGATAACCGACTCCACCCGGTTGAGCTGGTCATCGTCTTCGATTTTTTCAAGTTTGAGCGGGTCCCAGTCCTTTTCGTCTTTCTCCTCCTGGCTGAACTCCGGCACAAAGTGCTGCAGAATGGCAAACACCAAGACCACATTACCCAGGGCGGCAATGGCGCTGCCGACAAAATCGAGCAGGTTTTGCAGCAACAGGCGCGGGAAGCTGGCATCCGGCTGTCCCAGAGCGATGAAGAACTTTGCCAAGCCGATGGCAAGCAGGACGGCTGTCACGATCTTGACCACCAGCCAGAAGACGGGAAACAGGCGCGGCCCGATCAGGTAACGTTCGGGGGTGTAGGCGGCAGCCATTTTTTCGGGGCGGCCAAACTCCTTGAGCACATCCACAATCATGGCATCATCCACCTCGCGCCCCAGTTCGCGGCTGCGGTCTTCCAGGCTGTCTTCGAGCAGTGAGCGGATTTCGCGCTTCACATCTTCGCGCGATTTTTCGGGCAGGTGCTTGCCCACATGTTGAATATAGCGTTCGATCAGATCCATTTCCTTCTCCTTGGTTTATTCAGCCAGCATCCTGCCCATCATGGCGATAATGCCAGCCCATTCGCGTTTAAGTTGCTGCAGCATCTCTCTGCCCGCCTGACTGATCACATAATAACGGCGGGGACGCGCCTCTTCGATCTTCCAGGTTGATTCAAGCAGCCCTTGCGACTCCAGGCGGCGCAATAGCGGGTAGAGCGTGCCCTGGTCGAGTTCCAGCCCCTGTTCGGAGAGCCGTTTCAGCAGGGAGTAACCATACTGCTCCTCGTCCAGTTGACTGAGCACCGCCAGCACAATCACACCGCGGCGCAGTTCAAGAATACTGTTTTCGAGTAGAGTATTATTTGTCATTTTATAACCTTTATAGCATTATACTGTGTATTACATAGTATTGTCAAGGACTTAATAGCCCGTATCTGGAAAGATTTAGAGATCGCCGGGTCGGTTGGACCAGAAAATCAACCCGGTTTTAACTCCCCGGCAGAGACGAACAACCTGCAATCAAAAAAGATAGCAACGTATTGCAAAGGCTCATACACGAAACAGACGAGATCTTGAGACTGCGCCTTGATCCCCAAATGCGACAACATGTGGAGCAGCTGCGCGCTATGACCGCTGCCGTGGTTTACAACCTGCAGCAGCACCTGTTGCAAAAGGAAACTCCTGTCTTTTTCTCTTGTGTAGATTCTTCGTCCCACGGGCGAACTGCAAGGCAGCCCGCCCGGTGCGCGCCTGGTTTACTGGCAATTAAACGCGGACACACGCTCGTAATTGACCACCACCACCCCTTTTGGGGTGACCAGATTTTCGGTCACCTGGAATGCCAGCGGGATGCCGCCACTGGTAAACAGGCGCTTTCCGGTGCCCAGGGTGAGCGGGTAGATCATCAACCAAAAGGTATCCACCAAATCCTGCCGGATGAGCGTTTGAAGGAGCTGGCTGCTGCCCCAGACGTGCAAATCGGCGCCCGGCTGCTGCTTAATTTGGGCAACTTTTGCGGCAACATCCCCGCTTAAAATCACCGACGGCTGCCATTTGGCGGAGGTCAGGTTATTCGAGGCGATGTACTTGGTTGCCGTGTTGACATGAGGCCATGCCTCGGTGTGCTGCGGCCAGTATGGCGCCCAAATATCGTAGGTTTTACGCCCCAGCAACAGGTCGAACGGTTTGTTCATTTGCGTTCGCAGCGCCGCTCCAAGCGCCGCGTCGGAAAAAGGCGCAATCCACCCGCCGCAGGCAAAGCCGTCGCTGGTGTCTTCCGTTGCGCCGCCAGGTGACTGGATGACTCCATCCAGAGAGATGTGTTCGAGCACGACAATTTTTCTCATCCCAACGATCCTCCAATGTGTGACGTGCATTCGGGTTTCCGCATTCAAAACCGGATGAATAATATCTAAAATACTACGATATCCCCAAATGTGCAAGGCGCAGCGCGTTTAACCACAACCGAACCAACCGGCGCTATCCTTCGCAGGGGGTGTGGGCATACGGTCTTAATGCCCTGGCGGACATTTATATTATTTTCAAACAAACTTCACCATTCCATAATTTTTTACCATCTCAGGTTGTGCTATAATCCCCACACGGCACAACGTCCTGTTATTTTTCCCCGGATGATGAGTAAACGATGCGATTTCTGATAACCGGCGCGGCTGGTTTTCTCGGTTCCGCCTTAGCCAACCGTCTGGCGCAGGAAGGGCATACGGTGCGGGGTCTTGACGACCTCTCCACCGGGGACCCCGCCGCGCTGACGGCGGATGTTCACTTTGTGCGTGGGGATGTCAACGACCGTCCCAAATTATGGACGCTGTTGCAAGAGGTGGACTGCGTCTATCACCTGGCGGCGCGCGTGCTGGTGCCCGAATCGGTGCTTTACCCACGTGAGTATAACCAGGTCAACGTCGGTGGAACGGTCAGTCTGATGGAAGCCATGCGCGATGTCGGCGTTCGGCGAGTGGTCTTCATTTCTTCCGGGGCAATTTATGGCAATCAGACGCTGCAGCCGGTGCGCGAGGATGCTCTGCCCGATCCGCGCTCGCCCTACGCAGTTTCGAAACTGGCAGCGGAATTTTATGTCAAGACGATCGGTCGATTGTGGGGGATCGAAACGGTGTGTCTGCGGGTGTTCAATGCTTACGGTCCGGGGCAGCACCTCCCGCCGGTGCATGCGCCGGTGCTGCTCAACTTCCTGCGCCAGGCGCTGCAAAATGGGACGCTGGTGGTGCACGGCGACGGCAGCCAGACGCGCGATTACGTCTATGTGGACGATGTCGTCCAGGCGATGATTGCGGCTTCTACTGCACCGGGCGTTGATCAGATGACCATTAACGTCGGCAGCGGCGTGGAGACCAGCGTGCGCGATGTGGTCAAACAGGTGCTGGCTGTCACTGGGGCTAACCCGGAAGTGGTCTACAACCCGCGCAGTGACGGTGGAGCAGGGCGCATGTGCGCCGATCTCAGCCTGGCAGCAGATAAACTCAACTACCGTCCGTCGATTTCACTGGAAAACGGTCTGCGCCTGACGCTGGAACGTGATCCGCGTTTGCGGCTGCGTGCTGCCGGGTAGGGCGGGGCTTAGCAGTTACTGGATTTTTGTCAATTATCTGTCCACACCAGCGGGGTATCATCTCAACATCGGGCATCAGGTAATCATTGAATAATTGTTATTGTTAGTTTATGTGGAGGGGGATTTGCCCGTCCCTTCTGCAAAAAGGGTTGGTTTCCCGGGAACGGATTTGCGGGAAGATGGTTTATCGGAGAAATAGTGAAAGTGCAAATCAGTCAAAATCGTTGGTTTTTGCTGGTGGCGGCATTCCTTTTCCTGGGGGGTGTGTTATCTGCGTGTGCCCCAGCCAAGCCGTTACAGCCCGTGCAACAGCCGGGCACTTTTCACATTGATCCGATGTTTCGTGAATTTTACGTCTCGCTGGGCGGAGAGGAACTTCTCGGTCCGGCGATCACCGCGGCGTTCAGTTTCCAAAGCTTTCAGTGCCAATACGCCCAAAATGCCATGATGTGCTTCGATCCCTATGGGCAGGGCGTACGGCGCTTCAGTCTCTACCCGCTGGGGCGCGAGTTCGATCTAGAAAGCCATGCTGCCGCTGCTGGTCAAACCTATACGGTATATGAGGAGTTCGAGGCGTTGTACCGCCGCTTGAACGGATCGCAGTATGCCGGCGCGCTGCTAACCCCGCCGCGTTACAATCCCAACAAGAATCGTATTGAGCAGTATTTTGAAAATGTTGGTTTCTATCGCAATATCGATGATCCGCAGGGAGAGGCGCACCTGCTTTCGTATGGCGTATTTGCCTGCTCGAGCGATTGCCGTTACTCCCCGCCGATGAACGCGGTGGTGATCCGCAACGTGGTCGAGATCGAACAACCTTTCCTGCCGCGGCTGGTGCGCATGGGCGGAGTCAAGGTGTTTGGCTTGCCGCTCGAGCCGCCGCGCATTGCGGAAGATGGAATGCTCGAACAGGCATACGAAAATGTGGTGCTGTCTTCGCCGCCGGATAATCCCGCGCAGGTGTTTTTGCGCCCGGCGGCTGTCTGGCTGGGTATGCCTGTCAGCCCGCCACACCCGCGAATGTATGGGGAAGCCGATGGGGTGGTGTTTTACCCAATGGTGGCGGATCTCGGCTTCCATGTTCCGCTGGTTTTTGACCAGTTTATTGCCTCCCACGGTGGGCTGGAAATTTCTGGTAAACCGTTGATGGACCCGTACCAGGTGGGCGAAAACCGATTCCGCCAATGTTTCGAAAATTACTGTCTGGATTACGATAACCAACCGGGTGTGGTCGAACGAGTGAAGATGGTGCCGCTTGGCAGGGAGTACCTGCGCGCCACTGGCAGCGCGCCCACCGAACAGACTGCCTTCCAGGTCACCCACGATACGGTGCGGCTGGCGGTCAATGTGGCTCAACCGCGCGCGGCTGCCGACCAGGGACAGCGCTTTGAACTGCTCCTGCTGCGGGTAGACAATCAGCGCCCGGTAACCAGTGTCGAATCCGCGCTGACCCTGACTCTGCCGGATGGTACCCAAACACTGTATTACCTGCCGCCCACGGATGCCAACGGCAACGCCGGATTGCTGATTGCTCCCCTGCAGCCGCCACCTCCCAATGGCAGCGTGATTGCCTATCGCCTGTGCCTGAACGTCCCCGCCGATCCGCCGTTGTGTGCCAGCGGCAGTTACCTGATCTGGAATTACCGCTAAAACAGGCTCTCAGGGCAGTCCTTCGCTGAAGATGCTCACTTGCGCGATAGGTGTGCCGCTGGAATAAACCTGCATGCGGAATGGCAGGCTCTGTCCGGCTTCCAGCAGTTGATCGGCTTCCCAACGACGCAGTCCGATCACCCGTCCGCTCTCATCGAAGGCTGCTGCTGCCAGCGTCACCTGCCCTGCTGAAGGTTGTCCTTCGGCAAGCGCCAGGCTTCCTTTAACCTCTGCCGAGAGGCGGTCATTCGCAATGGTGATGCTTTCGCCACGGATTTCCAGGCGAATGTAGCGGGTGTCATTCTCTGGCAGCGGCAGGGCGGTCAGCAGTTCAATGCTGGCGGAAAAATTCTGCGCTGCCGGGGGAGGGAAGTAGACCGCCAGGGGCAGTATTTCGCCAGCCGCCAGGCGATTGAGCGGCGGGTAGGCCGTGCGGGTGAGTATCTCGCCACTGTCGCGGTTGAGCAGGCGGAACGCCGCCGAGATGCCTTCCACGGCAAATGGCTGCTCGTTGTGCGCCAGGGCAAAACACCAGATGCCGCCGTCGTTGACCGGCAGACAGGCAGGTTGTTCCAGCGCCAGCCCGACCGGCGTGGGCAGGGGTGGATTCTTCGGATCGACGGTAGGGGTGTACAGCGCAGCAGGGATGACCAATGGGTCGCCGACCCGCAGCAGGTTGGGCTGTACGGTCGGGTTAGCGGTTAGCAGGTCTTGCAGGGTAATGCCGTAGAACAGGGCGATGCCGAACAGGTCTTCCCCCAGGCGGATGGAGTGAATGCGCGGGGTGGGCGTTGCAGTGGGCAACGGAGTGGGTGTGTCGGCGGGGGTGGGTGATGGGGTGGTGCTGGGGGTTGGCGTAGGGTAGGCAGTCAGCCTGCCGGGCAGACTTGGACGCGCGGTTGGGCTGGGAGTCTGCTGTTGCGGCGGCGGGGCGCAGGCTGCCAGCAGGGTAACAACCAGCAGGGCAATGGTTGAAAATTTTCGCATGGCAGGGATTATAACCCAGCCTGCTTACCTGCATACCAATGGATTGGTATGGGGCAGGTGGTTGCGGGTTAACCGCTGTCTGCTACTTGACGGGTTAATTTATTGATCTAAAAATAGAACATGAATTCTATACAGAGGTGCCATGTGACAATACTATTGTTTATTGCCGGTGATGATGTGCACATCCTGTTGACCGATGCGCCCTCCGGTGGGGATTTGTGTGCAACGGTCAATCGCGGGCAGTGGCAGCCTCCACCCGCCCTGGCAGCCGACGTACCCGCCGGGCAGCTGCGCGCATTGCGGTTGGGAAAACAGGTGGTGCTGGTATTTGCCCTGTCGGGACATGCCGCTCTGCCGGATTCACCGCCGCTGGCTGGACTGCTTTCACCGCGCCAAACGGCGGTGCTGCATTTGCTGGCGCAAGGGCATACTGCCGGGCAGATTGCCGCCAAATTGGGGCTTTCCCGTCGGACGGTTTTCCTGCATCTGGCAGCCATCCGCCAGCGTTTGCGGGTGTACAGCAACATCCAGGCAGTGCTGCGCGCTGCCCAGCTCGGTTTGTGGGGCAGGCTGGAGTGAATTTCTCCGCGTGCAGTTGACAGACATATCGTTGCAGGGTATCCTATCCTTGCCATGGAATTGCCGCTTCCTTTTCCCGCTCCCGCCCTGACGGTCAGCGACCTGACCCGTTATGTGCGCCAGGTGTTGGAAAGCGACGATTTCCTGCGGGATGTTTGGGTAGCGGGGGAAATTTCCAACCTGTCCCGCCCTTCCTCTGGACACGTGTATTTCACGCTCAAAGATGCCAGCGCTGCTCTACGCTGTGTCATTTGGCGGATGAATGCCCAGCGGGTACGCTTCAACCTGCTCAACGGGCAGGCCGTAGAGGCACACGGCTACATCAGCCTGTACGAGCGCGATGGGCAGTACCAGTTGTATGTCGATGCACTGCGACCAGCGGGCGAAGGCTGGCTTTATCAGGAATTCTTGCGCCTTAAGGCGCGTCTGGAAAGTGAGGGCTTGTTCGACCCAGCCCGTAAGCGAGCGCTGCCGGCTTTCCCTCAGCGCATTGGGATTGTCACCTCGCCGACCGGTGCGGCTTTGCAGGATATGCTCAACACACTGCAGCGGCGCTATCCGCTAGTGGAGGTTATTCTTGCGCCGGCAGCTGTGCAGGGTGACGAGGCACCCCCGGCGATCGTCGCCGCGCTGGGGCGATTGTTCCGTGTGCGCGGGCTGGATGTGATTATCCTGGCGCGCGGGGGTGGTTCGCTGGAGGACCTGTGGGCGTTTAATGATGAGCAGGTGGTGCGCGCGGTGGCTGCCTCGCCGGTTCCGGTGGTAACCGGCATTGGTCACGAAACCGACTTTACCCTGTGCGATTTTGCCGCCGACCTGCGTGCGCCTACCCCGACTGCGGCTGCCGAACTGGTTACCCCGGATGCCGCCGATTTGCGCTACCAGTTAATGGAACGCCGCGCTCGCCTGGCGGGCTGGATCAGCAGCTTGCTAAGTACCGAACGCCGTCACCTGGCGGAGCGCGCCAACCGGATGAGCCTGCTTTCGCCGCAGCGGCGCATACTGGACGACCGCCAGCGGCTGGATCAGCTTTCTATGCGCGCTGGGCGTTCGCTGGCGGCTGCGCTGCAATTGCGCCGCGCCCGCCTGGACGGCAGCCAGCTGCGCCTGGCGGCGCTCAACCCGCTGGCGGTGCTGCGCCGTGGATACGCAGTAGTGCATACTTCCGGCGGCGTACTCCACAGCGCGCAGGCAGTACAGCCGGGCGATGAACTTTCTGTGCGATTGGTGGATGGGCGCATTCAGGCGCGGGCAGAGCGGATTATCCTGAACGAAGAAGCTGGAGAGAACCATGATCCCCAAAACAGCGGCGATTGATCAATTGAATTACGAACAAGCCTTTGCGGAACTGGAACAGGTGATTCTGGCGTTGGAAAACGACCAGCCCACGCTGGAAGAAGCCCTGGCGCTCTTCGAGCGGGGTCAGGCGCTTGTCAAGCGCTGCGCTGGGCTGTTGGACGAGGCGGAGCTGCGTGTACGCCACTTGAGTGATGGCGATTTTGACCTCTTAAAGGAGGAAGGGGAGGGGTAATCGGCGTGCTGGAGGATTTGATTCACAACCGGGTTTTCCTGACCGCACTGCTGGCGTGGTTTCTTGGGCAGTTCTTAAAGGTGCCCATCGAGTACCTGCACAAGCGGCGCTGGAATTGGGCGTTGTGGTTCAGCAGCGGCGGGATGCCCAGTTCACACTCATCACTGATGGTTGCCACCACCTTGTCCATTGGCTTGTATTACGGTTTTGGCTCACCTTTGTTCGCGCTGGCATTTGCGGTATCGATGGTGGTCATTTACGATGCCGCCGGAGTGCGCCGCCAGGCGGGCTATCATGCACAAAAAATCAACTTGTTGTTCGAGGAACTGTTCAGCGGGCACCCCATCTCACAGGAACGCCTGAAAGAAGTGCTCGGACACACCCCGCGCCAGGTGGTCGGCGGCATTTTGCTTGGCACGTTGATTGCGCTGGGCGTGTACGGACTGCTGCCGCCGCACTGACCTCGCCTTCAACCTGCCGGATGGATTACCCGGAAGCGCTCGCACACCACCGGCATGCGCACATCCAATGCACGCCCGATGCGCTGGCAGGAGCGCCCGAAAAATCGCCAGTGGGCTTCGCGCCAGTACGCCAGTGACAGGTCGCCCTCGCCTTCGGCGGCGGCGAACTCTTCGGGCACATCCTCGAAAGGTAGAACTTCCACACGAATGGTCTGAATCACGCACAAGGGCTGCCCGTCCCCATTGGTGACAATGCTCAAGTCGCCGGGCTGGGGCAGCGGATTGCCTTCGGCTTCGTATTCCCACAGCAGCGAGGCGGTGGCGACTTTCCTGCCCTGTATGACCAGCGTTCCCAGCTCGTCGGCAAGTTGTGGGTTATCGCCAAAACCAAATGCTTCAAACAGCGGGGTGGCTGGGTCGAGCGAGTGGCTCGCTAGAAAGCCCTGCCAAAAGGCATTCAAATGCGGGGGCAGAGAAGGCTGCATGGCGTTACCCAGGTAAAAAAAGCAGCTTGACTTTTGGAGTATAATGGGGCGGATTGCTCTACATTTTACCTTATCCGTACGGGTTCCCACGCGATGAATGTCGAAAAAATCCGGCAGGATTTTCCCCTGCTGAATTCCAGCAACAACCGTAAACCGGTCATCTACTTCGATAACGCCTGCCAGACCCTGCGCCCTGTGGCGGTTATTCAGGCGGTTGAGCGTTATTACACCGAGTTTCCTGCTTGCAGCGGGCGGAGCATGCACCGCCTGGCGGGCGAGGTGACTCGCCAGGTGGACGAAGCGCGCCAGGCAGTGGCGAAATTCCTCCACGCTGCCCGTAAGGAAGAGATTGTCTTCACCCGCAACACCACCGAAGCCATCAACCTGGTGGCAAACGCGCTCGACTGGCAGGCTGGCGATGTTGTCCTGCTCAGCGACAAGGAGCATAACTCCAACCTGATTCCCTGGCAAATGCTGGCAAAACGGCACGGCGTGATGCTCAAGTTTGTCCCATCCAATCCTGATAATACCTTCAACCTGGATGCCTATCAGCAGCGGCTGGCGGAAGGGGTTAAACTGGTGTCCATTGGCTGCACCTCCAACCTGGACGGAGTCAGCATTCCAGCGGAAGATGTGGTGCGCCTGGCGCACCGCTATGGGGCACGTGTGCTGCTGGATGCCGCCCAAACCGCGCCGCACCAGCGCATGGACCTGCGCCGACTGGATGCGGACTGGGTGGCTTTTTCAGGGCACAAGATGCTAGCGCCTTCTGGTACGGGTGTGCTGTACGGCAAGTACAGCCATCTGGAAAAAATGGAGCCTTTCCTGGTTGGTGGAGACACGGTTGCTTCCTCGACCTATGATTCGTGCGAGTTTTTACCGCCGCCGGAAAAGTTCGAAGCCGGGCTTCAGGATTATGGTGGGATCATTGGGCTGGGCACGGCAGTCAAATATTTGCAGCAAGTCGGGCTGGAGAATATCGAGAAGCAGGAAACGGTGCTCAATCAGTACCTGAGCGATGCACTTAAGAGTGTACCTGGCTTGCAGATTCTGGGTCCAGCGGATGCCCGCCAGCGCGGTGGGATCGTTTCGTTTATCATCCAGGGAGTTGATCATCACCGCATTGCCTTGATGCTTGATCAGATGGCGGGCATTGCGGTGCGTTCTGGTCAGCATTGCGTACATTCCTGGTTTAATTCGCGCGGGATTCCCGGTTCGGTGCGCGCATCGGTGTACTTCTACAACACGCTGGAAGAAGCCCGTCTGCTGGTGGATTCCTTGCTCAAGATTCGAAAGGTGCTTTGACGGTATGATTTGTGTTATTTCCCTGGTAGTGCTCTCTGTGTTGGGGATTTTCAGCGCGGAAAACCGCAGCCTGGCGCGCGAAGCGCTCGACTGTGTTCTGCGCCGTGTAACGCTGCGCCCCTGCAATACCGGCTTCGATGAAAAGATAAAAGCGCGCATTCTGGGCTTTGTCATCACCCGCTCGGAGACCGGCGCGCGCTTGCTCAACCGCTATTTCGAGCCACTGGCATGGCTGTTTGTGATTTTATTCGTTGGCAGCAGCATCTTTGCGGTGCGCGGCGTGTACCTGTTCTATACCACCGGGTCGTGCAACGGTCTGAATCAGAGCGGTTTTTGCGTCTTTGATCCGACCGGTCAGTCCAACCAGATTTCAAATGTTGGCGAATCCTGCCCGGTGGTGCTGCCGGGTGAGGACCCGGTGCGGTTGACTGGCGTTAACCTGAGCGGCTTTCCGGTGCTCAACCCACAGGCTGACGAGTCGATCGTCTTTATTGGATCGTATGGCTGCGAATTTACCCGCAAGGCGTATCCGGTGGTGCGCGCGCTGGCGGAGGAGAATCAGACCGGTTTCACCTTCCTGTATTACCCGGTCAAGGAAACCAGCGACCACCTGGCGCGTGTATCCTATTGCGCCTACCAACAAGATCGCGAAAAATATTGGCAACTGGTGGATGCCTTTTTCACCGCCGAGCCTGAGCGGCTGGAGGATGAGGCTTTCATTAGTCAAGCCGTCAGCACTGCGGGTTACGACCCGCTCAAGATTGATTTTTGCGCCACCGATCCACAAACCGAATGGGTGGTCAAACGCCAGCTATCCGAAATCGTCAAGACCGGTTTCTTTGGAACTCCCACAGTTTTCATAAAGGATGAAGTTTTTATTGGACCCAAACCGAACCGGGTATACGCCATTGCACTAAACGGACTGTTTTACTGGGTGCGCTGAGCGTTTTGCGAAATTGCAAACTGGAATCTAATGCAAAATTAACGATTTAGGCTTACAATTAGTGGTCGTTGACCAGCAAGTTGTTGTTTGAGGGAGTACGTATGCCGGTTTATACCTATCGGTGTGAAAATTGTGGGGTTCAGTTCGAACGGACCCAAAAGTTTAGTGAGCCGCCGCTGGCATGGTGCCCGGAATGCGGGAAGAAATCGCTGCGCAAGGTGTATACCCCAGTAGGGATTGTGTTCAAGGGTTCAGGATTTTACGCCACCGATCACCGCTCGCCGTCCGGTACAACGCGTTCTGCTTCGGCAAACCACAACGAAAGCAAGACGACCAGCGAGACGCCCGCATCAACGCCGGAGAAACCTGCCTCGACCAGCGACACGACAACTTAATTTCATCCATTCGCCGGAATGCGGCGCAGCCCGGCAGCGCCGGGCTTTTTTTTCGCCGCGCGGCGAGATGATAAGCGATAGTTTTTGACACCGCGGAGATAGGTTTTGAGAGTCACACATGGCTAGGATGGAGGTATTCCAGCCAGCGCAAGAAAGGCTCGAAGGCAGGCAACACCGACCGGGAACGGCACAGTTCTCCCATTGAAGCGGTGAGTGGAGGAAAGTGATGTCCAAAGAAATAAAGAAAAAAACCACCCCCCGCGATACGCCCGAACAACGAGCCGTGCGGATGCAGCGGGTGGTGTTTATTATCCTCTCGGTGATGATCATCCTGGCGATGGTTCTTTCAGCCTTTGCAATTCTCTGATCATCCAACCGATAACGGCATCGCAACGCACTGGCTGGCATTCGGACTGGAAAGGGAATCCCTTACGATGCCAAAAGCGATCAATCTGTTCTGGCTGGCTGCCTTTGTGGTTGCTGGCGCGGTCGATGTTTTATTTTGGGATAAGCCGCCCGGCGTATCCTTTTTAATATGGATTTCATTGGCGATGACAGCCGCGCTCGTTCTGACCGCGCGGGAAGGTAAAACAGCGGCACGCGCCGCGCTGCCGCTGGGTGTGGTGGTGCTGGCACTGGCGGCTGTGCTGCTGGTGCGCCGCGAGCCGATGACCCAGACCTGGGCTGCCCTGGCTGCACTGGTTGGGTTGATGGTTTGGGCTGCCACCCTGACCAGCGGGTATTGGTTGCGTTACAGCATCTGGAATCACATTGCCGCGCTGGCTGTGCTGGTGTACGCAGCCATCACCCGCCCATTTGGGTTGAAAAAACCGGCGTCAACGCCGGATGAGGGGAGCGGGCGGCAGGTGCGCGGCTGGCAGGAGGGTAAAGCGATACTGCGCGGGATTGCCCTGGCGCTGCCGCTGCTTGCACTGCTGGCGCTGCTGCTGGCATCGGCAGACCTGGTATTTGCTGCGCGATTAAATACGCTGCTGGATGCGCTGCGCCTGGAACGCCTGCCTGAGACTCTCTTTCGCCTGGGTTATGTGCTCTTCCTGACCTTTATTTTCTGCGGGGTGCTGCTTCACGCTGTGCTGCCCGGTCAGGGTATCCGTCCTTCTGAAAACGGGCAAGGGTTGATCAAACCCTTCTTGGGCTGGACCGAGACCGCCATTGTTCTGGGCAGTGTCAATGCACTGTTTCTGTTTTTTGTGGTGCTTCAATTCCAGTACCTGTTTGGCGGTCAGGCAAACATCACCGCGGCGGGCTTTACCTACGCCGAATATGCCCGGCGCGGGTTTGGCGAATTGGTCTGGGTGGCGGTGATCAGCTTGGGGTTAATCCTCAGCCTGGAGACGGTTGCCCGGCGCGATACGCCCGCCCGCCAGCGTGGATTTGCAGGGCTGGGCGTATTGCTCATCGCATTAGTGTTGGTGATGCTGGCTTCAGCCATGCAGCGGTTGGTGTTATACGAGCAGGCTTACAGTTTCACCCGTCTGCGCACCTATACCTATCTGTTCATTCCCTGGCTGGGTTTGCTGCTACTGGCGGTGTTGGGGCTGTTGCTCAGCCGCCAGACCAGCCGGGTGGGACTGGCGCTATTGGTGTTTACGTTGGGTTTTGGCTTGATCCTTGCTGGGTGGAACGTGGACGGGTGGATTGTGCGCCGCAATGTTGAGCGGGCAGTGGCTGGCGCCGAACTGGACGAGCAGTATCTGAGCCGCCTTTCCAGCGATGCCCTGCCGATACTGGTCGAGCAGACGCAACGCACCGACTTACCCGCCGAAGCGCGCCTGAAACTGGGCAAGGTGCTGGCGTGTTACCAGGCAGAGACGTCGCTGGAGGCGCGTCCCTGGCAATCCTTCAACCTGAGCGACCAACGAGCCCGCCAGGTGCTGGCTGAAAATGCCAGCTTGTGGTCCGGTTACAAGGTGTACTGGGATGGCAGTCTTCCCTACCTGATCAAGGACGGTAAGCGTTACGATTGCTACCCGCGGGTGTTCATGGATTGAAACTGGTGGGTAAACCGCCACACTCCGCAGGCTGAACTGGGCGGAGCTTGTGGAGTGTGGTATTACGCTGTTCGCAGCCTTCGGCAGGCTCAGGGTACGAATAAGCGCAGGTTGAACGGGTCGAAGTCTGTAGCAGGTGCGCACCGCGCGACTGTCATAATCTCGTCAATGACAGACGTCTGACAATTAGCTTAAAAATGGGATTAAAATCAGGCGATTAATGGTATATTCTACGATATAAGCCGCTGTCGTTTTTCATTACAATAGTTGTACACGGGCTGGTTCAGTCCCACGGGGAAGCGTAAATCTTCCCTTTTCTGCTTTCCAAATCCATATCCATCCCACCCAATCTCAAAAGCGAGGAATCCGTATGCCAGAAGAAGATCCCCGAATTATTGAATTGCGCGAAATGCGCGCAAAAGCACGTATGGCAGGCGGTGAAGACCGCATCGCCAAGCACAAAGCCAAAGGCAAGTTGACCGCCCGCGAACGGATTGAGACCTTATTGGATGCCGGCACCTTTAACGAACTTGAGCCGTATGTCACTCATCGCAGCGAAGACCTCGGCATGACCGAGAAATATCACGGCGACGGGGTGGTGATCGGTTACGGCACGATTGATGGGCGCACTGTGTACGTTTATGCCCAGGATTTTACGGTAATGGGCGGCTCGCTGGGTGAAATGCAGGGCAAGAAGATTGCTCATATCATGGACATCGCCGCGGCAGCCGGTGCACCGGTGATTGGCTTGATTGATTCCGGTGGCGCGCGGATCAACGAAGGCGTGCGCAGTCTTTACGGGTATGCGCAGATTTTCCAGCGCAATGCCTGGTATTCAGGTGTCATTCCGCAGATCAGCCTGGTGTTAGGTCCTTGCGCTGGTGGGGCAGCCTATTCCCCCGCAGTGACCGATATGATCATCATGGTCGAAAAGCAGTCTTTCATGTTCCTGACCGGACCGGAAGTGATCAAGTCGGTGACCGGTGAGGTGGTCGATTCGGAGAGCCTGGGCGGCGCAGACGTTCACCTCGGTGTGAGCGGCACAGCCCACCTGAAAACCCAATCGGACAAGGAAGCGATTGCCCTGGCGCGCAAGATGCTTAGCTACCTGCCTTCCAACAATGTCGAAAACCCACCTTACATGGATACCGGTGACGACCCCAACCGCATGGATGACACGCTCAACAGGCTGGTGCCGATCGACCCCTACGAACCATACAATATGCATGAGGCAATCGAGAAAATCGTCGATCTTGGCACGTTTGTCGAACTGCAAGCCACCTTCGCGCGCAATGCCATCGTTGGCTTGGCGCGTATGGGTGGTTACCCGGTGGGCATCGTCGCTCAGGAACCGGCTTTTATGGCAGGTTCGATGGACATCGACTCGGCAGATAAAATTGCCCGCTTTGTCCGCTTCTGCGATGCTTTCAACATTCCCTTGGTCACTTTCTGCGACTCGCCCGGTTTCTTGCCCGGCGTGGATCAGGAACACCGCGGGGTGATCCGCCACGGTGCCAAGGTGTTGTTCTCCTACTCTAATGCCACTGTGCCGAAAATCCAGATCATCACCCGCAAAGCTTACGGCGGCGCGTACATTGTCATGTCCTCCAAAGTGATGGGCGCTGATATTTCCTTTGCCTGGCCCAGCGCGGAAATTGCGGTGATGGGTCCCGAAGGGGCAGCCAACATCCTTTACCGCAAGCAGATCCAGGAAGCCGAAGACCCGGCTGCCGAACGGAAAAAGATCGTCGAGGAATACCGTAAGAAATTCCTCAATCCCTATGCTGCCGCCGCGGATGGTTTTGTGGATGATGTCATCGAGCCACGCGAGACGCGCATGCGTGTGATTGCTGCTCTGGCGGCGCTGCGCGAGAAGACCGCTTCCACCCCAGCGCGTAAACACGGCAACATTCCGCTTTAGCCCGCAGCGGATAAAGAGGAGTGAACTCAATGACCGAATTATTGAATCAAGGCTTGTTGATGACCGCCATTGGGATGGGGCTGGTTTTCCTCGCCCTCATTTTCCTGTGGGGGTTGATCAACCTGATCGCCCGCCTGCCCGTCAAGGACAAAGTGGCGGAGGAAACAGCCGAGCCGGAGGAACCCCCGGTAGCCGAAGTAAGCACGGCGGTGGAAGAGCCGCGCTCGGCGCGGCGCGCGCAGGCAGCTGCGGCAGCGGTGGCGGCTGCGCTGGCACTGCGCCGTCAGGCAGCCCGGCTTGCACCCCCTTCTCAGGGGAGCGCCATCAGCCCGTGGCAGGCAGCCCGGCGCGGCAGCCAATTTGCGATGAACGCACATATTACCTCTCGAAAATCCCGGAGTTCTGCGCGATGAAACTGACTGTAAAAATCGATGACCAAACGTTCGAGGTCGAAATTGCCGACCTGAATGCCCGCCCGATTCTGGCGACGGTTGAGGGACAAACCTTCGAGGTCTATCCGGACGAAGCCGCGCAGCCAGCGGCGAGTGTTGCAGCGGTTGCCCCGGTGGTGTCTGCCCCGGTACAGGCTGCACCGGTTGCTCCTGTGCGTACAGCCGCTGCCCCCGCAGCACCAGTCAATGCCGCCAAAGCTCTTGCGGCGCCCCTGCCTGGCACAGTTGTCAAGGTGCTGGTGAAGGAAGGCGCGGATGTCAAGTATGGGCAGGAATTGCTCACCATCGAAGCAATGAAGATGAAAAACGCCATTCGCGCCAGCCGCGACGGCAAAATCGCCATCATTCACGTCAAAGAGGGTGATTCCGTGCGTCACGGTCAACCGCTGCTCGAATACGCCGACTGACGGAGGCGGATGGAATGGACTTTAGCGAACTCTTCGTTGAAATATCCAAAGGCATAACCGCCTTCACATGGGGTAACGCCGTCATGATCCTTGCTGGTCTGGTGCTGATTACCCTGGCAGTGGTGAAGGAGTTTGAGCCGGTGTTACTTTTGCCGATCGGGTTTGGCTGTATCCTTGCCAATTTGGGTATGTCCACCGATCACGGCATGTTCAAGGCATTGTACGACGCCGGGATCAAGACCGAGTTGTTCCCGTTGTTGATCTTCATTGGCGTGGGGGCGATGATCGATTTCCGCCCGCTTCTGGCAATGCCCAAAATGGCGCTGCTCGGCGCTGCGGGGCAGTTTGGGATTTATGCCACTTTGCTGCTGGCGATCCTGCTTGGCTTTCCGATGAACCAGGCAGCCGCGATTGGCTCGATTGGCGCGATCGATGGTCCTACCGCCATTTTTGTCACCACTAAACTGGCGCCGGAGATTCTCGCTCCGGTCACGGTGGCCGCCTATTCGTACATGAGTCTGATTCCGATCATTCAAATCCCGGTGATGAAATTGCTTACCACCCGCAAAGAGCGGCGCATCCGCATGGAGTACGCGGCGCGCCCGGTTTCTAATACGGTGGTGATTGCCTTCCCGATCATCGTCACCGTGGTGATCAGCCTGCTGGCACCAGATGCAGCTCCGCTGATCGCGACCCTGATGCTAGGCAACCTGCTGCGCGAGAGCGGCGTGGTTGACCGGTTGAGCAAGGCGGCGCAAAATGAAATCATCAACATTGCCACGCTGTTCCTCGGCTTGACCATCGGCGCGACGATGACAGCCAGTAGTTTCCTCAACGTGCAAACGTTGATGATCCTGGGCTTGGGCTTCCTGGCGTTTGTGGTCGATACGGTTGCCGGCTTGATGTTTGGTAAGGCAATGGCATTTGTGACCGGCGGCAAGATCAATCCGCTGATCGGCGCTTGCGGCATCAGCGCCTTTCCAATGGCGGGACGTCTGGCGGCTCAGGTGGCAAAGGAAGAGGATTTCGACAACTTTATCCTCATGCATGCCATGGGTGCCAACACAGCCGGTCAGCTGGGCAGCGTGATCGCCGGTGGTTTACTGCTGGCGTTGACCATCGGCTTTATGGGCTGATCCAGGCGTTTCAATATTTCCAAAAAAAACGGGACTGCTGTTGGGCAGTCCCGTTTTTTTGATTATTTCTGGTTGGATGGTTTGACCCGGCCGTTTACCGGTTGGGTTTCTTCAACATCCAGACGGTAGCCCAGCCCGCGAATAGTCTTGATAAAACGCGGGTGGCGCGGGTCGTCTTCGATTGCCTGGCGCAGCCAGGAGATATGGACGTCAAGGGTGCGGGTGTCACCGGTGTATTGGGTTTCCCAGACGCGGCTGAAGAGCGTCTCGCGTTCGATCACCTGACCGGCGTGATCGATCAATTCCTGAAGCAGGCGCATCAGCCGCGGGGTGAGTGCTGCCTGGTGCTCCAGGCAATGCACCGACCGTTTTTTCACGTCGAGGTGAATTGGACCGGCGCGCAGCACGTTTTTGGTCTCCTGGGGTAAATAGGGTTTAATGCGGTTGAGCAGTTTTTGGAGTGTAAAAGGCAGGTGCAGAATAACGTCCGCCGGGGCGCCGTTGGCGGGCGTATTGGCTTCCAGGATCAGGACGATGGGCACACCGGGCGCTTTTTCGCGCAGCGCGGTGCAAATACGTTTGCCGCTGGTGCGCATAGAGGCAGCATCGAGAATGATCAGATCGGGCTGGCTCGATTCCAGGTGTGCCAGGGCAGCACTCCCACTACCAGCGGTTTCCACGATAAAATTTTTCTTCGTCAATCCTGACAGGAAGGATGTGCGGTCAGGGCGTTTGCCTTCGATGAGAAGAATGAGGGTGCTCTCCTGCATGATGTCATTTCCACCGGTTTTTGCGAGTCAAAGATTAGAAGCCTGTCTGTTGAAATTTCATTTCTGTCAAAACGAGCCGGGTCCGACCGATTGCCATTGACCGAACTGCTGAAACGATTGGGTTGAATTGTAGCCGCAAACTATAACAAAATAGAACCGGACGGCATTTGATCATTTGGACACCCCGTCGTTATGCCGCCCACCCTCGAACCCTGCCTGCGCTCGCGCAACGTGGGCCCGATCTTTCGATTGGGTCAGGATGCCGCTCGATAACCACTTAATCCCCGCCGGGTGATCTTATCGGCAAAGACGTGGCAACCCAACCTGTGTTGCTGGTAATGTTCCATGGATAAGAATTTCCCGCTAAAGGATGCGGGAAAGGCTACGTAGAAACATGGCTATTATACCCTAAAACTTAAGAAATTCAATGTTTTCAAAAATGTTAACATTCAAATGATTCCAGTTGCCCCACGGTTTGTTCATGGATGTTTCATGCCGCAGCATTTGGGGAGCAGCCGGGGTGTCTCAGGTTGAGGGGAATCCTGTTGCATCCCCTCTCCGCCCGTGTTAAAATAAAACCACGGGCGCGGGAATGGTTCCTGGATGGAGATATGCGCTCGTCGTCTGGCTGGATTTCCGAAAACTCCCTGTGTCCGTGTGGAGAGAAAAGGTTGAAACATGGCAAGAATGATAGAGGTCGTCATTGACAGCGTGCGTGTCAGCCTGACCAACCAACAGCGGATTGTGGTACTGCGCGAGGTGAATGCAGAACGGTATTTGCCGATCTGGATCGGACCCTACGAAGCGGAAGCGATCACCATTGCGTTACAGGAAATTGAAGTTGCCCGCCCGCAAACTCACGATTTGCTCAAAAATATGCTCAACACCTTCAATGCCAGGCTGGTACGGGTGGAGGTTGTGGCACTGCGCGATGATGTGTTCTTCGGCAGCCTGGTAGTGGAACACAACGGCCATCTGATCGAAATCGATTCGCGTCCTTCCGACGCACTGGCACTAGCTGTGCGAGCACACGTGCCGATCCTCGTCTCGCGCGACGTGATGGAAACCGCCGGGATTATTCCCGAACGCGACCTGCAAACCAATGACTCGACGCCGGTGGAGCCGGCAACCGCTCCGGTTGAGGATGAAAACCTCAGCGAGGAGCGTTTGTCCGTCTTCGAGGATTTTTTACAAAATCTGAAGATCGATGACCTGAACGATGAACAGGATGACGACAATCCGGACAAGCCGGAGCCGGATGACGACAGCCCAAAACGCGGCACGTGAACGCAGCAACGCCGGGGCTGATCAACACCCCGGTTTTTCATCCCCACTGGTTTGGACGCGAAGGGGGCATAACGATATCTTTCAGTTGGATTGCGATAGACCATGAGCGATGATTTTCCTCCTGTAGAAGACAATGGGTTTTCGCTGGATCAGGCGCATCCTCATAACCGCGAGGCGGAAGAAGCGCTGCTTGGGTCGGTATTGATCAACCCAGACGTGTATTATGAGGCGGCGCAAATTGTCAAGGCGGAGGATTTTTACATCATCCGTAATCGCTGGCTGTGGGAAGCCTTCACTCGTCTACACGATCGGCGCGTACCGATCGATTACCTGACCGTCACCCGTGAATTAGAGGAGAGCGGTCACCTGCTTGAGGTTGGCGGGCAGGCTTATGTCATGGCATTGCTGACCCAAACGCCCACCTCGCTGCATGCCGAGGCGTACGCCCGCATCGTCGAGGAGTCTTCCATCCGGCGTAAAATGCTCGCTGCTGCCAATGAGATGGCAAAACTGGCGCTCGACTCGCACCGCAGCCTGGATACGCTGATCGACGAGGCGGAAAAATCGGTCTTCAGCCTGAGTGAGCGCCGCCTACAGCACGATTTGCAGTCCATCAATACGGTTCTTCGCGATTACTACGACCATATTGCACTGCTTGCCCAAAGATCCGAAGATATTTACGGGGTGCCGACCGGTCTGGTTGATCTGGATATCTTGCTTGGCGGTTTGCAAAAATCGGACTTGTTGATTGTTGCCGGTCGCCCCGGCATGGGCAAAACCGGTTTTCTGCTGTCGGTGGCGAAAAACGCCGCTCAAAAGCACAAGAAGCGAGTGGCGGTGTTTTCCCTGGAAATGTCTGCCGAGCAGCTGGTGCAGCGCCTGATTGCCCAGGAAACCGGCATCGACACCCAGCGTCTGCGCAGCGGTAAACTGAAGGATGAGGAATGGCCGCTATTTGTGCATGCCATCGAGGTGCTGGCTGAAACCGAAATTTATCTGGATGATACTCCTGCTATTACCCCGTTGCAATTACGCACCAAATGCCGCCGCTTGCACATGGAGAACCCGCTGGACCTGATTATGGTCGATTATTTGCAACTGATGTCCGGCGATACGCGCACCGATAATCGCGTGCAGGAAGTTTCGTACATTTCACGCAACCTCAAGGTGCTGGCGCGCGAGTTGAATGTGCCAGTGCTGGCGGCAGCGCAGCTGTCGCGTGCGGTGGAACAGCGCGCGGATAAGCGCCCGGTGCTTTCCGACCTGCGCGAAAGCGGCAGCCTGGAACAAGACGCCGACATTGTCATGTTCATTCACCGCCCGGACGCGCTGGAAAAGGACAGCCCGCGGCAGAACATTGCCGAGATCATTGTCGCCAAGCACCGCAATGGTCCCACCCATCCAGGTATTGAACTGGTCTTCCTCAATAACCTGGCGCGCTTCGATAACGCCGCCCGGCTAACCGATGGCGCTGGCTTCGGTCGGTGAGGTGTGCGATGAGCCCATTTGCTGGTTTCCCACCTGGAAAAACCCATCTCACGCCGCTGCCGGCGGCATTTTTTAGCGAACTGCTGCCACAAATCGATCACCTTGGGGAGTTGAAAGTTACCCTGTACGTTTTCTGGTTTCTCGACCGCATGGAAGGCGATCTGCGTTTCATCCGCTTTACCGATTTTGCGGCTGACGAGCGTCTGATGGCAGGGCTGGCAAAAACTCGCACGAAAGCCGAAGCGGAATTGCGCGAAGCCCTGCAGCGGGCGGTGGAGCGCGGTACGCTGCTGCACGTGGCAGATGCCGAGGGCGATGAAGCGGAAAACATCTACTTTCTCAATTCCCCGCGCGGACGGGCGGCGGTAAAAGCGCTGCAAAACGGCGATTGGTCGCCGCAGCAAATCACCCGCCCGGAGGTGCGCCTGGCGCTAGAACGCCCGAATATCTTCCGTCTGTACGAACAAAACATCGGTCCGCTCACGCCGTTGATTGCCGAAACGCTGCAGGATGCCGAGCAGACCTATCCCATCGAGTGGATCGAGGAAGCCATACGCGCTGCGGTGGAAAATAATGTGCGCCGCTGGCGCTATGTCGAAGCTATTCTGCGCGCACGACTGGAGAGGGAAGATGACCAAGCGAATCGAGGAAAATCTCAAAAAGATCGCCGCCGGTATGTCCAGGGAGAATATGGCGAATTCGTCGAGCACTGAGCCCCCGCAAGCCAGCCGCGCGGCGGGCTTGCCGGGTGACCCGAACTGCCCGATATGCGCCGGGGTGGGCTTTATCCGCCGCGATTTGCCGGTTGGACACCCCGATTTTGGTCGGCTGTTGATCTGCTCCTGCCGCCAGTTGGAGGTTACTGCTGGCGAGCGCCAGCGTTTGCTGCGCATCAGCAACCTGGAAGCGTTCCGCGAGATGACCTTCGAGACCTTCAAGGTTCAGGGGCGCTCCGGTTTAGGCGACCAGCAGGCACGGTCGTTGCAATTCGCTTTTCAACAGGCGCAGCAATATGCCCGCTCGCTTTCCGGCTGGCTGTTCATGATGGGTCCCTATGGCACCGGCAAGACCCACCTGGCAGCGGCAATTGCCAACAGTGTGATGGACATGGGTGTGGGAGTCATCTTCCTGACCGTGCCCGATTTGCTTGACTGGCTGCGGGCTTCCTTCAGTAGTGCGGACGAGACCTTTGAGCAGCGCCTGGACGAAATTCGTAATGTGCGCCTGCTGGTGCTGGACGATCTGGGCACTCAGAACACTACCCCGTGGGCGGAAGAAAAACTGTACCAGATTATCAACTACCGTTACACTCACCGCCTGCCCACTGTGGTGACCACCAACCTGATGCTCGAGGAAATCGACGGGCGGGTGGCATCGCGCTTGCAGGATGCCGACCTCGTGACGCGGGTCTACATCTCCGCTCCAGATTACCGTTCGCCAATGGCGGATAGTGAACGGTCGTCCATTTCTTCGCTGGCGCTGCTGGGGGAACAAACCTTTGGCACCTTCACTCTGCGCGAGCGGGAGAAATTATTGCCTGAGGACCGGGCAAGCCTGCAAAAAGCTTTCGACGCGGCGGTCACCTTTGCCGAGAACCCGCGCGGCTGGCTGGTGTTCATGGGAGATTACGGCTGCGGCAAGACCCACCTGGCGGCGGCGATTGGCAATTTCCGCAAGGCGGCTGGTGAGGAGCCGATTTTTGTTGTTGTGCCCGACTTGCTCGACCATTTGCGCGCTGCGTTCTCGCCGTCCAGCACGGTGTCCTATGACCGGCGCTTCGAAGAAGTCCGCTCGGCGTCGTTGTTGATCCTGGATGATTTGGGCACGCAGAGCGCGACCCCCTGGGCGCGCGAAAAACTGTACCAGTTGCTCAATCATCGGTATAATGGGAAACTGCCGACCGTGATCACCACTGCGCAAAGTCTGGATGAGATCGACCCGCGCATTCGCAGCCGGATGATGGACCGACGGGTGTGCAGCATCTACGCAATCACGGCGCCGGCTTATGTATCGCGGGCTGAACCGCAGCCCCGCCGCAAGGCAAATCCGCGCCGGGGCAATTGAGCCAGTCTATTGTTCGCTTGAATAAATCAGGCCGACAACCAACGTTCACGAGGGGAATAGTGAATCGCAACGGAGGTAACCCATGCGACCTGAAGATCTGGATATTACCAGAATCGAATTTACCGAAGGTGGTCAGCGGGTAATTCCCTGGCACGCCGAATCCCTGGAAGTTGTTTACCGCAAACTGCAATCCCTGCCGGATGGATTGAGCGGGGAGCAGGTCAACGAGCGGCTGCGTGAATTTGGCAGGAATACACTGCCCGCCAAAGAACCGCCTACCCTGTTGCAGGTCTTTCTGCACCAGTTTGCCAGCCCGTTGATCTACATCCTGTTGATCGCCGGTATTGTCGCGCTGTTGATGCAGGACTATAAGGATGCGGTGTTTATCTTTGCTGTCATCCTGCTCAACTCGATCATCGGGACGGTGCAGGAATGGCGCGCGGAGCAGAGCGCGCATGCGCTGCAAACCCTGCTCAAGGTCAAAGCGCGGGTGCGCCGCTTGGGCAGGGTATTGACCGTCCCGGCTGAAGAAGTGGTGCCCGGCGATATCCTGCTGGTCGAATCCGGCGATAAGGTCGGGGCGGATATGCGCCTGATCCAGGTTAACAACCTGCGCATCGATGAATCCTTTCTGACCGGCGAATCGCTGCCTTCAGAAAAATCGCTTGCCCTGTTGGAAGCGGATGTGCCGGTCGGTGACCGCAAGAACATGGCGTATGCCGGTTCGACGGTGCTGTCCGGGCGCGGTGTGGGTATAGTCACCGCCACCGGACCTTATACCGAGGTGGGCAAGATCGCCCGCACGATCAGCGAAGAGGCCGGCGCCAAGCCGCCGCTGGTCATCCGTATGGAGAAGTTCGCCCAGCAGATCAGTTTTGTCGTGCTCGGCTTTACCGGCGTTTTGGGTGTGATCCAGTTTGCCCGCGGCGAAGTGCTGAGCGACGTGTTCATTCTGGTGGTGGCAATGGCAGTTTCAGCCATCCCGGAGGGGCTGCCGGTGGCAATGACTGTGGCGCTTTCGCTTGGCACCAGCCGCATGGCGCGCCGCAACGTAATTGTGCGCAAATTAACCGCGGTGGAAAGCCTGGGTTCATGTACGCTAATCGCCAGCGACAAGACCGGCACACTGACCGTCAATCAGCAGACTGTCAAGCGCATCGTAACCCCCGATGGGCGCGTGCTCCAAGTGAGTGGTCAGGGGTACAACGACCAGGGTGAGATCAGCCTGGCGGACACACAGGACAACCCCATCTCGGCAGACTTGCAGGATTGGCTGCGCACATTGGCGCGTGAGAGCGTACTGTGCAATGAAGCCACGCTGTTGCGTGAAAACGACGAGTGGCAGCACACCGGCGACGCGATGGATGTGGCGCTACTGGCGTTTGGGTACAAGGTCGGTGTTGATTCGAGTCAATTGCGCCAACAAGTTAACATCCTCAACGAAATCCCGTTCGAATCGGAAAAACGTTATGCGGCAGTGGCATACCAGGCGGATGGCGCTGCCCGCCTGGTGGTCAAAGGAGCGGTCGAGACGGTGCTGCAGTTCTGCGACCGGATGGTTACCGCCGGTGGCGAAACCGTTGTGGATCATGACGGCATCATGGCACTGGCGCAGGAGAGCGCCGAAGCCGGTTACCGCATCCTGGCGCTGGCAGCCGGAGCAGGCGATACGACTGCCCTGGAAAGCGGCGTGAACCCGGGGCTGACCCTGCTGGGGTTGATTGGGTTCATTGACCCGTTGCGCCCGGAGGTGCGTGAGGCGGTGACAACCGCTCAACAGGCTGGAATAAAAGTGGTCATGATTACCGGCGATCACCCGGCAACCGCTCTGGCGATTGCGCGCGAATTGGGCATTGCTACCACCGCTGATGACGTAATCACCGGCAGGGAACTGGCGGAAATCGGCTCTCCGGAGATTCCCGAATTTTATGAGGGCGTCAAACACCGCTCGGTTTTTGCACGGGTAAGCCCGGAACAGAAATTACAAATTGTCGATGCCCTGATCCGCCTGGGCGAATTCGTTGCCGTGACCGGCGATGGGGTCAACGATGCTCCGGCGCTGAAGAAAGCCAATATCGGTGTGGCAATGGGCTCCGGCACCGATATTGCCAAGGACACCGCCTCGATGATCGTCACGGACGACAATTTCGCCTCGATTGTTGCCGGGGTGGAGGAAGGACGCTTTGCCTACGCCAACGTGCGCAAGGTCACCTTGCTGCTGATTTCGACCGGCTTTGCTGAATTGATCCTGATTGCGCTTGCCATCCTGTTGCAATTCCCAGTGCCGCTGATTGCGGTGCAAATTCTGTGGCTCAACCTGGTTACCAATGGTATTCAGGATGTTGCCCTGGCGTTCGAGGGCGGCGAACCGGGGGTGATGCGTCACCCGCCGCGCAAGCCCAGCGAGGGCATCTTCAATCGCAAGATGATCGAGCAATTGACCATCAGCGGCACGACCATGGCAGTGGTGTGTTTAATCGTTTGGGTGTACCTGATGCGCCAGGGCATGGAACTGGACAGCGCACGCAACATTCTCCTGGCGCTGTTGGTGTTGATGCAGTTCTACCATGTGCTCAACTGCCGCTCGGAGGAACAGTCGGCATTCCGCGTGCCACTGAGCCGCAACCGCGTGCTGACGATTGGCATGCTGGTCGCGCTTGGGCTGCACATCCTTGCCACCGAAATCCCCTTCCTGCAGGGGCTGCTGCGCACCGAGTCGATCCACTGGCAGAACTGGCTGCTGCTCTTCGCGCTTGCCAGCGTGGTGTTGGTGGTGATGGAAATCTACAAACTGGTTCAGCGGCGCAAGGGCTTGGGCTGAGCCTGGCTTGAGCTGCTTGACGAGCGCCGGAAGCGGTGAGGTTGCCGATTCCGGCGTTCGCCGTTATACTGGCAGCAAATCCTGCACATTCATGATTGGACACCCCGGCAAGCGATGAACTCCATTTCCCGCTCGGTATTGTTGGCAGCCGGAATGCTGGTCTGCCTGTTGTTTGGACTGGTCTTCGCCGCACAGGTGACGGCATTTTTTGGTGTGTTTCGCCTGGTGCCGGCGCTGGCGCTGGCAGTGCTGTTTACTGCCGTTGCCCTGGTGGTTTACCTGCGCTGGGGTAATGGGCTGCTGGACGCGCCGGGTGTGCGTGAAAGCGAACCAACCCAATTGCGCCTGCTCGACCGTGCTGCCTGGCTGATTGCCTTGCTGGTCTTTTTTCTGGTTATCCTGCTGCCGCTGATCCGCTGGCCCTATTCGCCCATCAGCGATGTTTTACACTGGGACGCGGGAGCGTACCATTTCCCCAAAGCCATCGAACTGTACAAAACCGGCACGTATTGGGATCTGTCTATTCCATTCGGCGAGTATCCCAATGGGTACGAATCCCTGCTGGCATTTGGGCTGTTATTGACCGGAAATGAAACCCTGTTTGGCAGCGTCCACGCATTGATTGCGCTGCTGGCGTTCCTGTCGGTCTGGGCGCTGGGCTGGCGCTACACCCGCCTGCCGGGCGGTCTGATCGCCTGGTTGACCCTGTTCATGTTTTTGAGCGGTACACTGGTGATTGCCAACAACCCGTGGTGGATTGTCAGCGATCAGGCGTTCATGATTGGCAAAAACGACCTGCTGACCGCCGCGGTGGTGCTGGCGGCGGTTGCGCATGCGCCGGTTGGTGCGCGCGGTGAGCGCTGGGGCGTCCACCTGCCCGGGCTGGCGTTTTGCACCGCGCTGATCCTGGCGATCAAGCCGGTGGGGGTATACGCAGTGCTTCCGTTGTGGCTGCCGCTGCTGTACGGCTGGGGACGCGCGCTGCTCCAGCGCCGGTTTACCCGTCGCATGGGGTTGGATATAGTACTTTCTGCGCTGGCTACTGTGCCGGCGGCGGCGTGGATTGGACGGAATTTGGTTGTCATCCACACCCTGTTCCCGCCGGGGGTGTGGGAATACAACCAGTGGAGCATCCTCAACAACCTGACCAACCCGTTTTTCTACAACTACCTACCCAGGCTGTTCTTGTTCGTGCTGGGCAGCGTTGGGTTGATTGTGCTGCTGGCGGGCTGGGGCTGGCTGCGCGGGCGGGGCAGAAAAAACCAACCGCCAGACGGGCAATTTCTGGGGGGCTGGCTGAATCTGCCCACCCCCAGCCAGGCGCTGACCTTGCTGGTGCTGCTGGCTGCGTTTGCGGTCACACCGCAAACAGCTTTTTATGGCAGCAACCAGCAGCCCACTCAGATCGGCTGGCGATTTGGCATTGCCCTGCTGGCTTACCTGTTCGTCCTGTTCCTGGCGCTGGGTGAGCCACTATTGCAAAAACTGCTGACGCTGGTCAGCCAACAGCGCGGGCTGCGCTACGCCGCAGCGGCGCTGATTGTAGCGCTGGGGGCGGCGGTGTTCCTGCCCAACCGCGACCTGCTGCGCATTTACCCAGGCAACGATATTGTGCTGCGCGACCAGTTTCGCGAAGCGGTGGGAGTGGATGGGTATTTTTCGGCTTACGATTACGTACGCCGCAACATCCGCGATTCGGTGGTGCAAATCGATCATGGCTTGATGTACTACGTCTACGGCGAAAACTACACCAACCGCCCAACCAAATTACACTACCCGCTTGGGCTGGAAAATAAGGTGCCCCAGCGCGACCCACAGTATTACGTCACCTTCTGTGCCAATTTTTGGACATACCAGCCGGAAGAATGCCCGGCATACCTGGATTCGGCTGCCTTCCTGGAACGCTGGCAACTGCGCTATCAGGATGAATTTGGGCGGGTTTACGAACGAAAACCATAACCTGTCTTTTTGCTGATCTTTATACCTGTCTAAAAGAACAAATTGGTATACATTCCGGCATAGCTTAAAGACCGTGATTTGGATTGTAATTCGGTGGAAACATGCTTTAATAAAAATGTGACCACAGAAGACCTGTACACCCACGAACGCCAGGCAATGGTGCGCGAGCAGATCGAACGGCGCGGGCTGCGCAATGCACGCCTGCTGGATGCGCTGCGCAAGGTGCCGCGCCACCGCTTTGTGCCAGAGTCGCTTCACTCGCGTGCCTACGACGACGGTCCCCTGCCGATTGGCAAGGGGCAAACCATTTCGCAGCCGTACATCGTCGCGTTGATGACCTCGCTGCTGGCGCTGCAAGGGCACGAACGGGTGCTGGAGGTGGGCACCGGTTCCGGCTATCAGGCTGCCATCCTGGCGGAACTTGCGGCGCAGGTGCACTCGGTGGAACGGCACGCCGGGCTATTGCAGCGAGCAGCGCAAACGCTGGCGGAACTGGGCTGCCACAATGTCCACCTGCATATCGGCGATGGCAGCCTGGGTTGGCAAGCTGCCGCACCGTACGACGGCATCCTGGTGACCGCAGCGGCAGCCGCGCCGCCCCCGCCGCTGCTGGAACAACTTGCCGAAGGCGGGCGGCTGGTCATCCCGATCGGCAGCCGCATGGATCAGGTGCTGCAGGTGTGGAGCAAAGAGGGCGGAAAACTGGACTTTGAGAGCATCATCCCGGTCAGCTTTGTGCCCCTGCGTGGCAAATACGGCTGGAGCGAACAAGACTGGGAACGCTACGAGGCAGATGACTGGTTTTGATGCGGGAAGGGCTGGGCGGCACACCAGCGGCGCATAAACTCGATTTGGAAGCGGTACCCGTCGCCGTGCGGCTCGACCAGATCACGCCGCAGCAGGTCGGTCAGCCCGCGCTCGAAGGTCAGCGGGAAAGAGTTTTGCCATTCCTGTGCCGGAATGACCGCATGCTTTCCGCAGCGCGCCAGGCTGATTGCCATTTCGGCGGCGTCGGAATTGATTTGGGTGTGGAACAGGTCGTTAAAAAAGAACACATTGCTTGCCAAAGCCCATTCGGCGGCGATTTGAACATCCTCCGGTTGGACGTGAAAGCGGATATCCAGCGGCTGCTCGTTTTTGAGCATCACCAACTCGAAGCAAAGCGATTGCACCAGATAGGGGTGTCCGCGGGTGAGCGCGTAAATCTGCTGGCTGACGCCGGGCAGATAGGTGAGCGGAAAATTACTGACCGGTTTCTCGATCAGCGGGAGCGTTTCCTGCTCGGTGAGGTAATCGATCTTGAGCACGCGCGCGTTGATCAAAAAGTCATGCCAAAGCGGGATTTCCTCTGGCAGGTGGGTGCCCGCTAGCAACAACTTGAAGTGAGAATGGTGTTGCACAATGTGGCGGGCAAATGCGAGATAGACACGAGTCACATCCAGCTGCGCATTCATTACCCCTTCCAGACTTTCGAATTCATCTAACGCCAGCAGCAGGGTCTGGCGGCGGGATTGGAGCACTTTTTCAGCAGTGTTGACCCACTGGTTGAGCTTTGAATAGACGCTCACTTCGTTGCTGTGCCCAAATGGGGGCAGTTCCAGGCTGCGGTAGCGCAATGCAGCCTGGCGCACCAATTCGGTGAACTCTGGTAGCAGCTCATTGCTGTCGCGGTAGCCCGCCAACCCCTGGCAGTCGATGAAACACGGCACAATGCTGGAGGTGAGGAAATGACTCAGGTTGAGCAGCAGGGAGGTTTTACCCATCCGGCGCTGTCCGTACAGTAGTAGCGGTGGGCAGCGCGGATCAGCCAGCAGGTTGCCCAGGCGTTCGATGATTTCACTGCGCCCGACGAACAAAGATTGTCGTTCATTGAGCGGCATACCGCAGATGTACGGGTTGGGGATTTCTTGCGGGTACTGGGCGGCAGCGCCGAGCGATTCGATGTGGCTGGAAAGGATCTGAATCCATTGATGGGTGATGGGAGTAAAGCGCTGAGCGGCAAGCGATGCGCTGATCACCAGTTCATTTTGTAGCAGGGAAAGCCTGTCCCGCGCAGCGCCCAGCCCAATGCGCACCTGGTAGGGAGTGGCTTGTTGCAAGGCGCGCCCGGTGTCCTGGCTGATGCTATGCAATGCTGAAAGCAGGATGGATACCGGACCTTCCAACAGTCCGGTGGCGGTATACTGGTGGGCGGTGGCAATCGCACGAATGTCCGCGCAGGCTTCCAACTGGCGGGCGGTCAGTTCGATCTGCACGCGCTGCACGGCGCGGCGCTGCGGGGTAACCGCCAGCCTGGCGAATATCGCTTGCGCCTGGTCGGGTTCGCGTTCTGCCAGTAGCAGCAGGTATTCGTCCAGGTCGGGCCATACAAAGCGCTGTTTTTCATCCCAGAACGCAGCGTGGTGGCGGAACCAGCGCAAGCCGGAAGAGCGGTTGTGGTCGAGGTTGAGCAGCAGATTGTTCCAGACGGCTATGAATGGAAAGGTCACCACCGGCCGCCAGATGGAAAGCGTCAAGCACAGCGCCAGGATCAGGAAAGAAACCACCATATAGCGCGGGTTGTGTTCATATCCCGAGAGGACATGCGGACCCAATGCAGTCCACCCTGCGCCAGCGACCAGCGCGGCAGCAATTGCGCCGGCATTGTTTCCGCCAATGCGGCTGGTGAATGTGTTGGTCATGCCAAACAAAAAGGGGATGAACGTCCCGCCGAGCATGCCAGCGGTGAAATTCATCGAGGGCGAAGTGCTCGGCTGGGTTACCATACCGATATAGCCGATTGCCATCCAGGCGGTCAGCAGGACAGCCGGTGCCAGGAGAATTGCCCCGTTTTGCGAACTGCGCAGGCGCAGGGCTATCCATAATAAAGTGAGTGCAATGGGCAGCCCCAACAACACTTGCAGTATTAATAATTGAGCGCTGAGATTTTGATCGATGGCAAGCGGCACTGATGTGTTTTGTAGTTCTCCTGAGACAATTGCCCAAAAGATTGTGATAACCAGCGCGGCAACCAGCAGCCCGGTCAACAGCCCCAGGATGCAGCGCAAGATGGACGATCGCCGCTGTGGGGAATTCAAATGGATCAGAGTTGCGCCTGCCATCCCGGCTGCCAGTGAAGTAACCAGGAAATAGGTATCCATTTGCTGCGAAAGGCTGCCCACCCCAACCCCGAGGAAAAATCCAAGCACCAATCCTGTGGCTACTCCACTGAGCAGTGCGCCGCTCAGACCGGCGCTAAGCGCATACCCCAAGCCAATTGCCAGGTTAAGTGGCAGGGTGGAAAGGTCGCGCATAATCACCAGTTGGACCAGGTATATCGCGATCAGCACCAGAACGGATTGCACCAGCCAGGTGTGGATCATGATTCGAATCAACAGCGGATTGCGGCGCTGGGTGGAGTTCAATTCGGTCAGGGAAAAGTTGGCTGGCAGGCTGGGGTCGATTTTCGCCAGCCAGTCTTGCCAGGCAGACGGGTGCACCAGCAGCCAGAAGAGGATGCGCAGCGGCGATACGACCTTTACGCGGGCAGATTCAATGCTCATGATCTTCAAGCAGGTAGCGATAGGGTTTGATATTTGCCAGGGCGTCGTTTTTCCAGGCTTCGCCGGTCTGGTTTTCCTCAAGTGCCACCAGACGGGTGCTACACAGGATCTGCAGCAAGGCGGGCCAGCGTCCCGACTGAGTCAAAATCCATTCTATGTCCTCTGCCGGAAAGGGCAGCGGGCTGGATGCGATCAATTCCAGTGCTTCCTCGTCGCTCAACGGGGCGAGGTGAATCAGGTGTCCAAAAATGTTGAGAAAAGGCGAAGGTTTACTATGATCCTGCACAACCGGTAGTTTGTTTTGCGCGGCAATTACGAAAGCCAGTTTACCATCAGTCAGGTTAGAGGAGAGCGAGCGCAGGCTCCACCAGAACTGCTGGGTGAATTCCGGGTTGCTCAGTGCAATTTGAATCTCGTCCAGCAGGATGATGGTTGGGCTGACCAGGTAACGGCAGATGATATCCACGAACTGAATCAGGTTAACCGTAGGCGGGGCAGGGAAATTTAACTGGCGCAGGATGTAGTGCATCAAGCCATCGCGGTGACATACGCGCGGGTCCTGAAAATCTACGTACACCCAGCGATAGCGCTGCGGTTCGTTCAGCCAGGTCTGGTACTGCCCTGGGCGCAGTTCTGCCAGTGGTGTGCGGGTGATCTTGTGCAGGTAGTGTAGCAAAGAGGTCTTGCCGCTGCGCGAAAGACCAGTAATGGCAACGTTCTGCATCAAGGCGGTGTTGAGTGCGGTAAACACGCGGCGCAGTTCACGGGTTCGCCCGAAGAACTGGCGCGGCAGGAGAATGGGCGGTCCGACAATGAAGGCTGCCTGATGGGTGGCGATTTCCGGCGACGAGTCGGCTTCGCCGGGATGTTCGGGAAAAATCTGACGGGTCAGGGTGTCGGCGCGCGGGTGTCCGCCCCGGTCGAGGAAGGTGCGTAAATCGTTGTCGTTTTCCCAGCCGTTGCGCCGGGCAATCACTCGGGCCAGGTTTTCCACGTCTTCCAGGCGAGCGGGAATGCGCTGATGATAGACCCAATATTGTACTGCGCTGCCGCCTTGCCGCCCAAGCGCGTAACCGATTTCATCGAATACCGCCTGGCGGGTTTTGTTTTCTAGGAAGGCAATGCGGTGGATGGCGCGTTGCAGCAGTTCACTGAAGCGGGCTTCGCCGGGGGGCATTCACGTCCTTTGAGCGGTCTTTTGGAGTGATTTCAGAGCGTAACTATACACTCTTTAGAGTGTTTTCTTAGTATATTATACGTATCTTTTGAAAAACCTGAAATTTCAACGCACTGATTTTCGGGGTGATTTCATTGCCAATTTCGTCCCACTGCCGACGACGTCAGGGGATCGTGCAGAAGAAACAACTCTGGCGACAGGGATAATGCCGGAGTTGTTTCTTTGTAATGGCTATTCCCCGTTTTCAGCCTCTGGGGTTGGGATCTCGGTGCCAGGACCGTATTCATAGATCGCCTGCCAGGGCTGGTAGCGGGTATATACCCGGTCGTTGAAGTAAACCTGTCCGTTGCGGTACACGGTGCGCGTGACGGTCACTTCTGCGCCTTTGGCTTCCCAATCCACCTGTTTGATTTGACCTTGCGCCAATTCGGGATTTTCCTTGTAGAGTGGCTTGGGTGGCTCGACAATGTTGACCGGACCGGTGGTATTCCATTCGACGCTGCGCCCATCGGAAGTGGAGTAGAACTTCCAGGTGATGCTGCTGGTGTTGGGGTTGACGTAGGTTTCCATCAGTAGCCAATAGGGCGTGTCGTTGGTGAATTTGAAGTCCACAATTGGGACGTACACCGTCGCGTCCAGACCAGCCAGCGAAGCATCGATGCGGTTACCGTAGGTTTTCTCGTAGTAGCTGACCCGATAGGCGTGCGCGTGGCGTTCAACGATGGGAAAGCCGCCAAAAAACGCCGTGCGGAACAATGTGGTGCTCACCTGGCAGACGCCGCCGCCTACGCCCTTGATAGTTTGTCCGCCGACAATGATCAACGCCTCGGCGTAGCCATTATCCAGGCTGATGTTGCCCAGCGCATCCGCCATCGAGAAGGTGGCGCCGGGGGGCACCAGCAGCCCGTGAAAGCGGCTGGCAGCCGCCTGGATGTTTTGCACCCGCTCGCGGCTGGAGCCGTAGAAATACGAGGTTTGCTGAACGACCAGTTCGGTAATCCCCAGGCTCTCGGCAGTTGAATCGTCGGTAACCGGTGGGTTGGTGAAATCGAACACCAGAGGAATGGTGTGTTGATCCTGTTTGAGCCCGTCCTGAATGGCTCGCAGGGTGGCTTCAACGTTGAGCGTCCGCCCAATTACCGCCGCCTGGAGCAGGTCGAGCTGGCGGGTATCATCATTAAATATAAAGCGTGCGTTCTGTGGGTAGGCGCGCAACTGAGGAGCCAGGTTGGAGAGGAAGGTGAGCAGCATCTCACTGTTAAGTGCGACCTCGTAGGTTTCACCCTGGTCGCTGCGCACGCGTTCGATGGTCAGCATCGAGGCGAGCGTGGTGCGGTCAAACGTCCACGGACTGCCGGGAGCGCTCAGCCCTTCCGGCATGGTCAGGGTGAGTGGTTTGCTGAGGATGCGCCGGGCGATTTCGGCTTGCGCGCTGGCATCCAGGATGAAAGGAGGAGTTTCCTTGACCACCAGCGGCACCACACCTTCTTGCAGAGACTGAACCTGAGCGGAAACCAATGCCAGCGAAGCGTCGAGATCCAATGTGCGTCCAATCTCGCCAGAGCGTACGGTCACTTCCTCGCCTTCCAGCCCAAGGTTGGCTTCGATGACGGGGCGGTCGATCTGGCTGGCAATGCGGCTGAGATAGGCGTAGGTCAGGCGCTGGTCGAACAGCAGCACCGGCGCATAGGATTTACCCTCGTAAAGGGCTGTGAACTGATCGCCAAGGCGCTGGAAAAGCCCGCCCTGCCGTCCGGCGCGGTAGGCGGCAGCGGCAGAAGCGCCGGGGTCGAGGAAGAGTCCCAATTCTTGCGGGCTGGCAAGCCAGACATTCTGGTTGTCCTGCAACAGGATGCGTCCCTGCTGAGGGAAAGTCAATCCGGCGGCAATTTGCTCAGCGGCTTCGGCGCTGGTCAGCCCGCCTACATTGATACCGGCAACCTGCACACCGGGAAAAATGCGCCCGGAAAACCATAGCTGAAAAGCGAGGACCAGGAAGATGGTTAAACCGGTAAACGAAATGGCGGCAAAAACCAGGGCAGCCAGAACTTGGTCGATCAGGCGGCGCTGGTGCGAGTAGGTGAGGGTGGAGGTGGCTTTCATAGTAGAAATTATAACATCCTGTGATTAATGACGAGTTAATCGGTCGGAATAGCCAGCCGGTACACGATCATGACGGCTGAGGAGGGACAAAAGTTCCGGGTGCAAGGATCGTTCCGGGGTGGATGCAAAAAGGGGATGAATTTTGAAAATTGGTCATCGAATCCCTTGACAGGTGGGGGGATCGGAGTATAATCCAGCCCGTTGTCTGAAAAGGCAGCCCGGTCTCGCCAGAGAGGGCAGACCGATGAAAACCAAATACGCCACTTCCGAAGAATTTACGGAAAAACCCTTGACAAGCCCGGGCAGTATGGGTAAAATATAAGTCCCAAACTGCGAAGAGATCTTGCCGAAAGAGCGGATCGATAACAACTGAAAACGGGTTTGAGATTGAGGGACCAGACCTGGCAAGGACGTCGAGAGATGCGCCGGTGTTGACCAAAGAGTAACGACGAGGAAAACATCGGCGATTTTATCGCCAAAAACTTGCCGGGATGGTAGCGTGAATTCTGGCCCTCGGAAGCAAGCGGAACCTTAACAACTGAAGAGTGATAGGAAGGATAGCCAAAGAAAGAGAGCTCTGTTCAATTTCCGTAACGAACACCTGAAAAGGTGCTATTTTTGCGGAGAGTTTGATCCTGGCTCAGGATGAACGCTGGCGGCGTGCTTAATACATGCAAGTCGAACGGAGGTTGTAGCAATACATCCTTAGTGGCGAACGGGTGAGTAACGCGTTGGTGACCTGCCCCGAAGTGTGGGATAACAGCTCGAAAGGGCTGCTAATACCGCATGTGATTCCCCGGATTAGATGCCGGAGAATTAAAGGCGAAAGTCGCTTCGGGAGGGGCCTGCGTCCCATCAGCTAGTTGGTAGGGTAATAGCCTACCAAGGCGATGACGGGTAGGGGACCTGAGAGGGTGGCCCCCCACAATGGAACTGAAACACGGTCCATACACCTACGGGTGGCAGCAGTAGGGAATATTGGTTAATGG